>JAGWVU010000066.1 GCA_018970725.1 Verrucomicrobiota bacterium
CTACCCACAAAGACAAAACCTGACCAGCACACGCCCTCCAACACAGAAGCCGGGAACCGGACGAGCCGCGAACCGGCACCGCAACCGATGGCTCCCAGCCTCGTCCAGCGACACCCAAGAACCCCATCCGCACAACGGGTTGGCTTAGGGTTCGGTGGCCGTGGCGGAGGGGCGCCGGTCCTGACGCCACCGATAGAGCAGCAGTAGGACGGCCAGTCCGAGGAGGACGAAATTCTCCAAAAGATGCAACGGATAGTTGGTGGCCCCGCCTCCGGCCGCACCGAAACAGCCGCATTGGATATCGAGCCCGCGGGCCCAGGCACTGCCGATGGCGGCCAGAAAGACGACGTTCATCCCGGCCAGGATGACGAGGCTGCCGCGAAACAAACGTCCCGTCAAGACGCCCAACGCGGCCAGAATTTCGAGCCAGGGCAGGCTCAGGGCCAAGGCCGCGGGGATCGGGTCGGAAACCAGTTGATAGTTCCGGATATCTTCGGCAAAGCCGATCGGGTCCATGACCTTGAGCACCCCCGCGGAAAGGAAGACCCCGGTCAAGAGGAGCCGCATGGCCCAGCGCAACCCGCTCACAAGGCGGCGTCGGCGCCGGGATTTGGCGGGACGCCGCAGCACTGCGTCCACCGACTCCGGTAACTCGAGGGAGGGGTTGGGGAGGTCGTCAGAGGTCATGTTCATCGCTGCAGGCCACGGCGTTGGCCGCGGCGTAGTGATCGGTGTGGGTCAGGCTGATGAGAATGCGGACAATCCGCACCCGGTCGGCGAAAGCCTTGCCGTTGCCGCCGAGGACGACATAGGGTTCCCCGCTCTCCCGCCGCAGGATTTCCATATCCTTCCAGTGCAGGTCCTTACCGATGCCGGTGCCGAAGGCTTTGGCGATGGCTTCCTTGGCGGCGAAGCGGGCGGCGTAGTGGGTGGCCGGGGACTTCATCGCATCGCAATAGGACCGTTCCCTGGGGGTGAAGACCCGGTTGAGGAAGGCATCCCCCAGCCGGTCGATGGATTGCCGGATGCGCGCGTTCTCGACGACATCGACTCCGATTCCGTGGATGTTCATGGGGAGACCCGGAGGGCGGCGAGCATGGCGGCGACGGAAGCGCGCAAGCCGATGAAGACGGCTTCCGAGACCAGATGGTGCCCCACATTGAGCTCGTGGAGATGGGGGACGGTGCGGAGCCGCGGGAGGTTGGTCAGGTTGATGCCGTGGCCCGCATTCACCTTCAGACCGGTCGCGTGGGCTGCTTCGGCCGCTGCGACGAGGCGCCGTAGTTCGTTTTCACAGCCCTCCGGGGAACCGATGGCGAACGCGCCGGTGTGCAGCTCGATCATGTCGGCCCCGAGACGCGCGGCGGCTTCCACCTGTTCCGGGAGAGGATCGATGAAGAGGCTGACCAAGGTCCCGTTCTCCCGGAGCCGCCGGATGGTCGGGGCCAGTTCGGCGGCGTGGGCAACGGCATCGAGCCCGCCCTCGGTCGTGACCTCGCGGCGGTTTTCAGGCACCAGACAGACATAGTCCGGTTTGAGGCGGAGGGCGATTCCGAGGATGGCCGGGGTGTTTCCCATTTCCAGATTCAGCGGGATGCGCAGTTCCCCGCGCAATTCCTCGACATCGCGGTCCTGGATGTGGCGGCGGTCCTCGCGGAGATGGACGGTGATCGAATCCGCTCCGGCGGCTTCGCACTCCCGGGCGGCGCGCAACAGGAGCGGTTCGGCGTTGTGGGCGCGCGGGTCCGGAGCGTAACGCGCCTGCCGCAGGGTGGCCACGTGGTCGATGTTGACGCCGAGTTTGGGGATGCGGGACATGGAAGGGCGCGGGAAGGAGAAGGGGAGCAGGGGGGCGGGGAAAGTCAACGGGTCAATGCTGGCCGCGAAGCGGGCCCGCCCGGGATCAGATGTAGCTCTCCGGAAGGGCTTCCAATTCCGGGTCCGGGATGAGGCGGCGGATGCGGAAAACGGTGATGAAATAGACCGCCGCGACGACGCTCAACACGGCCGCTGCCACGGAGAGACCGGTCAGGATGACCATCGGCAATTTGGTGAAGAAGAGAAACCCGCAGAGGTGGGCGAGGATCGTGGCCACGAAGAGAATCAGGCCGGCCTTGAGGCCGTAATCGCCGCCCGGGCACTCAATGTCATGCAAACGGTGCCCGGCGTCGTCAGTGGCCCGGGCCCCTTGGAAAAAGGAGTCGAAGGACGCGGCCAGTTTCCGGATGGTGACGTGGAGCCACCAGATGCCGAAGAAGGGCACGCAGATGAGCCAGACCTGACCCAAGCCCATTTTGCGATGGGCCTCCGGGATGCGGAAGAAGGTCATGGTGAAGAGGAAGGAGACCAGGGCGCCGGCGGCGGAGAGGATGGCAACGAGCATGATGGCGGCCACCCAGAGGATCCCGACCACGCTCGGCGAGGTCGCCATGATCCGGGCCATGTCATCATGGTAGTTGTCCCCGTTCATGGCTGGCCGGAGGAGGTGTAATCAAAGACGTGGACCTGATCGAGCAACGGTTTCACGAGATCGACGAACTCAAGGTGCGCCGGGTGCGGCAAATAGGCCTCGAGGCCGGCCTTGTCCCGGAAAGTGACCAGAAAACAGTGGGTATAACCTTGCGCCAGTTCCACTTCGACGGTTTGCGAGGTGCCCCATTCGAAGTCGATGATGGCATCGATCCGCCCCGGCAGCTTGCGGAACTCCGACTCGACCTTGGCGATTTGTTCCGGGGTTGTGCCCTCTTTGAACTTGAAGAGAACCACGTGCCGGAACCGGCCGGGGGCGTCCGCCGCGGAAAGATCGGGAAGAAACGTGAACATCGCCAGACCGAGGATTGCGAGGAAGGATTTCATCAACTTTCAAACTCCCCGCGCGGGAGGCGGGTGTCCATCGAAAATCGGGGTGGCCCAAAGTTTTTCGTGCGAACCCGGCGCTCAAGGCCGAGGTTGCCATGAACCTGTCATGATGGAGAAAGAATCGCTTTGGAATCGATACCGCGAACAGCTGATCCGCTCCCGCGAAGGACAATTGGACCTTTGGTTGGACTTCAGCCGGATGGGGGTCGCGAGCGGATGGTTGCGGGAGATGGAGGCCCCATGCCAGCGGGCTTTCAGGGAATTGGGTCGGCTCGAGGCCGGGGAGAAGGTCAACGAGGACGAGGATCGCATGGTGGGACACTACTGGCTGCGCGATCCGGACATGGCGCCGACGCCGGAGCTG
Organism: Verrucomicrobiota bacterium; assembly: GCA_018970725.1. GTDB lineage: Bacteria > Verrucomicrobiota > Verrucomicrobiia > Verrucomicrobiales > DEV007 > V1-115. Next base: position 3,224 of record JAGWVU010000066.1, read on the forward strand.
CGCGAGGAGATCATCGAGGGGTTGGAAGCCGCCAAGGCTTTCGCGTCCCGGGTTCACCGCGGTGAGGTGCGGCCGCCGCACGCGGAACAGTTCCGCAAGTTGTTGTGCGTCGGGATCGGCGGTTCCGCTTTGGGCCCCCAGCTTGTCGGGGATGCGCTGGCCTCGTTCCCGGCCCTGCAGACCTGGTTTCTTGACAACACGGATCCGGACGGGATCGACCGGGTGCTGCGGCGGATCGGGCTCCAGGGGCTGGCCGAGACGCTTGTGGTGGTGACTTCCAAATCCGGGGGCACTCCGGAGACGCGCAACGGCATGCTCGAGGTGCGCGCGGCTTACGAGGCGGCGGGCTTGGAATTCGCGGCCCATGCCGTGGCCATTACCGGGCCGGGCAGCCAGTTGGACAAGGTGGCCGTGGCGGAAGGCTGGATCGCCCGGTTCCCCATGGCGGATTGGGTGGGCGGCCGCACCAGCGTGATGAGCGTTGTCGGGTTGGTCCCGGCGGCCTTGCAGGGCGTGGACGTGGATGCCTTCCTGGCCGGGGCGCGGGCGATGGATCGTCGCACCCGGTCCCCGGAAACGGTGCGGAATCCGGCCATGCTGCTGGCCTTGATGTGGCACTTCGCCGGGAACGGGCGGGGGGAAAAGGACATGGTCGTGCTGCCCTACAAGGACCGGCTGGTTCTTTTCAGCAAGTATCTCCAGCAGCTTGTCATGGAGTCCCTCGGCAAGGAGTTCGAACTGGGAAACCAGAAGCGGGTTTGCCAGGGTCTGGCGGTTTACGGGAACAAGGGATCCACCGACCAGCATGCTTACGTCCAGCAATTGCGCGATGGCGTGAACAACTTCTTCGCGGTGTTTCTCGAGGTCCGGCAGGATCGTGAGGGCGCCTCCCTGGTGGTCGATGAAGCCAATGGCGCCACTTCCGGGGACTACCTGCAGGGCTTTCTCCGGGGGACCCGGGCGGCCCTGGCGGAGAACGGCCGGCAATCGATCACGATTTCGGTGCCGGTGGTCGATGCCTTCAACCTCGGTGCCTTGATCGCCCTATTCGAGCGGGCGGTGACGCTATACGCCTTTCTCGTGAACATCAACGCCTACCATCAACCCGGAGTCGAGGCTGGCAAGAAGGCGGCCGGCACCTTCCTCCTCCTGATGGAACGCGTGCGCCGCCATTTGCGGGCCCATCCCGGCGAACCGTTCTCCGCCGAAGCGCTCGCCGCTTCCCTCGGCGCGGACCCGGAGAACGTGCACCACATCCTTGTCCATCTGGCCTCCAACGGGGCCGCCTGGATGACGGCGGGAGACGATCCCGCGGCGGACCGTTTCACCGCCCCCGCCTGATCCCGGCATTTCTTGCGGATTTTCACTTTGCCGCCGGGAAATATGGGTAGGTTGCAGGGATGAGTTCCTCCCCCTCTCTCTTCGGTACCGATGGCATCCGGGGAGTTGCGAATGTCGAGCCTTTGACCCCGGAGTCGGCGGTCCGGCTCGGCATGGTGGCGGCCGCGGAACTGGGCCGCCTGCGGGAGGAGCGGGCGGATTGGCCCGTTTGCGTCATGGGCCGGGACACGCGCCTTAGCGGCACCATGCTCGAGGCGGCGGTGGCGGCCGGACTGGCCTCGGCGGGCGTGGACGTGAGACTGGCCGGGGTGATCCCCACGCCGGCGGTCGCTTATTTGACGACCCGGCTCGGAGCCGCCTTTGGCGTGGTGATCTCCGCCTCCCACAACCCTTACGAGGACAACGGGATCAAGTTTTTCGGGAGTGACGGGTATAAGCTCGGTGCCGATACGGAACAGGCCATCGAAAAGGCTTTCCAAAGCGGCGCGGAGGTGGTGCGGGCCAAGGCGGGGAAGCTGGGACGGATCGACCCGTGGGAAGGAGCGGAGGATCTTTACGTCGAGCGGGTCCTGGCCACCCCGGGGACCGATGCTCCGTTCCTCAAGGGAATCAAAATCGCCCTCGACTGCGCGCACGGGGCCTCGGTGCGGACCAGTCCCCACATCCTGACCCATCTGGGGGCGGACCTTGTGGTGGACTACAATCTCCCGACCGGCCGCAACATCAACGCGGATTGCGGAGCCACCCATCCGGAGGCGATTTCCCGGATGGTCCGGGAGAGCGGGGCCGCTGCCGGGGTGGCCCATGACGGCGATGCCGACCGGGTGATCCTCTGTGACGAGACCGGGTCCTGGCTGGACGGGGACGAGATTTTGGCGATCGCCGCGACGTTCCTCGCCAAGCGCCAGCGGTTGGCGAAAAACTCGCTCGTGGCCACGGTGATGTCGAATTACGGGCTCAACGAGACCTTGCGGGAATTGGGCGGCGAGGTGGTGCGGTGCGGGGTGGGGGACCGTCAGGTGATCGATACCATGCGCCGTCGGGGTCTCAATCTGGGGGGAGAGCAAAGCGGGCATCTCATTTTTCACGACCACACTACGACCGGGGACGGAATCATTGCGGCGGTGCAGATCCTCGAGATGATGGTGGCCGAGGGCAAACCGCTCGGGGAATTGCGCCGTTGCCTCCGCAAATATCCCCAAATCCGGCGTGACCTCGTCGTCGCTTCCAAGCCTCCGATGACCGAATTGCTCCGGGCGAACCAGTTGCTGGCCGAAACGGAAGCCGCCTTGAGCGGGAGCGGCCGGGTCTTGCTCCGTTACTCGGGAACGGAGCCGAAAATCCGTCTCCTTCTGGAGGGACCGGACGAAACATTTCTCCACACGCAAGGCGACGCCATCATGGCCGCCATTCAAGAACAGATCGGTTTATGAATCTTTTTATCACCGGGACCGACACCGATGTCGGCAAAACCTACGTGACCACCCTCCTTGTCCGCGCGCTGGCGCGCCGGGGGGACCGGGTCATGCCCTTCAAACCGATCGCCTGCGGCACCCGGGAGGACGCGACGCAACTCCTCAAAGCGTCCGGGCGCAAGGATATCACGGTGGACGATGTCAACCCGGTCTGGTTCAAGTCCCGGGCGGCCCCGTTTGCGGCGTCGATGATCGAGGGCGGCGGCGTTGATGTGGTCCAGCTCGCGGAGCAGGCCAAAGCGCTGGCCAAGGTGAACGACCATCTCATCGTCGAGGGCGCGGGAGGCTGGGAAGTGCCGGTCACGGCGGATCAGGCGATGTCCGATTTCGCGGCCCTGCTCGGGTATCCGGTGTTGGTCGTGGTGGACAATAAGCTCGGGGCGCTGAACCACACGATTCTCACCGTCCGCCAGGTGGAGGCTTTTGATTTGAAGGTGGCGGGCCTGGTTCTGAACCATGTCCGGCCGGAGCGCGACGCCGCTTCGATCAGCAACCGGGTGGTCTTGGAGCAGTTTCTCGGCTGCCCCATCGTGGCGGAGTTGCACTTCGAGGAGGAAGACATCGACCTCGCTCCGGTGGAGGAGGCGGTGCGGCTCGTCGCTAAACTTTGAGCGCCGCAACCTCTCCGGGAACCGCCTTGGCGGCCGGCGGGGAGGTCGTGGCCTTCGGGGCCGGGAAATCAAGACGTTCGACCGTGACCTTGACCTCGAGCATGCTCGAGCCGCTGCCGAAATAGCTGCCGGACACGGGCGTGACATCACGGTAATCGCGACCGATCGCGATGGCGATGTAAGTCTCGTCGATGACCTTGTTGTTGGTGGGATCGAGTCCGATCCATCCGTGGCCGGGGATAAAGACTTCCGTCCAGGCATGGGAAGCTTCAGACCCGCGCAGGGTATGGTGTCGGGTCGCGTCGAAGAAATAACCGCTCACATAACGGCAGGGGATGCCGAGGCAACGGCAGAGTGTGACCATGGCGTGGGCGAAATCCTGGCAGACGCCGCAACGCCGTGAGATGACTTCACTGGCATGGGTGCTGACGGTAGTCGAGCCATAGCGGTATTCGAAATTCTTGAAGATGTATTCCATGATGGCGTAGGCGGTCTGGAACACATCGGTGGAAAAGTCCTGGATATCGAGGGCGAGGCGCCAGTGTTCCGGATTGATCTCCACATACCGGCTTTCCTGGAGGAAGGGGAAACATTCTTCATCTCCTTTGAGAGCCCGCAGGCCGGAGTGCGGGAATCCGTAGGGCAGCGCCTCGAAGTCAACCTTGGAGGCGGTGGTCACGGTGCATCGGCTGTCGATCACAAGCCGGTCATGTTTCTCCGGGACTTCGAAGTGATGCACCGTGTTCTGATGCAGATCTTCGTAACTGGTCAGGCGGACCGCGGGCAGGACGGAGATGATGGCGCTCTCACAGGTTTGCCAACGGGTTTGCAAGGGTTTCAGGTGCAGCTCGTTCTGGCTGTCCCAAACCGGAGAAAAATAACGATATTCGGTGCGGTGGTGTACGCGGAGGCGCATGCCCGTGCGGGGTTCGGGGGAGGCGGAAGGCGGGTGGGACCTACTGCTGTTGATTGTATTGCCACATGTGCTGGCTCCCGTTCGAGCGGGCGACGTCGCGCAGGGAGGAGGGGAGAAGAACATACGTCTCATAGAGGCGTTGTCCGATCTCGTTCAGGTGTTTTTGCAGTTCATCGATGTAGGCGTGCAGTCCGCGGCTGAAGACTTCATCAACTCCCGAGAAATTGATCCGGGCCAGAAGGCTGCCGGTAAGGCGCTCCGCCTCGTTGGAAAAGGTGCCGGCCGGCACGCCCGAAACCGCGTGCAGTGCATGGTCCACTTGGCGCAGACAGGAACGCACGGAACGGGGGAACGCTTGGGAGGAGAGCAGGAAGGCAGCCACGTTCTGCAGGGTCGCCTCACCACGGAACTCGGCGCGGAAGGCGGAGAAAGCGGAACAGCTGGAGAGCACCGTGGAACAATGATAGCGGTCGGGTTCGTGCCAGAAGGTGAGGATATCCAGAATCCGGCTGGTCTTGTCCGCCCGCTCGAGGAATTTGCCGATCTGCATGAACTGCCAGCCCTCGTCGTGGACGATCGTGGCATCTGTGAGGCCTTGGAAGAGCAAGGAGAAGTCGATGATCCGGTTGTAAAGTTCTGGGGCGTCCGAGGCCCAGAGTTCCTCCGCCTCCGAGCTTTGGAGGAGGAGATGAACCGCGTTCAATTCCAGCCACATCTCCTCGGAAATCTGGTCCCGCACCATCCGGGCGTTTTCCCTGGCGTTGGCGATGCACTGGCGGATGGAATCCGGATAGCGGTCTTCCAAGGTGATGAACCGGCCGGCGTCGGGTGGAGTTCCGGAATCCTCGACCAAGGCATCATAGGCCTCGTCCGCGCAGGTGGCCTGGAGGACGGGCCGCCAGGCATCCGCGGGGTTGGACTGTCCCTGCCGATGGGAATCGAGCAAGTGCTCACGATTGACATCGACGAGACGGGCGAGATTCTCGGCCCGTTCAATATAACGACTTAGCCAGAAAAGGCTTTCGGCAACGCGGGAAAGCATGGAAGCGTGTTATTGGTAAAGAACCCAGGTATCCTTGCTGCCGCCGCCCTGGGAGGAGTTGACCACCAGGGAACCCTTGCGCAGGGCCACCCGGGTCAGGCCACCCGGGATGATGCGGACGTCCTCGCCATAGAGCACGAACGGGCGGAGATCGACGTGACGCCCCTCGATCGTATCCCCGCAGACGGTGGGGTGGCGGGACAGGGAAATCACCGGTTGTCCGATGAAGTTGCGCGGATTCGCCTTGATTTTGTCCGCGAAGATGGAGCGCTCCTCCGCGGTGGAGGACGGGCCCATCAACATGCCGTAACCGCCAGATTCGTTGGCTGCCTTGATCACCAGATCCTTGAGGTTTTCCAACATGTACTTCTGGTCGTCCGGGCGCCACCCAAGATAGGTGGGCACGTTGTCGAGGATCGGATCCTGATCCAGATAATACCGGATGATCTCAGGCACATAACAGTAGGTCACCTTGTCATCCGCCACCCCGGTCCCCACTGCGTTGGCCAGCGCCACGTTCCCCCGCAGATAGGCGTCGATCAGGCCCGGAACGCCAAGGACGGAATCTGATCGGAAGACTTTGGGATCGATGAAGTCATCGTCGATCCGGCGGTAAATGACATCGACTTGCACCAGCCCGCGGATGGTCCGCATGTAGACATAACCATCGATGGCCACCAAATCGCGTCCCTCGACGATCTGGATCCCCATCTGGCGGGCGAGGAAGGTGTGTTCGAAGTAGGCGCTGTTGTAAACGCCCGGAGTCAGGAGGACACAGACCGGGGTTTGTGACTGGCGCGGGGAAAGATGCTGGATCGTTTTCAGCAACAGCTCCGGGTAGGCATCCACCGGACGCACGTTCATCCCGCTGTAGAGACGGGGGAATGCCCGTTTCATCGCTTCCCGGTTTTCCAATAGATAGGAAACTCCGGACGGACAGCGGCCGTTGTCTTCCAGAACCAGATATTTACCGTCCCGATCCCGGATCAGATCGGTGCCGCAGACGTGGATGTAAATATCCCGCGGCACGTTGACGTTCTGCATTTCCGGGCGGTAATGCGCCGCGGTCTCCACGATCTCCCTCGGGACAACGCCGTCCTTGAGGATGCGTTGCTCATGGTAGATATCGTGCAGGAAGAGATTGAGGGCGATGATGCGCTGGGTCAACCCGTCGTGGACCACGCGCCATTCCTGGTCCGGAATCACCCGGGGGATGAGGTCGAAGGGAAAGATCCGCTCGGTCCCGTCCTTGTCACCGTAGACCGTGAAGGTGATCCCGTTTTTCAGAAAGGTGTCGTCGATCCGCCGCTGGCGCTCCTGAAACTGTTCCCTCTCCAAGCTCTGGAAGCGCTGGTAGAGCGGTTTGTAGTGAGGATAAACGTCGCCGCCTTCGGAGGCGAACATCTCATCGAAGAAATCTCCCTTCTCGTAGTCTTGGAAAAGCATCGGGTTTCCGCCACAGAAGCATGTCCCGTGCCAAAAGCAAAAAAGAAACCGACATCCACCCGTGGGCAGATGTCGGTTTCATGATGCATTCACTGGGGTGCGCGGGGTCCGTTGGACCGGGCCGCGCGGTGGTCTGGACCGGATCAACCGGCGACCGCGACCTTCTTGCTCTTGGCGCTGCCGCGGGTGGCCTTCTTGCGGGCCTTGATGGCCATCTCGAGAGCCTTCTCCTTGCCGTAGCGACCGATGGAGAACTTGGCGGTGCGACGCTTGCCTTGTTCGTCGGCCCAGGCGGCCTGCCAGTATTGATATTCCTTGTTCTCACCCACCTTGCTCACCACGTGGGTGACGCCAGTCACGCCGGACTGAAGAGCCTTGCGCTTTTTCCGGGCGGCCATCTCTTGCTTGGCCTTCGGCATCTGCGCGAGGAGTTCGTCACGATATCCCTTGGCGAGTTTCAACGCCTTGGCCTTGCCTCCGCTGGACTTGTCCGGGAAGTACTTCTGATGGGTCGTGCCGCGGTGAGTGATCCGGACATAATACCCATGGTTTTTCTTTTCGGGTTGGTCAATACGGGTGATCCCGTAGTTGGCTCGTGGTGCTACCATGCTCATCTCGTTTATGCTATTGTTGGTTTGTTTAGTGGGGCGCAATACGCATGGCAATTATAGAAGCGCGAGCCACTACTGCAACTAAAATATTTAATTTGTGTTAATTATTTAAAGTTTCTAGGATCTTTGCGGTTCCCAGAACCTAGCGTAAGCCTTGAAACGCTCGCGCCGAGCCGTGGAACCAACACTTTAGGACGGGCCTCGCTCAGGCACCATTCACCCGGTTCTGCCTCACTCCCTCATAGAGGACAATCCCCACTGCGGTCGCCAGATTGAGACTGCGCGTCGATTCCCGCTCCATGGGAATGGTGAGGCATTGGTCGGGATGCGCGTGCAGCAGACTTTCGGGGAGCCCCCGGGTTTCCCTGCCGAAGAACAGATAGTCCCCTGGCTGAAATCTTTGGTCCCAGTAAGGAACACTTGCTTTGGTCGTGAGGAAAAAGCGGCGCGGGAGGCTGCCGATGGCCTCGAAGAGCGCGGTCAGGGAGGGCCACACCCGCACCTCCACCTCGGCCCAATAATCGAGCCCGGCGCGTTTCAGGGAGCGGTCGTCGATGGAGAATCCGAGAGGCTCCACCAAGTGCAGCACGGAGCCGGTGGCCAGGCAGAGTCTGGCGATGTTCCCGGTATTGGGAGGGATTTCGGGTTCGACGAGGACGATGTGGAACATCTGGGGCGTGAAAAAACCGGTCAGGAGAGTCCTGCCGGTTCTTCAAAATTCCGGGAATGAAAAGGGCGGAGCCCCGGTCCGGCGGGGATCAGTTCGCGCCAGCGGCGATCGGGTCGATATTCACGCGACGGCCGTTCTGATCGAAGCGGACATTGCCGTCGACGAGGGCGAAGAGGGTGTAATCGCGACCGCAGCCGACGTTTTTGCCGGGGTGCCACTTGGTGCCGCACTGGCGGATAATAATAGATCCGGCGAGGACGCTTTCACCGCCGAAGCGCTTGACTCCGAGGCGCTTGCTGCGGGAGTCGCGACCGTTCTTGACACTACCTTGACCTTTTTTGTGAGCCATGACCTGGAGGACGGATAACGTGGAGAGTGGGGGGGAAGGGATCAGATCCCCTTGATGGAGACGCGGGTGACGGGCTGGCGGTGGCCCTTGGTCTTGTGGAAACCTTTGCGCCGTTTGAATTTGAAAGCGGTCACCTTGGGAAGGCGGCGCTGTTCGATGACTTCGGCGGTCACGGAGGCGCCTTTGACTTCGGGAGCGCCCACGGTGGTGGCGCCGTCCTTGGAGATGAGCAGCACGTTCTCAAACGTGACGGTGTCACCCTTTTGAGCGTCGAGCTTTTCGACATCGACCAAATCACCCTCGCTGACGCGAAACTGCTTGCCGCCGACCTTGATAATTGCGTATGCCATGATCACCTCCCCTTGGAAGACCGGGGCGGGGAGTGTGTCACAGGTTCCGGGAAGGAGCAAGTGAAAATGGCGGATTCACGGAGGATCGTGCGTTTTGGCGTCGCTCAATCCCTCTTGAAGATTCCTCCGGACTTGCGCCCTACTTCCGGTTGGGCTGGTTTGGGTTCCGACCCGGCTTCCTTTTTGCGGAACAAGCCGCGCAGTCCATCCCGTTCCCCGGTCGCCGGTTCGCTTCTGGCCTTGGCTTCCTCCTTCTCCTTGGTCTCCGCCTTTTCGCGACCGCGTTTGTAGCCGAGGATGCCGTGCTGCTCGAGGTTGGAGACGAGGCTTTCGAGGTTGTTGCGCATCTCGCTGCTCGTGAGCAGGGCCGGGACCGGACCCTTCCCGTTCGTGACCTGATCGGCGGCGTGATGGATTTCCTCGATGGTGGCCCGGAGCTCCTTCATGGTGGGCTCGAGTTCCGCGATGGCCTTGTCCGCCCGCTCGAAGGGTTGCGCCGCCGTGGCCACCGTCTTGCGGCTGTCGTCGATCAGGCCCGTGAGCTTGTCCGAGGCGCTCTGCAGGTTGGTCGCCGTCTCGCCAATGCTGGTCACGGCCTTGTCGAAGCTGGCGAGGTTTTCCTCGCTCATGACCCGTTGATCGAGCTTCTCCGAGATGCTGATGAAGTTGATGATGACCTTGCGGACGTCCTCGATGGCGACATCGAGTTCCGCGAGGAGGACTTCCACGTTGTCGGCGATCCGTTTACCCTGTTCCGGGAGTTGGTCGAGGACGTTTTCCGTGCCCCGCAATACGACACCCTCGCGGCCGATGACCTCCCCGGTGATCTTCTCCGGCGGGGTCACGCTGATGTAGTTGTCCCCCATCAGGCCGCTCGTCGCCACCCGGAACTTCGAGCCGGCGGGCAGCTTGTAGTTTTCGAAAATGCGGAGTTCGACCCGGCTGCCTTGGAAGGTTTCCTGGTCGAGTTCGGTTCTCTTCACATACCCGATCCGGGCGCCGGAGAACATCACGTTGCCTCCCGGGATGATTCCGGAAGCGTCCCGGAGCACGAGGAAGACCGGGTAATCCTTTTCCAATCGGTCGCTGAATTTCCCGAACTGCCAGATCAGGGCTCCCATGATGATGGAGCCGACCACGACGAAAAGCCCGACGAGCAATTCGGTGCGTTCCTTGCGAATGACGGTGGCCTCGGACATGGGTTGGTCTACGGGAATTTACTCGGAAGCGTGCTCAGGTCGAGAACGACCTTGGATGAAGTCTTGGATGATCGGGTCCGGATTCGCTTTCAGCTCGTCGGGAGTCCCCAGAAAGTAGATGGTTCCGTCCCGGTAATAGGCGATCCGGTCCCCGATCTGGTAGGCGCTCTTCATGTCGTGCGTCACCACCAGCGAGGTGACCCGGTATTTCTCCTGGAGCCGCCGGATCAGGAGATTGATGCTGTCCGTGATGACCGGGTCGAGTCCGGACTGGGGCTCGTCGTAGAGAATGATGTCCGGCCGGCTCACGATGGCCCGGGCCAGCGCGACCCGCTTGCGCATCCCGCCGCTGAGATTGGAGGGGAACTTGGCCATGTGAGCCTCGAGATCGACGTCGTGCAAGGCATCCCGGACCCGTTCGAAGATTTCCTGCCGGTTCTTCATGCCCTGTTCAAAGAGCGGAAACGCCACGTTCTCGGCCACGTTGAAGGAATCGAAGAGCGCGCCTTCCTGAAACAACATCCCGATCTTGCGCCGGATCCGGCTCAGCTTGCGCTCGGGCAGCCCGCAGAGTTCTTCCCCGTCGATCCGGATGCTGCCGCTGTCCGCCGCCACCAGACCGAGGATGTGCTTGAGGAGCACGCTCTTGCCGCCGCCGCTCCGGCCGATGATCACGAGGGTTTCGCCGCGCCGCACCTTGAGCGAAAGGCCGCGCAGCACTTCCTGGGTCCCGAAGGTTTTGTGCACGTCCTCGACGTCCAGAACCCACGGGTCCCGCGCCGCCGGTTGCGATGGTTTGTCTGGAGGATGGCCGGCCATGGAGCGCGGAGTTTCAGATCGGGAAGAAATAGTTGAGGAGGATGCTCAGGAAGAAATTCGAGATCAGCACCGACAGGGAAGAGGTCACCACCGCCTGCGTGGTGCGGCGCCCCACGTCGACCGCGCCGTGGCGCACCAAAAGCCCGTTCATGCAGGAAATCAGCACGATCAGGATCGCGAAGACCACACCCTTGATCATCCCGATCCCGACGTCGTCCAGATCCGTGAAGAGTTTCAGGTTCTTGGTGTAGGCCGCCTCGTCCACCCCGAAGCCCTTCACCGTGACCAGATAAGAGCCGAGGATGCCGAAGCCGATGGCCTCCGCGATCAGCAGGGGCATGGAGATCATCATCCCGACGAATCGGGGGAACACGAGGTAGTCGATCGGATGCACGCCCATCGAGCGCAAGGCGTCGATCTGCTCAGTCACCTTCATGGTGCCGATCTCCGCCGCCATCGCCGCGCCCACCCGTCCGGTCACCATGAGGGCGGTCAGCACCGGGCCCAACTCGCGGCACATGGCGATCGAGACGACCGACCCCACCGCCGTTTCCAGACCGACGCTGGAGAAGACGTAATACGATTGTGCCGCGAACACGCTGCCGATCACCGCGCCGGTCACCACGACGACAAATTGGGAGCCGAAGCCGACCCGGACGAGTTGCTGGCCCATCAGGCCGAAACGCATCCGGCCGGCGAACGGCGAAACCAGCACCTCCAGCCCGAGCACGGCCGTTTGACCGCTGAAGCGGATGAGGTCGGTCACGACGCGACCGATCGCGATGAAAACGGAGGTCATGGACAGATTGGTTCGCGGGAGCCGGTGCATCCTAGTCCCGTTCAGGCAGCTTGGCAATTTACAGGTCTGGATTCTTCGGTCTCCCAAATGAATGAGCGAAAGCGGATTCTCCCAGATGGACGCTTTACAATGGCTCCGGGCGACGGCAATGGTCTCAAATTTTTCTCCCGCCCTGCCCCGATGCCCAAAGACGAATCGATTCGCACCATCCTCCTGATCGGCTCCGGTCCGATCGTCATCGGCCAAGGTTGCGAGTTCGATTACTCCGGGGTCCAAGCCTGCAAGGCCCTCAAGGAGGAGGGCTATCGCGTGGTCCTGATCAACTCCAACCCGGCCACCATCATGACCGACCCGGAGTTCGCCCACCGGACCTACGTCGAACCGATCACCCCGGAGATCGTCGAAAAAATCATCGTCCGCGAAAAACCGGATGTCCTGCTCCCCACCCTCGGCGGCCAGACCGCCCTCAACACCGCCATGGCCTTGCACCGGGCCGGCATCCTGGAAAAGCACGGCGTCCGCATGATCGGCGCCAATCCAGAAGCGATCGAAAAGGGCGAGGACCGACTCCTCTTCAAGAACGCGATGCTCAAAATCGGGCTCGACCTGCCCCAGTCCGGCGTCGCCCACACCATCGAGGAGGCCCGCGGCATCGCCGAGGAGATCGGCACCATGCCCCTCATCATCCGTCCGGCCTACACGTTGGGTGGCACCGGCGGCGGCATTGCCTACAATAAGGAGGAGTTCGAAACCATCGTGGCCCGCGGGCTCGATCTCTCGCCGGTGAGCGAGGTGCTGATCGAGGAATCGCTCCTCGGTTGGAAGGAATACGAAATGGAGGTGATGCGCGACCGCGCCGACAATTGCGTGATCGTCTGCTCGATCGAGAACCTCGATCCCATGGGCGTTCACACCGGGGATTCCATCACCGTGGCCCCGGCCCAGACCTTGACGGATCGCGAATACCAGATCATGCGCGACGCCAGCTTCGCCTGCATCCGCGAGATCGGCGTGGAGACGGGCGGGTCGAACATCCAGTTCGCGGTCCACCCGGAGACCGGCCGCATGATTGTCATCGAGATGAATCCGCGCGTCAGCCGCAGTTCGGCCCTTGCTTCCAAGGCCACCGGCTTCCCGATCGCCAAGATCGCCGCCAAGCTCGCGGTCGGTTACACCCTCGATGAGCTGAAGAACGACATCACTCGCGAGACGCCCGCCTCCTTCGAGCCGACGATCGACTACGTCGTCACCAAGATCCCGCGCTTCACCTTCGAGAAATTCCCCGGGGCCGACGAATCGCTCACCACGCAGATGAAGTCCGTCGGCGAGGCCATGGCCATCGGCCGGACGTTCAAGGAGAGTCTGCAAAAGGCCCTCCGCAGCCTGGAGATCAAACGCTTCGGCCTCATCGGCGATGGTGCCGACAGGGAAGTCGATGACGAAACGCTCACGACGAAACTCAGCGTCCCGAATGCCGAGCGCATTTTCTTCCTCGGCGTCGCTTTCGCCAAGGGATGGAGCGTGGAGCGCGTGTTTGAGTTGACGAAGATCGACCGCTGGTTCTTGAGGCAAATTGAGGAGATTGTGAAGGAGCAGGCCAAACTGCCCTTGAATCAGTTTGCTTCAGTTGCCGCATCAATTGTCAAAGCTGGCGACAAATTCAATCCGGACGCTGAACGTCATCGGCTTCCTGCAAGTGAGGAAATGCAAAGCGCATGCGATCAACTGCGCAGAGCAAAGAAACTCGGTTTCTCAGATCGCCAACTCGCAGTAGCTGCAGGTGTGCCTGAAAGCATTGTGCGTGATGCAAGACGGTATTTTGGCATCACCCCCACCTACCGCCTCGTGGACACCTGCGCCGCCGAGTTCGAGGCCTACACGCCTTATTACTACTCCACCTACGGCATCGAGGACGAGGTGCGCGACAACGACCGCAAGAAAGTCATCATCCTCGGCGGCGGCCCGAACCGCATCGGCCAGGGCATTGAGTTCGACTACTGTTGCGTCCACGCCAGCTTCGCCCTGCGCGAGCTTGGCTTCGAGACCATCATGGTCAATTCCAACCCCGAGACCGTCTCCACCGACTACGATACCTCCGACAAGCTCTACTTCGAGCCGCTCACCCTCGAGGACGTGCTCAACATCTACGAGCGCGAAAACCGTCACGACCAGGTGCTCGGCGTCATCGTCCAGTTCGGCGGCCAGACCCCGCTCAACCTCGCCAAAGGCCTCGAGGAAAACGGCGTCCGCATCATCGGCACCAGCCCGAAGAGCATCGAACTCGCCGAGGACCGCAAGCTCTTCGCCAAGCTCCTCGACGATCTCGGCCTGAACCAGGCCCCCAGCGGCACCGCCACCTCGCTCGAGGAGGCCCTCGCCATCACCGCCAAGATCGGTTACCCCAGCCTCGTCCGCCCCAGCTTCGTGCTCGGCGGCCGCGCCATGCAGATCGTCTACAGCGACGCCGAGCTCACCCACTACATGAAGCACGCCGTCGAGGCCACGCCCGACCGCCCCGTGCTCGTGGACCGCTTCCTCGAGGACGCCACCGAGGTCGATGTCGATTGCATCAGCGACGGCGAAACGACCGTCATCGGCGCCATCATGGAGCACATCGAGGAGGCCGGCATCCACTCCGGGGACAGCGCCTGCGTGATCCCGCCCTTCAGCCTCGCGCCGGCGATGCAAGACCGCATCCGCGATGCCGCCAAAAAGCTTGCCAAGGCCCTCAACGTCCGCGGGTTGATGAACATGCAACTCGCCGTCAAGGGGGACGACCTCTACGTCATCGAGGTGAATCCCCGCGCTTCCCGCACCGCTCCCTTCGTCAGCAAGGCCATCGGCGTGCCCTTGCCCAAGCTCGCCGCCAAGATCATGGCCGGCAAGACGCTCGCGGAACTCGGCTTCACCCAAGAGGTCCAGCCTTCCCATTTCAGCGTGAAGGAAGCGGTCTTTCCCTTCACCAAATTCACCGGCGTCGATATCATCCTCGGCCCGGAAATGAAGAGCACCGGCGAGGTGATGGGGATCGATCCCGACCTCGGCCTCGCCTTTGCCAAGAGCCAGATGGCGGCCGGCGGCACCCTTCCCACCGGGGGAAATGTCTTCATCAGCCTCAAGGAAGCGGACCGCGCCAACGTCGGCCGCCTCGCCAAGGGCTACGCCGATCTCGGCTTCCGGATCTACGCCACCAGCGGCACCGGCACCGTCATCAAGGAAGCCGGGATCGAGGTGCAGATCCTGCCCAAACTCGCCAGCGGCCAGCGTCCCAATGTCATCGATCTGATGAAGAACAAGGACATGGCCCTCGTCATCAATACCCCTTCCGGCAAAAACCCCCGCGAAGACGAGGTCAAGATCCGCACCGCCGCCATGCAGAACCGGATCCCCATCATGACCACCCTCCGCGGTGCCGAGGCCGCCCTCAAGGCCATCCGTTCCCTGCAGGCCAACGACGTTCAGGTCCGGCCCCTCCAGGAATATCACCCCCTCTGACCCGAGCGCGGCTTCCTGCGGCGGCTCGCTGCCCGCTTCCGCCTGAAGCGCCGCTGCACCGCGGTCCCGATCTCCTCTTCCAACCGGGCCACCCGCTCCCGGTCAAGCCGCAGCGCCACTTCCAGCTCCTTCCGGATCTTCTCGCGGAAGGCCTTGGTCTGGCGACGCTTCGCGAACCCCCACGCCGGGTGGCGGCGCATCTCCCGCAGGTCTTTCTCCAACGCCGAAATCGCCTTCAGCAACCGGTCCAGCCACGCCCGCAACTCGCCCTTCCGGGCCGCGGGAATCTCCTCGCCCCGGTGCAGGCAGAGCTGGAGTTCAATCCGCTTCAGCTCCTCGAGGTTGAGCGATTCATACGCCGCCGAGGCATCATCCCAAAGTTGCTTCTCGGTCTCGTCCCAACTCCCGCTCTGGTCCGGGTGCAATTTCTTGGCCAACCGCCGGTAAATCGCCTTCACCGCGCGGACGTTGTCGGTGCTCTCGTCCGCCCCGGCCCGCGCCATCAGCTTCTCGAACCCCGCCTTGTCCCCGGCGGCGGCACGGCCCATCCCTTCCACGAAATCCGCCCGCGCCTTCTCGTAGTCTTCCGGGTCCAGGTCATCGACATCAATCCCCCGGACGTCCATCATGAACGACTCGAAGAGTTCTTCCATCTCCTCCTCCGCCTCCTCGTCAAACGGATGGTCGCCGCCCTTCTCCTTCGCTTTGGCCTTGGCCGCCGCCTTCGCGTCGGCGATCGCCCACTCCACCGACAGCGCCTCTTCGAACGTTTCCGTCTCCCCGTCCAACCAGGCTTTCTCGGCATCCTGCAGGATCTGCCGCAACTTGTTCAACCGGTCCTGCAACCGGTCGGTCTCCGCCCGCTCCGGCCCGAACTCGGTCTCCATCCAAGCCTCGAACGCAGGCAGATCCGCGCCCCGGAACCGGCGGTGCAACTCCTCCAAATGCCGCCGCCGCAGGTCCGTGGCCAACGCCTTCTCCTCCAGCGTCGGAGGCGGCGGTTCCGACACCGCCGGCACGGGTTCCAAAGCGCCAGCCTTCGGTTGGGAGCGACGGGATGAGGACATTGCTTCCTAACAGATAACCCACCGGAAGCGGGTTGTCGACGGGGATGTCAGGCAACTTCCGGGCCGGTT
>JAGWVU010000067.1 GCA_018970725.1 Verrucomicrobiota bacterium
GTTTGATTCCCCCGATCAAGCTGCCGTCGAACTGGTTCCCTGCACCGCAGGGACCTGAATGGTTACGGCAAGACAAGATTTTTCCGTAACTTTTCGCAGCCAATTCACTACTGTGCATGTGGCGACGGGTCACAGTCCGTCGCGACCAGATCAACGCTCTACTCACATGACCATCTCTTCCGAAGACACCGGCGACATTTTTCCAGACTCTCGTTGGACCCTCGTCCACCGCGCCCAGAAGGGCGATGAGGAAGCGGCTCATGCCGCACTCAACGAACTCTGCAAGATCTACTGGTATCCGATTTACGCCTACATCCGGCGCTCCGGCAAACAACCCGAAGAGGCCGAGGACCTCACCCAGGGCTACTTCGCGAGTCTGCTGGACCGGGATTACCTTGCTAAAGCCACGCCAGAGAGGGGAAAACTTCGGGCATTCCTGCTCACAGATCTGAAGTTTTATCTCTCCAACCATTGGCGACACGGCCAAGCCGTCCGGCGAGGCAGTGGAATTACCTTCGTGCCGATCGATACGGAATGGGCTGAGGACCACTACACCCACGAACCGGCCAATCTGGAAACCCCGGCGGAATTGTTCGACCGAAAATGGGCCGTCGCCGTTCTGGGTAATGTGCTCGAACAAGTCCGTGAAAAGTATGTGGCGAAAGACCGGGAGCTGCTGTTCACGGAGTTAAAGCCTTTTCTTTCGTGGAATGCCGGGGAAGAGTCATACGCCGAGGTGGGGGCTAGGCTGGGCCGGGATGTCAACTACGTTAAAGTCAACGTTCAGCGCCTGCGCAAACTTTACCGAGAGACTCTTGAATTTGTGGTTAGTCAAACAGTAACCTGCCCGGCAGAAGTCCGCGAAGAAATTCGGTATCTCGCATCTGCGGTCTGCTGACCACTTGCTGGCATTCTACAGCGCATCAATGCAGTCCTGTAACGTCCCCGTCATGGCTAGCAGGGGTATAGTCGAAAGTTGTGGATGAGAGCCGGCGGTGGCACCCTGGCGAAACAACAACAACAGACCACCACAGTGACCACCGCCAACCCTGACATACTCTCATTCAGCGTCGAAAAGGCCGCAACCGAAGTTTGCCGCTCCCAGCTCGAACAGGTCCTCCGGGCGGGGGCCATCCGCCTGCTCATCGACGCGCTGGATCGCGAGATCTCCGACTTCATCGAGGAGCACCGGGAGGTCCGCGACGGCGCGGGCCGCCAGGCCGTCGTGCGCAACGGCCACGCCCGGGCGAGGACCATCCAGACCGGGCTCGGGCCGGTCGAGGTCCAGGTGCCCCGGGCGCGCGACCGCAACAAGGCGCTCAGGTTCACCAGCAAGATCCTGCCTCCCTATCTGCGCCGTGTGCCCTCGATCGACAACCTGATCCCCACGCTCTACCTCAAGGGTATCTCCGACGAGCAGATGGGGGAGGCCCTCGCCGCCATCCTCGGGGAAGGGGCGGCCCGGCTGTCGGCCGCCAGCGTACGTCGGCTCCGGGAAGGCTGGAACGCGGATTTCGAGACATGGAACAAGCGGGATCTGAGCGGCAAGCGTTACGTCTACATCTGGGCCGACGGGATTTACTTCAACGTTCGGCTCACCGACGAGCGGCCATGCCTGCTGGTCCTGGTCGGCTCGCTGCCGGACGGCACCAAGGAACTGGTGGCGATCCACGACGGGGTGCGCGAGTCCAAGCTCTCCTGGATGGAGGTGCTCCACGACCTGAGGCAACGGGGCCTGGCCGAAGCCCCGGAATTGGCTATCGGGGACGGGGCGCTCGGCTTCTGGGCGGCGCTGCCGGAGGTATTTCCCTCCACCCGGACCCAGCGTTGCTGGGTGCACAAGACCGCCAACGTGCTCGACAAGATGCCGAAATCCGTCCAGCCGGGGGCCAAGAAGAAGATTCACGACATGTACCTCGCGCAGGGGCGCAAGCAGGCCGGGGAAGCGTTCGAGGATTTCCGCAAGATCTATGGAGCCAAGTACCCGAAGGCCTGGGAATGCCTGGAGAAGGACCGGGACGCGCTGCTGGCCTTCTACGACTTCCCGGCCGAGCACTGGGCCCACATCCGATCCACCAACCCGATCGAAAGCCTCTTCGCGACGGTGCGCCACCGCCAGCGCCAGACCAAGGGGAACGGCTCACGGGCCGCCACCCTGGCCATGGTTTTCAAGCTCGCGGTGGAGGCCGGGAAGAAATGGAGGCGCCTTCGCGGCCACGCCCATCTCGCCAAGGTGGTCGCCGGAGTTCGCTTCATCGACGGGATCGAGGAGGGAATGCCTAACCCGTTGGAAAACGTCGCATGACAATCTTCCGGGATGCTGCCAGACCTTCATCCCCAACATTTGACTATATCCCGTCGCTATAGCGGCCGCGACTTCCGCCTCACGGATGTGCATGGCGGGGTGATCAGGAACATCCTCGCGTAAAGGAAGACTCCGGATTGCCGCATCCGGCTCTCCCGCGCCTTCGCTCCATTCGGCAGACTGCCAAGAAGTCCCCGGCCTGAGCGGCGTGCCCCGGGTGGAAAAGAGTGCGCTAACAAATAAATGGCCTGTAAGATTCGTATAAGCGAGGACGTGCTTACATACGAATATGCCCAAAACAGCCCCCTCCCCCTCGCGCAACCCCGACACCATGCCCTCGCCGACGGCGGCGAAGACACTGGCATTGATCGATCTGCTGGCGAAGCATCCGGCGGGGTTGTCGTCGGCGGAGGCGGCGCGGAAGTCGGGGATCACGGGGAACCTCGTCTTTCGCATCCTGAAAACGCTCGTGGAGATGGGCTTTGCGACGCAGCGGGAAGACAACAAGTTGTATGCGCTTTCGAATCGCCTCCTCGATCTCTCGCGACCGAAGGTGGGAGATCGCAGTCTCGTGCTGTGTGCGCACGAGGCGTTGCGAAGCCTGCGGGATGACACGGGTGAAACGGCGCAACTCACCATCGAGTCCGGCGGTAAGGCCCTGGTGCTGGAGCAGGTGCAGGGCAGTCATGCGCTGCAAGTGTGCGGTCAGGTGGGGATGCGCATCCCGCTCTACTCCTGTGCTCCGGGGAAGGCGATTCTCGCGTGGTGGAATGAGGAACGCCGGGCGGAATGGTTCCGCGGGAGGGCTTTGAAAAGCTTTACGGCCACCACGCTGAGCAACCGCAAGGACCTGGAGCGAGAGCTTGCCGAGTCCCGCCTGAAGGGCTTCACCGTGGACCGCGCGGAGGGCATTGAAGGCATCCATTGCGTCGCCGCGCCGGTGCTCGATGAATATGGCAACCCCATCGCAGCGATCACGATGATGGCACCGATCAACCGCCTGCCGACTGATCTTTTCGACAAGCTCGGCACACGCTGCAAACAGGCGGCTGCCTCGATTGAACAACAACTGAGGCTCTGAATGATGAAAAGATTGCTCCTGATTTTCAGCATCACTCCCCTGCTCCTGCACGCGCAGCCGTCCGCGGAGCAGATCGAGTTCTTTGAGAAACGCATCCGGCCCGTGCTGGCGCAGGAATGCTATGAGTGCCACTCCACCGCGACCAAGAGGAAGGGCGGGCTGCTCCTCGACACGCGCGCGGGCTGGCAGGAGGGCGGCGACTCGGGGCCGGCGCTCGTGCCGGGCCAGCCCAATGAGAGCCTGCTGCTGAAATCCATCCGCCATGAGGCCCCCGATCTGAAGATGCCGAAGGCAGGCGCGAAGATGGATGACTCCGCCATCGCCGATATCCAGAAGTGGATCGCGATGGGAGCACCCGATCCTCGGGACCATCCGCCGGGCGTCGAGCAGGTGAAAGGGGACACGAGCTGGCAGGCCATCGCCGCGCGGCGTGAGCGCTGGTGGAGTTTTCAACCCGTGGCCGAAACCCCGGCGCCGGACGCGGATGCCGCGTGGTCCGCGCATCCGGTGGATCGATTCCTCCGCGAAAAACAAATGAAGGATCATCTGGCCCCGGCGGAGGATGCGGATGTGGCAACGGTGCTTCGGCGGCTGCACTACGTGCTGACAGGGTTGCCCGCGACGGACCTGGAGGGGGCGTCGTTCTCGCAAGCGTGGTCGAAGCTCGGCGCGGAGAATGCCATCGCCGCGCGAGTGGACGAGCTGCTGCAAAGCCCGCATTTCGGCGAGCGTTGGGCGCGGCATTGGATGGACTGGTTCCGCTACTCGGAAGGCCACGGCAGCCAGGGCGATCCCGCCGTGGAGAATGCCTTCGAGTATCGCGACTATCTCATCCGCGCGCTGAACTCGAACGTGCCCTACGACCAGCTCATCCGCGAGCATCTCGCCGGTGATTTGCTGCCGGAGCCGCGCCTCGATGGCAGCGGCACGCTGAATGAATCCCGCATCGGTCTCGCGCAATATCGCTTCGTCGAGCACGGCTACTTACCGGTGGATGCGCTGGATGAATTGGTGAAATTCACGGATAACCAGATCGATGTGGTGACCAAGGCCACACTTGGACTCACCGTCTCGTGTGCGCGCTGCCACGACCACAAATTCGATGCGATCAGCCAGCGGGATTACCACGCGCTGTTTGGGATCTTCGCCAGTTCGCGTCCGGCCCAGCGGCCCATCATGACGGCAGCGGCGTTCGACTCGCATCGCACCGCGCTGCGGCAAGCGCGCACGCAGCTGGCCTCCGCCTTGAAGATTCAGTGGCTCGCCGAGGCGACGCCATCGCAGGTGCGGCAACGTCTGGATGCATGGAGCCGCGCACGATCCGAATCAGACGCTGCGTCCAAGGCGGAGAAGAACAAAGCCGAAGCCGCCGTCCCACAACCGGTGCGCATCACCGACCTTCTTTTCCCCTGGGACGCTTGGCGCCAGCGGGCCGACCTGGCAGACCAGTGGCGCGCACAGGCCGAACGCCTGAAGCAACTCCGGGCCGAGGCGGCGGCGCACAACGCGAAGATCACGCTCCAACGCTGGGACCTGCGCACGGGCTTGCCCGCCGATTGGTATCTCGCCGATGGACGGGTGACACCGCACGCGGCGGGCGAGTTGGGACTCGGCGTCAGCGATGGCGATGCGGTGCTCAGCATCCTCCCGGCCGGGCTGCTCACGCATGAGAGCAGCGCCTTCGAGCAGGCGGCCATTGCCTCGCGAGATCTGACGCTGCCCGATGGAGCGTTTGCGGTGCGGTGGGCAGGGGCAGGCGGTGCCTTGGCACGCATCGCCACTGAGAATTATCCCATCTCAGGCTCCCTGGGCTCCCTGTATAGGCAGTTCGATGTGGGTGAGGCCGGCATCAGCGAATGGTTCAGCCGCGGGACGGACTTTTGGAAAGGCCGTCGCGGTTACTTTCATGTGATGACCCGGCAAGCCGCGCCCTCCGCTGCGCGAAAGCCCACGACCAAAGGCTACGGAGCCAAGGGCGGCACCGCCACGCGAGGATCGTGGTTCAGCATCGCCGAGGTCCGCCTCCTCAAAGGCCCGAAGGACGCGGCGAAGAGCGAGCAATTCTCCATCGCGCCGCTTCTGGCTGGAAGTGAATCTCCGCCGCACCATGCGGATGAACTCGCCAAGCGCTACGCTACGGCGCTGGGCGAAGTCCTGCAGCGTTGGCAGACGCCGGCATTCACGGATGAGGATGCGCTGTTCCTCACGGATTGTCTCACGGCGGGGTTGATTCATGGAGGCGCGAAAGGGCTAGATGTCGCGGCCAATGAAGCGCTGCGCAGCCTGCGGAAGATCGAGGATACCTTCGCAGCCGCGGCGCGTCGTGCCGCGCCGGGCGTCATGGAATCTCCGGGCTTCGATCAGCCGCTGTATCCGCGCGGCAATCACCTCACACCCGGCGAGCCCGTGCCGCGCGCGTTCCTTGCATCGCTCGGCGGGAAACCCTATGCGCCGCGGAATGCGAGCGGTCGGCTTCAACTCGCTCAGGAACTGACACGCGCTGAGAATCCGCTCTTCGCCCGCGTCCTGGCGAATCGGCTCTGGCATCACGTCTTCGGTCGCGGCCTCGTCGCCACGACGGACAATTTTGGCCGCACCGGAGAGCAGCCCACGCATCCCGAATTGCTGGATCATTTGGCCACGCGTCTCGTCCGCAGCGGCTTCGATTTGAAGGATGCCATCCGCTACCTGCTCACGACCCGCACCTTCCGCCTCAGCAGCACCGCGCCCGCGGCCAGCACTGCCGCCGATCCCGCCAACCGATTGCTCACCCACGCGCCTGTCCGCCGCATGGATGCCGAGATCATCCGCGATCATCTGCTGGCCATTTCCGGCAATCTCGATCCGAAACTCTACGGCCCGAGCACCTCGCTCAAGGCACCGCCGCCAGCCGACACGAGGCGCGGCCTGTATGTGCAAACCAAGCGCGACGGGCAGAACGAACTGTTCGCGTCCTTCGACGTCCCCGTGCCGAACACCACCCGTGGCACGCGCGATGTCACCACCACCCCCGGCCAAAGCATCACACTGCTAAACTCGCCCTTCATCCAACATCAGGCGCGCACCTGGGCCGGGCACGCGGAAGCCGCCATCGCCAAAGGCTCCACCGTCGATGCCGAGTTGCGCCATCTCATCGTGCACGCCTTTTCCCGGCAGCCGCGCGAGGACGAACTGACCGCCCTGCGTGCCTATCACGACTCTCGTTATCGAGACGGCACACTCATCGCTCTCCAGCAAACGGCACACCTTGTCTTCAACCTCAAGGAGTTCATTTTCCTGCCATAACCCAATCGCCAGCCAGCCCGTGATCCCCACCACCAAACCTCTCGTTATCATCACCGGAGCCAGCTCCGGCATCGGAGCCGCCACCGCCAGAGCTTTCGCAGCCTCGGGCTATCCCTTGTTGCTCCTCGCGCGTCGCTTGAGTGACATGCAAGCGATGAATCTGCCCAACGCGATTTGTCGAAAAGTCGATGTGCTGGACCGCGATGCGCTCAAGTCCGCGGTCGCCGAGGCCGAGGCTGAGTATGGACCAGCGGAGATCCTCATCAACAACGCGGGCATCATGCTGAACGGAGATCCCACCAAGCAGTCTCCCGAGGAGTGGGACCGCATGATTGACGTGAATCTCAAAGGCGTGATGAACGGCATCCACGCCGTGCTGCCCGCCATGGTCGCACGCGAGAGCGGCACCATCGTCAACATCGGCAGCATAGCCGGGCGCAAGACCTTCGACGCACATTCCGTCTATTGCGGCACCAAGTTTGGTGTCCACGCCATCACGGAAACAATCCGCGAGGAAGTCTCTCAAAAAAACGTGCGCCTCATCACCCTGGCTCCCGGCATGGTCGCCACCGAACTCGTCAGCCACTCCACGGATGATGCCGCCAAAACCGGCTGGCTGGCCTACGCGGAATCCATCGGCGGTGCGCTCCTCCCTGAAGACATCGCAGAGGCCATCCTCTACGCCTGCCAGGCCCCCCAGCGCGTCTGCATCCGTGAGATCGTCATCTGCCCCACGAGACAACAGCCCTGACCCAAACCCGATGCATCGCCGCCAATTCCTCCAAACTTCATCGCTCGGCTTCGGCTGGCTCGGGCTCAGTCACCTCGCGGGGGCTGCCGCGCTGAAGCCGCATTTCCCGCCGAAGGCGAAGAGTGTCATCCTCTGCTACATGTCCGGCGGTGTTTCGCAGGTGGATTCGTTTGATCCGAAGCCGCTGCTGCACAAGCTCGCGGGCCAACCGATGCCGATGCCGGTGAAGGCGACGATGTTCAACAACGTCGGCACTATCATGCCCTCGCCCTGGGAGTTCAGGCAGCATGGCGATAGCGGATTGCCGGTGAGTGATTTGTTCCCCCACATGGCCGCGATGGCGGACGATCTGTGCGTCATCCGCAGCATGACCAGCAAGGCCAGCGAGCACGCGCAGGGGAACTTTCACTTTCACTCCGGCTTCTCGTTTCAAGGTCATCCCAGCGCCGGTGCGTGGATGTCCTATGGCCTCGGCAGTGAGAGCACGGACCTGCCCGCCTATGTCGTGCTGCGCAGCGGCGCCGCCACCGATCCGATCGGCGGGTCCGGTATCTACAGCAGCGGATTTCTGCCCGCGCAGCATCAGGCCTCCTTCCTCACCGTGGATCGCGATCCCGCACTGCCGAACCTCAAGGCATCCGAGTCCAGCGACGCGCAGTTGCGGGAGATCGCGGCCATGCGCGCGCTCGATCAACGCTTCAGCGCGCAGACCGGTCGGGTGAGCGCGGTCGAAGCCGCCATCACGAATTACGAGACCGCTTTCCGCATGCAATCCTCCGTGCCCGAAGCCTGTGAACTCAAGGGCGAGTCCGAGGCGACGAAGAAACTCTACGGCATCGATTCCGCAAATCCCGAACTAGCTGCGTATGCCCGGCAGTGCCTGACCGCGCGTCGGCTCGTCGAGCGCGGCGTGCGTTTCATCGAGCTGTCCTGTCTGCAAGGAACGAAGAAGATCGCACCGCCCATCAATCCTTGGGACCAGCACAATAACCTGAAGGAAGGCCACGCCGACATGGCCGCGCAAGTGGATCAACCCATCGCCGCGCTGCTCCGTGACCTCAAAGCGCGCGGTCTTCTCGAAAGCACCATCGTCATCTTCAGCGGCGAGTTTGGCCGCACCCCGTTCGCGCAGGGCAGCGATGGTCGCGACCACAATCCCTACGGCTTCAGCCTCTGGGTCGCCGGCGGCGGCTTCAAGCCCGGCTTCAGCTACGGCGCCACTGACGATTTCGGCTACCACGCCGTCGAAGACCGCCTCAGCGTCTACGATCTCTGGGCCACCGTGCAGCACCAGCTCGGGATCGTGCCCGAAGACCTCACCTACCTCTTCGGCGGACGCTATTTCCGGCTGATCGATGTGGAAGGCCGGGTCATCAAAGCGCTTGTTTCCTAAGAAGACGGTCAGTCCGGCATGGTGGTCGGCGGCCGTCGTTTCAGCCGCTCCGTCTCCACCTGCTCCCGAAGTTTCGCGATGTAGAGATCCAGAGGCTGCGGGGGAAGCACGGGGGCGTCCTGCTCTTCCTCGCCAGCCTCTCCGAGATCGATCCGCACCAGTTGCTGAACCTGCTTGAAGCCGGGTGGCACGGAAAAGATCCGATCCCCGGCCGCCTCGAACCGGTAGCTTCGTCCGAGAAATTTCGCATCGAACCAGTCCGCAAAGGGGAACTTCCCCGCGCAGGACGGATTGTAGGTCTGCAAGACCGCAATGGGAAACTCCCCCTCCAACTCCGCGGCGGCAATGATGGCCACGGCACCACCCGGCCCATGGCCGGCCACCCAAAGGACCTTGTCTTTGGCCTCGAGAATCCGCAGGGCGGACCGGATGATTTCCTCCACCTCCGCGAAAGCGTGGTAAGCGGGGGCGCTGACTTCGCCCTGAGGTCGCTCGACCGTCAACGATTCCCTGCCGCGGATCTGGTCGTCATCCAAGGCGAAAGCCAGCAGAATGACGTCTCCCCGGGCTGCCAGAAAACCCCGTGCCTGACCGTTCACGAAAAACTCGCCGGACTCAAAGCCCCAGGCTGACAGGGCTTCACTGGTGGCTCCGGCAGGCTCGCCGGCCAGTCGACACGCCATCGCCAGAATCCAAGCGGACTCCGACGACAGTTTGCGGAAACGGAGCGCTTCCAATGACACCGGAATCTGGGAGGAGGTGAGCATAGCCAAATCAACCTCGCACACTCGCCCGCGGAGCACAAGGGGGCGTCGCCGCGGAGGGAGGTCAGGCAGGGGGCCCCAAAGCGCCCAACTGTTCCTTGAGGCACTCGGCGAGGAACTCGAGCCGCTCGTCCAAACACTCCATCGCCAACAACTCGTGCCGCTGCTCGACGTCGGTGAGGAAGTAGTTGGCCACCACGTCTCCGACCAATTCCGCCGGCAGCCCGCTATCCAGTTTCAAATCCAACTGGGGCGGACAGCGCATCCCGCGATCCACCAGCGCTCCGGCCAGGGCCAGAATCCGCCTCATGCCGGAGATCACCGCAGCCTCCTTCTCGAGGTAGGTTTGCACCGGCTGCAAGGTCGCGATCCGAAACGGCTCCTCTCGCAGCCACCCGGTGAAGAGCACCCTGCTCAATCCTTCCAGAATCAGGTTGGAGGTGCCGTCCTCCGCCGTCACGCAGGCCCGCACCAGCCCGATGGTCCCGTGCACCCACACTCCGGCTCCCTCGTCCACCGGCAGACCGCTCCGGTTTCCCGGACCGTCCACGCGAGTCCCGATGCAAAACATCCGGTCCCCTTCCAGAGCCAGGGCGAGCATCGCGCGGTAGCGGGGCTCGAAGATGTGCAAGGGCAGCGGGGTGAACGGGAAAAAGTTGCACCCCGGCAAGAACATGACCGGTGCCGAACGTGGAATTTTCAGGGGTGAACTCATCGCGGGGAATACCTCATTTACGGCGGGCCCGGGCAAACGGGGGCCATGAATTCTCCGCGAGTCCCGCCGTCAGTCCGGACGCACGGTCCGCAACCCGGCCCGCAGGGTGGCCAGCAGATGGTCGATGTCCCCGGAAGTGTTGTAGCCGTGCACCGCGATGCGGATGCGTCCGGCATGATGCATCACGTGGATCCCGGCCTGGACCAAGGCGGCGTGGAGCGCTGCGGAATCCCGGTGCCGGAACGCCACAATGCCGCCGGGAAGATGAGGTTGCGGCGGACAAAGGGGGTGGATTCCGAGTTCCCGCAAGCCCTCGTGCACCCGGGCGACGAGGGGATCCGCATGGGCGGAGATGGCCTCGATCCCGATGGACTCCAGATAGCGCAGCGCGGCATCGAGCGCGTAGAGGGAAACGAAGTTGGGCATGCCAACCGAGAAACTGGCCGCCCCCGTTTTGGACTCGGCCCGTTCAAAACGATCGGCATCGAACGCATTGTTCAAGTGGTACCATCCTCCGGCATGGGTCGTGAGTCGTTGCGCGTTGCGCCGGGGAATGCCGATGACGCAACCTCCATGGATCCCGAGCGTCCACTTGTGGGTGCTGGAGATCAGGAGATCCGCTCCCTCACAATCCAGCACCACCCTGCCCAAAGCCTGGGTCACATCCACCGAAATGAGGGCCGCCGGGGCCAAACGACGCACCAGCTCCTGAAAAGGTTTCCAGTCGATGCGATGCCCGTTGTAGAAACTGATCAGGGAAATTTGCACCAAGCGGGTGTTTTCCCCGAGAAGGGGTATGAGGTCCGCGATGTCGAGAACTCCATCGACGGACGGCCAAACCCTGACATCGGGAGCCCGGGCCCCGGGACTGCGCAACCAAGGGGTGGCCCCGGCCGGGAAATCAAGATCCGACACCACCACCTCGTCCCCCTTCCCCAAATCCAAGGCTGAAGCGAACAGATTGTAAGCCTCGGAACTACAGGAACAGAAGGAAACCTCATCCGGGCTCAACCCGACCATCCTTGCACTGACCTCGCGGCAGGCTTCCACCGCGGCGAAATGCCCCTGCCTTCCATCCATTCCCGACAACTTGTCCTGCCAATAGGACTGGATCGCCTCGCCGACACACAACGGAGGAACGCTTTCAGCAGCGGTGTTGAGATAGGTCCGGCCCGCCAGCGCGGGAAAATCCTTGCTTCGTGTCGATTCAGTGAGCATCGCGTGATGGTTTCTCGTTGCGCCAGAGCAAATGCAAGGCCAGAACGCCGATCCATGGAGCCAGTCCGGCGATGACCAATCCCTGGTCATAGCGTTGCGCCGGGTCGGCCACGGCATCGGCCATGCGCCCGAAAAAAGAATGCATGGGCGAGGTCACCGCCCAGACCCACATGCTCAGAATTCCCGTCAACCTGCCCACATGGTGTGCGGAAAGTTCCTGCACGAAGCTGTAATAACAGGGAAACAAGGCGAGCGCCCCCATTCCGATGATCAGGATCACGCCGAGCAACAACGGCCCCTTGCCGAGCATCGGGATGAAGAGACTGGCCGATGTCAGGCAACAGGCACCCGCGTAAACCATGCGGCGCGCGCCCTGCGGCGAACATCCCAAGCCGCGGATCATCCATAACGAGATTCCGCCGGCGACAAAGCAACCCACATCCGTGGCCATATAATAGACGGAGTTGAAATCCAGCGCCGCCCTCTCGCCATAGCCACGCCCCGTCTGCAGGAATTTCATGAGCCAGACCCGGTAGATATGCCAGACGGTCTGCGCGCCCATGATGAGCAGCGCAACCGCCCAGAAACGACCGCTCACGAGGATTTCTCCCAACTCTCTCAAACCGCCGTCGCTCCGCTTCGGCTCCACCGGCAAATCCCCGGGACGCAACATGAGGAACCAGAGCACGACCCAAACGAATCCCACCGCACCGACCACGATGAAGGCACCGCGCCAGGAACCGACCTGATCCGTCATCAGCAGCTTCATCACCTGCGGCGTCAGGATGGCGCCGATCGACGCGCCGCTTTGCAGGATGCTGTTCCCCAAGGTGCGCTCCTTATCGTCCAACAACGCGAAGGTCGTCTTGACCGCGCACGGCCAGTGACCGGCCTCGAAAAATCCGAGCAACGTGCGGCAAATCAGAAGACCGCCGAATCCATCAGCCCAACCGGTGGCCACCCCCATGGCCGACCAGCCGGCCAGAATCGCCGGATAGAGGAGGTGGACCCGCAAGCGGTCCGCCAAAAACCCGAAGACCAACGACCCCAGGGCAAACGCCCAACCGAAGGCGAGTTCGAGGTGCCCGTATTGCTCGTTGTCCAACCCGAACTCCCGCGTCACCCGCTCCGAGGCGTTGGCCAGGGTCACCCGGTCCATGTAATTGATCATCGTGGCCAGGAGGAGCAGCCCGGTGATGCTCCACCGCCAGGTCGCAGCCCGGTGTGGACTGGAAAGAGGCTTGCCGTGAGGTTCCATGGTCGATCAACCGTTCCAGCTTTGCCCATCCCACGCGATCATGCGCCGGATCATTTCCTCCACTCCCCCGCTGAAGACTTGGAACAGGGCCTCTCCCTTCTCCGGCGTGGCGTGCCGCGGTTCGCCCACATGACCTTGGACACTGCGGTCCGGCATGGTCCATCCCCGGGAAGCAGGCTCGAACGGCCGGCCCCGTTCCTGATCCGGCACCTTCTCAAAGCCTTTGACCCATGAGGGATTGAGCCGGAGCACCATCGAGGTCTCCCACTCGCAAGCGTGACCCAGCTCCGGCTCCCGCAAATCCGGATGGCAGCCGGAGGCCCGGTCCGTCAGGTGCCAGTAGGTGCCGAAGAGCAGGAGAAGATCCTTACGCTGCCGGTGCCGCTGCCGCACCTCGAAGACCGCCTGTTTACCCGGCACGTCGTTCCCCCCGTGCCCGTTGAGAAGCAACAACCGCCGGAAGCCGTGACCGATGAAATTCTCCAGCAACCCCGAAAGCAGGTCAATGTAAAGCCGCGGTTCCGCCGAGAGCGTCCCCGGAAAATCGAGATGATGATGCGAGTTGCCGAGCCACTGCAGCGGCGCGAACAAGGCGGCCGGGCCCAATCGTTCCTCGGCCCGGCGCGCGATCTCTCCCATGAGCAGGGAATCGGTGAAGAGCGGGGCGTGAGGCCCGTGCTGCTCGAGCGCAGCCACCGGAAACACCACGGGCGTGTCCCGGTCAAGGGCGGCGATTTCGGTCCAAGTCTGTTCGGCGAGCCGCATGGTGCGAAAGGAAGTGCCAGATGCTCTCCCCGGGATCAAGCAGGATCCGGCGCCGAATGCGCACACTCTCCTCCCCGCTTGACGAATCAAGGGGGCCGGACGTGGGTGCGGCGTGATGGAACTGAACATTCCCAAGGGCGAATTCGCGGCGCATATCTTTGATTGCGATGGCACAGTGGTGGATTCCATGCCGCTGCACTATCGGGCCTGGGTGGCCGCCCTTACCGAACACAGGGCGCCTTTCACCTTCACCGAAGCCTACTTTTACGCCTCCGCCGGCATCGCCGAAGCGGATGTCACCCGCCACCTGAACGAACTGCACGGTTGCGACCTTGACCCCCAAGGCGTGGTCCGGAGCAAGCAGATCTGGTTTCAGGATCATTTCCACGAACTCCGCTCCATCACGGCGGTGGAAGCAGTGGTCCGCAAGCTTGCCGCCTCGGGCCAACCGATGGCCGTGGCCTCGGGGAGCGAACTCTGCATCGTGGAACCCTCCCTCACCGCCGTCGGCCTGCGGGACTTCTTTCCCGTGATCGTGACCCCCGAGTTCGTCAAACAAGGCAAGCCGGCACCGGACATGTTTCTCCTGGCGGCGGAAAAATTGGGGGTCGCCCCGGAACAATGTTTGGTTTACGAGGACGGGCGTTCCGGGATCGAGGCCGCTGCGGCCGCGGGGATGGCCTGCGTCTACGTCCCCTCGGGGGAAGCCCGTTTGCGGGAACTGGCCCGGCTCGCGACCTGAGACCACGCCGCAGAAGACCCCGCGAAACCTCACCCCACCTTGGCCAATGCCTGGGCAAGGGCCGCTTCAAGGCGCCGCGCGGTCGCCACCGTCATGACCACACGGGTATCCACGGGCATCCGCTTTTCCGTCCCGCCACTCAGTTCCCGGGCGATGTCCAGCACCAGTTTTTCCTGCCCAGCGTTGACGATGATGTGGTTGGCCGCGATCACCCGGGCATCGGCATAGTCCGGCGTGACCGTGACACCGGGCGGGCCCGCCGGGACCGGAAAGACCGGGGGAACCGGAGCCACGGGCTCCGCGAAAACCGGAGCCACGGGCTCCGCCAAAACCGGAGCCACGGGCTCCGCCAAAACCGGAGCCACGGGCTCCGCGAAAACCGGGGCCGGAGTCTCCGGCTTTTCCTCCGGGCCGGGGATCGCTCCAACGGAATCTTCCTTCTTTTTGCGACCGAAAAGCATGGTGCGGGATGTTTGGACGTGTGAACGGGACCGCGTCTGACTTACCAGCCGTGTCGGGCGCTCGTCAACCTGGAACCGGGACCTGAGGAAATTCGGTTGCGCCTTCGGCCATTCGGGAGACTCTTAGCGCCCTGATGGATACCACCTACAAAATTCTCGTCGCGGACCCGATCTCGGAAAAGGGCATCGAGGATTTGCGCTCGGACCCGGCGCTCCAAGTCGATGTCAAACTCGGCCTCTCGGAGGACGAACTGGTCTCCATCGTTTCCCAATACACCGGGATTGTGGTGCGGAGTCAGACCCAGATCACAGCCCGTGTCCTCGAGGCAGCCACCCAGCTGAAAGCGGTGGGACGCGCCGGAGTGGGCGTGGACAACATCGATACCGATGCCGCCTCCCGCCGCGGCGTGGTGGTCATGAACACCCCCGGTGGAAACACCATCTCCACGGCGGAACATGCCTTCACCCTGATGATGAGCCTGGCCCGGCACATTCCCCAGGCGCACAACTCCGTGACCAGCGGAAAATTTAAGGAGGGCCGCAAGAAATACCAGGGCGTGGAACTGAACGGAAAGACCCTCGCCATCCTCGGCATGGGCCGGATCGGAACGGAATTTGCCAAGCGCGCCCGCTCCTTCAACATGCGCATCGTGGCTTACGATCCCTATCTCGCGGAGAGCAAGGCCTCGGCCCTTGGTGTGGAACTGGCCACCACGGTGGACGATGCCGTGCGCGAAGCGGATTTCATCACCCTGCACATGCCGAAGACCGATGAGACGACCCATCTCATCAACGCCTCACGGCTCGCCTTGATGAAACGGGGCGTGCGCCTCATCAATTGCGCCCGGGGCGGATTGATCGACGAAGCCGCCTTGCTCGCTGCCCTCGAAAGCGGGCAGGTGGCCGGGGTCGCCTTGGATGTTTTCGAGGAGGAACCGCCCTCCGAGGACTACGCCTTGCTCAAGCGGGAAAACGTCGTTTGCACTCCCCACCTCGGTGCCTCCACCGCGGAAGCCCAGGAGACGGTGGGCATCGAGATCGCCAAACAGGTGCGGGACGCCGTGGTCGATGGCACCATCGTGAACGCGGTCAACATGCCGAACATCGACGAGCGCACCTTGAAGCAAGTCGGGGCCTATCTCTCCCTCGCCGAAGCCATGGGTTGTCTCGTGGCCCGGACCACCCCGGCTCACCCGGAGGTTTTGCGAATTCAATACAGCGGCAAGGTGGCCAAGCTCGACACCACGCTCATCACCCGCTACGCCCTCAAAGGTTTCCTCCAGGTTGCCTCCGGTCAGGAGATGGTGAACCCGGTGAACGCGCCCGCTTTTGCCGAGAATCACGGTCTCCGCGTCACGGAAACGAGACTGGCGGAGCCCACCGATTACACCGATCTGATCGAAATGAGTTCCGGCAACGACGGTCGATCGGTCACCGTCGCGGGAACTTTCTTCGGCAAGGAACCACGCATCGTCCGGCTCCGGGACCGCAAGATCAATGTCGTGCCCAAGGGCCACCTGTTGCTCCTGGAGAACACCGACATCCCGGGCATCGTGGGCAGCGTGGGCCGGGTGCTCGGCGAGAATCATGTGAACATCGCCAACATGTCCCTGGGCCGCAACGAACGGGGCGGCCAGGCGCTCATGGTGTTGAATCTCGACTCCGCCCCCGGTCCCGAACTGAAGGCCAAGCTCGAGGCTCTTGAAGGAATCATCGAGGCCAAGCTGGTCTCCTTGTAAGCTCCCCGGCCGCTCAACGTTGCGGCAGCCGGGCGTCGGCAAAATCGAGGAAAACCTTCCAATCCTCCGCGGTGACCGCGTGTTTTCCGGGGCGGATATGGTAGCCGATTACGGTCTTGACCAACGAGTTCACCGGCGGAAAGGACGTGGCGCCGAACCCATCGCCACCGAGCAGCCGGTAAACCGGCGCGGCAGCAACGCAGGCCTCGAACTCGCCCAGCGGATCCGCCCAGAGATCTTCTTCCGCGCTGCAGACCAGAACCGGACGCGGCGCGATCAGGGCCAGCAGCTGGTGCTGATCCACCGGCAACTCGTTCTCCTTGCCATTGTAAGCATGAAACCGGGAGGTGAACCAGTGAGGGAACCGGGTGTTGATGTCCGCCAACTGTTCGCCACGGCCCGCCCGGCTCAGCGCGGCCCCGCCGCAGCCTGATTGATTGCTCACCACCAAGGCAAAACGCCGGTCCTCCGCCCCGGCCCACAATGCCGTCTTGCCATTGCGCGAGTGCCCCATGACACAGACCCGGCCGGCATCAAACTCGGGCTGCGCCATCAGATAACTGCCGGCGATCCGCAAGGACCACGCCCAAGCAGCCAGCCCAGCCCACTCACCGTCTCCCGGTTCCGTCTGGCCCGGAGCGAAAAACGAGGCGTGCACCCCCTCCTGCCAATCCGGACGATCCGGGTCGATATCACCATGATACAGGGTGGCCATGGCATAGCCTCGCTCGATCGCCAGTTCAAACGGCCAGGAGGCGGCATCGGTTCCCCGGGACGCCTCGGTGGCCCGATTCTCCACCACGCCCAACCCGCGCGACGGAATCCAGGCACGGGAGAGCCTGACATCGGGATCCGCAATGGCCGCGTGATTGCCCATGAAATTCAGCCCGACAAACGAAGGAACCGGTTTCTCTGCCTTCGGCAACGCGACCAAGAGGTGCAGGGGCGGCGTCCCGGCCGGAGGATAATGAATCACCACTTCCCGCAAACGCCCTTTGCCACCGAAGACCTCCTTGTCGAAAAGCGTCTCCGTCCGGCACTGCTCCCAAGCCGGAAGCACGGGAGCCTTCCCATAGACGAATTTCTCGAAGAGCGCCACAGTCTCCGCGCGCCGGCTCTCCCACTGGGCCGCTTCCCGGACCATCGTCCCGTCCTCCCGCCTCAATGGATCGGGAATGGCGTAGGGCTCAATGGCATGGAGTGACATGGAAGAGAGAAGCGCGAGCAGGAACAACCGCATCCGCAAGGTTGTGCGACCTGCGGGCCAGTTCGTCAACGGCAAAGCTCGCCGGAACGGAGAACCCGGCTGAAGCCCGCGACCTCACGGTCCCACGTAAACCAGAAGGCCCCGTTCCACCCGGAGAAAACGGACGATGCCGGGAATCGCTCTCTCCTTCATCTTCAGTTGGAACGTCTGGCCCGCGAAAACGCCTTCCGTTGCCGTCACGCCCACCGAAAGCCTGCGAACGATATCGGTCACGGTCGCGCCCGGAGCCATCATGTTCACCCCCGCCGCCTCGGCCCCCTGGACGATTGAGGCGATCAACCGGGCGTTCTCCATGTCATGAGCCGAGCGCGATGCCTGATTGACTTTTCCAAAGGCCGGAACCGCCAAGGCCACCACCATGCCAATTACTCCCACGGAGAGCACGACCTCGCTCAAGGAAAAGCCGCCAGACCGGAAAGAATTCGCACACTTAGCTCTCATATTTATTGCTTACATCATTATCATGGATGATGACAATCGCCCTTTCGCAAATTATTTATAATTTTCATAATTCGCCACTTCGATCCATCGGTTCGCTGCGCTTGGCATTTCCTCTTTTTGGCGCTACCATTATCCCGGAATGCCCCCGCCCGATCCCAGCTCCGCGTGGTTTCTTTATGTGCTGCGTTGCGGCGACGGCTCCCTTTACTGCGGCGTCACCACGGATGTGACCCGGCGCCTGCACCAACACGCCACCGGAACCGGGGCGCGCTACACCCGGGGCCGCGGCCCCCTCTCGGTCGCAGCCACCTGGGAGATGGAATCCCGCTCCTCCGTGTTGAAAGCCGAGGCCGCCTTCAAAACCTTGCCCCGATGGCTCAAGGAACAAGCCATCGCCCCGGACGCGCCCCTCTTCTGGCTGCCTTCTTGAGAGGAATGGCACTCCGTTGAGCGGCTTTCACTCTGAGACCAGCGAGATCGTCATCAACCAGTCGCAAGACAACAAACCAGACGCCGTCGTCCGCACCGATTGACGACCTGCATCAGACGCAATGCAACCGTAGGGACGCCTGCCCATGAGCGATTCCCTGTTCCGCGGTGCGTTTTCCAATTCGTTGGTCGCCCGCCAGTTCCTGAGTGCCTGGTTGCCCAAGGTATTTTTGGACTTGGTGGACTGCCCCCGCTTGGAGGTTCGCAAGATCGCGGGGTTTACCG
>JAGWVU010000025.1 GCA_018970725.1 Verrucomicrobiota bacterium
TGAGCACCCGGCGAGGAGGGTGATCAAGGCCAGAACTCCGAGGCGGGCGGCGTTGGAGGGACGAATGTTCATACGATTGCGGCGGACTCTGACTAATTCCAGCTGGTAAGGTTGCGCCAAAAGAACGGCAAGTGAATTATCCGTTTTCGTGGGTTTTTTGTCGAAAGTTTAGCGTTTGCC
Organism: Verrucomicrobiota bacterium; assembly: GCA_018970725.1. Classification (GTDB taxonomy): domain Bacteria; phylum Verrucomicrobiota; class Verrucomicrobiia; order Verrucomicrobiales; family DEV007; genus V1-115. Next base: position 181 of record JAGWVU010000025.1, read on the forward strand.
TTATAAATCCTAAATTATTTTTACACTGTATAATCAGGATTAAGCATTCAGTCAAGTCAGTCAGCAGGAACATTTTCCGGCAATCCTGACCGGTTCACCAAGCTGGGGAATAGGATGCCGGAGCGGGTTCTTTCCTGCCCCCAAAAGCTTCAATCGTCACCCGGGAGGCTGGCGGGGCGAGATGATCGATTGTTGATGCGTCAGGCGGGGGCGCACCTGCGGTATCGGTCGGGATTTTGGAGGTTTGTCCCCGGCCCGGGGCCCGTTTTCAAAGCGCGGGGGGAGGCTGGATGATCTCCGCGGGAGGGCGAAGACGGGAGGTCATCCTTCGATCCCGATGGGAATGAGTGGCAATTCTTCGCGAGGCTGCTAGAGATCGGGGATGTCGTGCCGGATCCTGCTGTTTTTGATTTGCCTGCCCGCGCTGCAAGGGGCGCTGGCGCAGGAGGAGGCACGCGAGGAAGGGGCGGCCGTTTCGGGGCGAACGATTCCGGAAACGAGTGAGATCGAGGGCGGGCCGGAGGAATCCGGTTCTCCGGAGAGCCTGAGCCGGCAGCGACTCCGTGGCGGACGCGCGGAATGGCTCTCCTTGTCCAAGCTGCGTTCGCCGGGAGGCGGCGAAGGGGTAACCCCGGGGGGAACCACGGCATCATCCGCAACGGGGAGTGATGCGGAGCAGGACGGCGAAGCCGGTCGGGAAGTTCGGGAGGAGGGGCCGGGACCGGAGGAGTTCCCACCGTTGTGGGAGCGCCTGCTGAAAATGCCTTCCCGATTGGTGGCGGGGAAGGAAGAAGCGCCGCGTGCGGATTACTACAGTGTGGAGGGCGACGGGGCGTCGTTCCATTTGACGAACTTCGAAGTTCCCTGGGAGACCAAGGAATTCGACATCAAGGAGGGGATGGTCGGCCGGAGTCTCGGGGAAGGAGAAAAGTGGGCTTGGGTGGAACTGCACACCGGAGCCGTGGGGTTGATGCGCAAGAAACATTTGTCCGGCGCGAGCCGCTCGCAGATTGATCGTTTCCTGAGCCTCGAGGCGGAATCGCGCAAACCGGTGACGTCCGGGCCGGCCGCCCGGGATCCGTATGAAGGGTTGACTGTTCCGATGCAGCGGGGGCGCTCCCCACTGTCCTTGCGCCGGGTATCGGAATCCGGGGAAGCTCCGGAGGCGGAACGGGTGGAGCCGCCCAAGGCCGAAGCCGGGGCCACGCCCGCACCGCAAGCGCCGCTTGAGACCCCCCCGGCGGACTGAGAGGGATCCGCTCCCGGTCAACGGGTGGCGGACAGGGGCAGGAACAGAGTGGCGGCCATGGCCCGGTGTTGGGAAGGCCGGTCCTTTTCCGTGAGGCAATGGATGACCTGCCATGGCTTCCCGGCGAAGATGTAATCGATCCGCATCCACGGGCCCCTCAGGCTGAGAGGATTGCGGGTCACACCGGGGAAGGTGAAGCCGAATCCCCGGCCGGCGGCGGTGTGGGCGTCCGTCAACCGACCCGAAATCCGCCGGTGAATGGCTCCTCCGGCGGGTGCGTTGAAATCCCCGGCGACCAGAAACGGCAGCGGTTCCTTTTCGCAGAGGGCGAGGAAGGCATCGGTTTGGCGGATCCGATCGTCCCACCATTCCTGGAGGACACGGCGCTTAGCCGCGAACGGGGTGCCGGGGAGCCCGAGCAGACCGTAGAGGAATCCGCCGCGGGCGATGCTCCGGAGGTGATCGCGCGGGGTGAGGACATGAACGTTGTAGAGGGCGATCCGGCGGCCGGCCACCTCCAGCTCGAACCGGGCGGCGATCGGGGCCGGGCCCTTGGTGGAGGGAACGGTGACAAGCTCGGAAGCGAGGATGGGAAAGCGGCTCAGGAGGGTGAATTCCCCGACCCCGGCGACGTGGGAGAAGGTTTCATAGCCCTTGGCGTCTTGGAAACCCCGGGCCCGTCCCTTGGCGTCCTGGAGGATGATGAGATCCGGGTTGGTCGATTGGATGAAGGGCTGGAGGCTCTGGTTCATGTGTTCCCCGCGGTTGTAAGTCAGCAGGGTGAGGCTCGTGCCCCCGGCGGTGGCCGGAACGGCTTCGGGTTGGTGGAACTGCCAGCCCATGACCAGCCAGACAAAGGCCGTGCCTGCTGCCAGTTGGGTGAACGCCATTCTCCAGTGAAAGGGCAGGGTGACGATGAAGAGGAAGGGCAGGGGTAGCAGGAAAACGGTTCCGGGCAGGTAAAGCAGGAACGCGGTGGTGATGTTGTGTTCACCGATGAACCGCAGAGCGAAGGCGATCCCCACGAGATAGAGCGTGAAGAGGGCCGTAAGGATGGTGAGGGCGCGCCGGATCCAGGCGATCACCCCGCTGATGAAGGTTCGCCGCGATGCTTCGTCGCGCAGGGCATCCCCGAGACGTTGGAGCAGATGATCAAGCATGGGAGCGCCGGTAGAGGTGGTTCCGGTGGTCGCCCGGGGGATTCGTGAGACCGTCCTCGGCGGCGTGGAGGATATTGACCAGTTCCCTGGCGGTGACGTAGTGAAGGGAAAGGTTGGAGTCTTGGCAGAATCGGCCGAGAGCCTCATGAAAGGCCCGCATTTTTTCGCCGAGCAGGGTCCCGTAGTTCCGGGGAATGCCTCCGTGGGTGTGCAGTTTGACGAAAATCCAGTTGGGTTGCCCTTGAACCTGGATCCGTTGGGCGGTCCAGGTGAGCAGGCGCTGGAGGGACGGAGGGTTCGCCCCGGTCAAGTCTCCGTTTTCCAGCTTGGGGATCAGGCCCCATTTGCGGCGGCGCCAGTCCGGGGCCAGCGGTCCCTGGACGAGCAGCAGATGATCCGGGGACTGGCGGAGGCGGGCGGTTTGGCCGACTGCGACCGGCGTTCCGGAATCGTGCGCCTTCCGCCGGGGGGCGTCGGCGGCGTAATAGAGGGAATTGATGGTGCGGGTTTGGGTCGGATGCGGAGCGGACGGCATGGTGAAATCCGCATAGCATCCGGTGGCGCGCAGAATCGGGATTTCCCGGTCCACCCCGCAACCTTTGCCGCCGGGGGCGGAGTTGTTGAGGGCCCAATTTCCATGGATGAAACCATAGACCGTTCTTCCCAGCGGATCTTCAGCCAGCAGACCATGACGGCGTAGAACGGCTTTGCCCGTCTCCAGCGATTCCCGGAATCCTTCCACGGTATCGTTGTGATGATGGAGATGGATTTCCACTTCGGACCCTGTCGCCGCGCAAAGATCGCTCAAAGGGCCGACCAGTTCCTCGTGGTATTGTTCAACGGGGTAGAAAAAGGTGTGCTTGGGAGGGTGTCCGTCCGCATCCCGGAAAGCGGCGGTGAGGGCGGGAAAGGAATCCTGCCAGACGCGGAGGCGTGATTCGGCCCCGGCAAGGTCGGTATCGTGCAAGGGTTCGAAGTGATCGCAAACACAAAGCATGAGGTGCACCGGGCCTGGTGCCAGGGAAGGAATTTTGCGGCTGAGATAGGGGATCAGCCATTTGTCGGCGGCACGGAGCATGGGCGGCATTTACCAAGTCACTCCCGGGCCGGACCGCCGGCCTCCGGGCATTCGCAGGTAGAAAAGAAGAGCCATGACGGAAGTCCACTGCAGAAACAGAAAGGCGGCCGGGATGGTCACGAGTCGTGAGGAAATTCTCGGAAAAATCAATCCGAGGGCGGCGAGGAAAAGCAGGACGCCCTCCGCGGCGAAAACGGCCCGATGGAAAGGCAGGGTCCGGGCGAGAAGGGCGCTGGATGTCAGGGTCGTGAGCAGCAGGGGCGCTCCCATGAGCCTCAGGTAGCGGTGGCAGAAGAGTTGCCACCACAGGCGGCAGCGCCAGGGCAACAACCAGCCTGGATACCGGAAGAGCATCTGGTAATTCCCCGCCAGGGTGCGCGGCTTGCGGCGGCGTTCCTTGGCCGGATCCAACCGCTGCGGTTCGAGGGCAACCGCCTCCGGCTCGAAGAGGATCCGGAAGCCGCGATTGGCGATCCGCATGGGGATCACCACGTCATCGAGGAGCGTATCTACGGGCAGGTGTTCGAAGAGTTCCCTGCGGATGGCGTAGATGGCTCCTGTGCAGCCGATGGCGGAGTCGAACGCGGATTCCCAGCGCCGGACAAACTTTTCCAAGCGCCAATACACATCCACTCCCCGCCCGGCTCCGGCGGTCGAGGGCTCGATCTCAAGGTTTCCGCTCACCGCACCGGTCCGTGGATCGGCAAAATGGTGGAGCAACCGATCAGTCGCGCCCGGAGCGAAGGATTGGCGGGCATCGCAGAAGACGATGATTTCCCGGCTCGCCAGACGGGCCCCGTGGTTCAGACCGCGCGCCTTGCCCCCGCGCGGCACTTCCTCCACCCGGATTCTGGGATCGTTCAGGGCCCGAGCGCGCGCGGCCGTTTCGTCCCGGCAACCGTCGCAAATGATGAGGATCTCATCGTCCGGAGCGGATTGCGACTCGAGCAGATTGCGCAGCCTGGCTTCGATCCGTTGCTGTTCGTTGTGAACGACAAGGAGGAAAGAGGCGCGTGGGCGCGACGGGGAAGGCGGGAGGTCCCGGGACCGGGGGTGGAGACGGCCGAGGAGGAAACAGAGGACGGGATAGCCGGCGTAGGCAAAGCCAATCAAGCCGGCAGAGAGCCAGAAAAGCAGTTGCAGGAGATTCTCCAATCCGGTTGCCTCGGTCCCAGTTTTTAGCTTCGGGACGTTTGGTTGGCAACCACTCCGGGCGAAAAATTGCGGGGGGAGAACTTCTCCCCCCGGTTCCCTGGGGGAGAAGTTCAGGCGGAATGATGCTTTCTGCAGAAGCGGTGGTGCCGGTGGGGATGGTCCTTGACGAGGACGCCGTTGACCCATTTGTGGAGGTGTTTGTAGACATGGCAGCAGTCCTTGACGACGACCTTCTCCTTGACGAGGTGGTGCCGGGGCCTTTCCACCAGCTTGTGTTTCTCCACGCGCCGGCAGTAGGGGGCGTCGCTCTCAGCGGCGGCGTGACCGGCTTGGGATTGGGTGAGGGTGATCATTCCGATCACGAGAATTCCGGGGAGGATGGGTTTTGGTTTCATGGGTTTTGCGGGGACGGAAGAGCGGTGCAATGCCGTTCCTGTTCCCCAATCTTTCTATCGTTGAGAAACGGGCGGGTTCAAACCGAGGAGACCCTGCGGGGTTTGGCGGTCCCGGTGCCGCCGGAAGCGCGGGGGGGAGGCTACGGAAGACCTTGAAGCACCCTGTCCGGTATGGTTTCTTCAGGGGTGTCTGCAATCTCCAACCCGCCGGACGCTCCGGTGATCGATATCATCCTGCCGTTGGCGGTTTCGGAAAGCGACGACGCGATCCGCGCGGCAGTGGCGGCCCGGTTGGGGGTGCCGGAGGGGAGGGTCAAGGGCGTCCGCGTGCGGAAGCATTCACTCGACGCCCGGAAACGGGAGATCAAGGTGCAGTTGCGGCTCGAGGTGGGGATCGATGCCCCGCTGCCTCCGGAGGAACCGCCGCGGCGGACCTATCCGCGGGTGCCGGATGGGGCGGCGCGTGTCGTCATCGTGGGGGCCGGACCGGGAGGTTTGTTTGCGGCCTTGCGCTGTCTCCAGACGGGGCGCAAGCCGATCGTTCTGGAGCGCGGAAAAGACGCGTCCAGCCGGCGTTACGATCTGGCGCCGATTTTGCGGCGCGGCGTGGTCGATGAGGAATCGAACTACTGTTTTGGCGAGGGCGGGGCGGGGACGTTTTCCGATGGCAAACTCTACACCCGGGCGACGAAGCGGGGGCCGGTGCGGGAAGTTTACGAGACGCTGGTGGCCCACGGGGCGCCGGAGCGGATTCTGGTCGATGCCCATCCGCACATCGGGTCCAACTTGCTGCCGAACGTGGTCAAGGCGTTGCGGGAGAGCATCCGGGCGGCCGGGGGGGAAGTCCATTTCGGGGCCAAGGTGACGGACCTGATGCTCTCGGGCGGTCGAATCCATGGGGTCATTCTGGCCGGAGGCGGGGAAGTGCCCGGGGAGTCGGTGATTTTGGCGACCGGACATTCCGCCCGGGACGTCTACCGGTTGTTGGTGCGGCGCGGCGTGCGCCTGGAGCAAAAGCCGTTCGCGATGGGGGTGCGGATCGAGCACCCGCAGGCGTTGATCGACCGCTTGCAATATCATTATCCGCCGGGGACGGAGCGGCCCCGGTTGCTTCCGGCGGCCCGCTATGGATTGGCGACGAAGATCCGGGGGCGCGGGGTGCACTCGTTTTGCATGTGTCCGGGAGGGTTCATCGTGCCGGCGGCCACCGCCAACGATCAGGTGGTGGTGAACGGAATGAGTTTGTCACGCCGGGATTCCCCGTTTGCGAACAGCGGTCTGGTGGTTTCCGTGGAGCCGGAGGATACGGAGCCCTATCGGGAGGAATATGGCGTGTTGGCGGGGATCGCGATGCAGGAGGCGTTGGAGCACACCGCGAAACGGACCGGTGGAGGCGGGCAGGTCGCGCCCGGGCAGCGGGTGATCGATTTTTTGCAGCGGCGCGATTCCCGGGAATTGCCGGGGACGAGCTATTTTCCGGGGGTGCGGGCGACGCGACTTGACGAACTCCTTCCGGGATGGATGGCGAACCGGATGCGCGAGGGGTTGACCCTGTTCGGGCGTCAGATGCGCGGTTATCTGGACGAGGAAGCGCTCTTGATCGGATTCGAGACGCGAACGAGTTCCCCGGTGCGGATTCCGCGGGATCCGGAAACCCTCGAGCATCCGGAGTTGGCCGGGCTGTATCCGTGCGCGGAGGGAGCGGGCTACGCCGGCGGAATCGTCAGCGCGGCCCTGGATGGTCTGCGTTGCGCCGCCGCGGCGTGCGCGGAACGGGTCGGCTAACGGCGGAGGGTTACTCCTTCTTGGGAGCGCCTTCCGCCGGGGCTTTGGTCTCGGTCGGGAAGGGGACGAACTTGAGGACGGTTCCGTTGATGCAGTAACGCTTGTCGGTCGGGGTGTTGTAGCCTTCACCGGTGAAGACGTGCCCGAGGTGGCCGTCGCACACGGCGCAACGGACTTCGGTTCTTGCATACCCCAAATGGTAATCTGTCGAGGTCTTGATGTTCTTGGCCTTGGAAGGGTCGTAAAACGAGGGCCAGCCGCAGTGGGAATCGAACTTCTCCTTGGAACTGAACAGTTCCGTTCCACAACCCGCACAAAAGTAGGTGCCGCCGCCCTGGTGTTTGAACTCGCTGTAAACCGGACCGTTGGACCGCTCCGTCCCGGCCTGGCGGAGGATGCGGTATTGTTCCGGGGTGAGGATCTTGCGCCATTCTTCGTCGGTCTTCTCGACGGCTTTGGCGGGTTGTTCGGGGGCCTGCTTGAGGACTTCGATGATCGGCTTGGCGGGATCGGCGGCCATGAGGAGCAAGGGGGCGGAAGAGATCGCGGCCAAGGCGGGGATGAGTCGGGCTGGGAAGGTCATTCGGGCGACTGGTTGGTTTGAGTGGGGGCGTTCTCGAGGTTGAGTTTCTTCAACTTGGGGCTGATCACGACCCGGCAATACCCGGCGAACTTGTTCCGGTTGTAATAGTTCTGGTGGGATTCCTTGGCCGGGTAGAAGGTGGAGGCGGCGCTGATTTCCGTCACAATGGGGTCTTTGAAGTGCGGTTGCGCCTCTTTGCGGGAAGCCTCGGCGACTTGTTTCTGTTCCGGGGAATGGTAAAAAATGGCGGAACGGTATTGGGTGCCTTCGTCGGCTCCCTGGCGGTTCAAGGTCGTGGGGTCGTGCAGTTGCCAGAAGATTTCGACGAGTTCTTTGAAGGAGACCTTGGCCGGATCGAACTCCACCTGGATGACCTCGGCATGACCGGTGGTGCCCTCGCAGACCTGTTCGTAACTCGGGTTCGGCACGGAACCGCCCATGAAACCGGAGGTGGACTTCAGGACGCCTTCGACGCGTTGCATGACGGCTTCGGTGCACCAATAACAGCCGGCCCCGAAGGTGGCGGTCTCGGTTTTCACGGGATCTGCGGCAGAAACGGAACCGGCGAGAGCGGTGGACATGGCGGCGATCAGGATGGGGAACGAATGGTTCGAGAGAGACATAAAGGATCAGGGTTCGATGCGTTGGACGGTGTTCCTTGCGGAATCCAATTCCTCCGGGCTTTGAATCTTATCCAACGAGCATGTTCAAACAGGGAAACGGTCGGCGGGGGGCGATTCTCTCAAAAAACCGGGGGCAGGCCATCCGCAGGCCGGATAAATTGGAAGCTGGCACTTTTCCGATTCCCCGGGTATGAAAGAAAGCGGTATGCAGACCGTTCCCTCCCGCGCCCTTGGATTGACGGTCGCCTTGTCGGTTTTGTTGATCGCGGCTGGCGTGGCGTGGCGGGTTGCGGGCGGGGGACGTCCCCTCCGGGAGTCCGTTTCCGTGGGATGGAAGCATGGGGGATCGCGCTCCATGCTGCCGCAGGCCCGGTCCAGCGGCGGACCGGATGGGGAGCGGGGCGGGGGAAGCGGGAAGATCGGCGCCGCAGGGGCCGGCCTGGAACTGGAACCCTTGGACGCGCCCGGGGCCATCCCGGGGGAAGCGCTGCTGACCTTCCGGACCGCCCGGGCGCTGGAGCTCTTCCGGGAGCGCGCTAACCGGGGCGGGTTCACCGTGCTCGGGGTGGAGCCCCGGTTGCGCACCGTGCGGGTTCGCTTTGGCGACCCGGCGTCGCTGGCGGCGGATTGGGCGGAGCATGCGGAAGATTATGAGCGGTTCGGTCCGAACTACTTGGCGAGGATCCCGGGTTTGCCCGTGGGGGAAACCGGGCGTGAGTCCCGGCCTGACTCCGCCAACGAGGGAGGGCGTCGCCCCTTCGAGAGCCAGGGGCTTGAATCCATCGGGGCGGCCGGTGACCGGAGCCGGTGGGGCAAGGGCGTCACCGTGGCGGTGGTCGATTCCGGGATTGGCTCCCACCCTTCGTTGGCCGGGGTGGAAATCCGTCACATCGACTTGTTGCGGGACGGGGCGGAAATCAACGGCCATGGGACCGCGATGGCCTCCCTCATTGCCGGCCGGGACGCCGGGGTGGGTGGGGTGGCTCCGGCGGCGACGCTGCTCGATATCCGGGTGGCGGACGCGGACGGGATGAGCAACACGGCGCTGCTGGCGAGCGGAATGGTCAAGGCGGTGGATCTCGGGGCCAGGATAATCAACATCAGTCTCGGGACGGACGGTTATTCCGCGATGCTGGTCGAAGCCGTCCGGTATGCGCAGGCGCGGAACGTGGTGATCGTGGCGGCGGCGGGGAACGAACAGCAGACGGTTCTGGCCCTGCCCGCCGCCCTTCCCGGGGTCCTCAGTGTCGGGGCCGTGGACGCGGGCGGGAAGCAGGCGTGGTTCTCCAACTCGGGCGAGGGCCTGACCCTGGTGGCTCCCGGGGTCGGGATCGTTTCCGGCTACACCGGCGGAAGGCTGGTGATCGGGAGCGGCACCTCCCAGGCGACGGCGCTGGCCAGCGGTGCGGTGGCCTCCCTGATGAGCCGGGGCTACTCCGCGGCCGCCATCGTCCCGCTTTTGGTGCGCGCGGCCAAACCGCTCGAAGGTCCGCGGGCGGCGGTGGGAGCCGGGCTGCTGCAGTTGCCGCGATAGCTTGCCGACGGGACGGGTGCGACGGAAAAACCATTTTCCATCTTCCGGACTCTGGCTAGAGTGCCCCCACGTGAGTTACCAGGTCTTTGCGAGGAAATACCGGCCCAGGACGTTTGCCGATCTGTTGGGGCAGGACCACGTGGTCCGCACGCTCCGCAACGCGATCGAGATGGACCGGTTGGCGCACGCCTACCTATTCGTCGGGCCGCGGGGCACCGGCAAGACCTCGACTGCGCGGATCTTTGCCAAGGCCTTGAATTGCTCCGGGGGCCCGAAGATCGAGTTTGACCCCGACGAGGACATCTGCCGGGAAATCGCCGAGGGCATCAGTCTGGACGTGCTGGAAATCGACGGGGCCTCGAACAACGGGGTGGACCACGTCCGGGAGCTGCGGGAAACGGTGAAGTTTTCTCCGGCGAAGTGTCGTTACAAGATTTACTACATCGATGAGGTGCACATGCTGAGCGCGGCCGCCTTCAACGCCTTGTTGAAGACCTTGGAAGAGCCGCCTCCGCACGTGAAATTCATCTTCGCCACGACCGAGGCGCAGAAGGTCCTCCCGACCATCATCAGCCGCTGCCAGCGCTTCGATTTGCGGCGGATCCCGACTAAAACGATTGCCGATCACCTGCTCCACATCGCGCGGTTGGAGAAGGTGGAGCTGGAGGAGAAGGCGGCCTATGCCATCGCCAAGGGGGCGGATGGCGGGATGCGGGACGCGCAATCGATGCTGGACCAGCTCGTGGCTTTTTGCGGCAGCCGGATCGAGGAGGCGAACGTGCAGGAAGTCTTCGGATTCACCCCGATGGAACGGATCGCGGACATGGCGGACTCGCTGCTGGCGCGCCGCGTGGTCGAGTCCACGGCGGTCATCCATGAGCAGGCGGCCCGGGGGCGGGACCTTTCGCTCTTTCTCGCGGATTTGATCGGCTATCTCCGGCATCTGGTGGTGGCGGTGATCGATCCCAAAAACGAGTTCGGCGAGTTGACCTCCGAAGCGGTGGGGCGGCTGCGGGAACAGGCCCGGCTGAGCACACCGGAACGGCTGTTGCGCCTCATCGATCATTTCGCCGCCACCGAGGCCAAGCTGAAATGGGCCCCGAACAAGGGGTTGCATCTGGAAATCGCGGTGATCAAGGCGATGCAGATTCTCGGGGAAACCACCTTGAGTGATGTCATCGGACTCCTCCACCAAACCGGGGACGCGATCGGCGTTGATCTGGCCCCGGGACCTGCTTCCGCCGGGAGTCGCGCCGGGGGCGAAGCGCCCCCCCCACCGCGCAAACCGGCCCCGAAAGCGGAGGTGAGCCGGTCCATGGAAGAGCGGGACGGCGATGCCGGGTCGGTCGATGCCCGTGAGGCGGTCTCGCCGGCCCGGCCGAAAGGGCCGCTTTCCGGGGCGGCGCTCTGGGCGGGAGTGGTCGACGTGATGACGAAGGAGCGGCCGCTCTTTGGAAGTTGCGTGCAGGCGGCGGTTTTTGCCGAGCAGACGGAAAAGAAACTGGTGGTGCATTTCTCCCGGGCGGACTCCTTTTCCCGGGATTCCCTGTTGCGGGAAAGCAACCGGACCTTCGTCGAGGAATTGATCAAGGAACTGGCCGGCAAGCCGCTCGGCTTCGTGGCGGAGATCCGGGACGGTCTCGAGGCGGCGCCGAAACCGGCCTTGGAACCGGAACCACCGGCCCCGGACGGCGCGGTCAAGGCAAAGCCCCCGGCCAAAAAAAAAATAGCGGATGACGCGGCCGGACCGGCTCCCGCCGTGGAAAAACCGGCGGCCCCGGTGGAAGTCAAGGCGGCGGAACCGGTGGAGGCGGCGACCTTCCTCAAGGATCCCATGATCGAGGCCGCCATGGAGCTTTTCGACGCGAGTCTGGAGTCCTGACAGGGCACCGCGCCATTCCCCACTCACCATCCAACCAAGAGACGATTATGAATCCTGCCAAATTGATGAAGCAGATGCAGAAAATGCAGCAAGACATGCAGAAGGCCCAGGATGACCTGGCCAAACGGCAGGTCGAGGTCACGGTCGGCGGCGGCAGTGTCACCGTGGTGGCCAATTGCGCCGGAGACGTTCTCTCCATTAAGATCAAGAAGGAAGCGGTCGATCCAGACGACGTGGAGATGTTGGAGGACCTGATCCTGAGCGGCGTGAAGCAGGCGATCGATCAGGGGCGCGCGACGGCCGGCAAGGAAATGTCCAAACTCACGGCCGGGTTGCCGATTCCTCCGGGATTCATGTGAACCGGACCGAACTGCAGGACCTGCTGTCTTCCCTGGAGTTGCTTCCGAGCCGCAAGCTCGGGCAGAACTTCCTCGTGGACCGGAATGTGGCCGCTTGGATCGCGGACCGGTTGGAGATCTCACCGGGGGATACCGTGGTCGAGGTCGGTCCCGGCACGGGCTCGTTGACCCGGGAGGTGCTGGCGCGAACGCAGAATCTGGTGTTGGTCGAAAAGGATGTCCGGCTGGCCGCTTTTCTGGCCGAAAAACTGGCGGAGGTTTCCTCGGTCGAGATGCATCATGAGGACGCGTGCGCGTTCGACACCCGGCTGCTCTATCCGCGGCGCCCGGTCAAGTTGATCGGGAACCTGCCTTACTCCGCCGGCGGGGAGATCATCCGGAACTTTCTCGGCATCCATTCCCCGGTGGAAGAGGCGGTGCTGATGTTGCAGCGGGAAGTCGCGGAACGGATCGCGGCCGCTCCGGGAGGCAAGGCCTACGGCGTGCTCACCCTGCGGGTCCAGGTCCGCTGGGAGGTCAGTCTGCTGAAGCATGTCGGGCCGGATTGTTTTCATCCCCGGCCCAAGGTGGACTCCACCGTGATCCGGCTCACGCCCCGGGCCGCCGATGACTTGCCGGTGTTTGATCACCGGCTGTTCGACGCCACGATCCGCCGCGGCTTTGCCCAGCGGCGCAAGCAGCTGCGCAATGGCCTGGAGATCGGGGTCGAGCGGTGGCGGGAAATCTGCGGCCTTCTGGGGGTGGCGGAGACCGTGCGGGGGGAGGATTTATCCTTGAGGCAGTGGGTGGATTTGACGAACCTGCTGGATGAACATCCGCTCAAGGACAACCCTCAGCGACAGGATGAACTGTTCGATGTGGTCGACGACGCCAACGAGGTGATCGGCCGGGAGACGCGGGGGGTGGTGCACCGGGAACGGATGAAGCATCGGGCAGTGCATGTTTTTCTGTTTCACCGCAACGGCGATCTCTTTTTGCAGCGCCGGTCCCGGCTCAAGGATGTGGCCCCGGGGCGATGGGATTCCAGCGCGGCCGGGCATCTCGACGCCGGGGAAGAGTATGCGGCGGCGGCGCGACGCGAACTGCTCGAGGAGTTGGGGATCGACGCGCCCACGGAGCGGGTCGCCTTGCTTGGGCCCGAGGAGCGGAACGGTTTTGAATTCGTGGAGTTGCACCGGGCGGAATTGCCGGTGGGCATGAAGCCCCGTTGGCCGGCCAGCGAGGTGGAATTCGGACAATTTTTTCCGGTGGCAACAATCGACGAATGGGTGCGGCGGCGGCCGCAGGATTTTGCGGGAGGGTTCCGTCAGTGCTGGGAGGCCTGGCAAGCGGGTGCGGATCAGCCCCGCCTTTTTTCCTCTTCGGGATCCTCGGCCGAACCACCTCCATAGCCGAGAACCTCCACGGAAATGAGGGAGGGCACTTCGGTGACCTCGGTTGGCGCGGCGGACTTTTTACTGGCGGCTTCGGTGGCGGCTGAGGCGGCGTTGCTGTTGGCGGCGGAGGCCCCGGCGGCCCCGGTCATCCCTCCGATGTTCGGTGCGGCCACGGCCGGTGCGGTCGGTGCGCCGGTGGAGCTGCCCCCCACGGAAATGTTGGAGGCATTGACCACGGCGGTGGCGGCGAGGTTGATGTTTCCGGTCACCCGGATGCCGGCGTCACCGGCATCGATGATCCCGGACGGGGCGATGAGGTCGACGTTACCGGGCTTGACGTTGGCGACGGCGGCCAGAACCCCGATCCCGCCCCCGGTGGAGAGACCCGCCAGATCGGTTTCCACGGCTGCGGACTGGGGATCAATGACCACCCGGGTGGGCGGCGCGGAGGCGACGGTCTTGGAGGCGGCCCCAGCAGCGATGTCGCCTTCCGAGGACCAGATCAAGAGATCGCCGCCGCGCAGGGTGAAGATCCGTCCGACGCCGATGTCGACGCTCTGGTTGGCGAAGATGGAGACTTTGCCGCCGGCCTCGGTGACAATGCCCGGTGGAACGGCGGCATCTGCCAGCAAGGTGTTGGAAAGGGTGAGACCACCGTTCGGGGCGAAGAGGGCGATATCCCCGCCGGTGCGGGTCCGGATGTTGCGGGTTTGGGCGGAGATGGACCCTGAGGTGCCGGCGCTTCCGAAGAGGGAATCGATTGCGGCGAAGCCGCCCTTGTAGTTTCCGAAGCCCGGGCTGTCCGGATCGTTGTAAGCCCGGCCCGCGTCGCGAAGCACGAGGTAAAAGACTTCGAGGGCGACTTTGGCCTGTTGCTCCTGATCGAGTGCTGGGAAGTTGGTGATGCCCAGTTCCTTGAGATAGGCAGCCCCTGAGGGAATGCCCGGAACCGGAGCCTTGCCGCTGAGGAACGTGTCGATGAAATCTTGAATGGCTAGGCTGCTGTTGAAGAGGCTGGTGGCGGGTCCAAGCCCGGCTCCGGCGAAAAGATCCGCCCCGGCGAAGGAAAGGCCGGGGTTGCGGATATTGCCGAGAGTGACGATGCCGGAGCCGGTGCCATCGGTGTTGGTTGGGCCCGTCCCGAGATCGAGATTGCGCCCGGCGAGAATTTGCAGGGTGCCAGGGCCTCCGATGTGGATATCACCGGCGAGCGGGCCGCTGTTCAAGGCCGGTAAGTTGCCCGGGGCGAGCGAAGCCTTGCGGAGCGGTGAGGCGGCGTTGTAAGGAAGGATATCCCGACCGGAGGAGACGATGGTGATATCGTTGTCGCGGGCGTTTTGCAGATAGAAGGAGATATCCGTCACGTCGTTGGAGGCGTGCAACCGGGAGAACTTGGGGCTGAAGAGGTTGAAGCCGGTGAGGTTGCCCTTGAGGGCGTAGATGCGCAAGGGATCGGCGTCGCCCGCATGAAGGGGCCCGGAGGCGTGGAGTGCCAGTTTGGTTTGGGTGACGCCGAACACGCCGGTGATGGAGCCCGAATCCGTGAGCGCGGCATCGAAGTCCGTCAGGAAGCCGGAACGGGTGATGCTGCTGTCGCTGGGCCTGGAGGTGCCGACGATTGAGACGTAAGCCAAGGGGGTTTGCGGGGTCCGGAAGGTGGCGGGAGAGGCGTCGGACACGTTGATCGTGGCGGAGCGCCAGGTTTGGGTTACTTGGCCGGGAGCAATGAAGTTGGAGCGGCCCGAGGGCTGGAATCCGTTGACGGAACCGCCTCCGGCGATCATCTCGAGTTGGCCGGTGGCGGAGGGAAAGAGGGAGAAGGAACCGACGACGTTCACGTTTCCGGCGAGCGAGGTGACTTCCAATTTGGGCGGACGCAGGCCGGCCACGGCGGCGAAAGGTTGGACGTTGTCTTCGGCGAGACGCAGCCATGGCTGGCGGAAGGCCGCGCCGGTGGAGGCCGGGATGCTCTGCCGTTCCATCCAGGTCTGCAAGATATCCGCCGGGGAGGTGCGGTCGGAGGTGGTGACTTCATTGCGGAGGGTGACGCTGCCACCGAGCGAGGTGATGCGGACGTTGCTCTCCGGGGTGAAGGTGCTGAAGTAGTTCTTATACCAGAAACCATTGTTCTGGCCTTGGGGCAGGAGGAAGGGGTTGGCCATGGGGCCCATGAGAATGTCCCCTGCCGCGGTGACGTCGAAGGCGCTCTTGCCGACAAACAGGGTCGTGGGCAGCCAGGTGGCGGGATCGAGTGTGGCGGAGTCCGGGTCGTTCAAACTCTGCAGGATGCCCGGGGAGGGGGACCGGGTTTTGTTGGTGGTGATCTGTGAACCGGCCGAGAGGGTTCCCTTGCCGCGTTCCAGATAGTAAATCCCGCCGTCCAGATTCCCTCCGGCCCGCACGACGAGGTCGCCTCCGCCCAACTCCTGAAGGGTTCCCGCGGCAGCACTGCCCTGGGCGGCTCGGGCGTTGGTGGGAATCACGGCATCGAAGTTCCGGATACTTCCACCGGCGGTGAGGGTCACGTTGCCACCCCCCAGAGCCCCGGAGGTTTGGAAGAAGTTGGAGAAATCAACCCACCACGTGGTGGACGCAGCCTGGTCGTTGAGGGAGCCGAGCGTGAGTCTGGCGTAGTTGCCATCGTCCCCGACGAACCCGCGGCGGTAGAGCCAGTTGTTGGGAAGTTGCCGGGATGAATCGTCGATCAGGCCGGAGTTGTTCCTGGTTTTGCGCTCGAGGTTGTCCCCGGCCGAGATGGAGAGGTTTCCTCCCGCCATCGTGTAGTAGGCGCCGTAAGCTTGTTGGAGCCGGCCGAGGGCCCCTTGGTTGAGATTGGAGTTCAGAATCGGCGTTACGAAGTCATTGGCCGCGGCAACCGAGGTCGGTGACGCCACTTGGGTGCCTGCGGTGTAGATGGACGCCAGGGGGTTGAGAAGGCGGACGCTCCGGGCCACGTTGATGTCGATGTCTCCGGAACCGGTGCGGATGACTTGGAAATAGGTCGTGGCCAGACTGGAGGTGAGGGCGTTGGTTCCCCCGGTGGCGGTGGCGGCCCCGGCGTTTTTGCCAAGGTCGAGGAAGCCTTGATCGCTGCCGATCGCGCCCGTTCCGGTTCCCGGCAGCACGCTGCGGTAGTTGGCGGACGCAAGGTCGGATCCGGCGCTGAGCCGGTAGGACCAGGATTGCCGGTTGGCGGGGAGATTGGGATTGGCGGCGGATGGCGGGGCCAGCCATAGGGTGTTTTGGGGAGCCGTTCCCGAGGTGTTCACGGTGAAACCGTCGCTCAATGCGTTGAAGAGAACGAGGCTTTGCGCGGCCCGGATCGTGAGGACGCCGGGAGCGGACTGGGGACCGAAACGGAAGCCCGAGAGGTTCCAATCCGCGGAGGTGGCCGACGAGGAAGAGCCCATGGTGAGGCTACCGGACGGGTTGATGATCTCCGCTCCCGGCACCAGGATGAGGTCCAAGGTGCCGGAAGGATCGATCTTGCTGCGCATCGCGTTGTAGGCGGGTGTGGCGCTGCCCGCATTTCCGAAGAGGGCCGTGGCGTCCGTCCGGATCTGGTCCCGCAAGGCATTGTCGAGCAGTCCGCTGCTTTGGTTGTAGAGTCTGTAGGCTTCGACCATGATCGAAGCGGCATTTTGGATGGAGGTGCCAATCGCTCCCATTTGAATCGTGGTGTGGGTGGCTTCATCCTGGGGCGCTCTCAGGTTCAGCGTGCCGCTGAATTTGCCGGACGCAGCACTGGAGGACGATTTCTCGTCAACGCCGAGGTCGATGGTTCCGCCGGCCAGATTGAGTTGGGCCGAGGGGGAAATGGAACCGCTCCGGGAGGTTCCCGCCGCAAGGGAGACGGCGCCCCCCTTGCCGGCGGCATCGAAGACCTCGGCCGAGGCGTCGAGCGCCGCACCGGCTTGGAGCAAGAGGCTGCCCCGCGCGGCGAGATCGATCGTGCCGCCAGTGCGACCGGAGGCGTTAATGGTGCCCGATATGGTGAGATTTCCGTCATCCACGGCCACGCGGTAGGTCTTGGAGGTGGCTGTGCCCCCGATGGCCAGATTCCCGGTGCGGATGCGGTAGTCGCGGAATTGGGTGAAGGAACCCGCGTTCAACAGGGCATCGACAGTGGTCAGGTCGTTCCCGCTGACTCGCGCGGCATCGAGGCGGAAGGAACCGGTGTTCCGCCCGGCCGCGGCCGAGCCAAGGATCGTGCCGTTCAAGTCAAAGGATCCGTTGACCGTGCGCACGCTGAGGCTTCCGGCATCTCCCGATCCGGTGGCGGAAAGGTCGATCGTTGAGAGCGATCCGAGGGAGACCGAACCGAGATCCGCAGTGATGCCGACGGATCCGGCGTTGGTGTAACGCGTTTCATCGAGAAACGTCAGGGCGCGTCCCGTGAGGTTGATGGCCGCCGCCTTGGACAGGCCGAGCGTGGCGTCGCCAGTGCGGGCGAGGACGGAGAGGCTGCCGCTGGGCAGGGAGATGTTTCCGTCAAGGCTGACGGACTGGCCGGTGAGATTCAACTTGGCTCCCAAACCTCCCGAGGCGGTGGCCCCGCTGGTTGGCGCGGTCGAAGAAATCAGTTCCAGCATGCCGTCCGCCAGAATGTCCGTGCTGGCGGCACCGGCCGAAGTCAGAAGCGGGGTGGCGAGCTCCAGCCGGCCCGGCACGGAAAAGCTGCCTACTCCGCTGCTCAGAATGAGCGAGGAGGCGGCGAGCTGCACGTTCTGGAATCGCTCGACCCGGTAGCTGTCGGCCTGCAGCGCGATCTCGGCCGCGTCGAGCACAAGGGAACCGGCCAGCGGCGATGCGGAAACGGCAGAGGTCCGGCGCCCGGACGCGTTGCCCAAGGCGATCCGGTCCGCTTGGAAGCGCACCTCGGCGGCGCCGGTATCGAAGCCCCGGATCGCATTTGCCTGAAGGGAGAGCGAATCCAGGGAAGCGCCCCCGAAGGTGCCGGCTCCATAGAGGTCGATCGAGGTGTAGCTGAGGAGGGAAATGGAGGTTGCCTCGCTTTGCAGGGCGTCGAGGGTGTTGCGGGTGAGGCTGAGGAAGTCGTTGGCGGGGATGGAGGCGGAACCGGCGAGTTGCAGGCTGATCAGGCCGCCGCTGAGGGCGATGTTCGAAGCGGTCAGGGTGGCGGAGGGTGCCAAGCCGAAAGCCCCGGTGGAATCCAGGGTGAGGCTCTCACCGGTGAGCGCAACATCGTTGCCCACGGTAATGGACGGAAGAAGAGAGTTGGTCAGGCCCGAGCGAATGACGGGAGCGCTGGAAGCCCCGCTGACCCGGACCGCGGCGCCGTCACCGCTCCCGGGAGAGGCGTTGTTACCGATCAGGAAGGCATCCTGGGAGGCGCTTCCGGTCCCCCGGATTTCCGAATTGGCAGCGAGAGCGATGGATTGGCGGGCCGCGAGGATGATGTCGGAACCGGTGAGCGGTGCCCCGGCATTGTCGAGTGTGATCCGGTTGGTGGTCACGGAGGCCGGCGCCGAACTTCCGGAGGCGGAGCGGGCCCCCCCGATGAGGAGACTTTCCGCGCGGATCTGGCTCAGGAGGCGGCTGCTCAAGGCAAGGGTCCCGGGACTGCCGCCGGATCCATCCGCGTTGATCAGAATGTCGATCGGGCTGCTGATGTCGACCACGCTGCCGCGACCACCTGCCGGACTGCCGCCGAGAATATCGCCCCGGAGTTGCAAGGACGCCGTGGAGGAGAAAGCGAGATAACCGGCATCGATCGGCAGCCTCGGAGCCGGAAGATCCCGGGCGAGGGCGGCTTGGCGGAGGAAGGAGTTGGCGGGGGCGAGCTGGTATTCCGCCCGCCGGGTGACGACATCGCGCGGAGAGACCTCGAAACGTTCCATCGAGGTGACGCCCGAGCGACCGGGGGCGAGATTGTTGGCGCGGTAACCGTTGACGAGAGCGGCTCCTTCGGGGAGCAGGTTGGAACCGGCCGGGTCTCCGGAGACCGGGCGGATGAGGTAGGCCCCGGCGAGCAAGGCATAGCGGGCTGGCAACATGG
Organism: Verrucomicrobiota bacterium; assembly: GCA_018970725.1. Lineage (GTDB taxonomy): Bacteria > Verrucomicrobiota > Verrucomicrobiia > Verrucomicrobiales > DEV007 > V1-115. The sequence goes on from JAGWVU010000025.1 coordinate 19,379, forward strand.
TGTAGGTGCCGGCTGGCAAGCCCGCCCCCGAGCCCAGCGTGACTTGATCCCCGACTCTCAGGTTGTTGTTCAGATAGCCCGGCTGACCTTGGAGGCTGGTGGCGGTGCTGCGGTTGTTGAAGGGGGCGAAGGGGGCGTAGTTGAATCCGTAGCTTGGAATCACGGCGAACGAGGAGGATGAGGCCAGAATGTCTTCGGGGCCTCCGTTGCCCTCGACCCAGCGGTAGGCGAAAACATCGCCTCCACCCCGCAGGTCGACGGTGGCGCCCGCCTCCGCCGCGATGTTCTGGCCGCCCAGCCGGATGCTCTTCGCGGGAAGACCGCCCGAGGTGATGTCGTTGCCCGCGGGATCGATCCATGAGAGACCGTCGAAGCTGATCCCGTAGGGGAGCACAAGGGCCTTGCCGGATCTTGGATCCACCGCCGAAACCGAGGTCACGCTGTTGGCGCCGAGATTGATTTCCGTGGTGAGCGGAGTGGCGATGGCGGGACCGGACACCGGGTTGACGGGGGCGCTGCCGGTTCCATCCCAGCCCAGGGAAATGGTGCCGAAGGGGGCGCGAAGGGTGCCGCTTTGTGTCACCCGGGCGGATTGAAGGGTGAGGGCGCCGCCGGCGGACCAGGGGAGCGGGCGGGAGGAACCGCCCGAGACGGTGATGGAGCCTTGCCGGGCCACGCCCCCCGCGGTGTAATTGTAGGCGTAGATGTTGAACTTCCCGGCCGTCGTCGGGTAGACTTGGCCCGCTTCCAAAACCATGTCACCGGCCATCAGCAGGTTGCCCGCCCCGCGGATATCCCCCCGGGGAGCGGAAAACCGGGCGTTTCCGATGTTTTGCAGCACAAGGTTTCCGGTCTCGAACAGATCTGTCTCCACCTCCAGACGGCCGGAACCGAAGTTCGGGGCGAGGTAATACTGAGTGATCAGCCCGCTGTCGTTCCTCGTGAACGGAATGATCGGGTCGAGCGCGAGGAAGGGCCGCGGAATCGGTTGCCCCAATTTGATGGCCGGGGCTTGCAGGGTCGCCACTCCCTCGGTGGCAATCACCCCGCCGGAACCAACGCTCAGCTGGCCCGGGACCGCCACGGTGACGTCCCCGAGGAACCGCACGTTCCCATCCAGCGTCAGCGAGTTGATCCCGCTGCCTCGCAACCGTTCGGCGACGAAGGTCCCCACGCCGGGCAGAGATTGGCCGGATGAATTTAGCAGAGGTTGTCCGATTCCCCGGCTACCGACGGCATTGGTTAATGAGAAGCCGCTTTGGCTGACTTCGAGATTGATATCTGCAGAGGTGAAGCTGGCGGAGGAGATGAAGCGCGATGACGCGACCGTCAGGCTTCCGCCGATGGCCGACCGGCCCCCGCTGCGCGCCACGAGGGTGGAGTCCGCGTAGAGCATCTGTCCTCCTTCCAAAGTGATTCTTCCGGCGTTTGTGTCCAAACGAACGGCCGTGAATTCCTCCCCCTTGGGACCCGTCAGGGTGCGATTGTTGATGGCGGCATAGCTGTAGGCCAAGTCCTTGATCCCGCTGGTGCCGGAGACATCGATGACCGAACCCCGCTCCGCCACAATGTTGCCGCTGACCTTGACGGACCCACCCGGGGTGATGAGATCGGAACGCGCGCCCCGTTCTCCCGTGAGAGGAACCACCTTGCCGGCCGTCGAAAGTTTGGCCCCGGACCCCAGATAAACCGTGGTCCGGGCTTCCCCCGGGGCGGAACTTGCCGTCGCCAACGATTTGGCTCCGTTGACCGTGATCGATCCGCCGGGGGCGGCGACCGAGCCGTCGAGGGTGACGGTTTGCCCGTTGAAGGTTACCTGACTCAGGGCATCGGTCAGGATGTAGGCCCCGCTCCCGAGGTTCACATCACCCCGGACGACGAGACCAAGAACTGGATCCGAAGCCCCTCCGGCGGAAAAGCTGAGGGCAACCGGCGACCGGATGCCTTCGGATAGAACGTCCCGGCGGACGCGAAACCCCGTGTTTTCACCGGGGCGGTTGGCGACGGCGGTAAGGCTGCCGACGATCGGCCGGATGAAGGTTCCCGGAGCGATGTCGATCCCCGGGATGTAGGCCTCGACCCCGCCCGGTCCGTTTGGAATCGGGAGGCGGACGATTCCGGCGGCCTCAAGATTGAATTCGGAGAATCCGCCCTTGCTGAAAAAGGAGGGGGTCAATTTCAGTACGTCGGGGTGGGCGACCTGACCTCCGATTTGGAAGCCCGGAGCGCCGAGGGAGAGGGAGCCGCCCTTGGCTCCGGAGAATCCCCGGAGTTCCCCGTTCAAGACGAGCAGGCCTCCCAGAACGGAGTCCACGTTCGTGTCCGAACCGGCGCTTATGGCGATGGAGCCGCCGTCGCCGAAGGAGAAAAGGCGATTTTCGTATTTCACGCCGCCGGAGGCGTCCAGCACGGAACCACGGTTGAGGGAAACATTGTATCCTTTCAGGGTCAGGGAGCCGCCCCCGAGAACGGAGGGGAGCAACGCGGAGGCCCCCCGGGAAAGGTCGACGAGAAGGCCGGCGACGCTCAGGGTGGAGGAGGAACCGATGGTCAGGTTGCCCCGGCCCGGCAGGGCCACCGGGCTTCCGGCCGGGTTTTCGTTTTGCAGGTTGATGGCGTCCAGTGTCTGGTTGTTTGCGGTCAGCAAGATCTTCCCGCCCGGCGACAGGATATCCCCGGCGATGCTGAGGTTGGAACCGTTGAGCTCGATTTTTCCGAGCGGCACCGTTTCGAGTTTCACCGCGGAGGGCACGGAGATGTTCCCATCCGGGTTGTTGACTTTGAGCAATCCGAATCCGGAGCGATCCGGATTGAGGAGGGAGGGGGAAAGGGCCACGGTATCCCGCCGTTCGGTAGGGAGCGGGAGGGGATCCCCGGAAATGTCGACCGAGAAATTCCCTACCCGGGGCAGGGAAACTCCGGAGAAAATGACGGACGGGGGCGTGGGAGAGTAAGCGGGGGTGGTGGGGTATTTGGTGTCGTCCGCGAGGAAGGAGACTTGTAAGGAGCTGAGGGGAGCGGGTTGGTCGAGTTGATGCTGGCCGTTCAGGGTGCGCCCGACGATTTGACCGTCGAGAGCCATGGAAGCGGCGTTGAGAACAAGTTTTCCGCCCGTGGCCCCGATGAAGTATCCCAGTTCCGTGCGTTCCCCTGACATCGCGAGGGGTTGGGCGAAGGTCCGGGTGACACCCCATTTCGTGCTGCTGGAGGTCGAGGTTCCGTCGTAGACACCGGTGTAGACGCGGTCCGGGGTGGCGTCCTTGATATCGATGATGAGACCGTTCGAGATCAGGCGGGTGGTTTGCACGGTGCCCCCTTCGATATAGCTGAAGCCCCCGGAGACGTCGACCTTGGAGGTGGGTTGCATCACCAGGGAGCCGCCCGAGATCAGGCTGACCGATCCGCCGCCGGCTGTGAGTTCGGCGACGTCCCGCTGGAGGAGGTTCACATATCCGGAGACGTTGCCGAGCGGCGTTCCGACCCAGGAATATCCGTTGTAGGTGCCCTGTTGCCGGGCATCCACGGTGATCGGGACGCCCCGGAGCACGCCATCCCGCTGCACCGGGGAACGGGCGAACTCGGCACCGCGGAGTTCAAGGTTGAGCAGCCCGCGTGCGATCGGGATGGAAGCGGAGACGCTGCCGGAGGCGTCGATGGTGACTTCCCCGTCCAGATAGACCTGCCCGCCGGAGCGGACAAACGTTGCCACGGGGACGGAACCGCTGATCAAATTGAAACGTCCGGCGCGGACGGTGATGTCGCCGCTGTTGGCCTGAAGCGTCGAGCCGCTCTGGAAAAATACCGTTTTGCCTGTGACGTTGACCGCGGAATTGAGGGCCAACCGGGTGCCGATGACGGTTTCGGCGCTTTCGGTTTCCGGCCGAATCCGGGTGACGCTTCCGGGGCCGAACTCGACCGAGCCCGTGGTGATCGGAAGGAAAGGCCTTCCGGTGGACTGATTGGTCGGGTTGTAGCCGGAGTTCGGGATCGATTCGTAGATGGCCTCGATGTCGATGCGACCGTTGTAAGATACCGAGGTTGAGCTGTCGATCACCCCGTTCTGCCGGACGGCGCGTCCCGCCAGCGTCACGTTGCCGCGCATGGATTCCACGATCCCGTTCACTGTGACGGTTCCCGCAGAAACGGGATCGCCGGCAGCGGCGACCGCGCCGACGAAGACATCGAGTCCGCGGAGGCTGGCATCCGAGGAGGCATGGCCATCGATCCCCACCTGCAGCCCGGCCGCGAGGATGGTTTGGCCATCCGGCGTGCTGATGGTCCCGCCGTTGGTCACGTTGGCCCCGACCAGCATGATACGCCCCCCGGCTTTGGCGGAGTCGGTCGGGCTGGAAAGAACGGCTCCGGGCTGAACGGTGACATCGCCGTAACGGCCTGAGGCGACGAACGGTTTTCCCGGAGTGAAGGGAGGCGTTCCCGACTTGCCTTGCGGGATATCGATCCCGCTGAAGAGGAACTGCGCGTCCGGGTTGTTCAGCAGCCCCCGTTGGATCAGGTTGGTGTTGATCGGAATCGAGGTGGCCACGAAGGTGGGCATCCGGACCTGGCTGTTGGGGCCGAAGATGATGCCGTTCCGGTTGATCACGTAGACCTGGCCATCGGCCTTGATGGAGCCCAAAATCTGGCTCGGCACGCCGGTCGGATCCGTGATCTGGTTGAACGCGACCCATTTCTTGGTGTTTGCCCCGCCGGCGGTCTGGTCATAGGTCAGGGTGGTTTTGCGGCCCACGTGGAAGGTCTTCCAACTGAGCAAGGCGGTCTGGGCGGTCTGCCGGATCCGGACGTTGCTGGCGTCCCCGGGTTGATGCCCGACCGGTTGGCCCGTGGGCAGGTCGGCTCCCGTCCACGGGGCGGTTCCCGCCGATACGCCGGGGTCGACCTCCAAGCCTCCCGGGTGCAATCCATTGGCCACGTCCGGAAGAGGGACGTTTCCGGGAAGGTTCGGGTTGATCCCCAGGGAATCCCGCCCGGCGGTGGTTGCCGCCGCACGGGCTGCTTCCTGAAAACGTTGGGCTTCCTGAATGGTCCGGGTGGTTCGGGCCAAAGTATCCCGCGCATTGGCACGGGCTGCCGCTGCCGCCGCGTTGATGTTCTGGTTCTGGCTGGCGGCTCGTTGCGCCTGATCTCCCGCCGGCACCCCACCGCGGAGGATGTCCCCGGCCCGCGCCCCGGAGAGCGGGAGCAATGCGAGCAAGGCAACCATGGAAAAGCCCCTTCCGACGAGCATCGGAAGCGTTCTGCTGTCGACGCGATCCTCACCGCGGATGGCCTGTTGATCGCCCGGGCATCGGGGCGCTAACCGCGCGATCTCACGGCGCTTTTTAACGGGCTTGAAGGTGCAAGACATAATGAGAACGGCGGGTAGTTGGCTGGCGACCCTATCTGCAAAGCTTCGGCAATCAAGTTACGGTTCCCATCCTGACCGCAAAGTTTGTGAGAGTTTTGTTGCAGAATTTCACTTGCGCATCAGGTCGAAATTGAAGGATCGACAAACCACGGCGGCTTCCTTCCAAAACCCGCCGGCTCATGCGATCGATGCGTTGACCCCCCGCCAAGAAACAGTCTTAATTCTAAAAAAATCATGCGCTACCCTCCCTTAACCTCCGTTGTTTTGAGCCTTTGTCTCGCCGGTGCCAGTTGTGACCGACAAACGGCACCCTCCCCGGGCGGGGCGGGAACCCCGTCGGCTCCTGCCGAACCGACAAAGTCAGTGCCCAAGGCCGGACTGACCAGTGCCTTGGGATCTGCCAAGACCGCTCCGGAGGCTCCCGCGGCGAATCCTGCCACGCCGGCTCCGCCGAAGGAGCCCTCCCCCGAGGAGGTGGCCAAGACGGTGGCGGCTTTGCAAAAGATTGATTCGGTGCTGCGCGACTCAAACCTGCCCCCGGCCAAGGCAGGCTTGCAATTGGCGGAGATGGCTTCCGATTCCTCGGTGCCGCTGCAGAACCGCACCGAGGCGCTGCAACACGCGGTGAATCTTTTGCCGGACGACGGTTTCGGGGCGTTGCACGGTTTGCTTTCCGCGCCGGATGCCCCGGTCTCGCTTCAGGACATGGTTTTCAATGAGGTGCACAACCGGCCCGTGACCACTCAACTGCCGGTGGCCTTGCTGCTGCTCAAGAGTCAGGATCCGGATGTTTCCAGCCGTGCCCGCAACCTGCTGAGGTTTCATCTTGACCGGGATTATGGGGATGATCTGGGTGCTTGGGTCAAGCCGACCGAGGAGGCCCTCGCCAAGGCCAAGGGCGTTCCGGCTCCGGCCCCTTGAGCCGGGGGCTTGGTGTCAGGGACGATGGGCCCCCCCGGGAAAACCCGGATGCCGGTCCACGCCAACCCCGGGATTGCGGCTCCATGGAGCGAGGGCTAGGATGGATTGTGGTTTTGAGGACGTTGGCCGGTAGCCAGCGGAGCGAAGGACAAACCGTCGGAGTGCATGACGGTAGGCCTCACCGTCGAAGCTTGTGTGGGCGGAAGACGGTGAGGTCTCTCCTCCGGCGGGACCTTCACCAACCCTTCCTCACGGGTCCAGTGCCGGGAAGGGAAAGCGTTGGGAAGGTTGATGTTCGGCTTGCATCAGGGTGAGGAGGTGGGCGACGAGGTCCGGATTTTGCTCGGCCAGGTTGTGCTGTTCCCCGGGATCGGCGGATAAATCGAACAATTCCAAGGTCGGCTGTCGCCCTGCGGCGAGCGTTTTCCGATTCGGCATCAATCCGGTGCGGATCAGTTTCCACTGGCCCTCCCGGATGCACTGCTGGCCGCCATAGGCCGGAAATTCGCGGTAGAGGAAGGGGCGTTCCGGCTGCGGTTGGCCCAGCAGGGTCGGAGCGAAACTGATTCCGTCGATTTCTTTGGGGATAAGGTTTTCCAGACCGGCCAATTCGAGGAGGGTGTGCAGCCAATCCTCGAATCCGGTGGTCCGGTGGCTAGTGGTGCCGGCGGGAATCCGGCCTTTCCAGCGCACCAGACCCGGCACGCGGAACCCGCCTTCATACAAGGTGCCTTTCCCGTTGCGCAGACCGCCGCTGGAATGAAAAAACCGGGCATCGGTCCCGGCGAGTCCCTCGTGCTCGCCATGGAGCGGTCCGTTGTCTGACGAGAAGACGAAGATGGTTCGTTCCTCCAGACCGAGTTCCGCCACCAGGTCGAGCATGCGCCCGATCTCCCGGTCCATCCGGCTGATCATGGCGGCGTAAGCGGCGCGGGGCGCGAAGTGCGGGAGATAGCCTTTGCCCCCGGGGTAAGGCGGATCTTCCCAGATTCCAAGATACTCCTGCAACGAATCGTCGGGCACTTGGAGCGCCAGGTGGGGCACGGTGGTGGGGAAATAGCAGAAAAAGGGGCGGTCGCGGTGCTGCCGGATGAATTTGCGGGCCTCCCCGGCAATGAGGTCGGCCGAGTATTGGGTGCCTTGGAAGCGTTTGTAGGAACGCGGATCCCCCGGGTCTTCCTCCGGCTTGAACGTGTCGTGCGCGGAGAACGCGGGGTTCGCCAACGGGAAAATCCGGTCGTCGTCCCAAAGGGAGACGGGGTAGAAATTGTGGGCCGCGGACTGGGAATTGTAGCCGAACCAACGGTTGAATCCCTGTTGCAAAGGCGCTCCGGAGGTCCCGGGACCGCCGAGCCCCCATTTGCCGAAGCCTCCGGTCACGTAACCGGCGCCCTGAAGGAGGCGGGGCAGGGTGACCGTGTCCGCCGGAATCGGTTCCTGACCCTCCGGCTTGTGTTCCCGGTTGTTGCGAATCCACGCATGGCCGGGATGCAAACCGGTGAAGAGAACGCACCGGGACGGCGCGCAAACCGCGTTGCCGGAGTAGTGCGCCGTGAAACGCAAGCCCTCCGCCGCGAGGCGGTCGATGTTTGGCGTGCGGATCTTGGTTTGGCCGTAGCAACCGGGATCTCCGTAACCGAGGTCGTCCGCTAGAATGAAGATGATGTTGGGGCGGAGATCCGCCGCCGGCAGCCGGGCCGCTCCCTGTCCAAACGCCAACGCCAGCGCGAGGTGGATGGAAAGGCGTCTCATCCGCTTCACCCCTTGATCTCGAAAACGGCCTCCACCTCCACGGCGGCCCCGGTGGGCAACTGGGCGAAGCCGAGGGCACTGCGCGCGTGCCAGCCATCCCCGTCCTTGCCGAAGATCTCATGAAGCAGATCCGAGCAGCCGTTGATCACGAGGTGCTGTTCGGTGTAGTCGAGGGTCGAGTTCACGCAGCCCAACACCTTGATGACCTTCAACCCGTCAAGCGTTCCATGGGTGTCCCAAACCGAGCGAAGAACCTTTTCCGCACAGTTCCGGGCCGCTTGGTAGCCGGAGCCGGTGTCCACGTCCGCCCCGAGCTTGCCCTTGAGGTCGCTCACATGGCCCGAGGTGATCAATTGGTTGCCACTGCGGATGCACAAGTTCAGGTAAGCCGGCGGCTGTTTCGTGAAAACGATTCCGAGGAATTCTGCTTTTTGTTGGGGTGTCATTGGTTTGGGTGACCCCATGGAAATCGAATTCGGGGGCGATTGCAACTCCCGGGAAAAAAAGAGCGCCGCCCCGGATTTCGAGGCGGCGCCGCAGGAGAAAACCTGCCGTGGACGAGGGAAGGTCAGTCCTTGGTGATGGAAGTCACCGTGATGACCTTCTTGCCGTCACGCTCCGTCACCTTGCCGGTGACGGTGGCCTTGGCCGTGCCGCTGCACTGATGTTCGCTGGTCTTCACTTCACCCCCTTCCTCGAGGTGGTAGAGGACATCGCCCACCTTGAGGGTGTCGGCGCAGGAATCAGCGGTGCCCAAGGAACATTTGGCGCAGGCCATGGTGCCTTGGAATTTTTGATCTTCGGCGCGGAGACCGAAGGTAGACAGGGCCGCGAGGGCAATGATGGAGAAGAACGTTTTCATTTTTGATTTCAAGTTTTATGTTTAGCTGTTGAGTTAGGTCTGTAGTTGTTTCATGATCCATGGTGTCCGGTTTGGATCAGGCGCTTAACAACGCAGAACGCAGTGAAGAAGGTGGAGAGCGGGTCCCGATCCCGGGGGACCATGGAGCCCGGCGCACGGCGGCGAGACGTTCCGGGGCCGGGAAGGGAAGGCCGGCGCGACCCACGGGAGAAGGGGGCCGGGCCCGGGTTCCGGGGCCTTGAGGCCGGTGCCGGAGGAACCGGCGGTATCGGCCACCATTTTGCAGGCGCAGGCGGGATCCGGAAGAGGAGACCGTGGGGCGGCGGGGGAAGACCCGTGGTGACTGCCACTGGATGTTTCATCCTGTGCGCTCCGGTGGCAACAGCCCGCTTTTCCGGAACCCTCCCTGGATCCCCCGGGCGTGCCTTCCGTGAGGCAGCAACACCACGGTTTGCCGAGGGCGAGGATCAGGAGAAGGACAATGAAACTCTTCAGCATCCTGTTATTGATACGGCCGGGTGCCGGAACTTGTTCAAGGCAATTCAGGAAATTCTTGCCTGTCTGACGAGGGCGGAGGCTTCCGAGGCGAGGGCGGTGAGGGAAGGCCAGGCCTTTTCCTTGATCAGATCCCGGGGCGCCAGCCAGGACCCGCCCAGTGCGAGGACCGACGGTTCCCGCAGGTAGACCGGCGCGTTTCCGGGGGTGATGCCGCCCAGCGGGATGAATCGCACGCCGAGGTGGGCGAAGGGCGCGGCGACCGCCCGCAGATACGGCAACCCGCCCGATTGTTCCGAGGGAAACAGTTTCAAGGCGTGGCAGCCTTTTTCCACGGCCAACTCGATGTCCGTGGGGGTGCAGACGCCGGGAGCGAACGGCAGGCCGATCCGGTTGGCCTCGTCAACGACCCGCGGGTTCAATCCCGGGGCCACCCCGAAATCCGCCCCGGCCTCCCGGGCTTCGGCGGCCTGGCGCGGGGTGAGAATGGTGCCCGCGCCGAGCAAAATTTCCGGCATCTCGCGCCGGATGCGGGCGAGGGACTCAAGGGCGGTGGGGGTCCTCAGGGTCAACTCGATGGCATCGACCCCACCTTGGAATAGGGCCCGGACCAAGGGCACGGCGTCGTCCGCGTCCTCGATAATCAAGACGGCAACGACTCCGGAACGGTGGAGCCGGGTTTGCAGGGAATCCGGAAACATGGCATCGGCACTGTGCGCGGATTGCGTGGCCCGTCACGCGAAACCTGACGGGGATTGTCCCTCATTGGCGCGGCTGGCCGTCCCCGTGGACCGGGGGCTTCCAGTCCGGCGGAAGTTTGCCTTGGGGGCGGACGCCGTGGGCGCCTTGCGGAATGGGGTGATCCTCGGGGCGGAGCAGGGGCAGATCGTCCGGCAGATGCTTGATCAGGACGTCCCGGTATTGGATTTTCATGGCGGGACCGACGTGGACCTGAACGGCCAGAACCCCCTCCAGGGAGCGCCCCTTGGCATCGAAGTCGATCAGGTCGGCGGTGGGATGGCCGTCGATCCAGTGCCGGTGATGGTTTCCCTCGACGAGAACCCGGTAATCGTGCCAGGTGTCCGGGGCGAACGACTTGACCTCCATTTGGCCGATGACCCACGGTTGCCCGTCCGGAGCCACGATCACCCGTTCCCCGGTATGGGAAAGGATGCGGCGGCCCCGTTCCTCATAGAGCATCCCGTTGTAGTCCGGGTTGTTTGCGACCACGTCGCACTGGTAACCGCTGACGATGTCGAGACCCGCCTCAGGCCGCATCGCTCCCCGGTATTGGAGCCCGCTGTTGCCTCCCGGGGTGACCTTGACCTTCACCCGCAGCTCGAAGTTGCGGATGGTGGAACCGGTCCAGGTGAGAAACCGGTTCATTTTGAGGGAACCGTCGGTCACGCCGGTGATGGCTCCGTCCTCCACCGACCAATACGCGGGATCACCGGTCCAACCCCGAAGCGATTTTCCGTTGAACAACCGCACGAAGCCCTCCGCGTCCGGTTGGGTGCCGACCGCCGCCGAGGCGACCGGGTGGGCCTTGGTGGACGGTTTGAATCCGCCCGGGGGCAAGGGTGGCAAGGGGCCGCCGTAGCCGGCCACGGTCCGGTCCGTCCGCTCCCGCAGGGCTTGCAAGGTGGCGGCATGCCGCGGGTCTCCGGCCAGGTTGACGAGTTCGTCGGGGTCTGTCGCCAGATCGTGGAGGAACTCATAGTTTCCCTGGTCGAAGTAGCGGGCGTATTTGAAACGTTCCGTGCGGATTCCCTCGTGGGCCGGGATCCGGTCACGGACCGCGAAGTGTTCGTGAAAGGTTTCGACGCGCCAGTCGGCGGGGGTTTCCCCGTTCACGATCGGTCTCAGGCTTTTTCCTTGGTAGGCCCCCGGAATTTCCGCTCCGGCCCAATCGAGAAAGGTGGAGGGGAGGTCGAGGTTCAGGGTCAGGGCCCCGGTCACCTTGCCGCGTTGCGCGGTCTCCGCCCGGGGGTCCATGATGATGAGTGGGACGCGGATTGATTCCTCGAAGTGCGACCATTTCCCGGAAAGGCCCCGGTTCCCGAAGTGGTAGCCATTGTCCGCGGAGTAGACCACGATGGTGTTCCCGGCGAGACCGCGCTCCTCGAGGGCCTGGAGAAAACGGCCGATCTCCCGGTCGATCCCGGTGGTCATCCTCAGGTAAGCCCGGGCGTTGGTCTGGTATTTCTCCGGCGTGTTCAGGGACCAGAAATAGCGTTCCCGGCTCAGGGAGGTTTTGAGGAAATCCGGGAGGCGTTCGAAAATGGCCGGGTCGCCGAGCCGGGGCGGAGGCATCGGGATGTCCTCGTAGAGACCATCGAGAGAGCGGGGCCAGGGATAGATGCCGATGCCGGGTCTCCGGTCATTGTCCTCGGCGTGGCAGGCGTTGAACCAGAGGTTTAGGGCGAACGGCCGGTCCTTGGGTTGGCTTTGGAGAAACCCGATGCCGGCATCGACGATCCGTTCCGTCTCGTGACGCAACGTGCCATCCGGTTGCACCTCGTAATACGGGGACCGGTCGATTGCGGTGAAGGCGTCGAAGTGATCCGCGGGCTGGAAGCCTTCGGGCATTTTGGCGTGCCATTTGCCGAAAAAACCGGTCCGGTAGCCGGCCTCGCGCAGGAGGTCGGGGCAGAGTTTGGCCGCGATCCCGGCCCGGGTCAGTTCGGGATTCCCCGGGGTGCCGTAACTGCGGCCGACCCGGCCGGACAGGATGGTGGTGCGGCTTACCCAGCAGATCGGCTGGGAGACGAACGCATTGGCGAAGCGCACGCCGCGGGCGGCGAGACGGTCGAGGTTCGGGGTCTGGACCAGCGGGTTGCCGTAACAGCCGAGGGAGGAAGTGGTCTGGTCGTCCGCAAAGAAGAAAACGATGTTGGGGCGCGGTTCGGCGGCGGCGAGGAAACCGGGGAGAAAAAGGGGGAGAAGGAAGCGCTTCATGATGGGGACGGACGATATTAAGGCGGGGATGGGCGTCCGGGTCAATTCGGGATTGACCGGGAGCCGCCTTCGCCGCTTTGTGGGAACGTGGCGGATTTCCAACTCAACAGCGCGTTCCAGCCCCGGGGGGATCAGGAGCAGGCCATCGCCAAGCTGGTGAAATCGATCCGGGCCGGAAACCGGCACCAGACCCTGCTCGGCGTGACAGGTTCCGGAAAGACCTTCACGATGGCGAATGTCATTGCGGAGCTGGGACGTCCGGCGCTGGTGATGTCCCACAACAAGACACTGGCGGCGCAGCTTTATTCCGAGTTCAAGAACTTTTTCCCGCACAACGCGGTCGAGTATTTCGTCAGTTACTTCGACTACTATCAACCCGAAGCTTACATCCCTCGCACGGACACCTATATTGAAAAGGACTCCCAGATCAACGAGGAGATCGAGCGGCTCCGCCTTTCCACCATGTCCTCGCTCCTGACGCGCAAGGATGTCCTCGTCGTGGCCAGTGTCTCCTGCATCTACGGTTTGGGATCACCCGAGGATTTTGAGGGCATGATGGTCTCCGTGGCGCGCGGGGATGTCATGGACCGGGATGTCTTTGTAAGGGGGCTCGTGGACATCCTGTATGAACGCAATGACATCGGCTTCGCGCGGGGAAAATTCCGGGTCAGGGGGGATGTGGTGGAAGTGCATCCGGCGGTGCTGGATGACGAGGCGGTGCGGGTGGAGTTTTTCGGGGATGAAGTCGAACGGATCTCCCTCTTCGATCCCCTGACCGGACGCGCGAACGAGGAGGTGGATCGTTATACCTTCTGGCCGGCCAAACAATTCGTCACCGCCAAGGAGAAGATGACGCGGGCCATCCGGGAGATCCGCGCGGAGCTGAACGAAGTCATCGAGCGTTTCGAGAAGTCGGGAAAATATCTCGAGGCCCAACGCATCAAAATGCGGACCGAGTATGACATCGAGATGATGCAGGAAATGGGGTTCTGCCAGGGGATCGAGAATTACAGCCGTCACCTCACCGCGCGCCCGCCTGGTTCCAAACCTTACACGCTTCTCGATTTCTTTCCGGAGGATTCCCTGCTCATTGCCGATGAATCCCATGCCACCATGCCACAAGTCGGCGGGATGTATGAAGGGGATTTCAGCCGGAAAACGACGCTGGTGGAACACGGGTTCCGTCTGCCCAGCGCAATGGACAACCGGCCGCTCCGTTTCGAGGAGTTCATGGCCGCCACCTCTTGCCGTCTCTATGTGAGCGCCACCCCGGCCGGGTTCGAGATCGAGAATAGCCGCGTGGGAATCGACGGGTATCTCCCGCCCCGCAAAAAACGTCTGGGGGAGGAAGAGACCACGCCGGCGCGACTCCCGCGGATTTCCGGCAGTGCCCAACCCCTGGCGGCCTTCGATGTGACCACGAAGGGGCGCGACCTGATCGTCGAGCAGATCATCCGCCCCACCGGGTTGCTTGATCCGACGATTGAATTGCGCCCCTTGAAGAGCCAGATCGACGACACCATTGAACTCTGCCGCGAGCGGGTGGCGCGGCAGGAACGAGTGCTCATCACCACCCTGACCAAGCGCACGGCCGAGGATTTGACGGATTATCTGCGCAATACCGGACTGGCGGTTCGTTATCTCCACAGCGAGATCGACGCCATCGAGCGGGTGGAAATCCTGCGCGCCTTGCGGGCGGCGGAGTTCGATATTCTGGTCGGGATCAACCTTCTGCGGGAGGGGTTGGATCTTCCGGAGGTTAGCCTGGTCTGCATTCTGGATGCGGACAAGGAGGGGTATCTGCGGAGCGAGACCAGCCTGATCCAGACCGCGGGGCGCGCCGCCCGTCACGTCAACGGTCATGTGGTGCTCTTCGCGGACCGGGTCACGGGCAGCATGCAGCGGTTGATGGATATCTCGGCCTATCGCCGCGCCAAGCAGATCGAATACAACGAGGCGCACGGCATCACGCCGACCAGCGTGGTCCGGTCCGCCCAGGCCAGCCTCCACCTCAATCCCGGCCAGAAGGGCGGGGACCGTGTGGTCCGGGAAGGCGCCGGGGATTTCGACGTGCTTCAGGTCTTGAAAGAATTGGAGGAGGAGATGCAGGAAGCCGCCGTGGCCCTCGAGTTTGAACGGGCCGCCCTCTTGCGGGACCAGATCGCGGACCTGCGCAAGCGCCACGGAATCGAGCCCGGAGCGGGAGGGACCGGACCGGGAAAACCCGGTGGGGCGCGCAAAAAGGTGAAATACTGAGAAGGACGCGGTTTGGAATGCCCGCTTGTTTACGATTTTCCTCTTTTCTTTTGGAAAACTCTCGTTCAGAGATGGTTTGCGCCGAGCGCGCCACGCCTCCATGAAATCGCTGCCTTTGTTCGTCCCCCTGCTCTCCTGTTCCCTGCTTCTCGGTCCGGTCCAGGCCTCGGACCCTTACCGTTATCCCGCGGAATCGATCCGTCCGCCGGTCTACACCTACGGAACCACTTACGAAACGCACGAGCATCACTGCGGCACGCTCCAGCTGCCCGGTTGGAAGTGGAGCGAATGGTATTTCGTGGCGTGCGAGGACGGGGTCGAGTTGCAAGTCCGTTACCGGATGCGCAACGCCGGGGCTTGGGGCACGCGGACGTTCATGCAGTTGCGTTACGTCAACCGCAGCAAGTGCATCAAGACGGCGACGGTCTCCCGTCTCCGGCTCCATTTTCACGACGGCACGCCGGACCTGATCTGGGACGGGGAACAGGTCACGATGCAGCCCTACAGTGTCGGTTATGGCAGGATCCAGACGCTCAACGGCCGTTTGTGCACCTGGACCAAGTGTTACGATGTCCGTTGAGCGGATCGGCCCGGGTCAGGGACCTGACCGGATGATCAACTCCGGCCGGTAGAGATCCCGGTTGCCGGCTTGGTATTCCGCTTTAAGGCGGACCCGGAACCCGTGGAGGTCCACCAGCGTCCACGAGAGGAAGGTCCAGGCACCGTCCTTGCCGTCGTGCCGGATGCCCACGAGGAGATGATGGGCGTCCTCGAGGATCTTGTTGGTGTGGGTCCCCGGGGTGAAGTAAAACGTGCGCAGACCGCCGTCCAAGGTCCCCGTCTCCACCAGTTTGGGGTCCAGATAGGCGACCCGTCCCGAGGGAAGGTGTTGGATCCGCAGGTCCGGGTAGCCGGCGGTCTGGCTGGCCCCTCCGGCGGTCGCAGGCACGGCGCACTCGAAGTCCGGGTGCGCCGCGATGAGGTCCCGGATCGACTGCTCGAAATAGCGGCTCGCCTCGTTGATCCTGCGTTCCCGGCGCAAGGGGCTGTCCTCCCGGTTCAGCGCCGCCAGGCTGCGGTTCATGGCCCCGGTGATCACGGCGAGGATGGCTTGATCCACCGGCGCCATGGGATCGATCGGCAGGACCCGGTGACCGGTGACCCGTTCAACGACGGTGCGGAAGGCCACGTCCTCCCGGCTCGAAGGATCCAGGATCCTTTCGAGGAGGGCCGGGTCCGGGGCGGGCGGGTCCTCGCCGTGGAGGGACGGGGCCAGCAGCCAGAGGGCGGGGATCAAAGGGCGGAAGGATGCCATGCCGTCTTGAATTCCACCGTGTCGAGAATCCGGTAGGGGTTCTCCAGTTCCTCGCTTTCCCACTGGGCGGCGTTGTAGTGCCAGAGCGCGACGCGTTTCAGGTTGGTGGAGGTTCCCCCGGCGAGAATGGCGGAGACGGCGGGGTCGCCACCGGCGTCGAGGATGGCTTGCACCTCTTGATGGGAAGCCAGGGCGGGAGCCAGTTCCGAACGGATGCCGGTCAGGATGTTGACCACGCCGGCCGGCAGATCGCTCACCGCGAGGACTTCGGCGAGGGAGATGGCGCTGAGGGCCTCCTTTTCCGAGGCGATCGCCACCACCGAGTTTCCCGTGACCAGGGCGGTGGCCAGCAGGGTGACGAGACCGAGGAGGGAAGGGGAATCCGGGCAGACGGCGGCGACGACGCCACACGGTTCGGGTGCGGTGACGTTCCAGTGGGGGGAGGCGACGGGATTCACGGAGCCGAAAACGGCGGCAAGTTTGTCCGTCCAACCGGCGTAATGGACGATCCGGTCGATGGCCAGATCGAGTTGGCGGCCGGCGGATTTGGCGTCGAGCCCGGTGAGGCTCAGTTCGGGGAGGAAGGAGCTGCGGCGGCTTTCGAGGATTTCCGCGACCCGGTAGAGAATCTGGCCGCGGAGGGCGGCGGGGAGGTTTTGCCAGCCCGGTTGGGCGGCCCGGGCTTGGCGGATGGCATCGCGCAGGTCTTTCCGGGAAGCATTGCAGTAGTTGGCCACGTGGTCACCGTTCGGGGTTCGGGCAATGAGATGACGGCCGCTTTCGGAGCGGGGGAAGGCGCCGCCGATAAAGAGTTTGTAGGTTTTCGCCACCGCGAGGCGCTGGGGATGGACCGCCATGAGGGACATCCATAGGCGCTGGAGGCGTCCGGGTAAAATCGGAAATGCTTTCCTTGAATGCGGAGGCCTTTCTGCGATCTAATGATCCCGGTGGCGAGACCTGACCCTGACCCCATTCCTCCCCTCTGGCTCCCGCGTGGCGCCTGCTGGATTTTGCTGCTGACCGTGGCGTGGGCGGTCGTTGGCGGCGAGGCCCTCGCCTATCCCCTGACCCAGGTGCAGCGGGAGCGGCTGACCCGTTACGTGCCAAAGGCGTTGGAAAAGCTGGAGCGCCGCCAGCCGGTCCATGTGGTGGTGGTCGGCGAGGGGGTTTCCCGCATGGTCACAAGGGATGAGCGGAGCCAGGACATGTTGTCCTCGATGCACGGTCATTTCCTCGCGGGTTTCGAAGCGGAGTTTTATTACACGGGCGGGGTCCGCCTGGTCAACCCGATCGGAGCGCATCCCTCGAAGAACCGGGCGCACAAGGGGGAGGAGATCACCTTCGAGCAGTTCACCGAGCCCGCGGGCACCGTCCTCAGCGCGCTCCGCCAGATGTCCGGCCGCGCTTTGCTCAATCCCGCGGACCTCGTGTTGATCCAGGCGGGGGTGAACGACGCCCGGGAAGGCATGTTGCTGGAGACCTTCGGCAACGCCCTGGAGAAAGCCGCCGTCCAAGCCCGGGAAAGCGGGGCGGAAGTCATCCTCGTGGGTCCCACCCTCACTTACGAACCGGGCGCGCCCACCGGATGGGGCGCCACGCGGGCCTATGCCGCCGAAGTCCGTCAGGTGGCGGAAAAGCTCGGCCTGATGTTCCTTGACCCCGCCATCGATCTGGCTCGCACCCGCCCCATCCCGGACGATGGCAGCCCCGGGGAAAGAGCCGGCCAGATTTCCGAGGCGATCGCCCTGGACCTGTTCGATTACGGCCCCGGCGTCAAGGAGACCGTCCTGATGAATCCGGAAGCCCACCGCCGGGCCGGGCGCGGCATGTTCCAACAGTTTCTCAACGGTCTCCCGGAGGCGGGATGGTCTGTGCAGGGACAAGGAAATCTCGTCCGCCCCCGCGAATTGGAGGTCGATCTCGAGGTCGCCAACTCCGGGGACCGGGAAAGAATCGGGGTGCTGATGGCGCTCGATATCGGTTCCTCCTGGCGCGCCACCGTTCCCGCCTTTGAGCTTCGTTGCGCTCCCGGGGAAAAAAAGAAGTTCCGGATCCTCTACCGCCAGCGCATCGTCTCCGGGGAAGGGGAAAACGCGGCCTACGCGGCATGGCAGTTTCCCGACGGAAAGCTCGATTGTCCGCTGCTCATCAGTGATCTTTACACCACCAGCCTGCTCGATCTGGCCGGGGATCTGGGGCCGGTCAAGGTGGAGTGGGATTTCGCGCCGCAACAGGGGCGCAAGGGGAACTTCCCCCTCAAATTTTCCCTCCATAATCCGGGCAAAAATCCGGTGAAGGGGAATTACGAACTGGCTTACGCCAACCAGCGGGCGCGGGTCGGCTTCGAACTGGAACCGGCGCAGACCAAGGAGTTCTCCAACCAGTGCGCCCTGCCCAAGGAAAAGGAGCAATGGGGCAACAAACAACCCGTGGTGCTCACGGTCGACACCCCCGCCGGGAAGTTCATCGAGGAACGGGAGGTTGAGGCGATCCGCAATCTCCGTCTCGGGGAGAGCCGTCCGCTGGCCAAGGCCGCCGAGTTGATCGATGCCACCGGCCCGCTGCAATCGGATGGCCGGACTTCGCTGACGGCGGCGGTCGATGCCGATTTCCTGCGGATCAACTTCGATTTGGGAACCGTCGAGTTGCAGACGGTTCCGGGCAAACCGTCCCTCCTTCTGGAGATTTCGTTGGACGGGCGGCCCTCCGGTGAAAGCGGTGCCCCGGGGTTTGTCGAGCCTGTGCAGGTGCAGTTTTCCGAGGGGGACGGTCCCGGAAAGGTCCCCTCCATCGGGGACGCCGCGTTCGGCGATGGCTACTCGAAGCAACTGAGTCCGCTCGGTGTCTTCGCCGAACTGAAGACCGGGTCCGGGGGAAGGCGCAAGGCGGAGGTATCGATCCCCAAAATTTATCTCTACCGGCACGAATGGCAGGTCGACGATCCGGAGAGCCGGATCGGTCTCCTCGCGAGAGTCAGCTTCGCCCGTCGTGGCGGAGGCGGGGGGAGTTCCTATCCGGTCGAAGCCCGTTGGATGAATGCCGGTTCCCCCCTCTCCCGCGAGGACGCCTCGGCCCTGCCCCAGCTGGAACTGACGACCGGGGAGTCGAACGCCTGGAGTGTCCGCTTGTATTGAATCCCGTGGACATGCGCGTTTTGGCCTGCCTTTCCGCCGGTATTCTTGCCGGGCTTTGCGGACCGGAGCTTTCCCAGGCTCAGAACGAGACCGGTTTTCAGGAGGTGCACATGCACCGGGGGCAACCGTATCTCACCGTGGAAGCGGTTCAACGGGCCTACGGGTTCACCGACCTGAGGGGCGACGCCGGCCGCTTTGAATTGAGCAGTGCCACCGCCCGGTTGGAGGGGCGCGCCGGAGATTCCTTCATTCTCCTGAACAACTTGCGCTATGCCTTGCATCACCCGCTGGAAGCCAGGGAGCGGCAGCGACTCATCTCCGCGTATGATCTTTCCAACCTGATCGACTTCCTCTTCCGGCCCGCCGGTCATCTCCACGGAGGCGAGTTGAAGACGGTCTACCTGCAAACCGACAGCGCCGATGGTCTCGCCGCAAAACCGGTCGCTGCCGAGGTGGTCTTGAATCTTCAGGCGGCTCTTTCCCAGCTCGGGTTCGCGGTCCGGTCCGTTCCGGCGGATGCCGTAAGGGTCGGAAGCGGGGCTCTCCCCGGCGGCGGGGAAAACCTGGCGGTTTGGCTCAAGCTCAGGGGAAATCCCAAACTGCCCGCCGATTCAGTGCGCTGCGCCGTTCTTTCCCCGCCCGATTCCCCCAAACGGGAGGCCAATCGCACGGAGGTCTATGCCGGGAATCTTTCGGACGCCGGCAGTTTGGCCCTGGCCACGCTGCTTCAATCCGGACTCGTTTTCGGACCGGGTGCCAAGGTCCGCAAGGTGACCGACGGGGGCATCGCACAGGATCTCGGGCGCTCCTTCCAAGCCGCGCCCGGCCCCGCTGTTCTCGTGGAATGGGGCAAGGAATTCTCCCCGGATCACCTTCTGAAATCCCTCGCAGCCGGCGTCGTGCGCTACCAAGCCTTTCTCCGAAAACTGCCCCGGGAACCGGAGCGCAGGGAGGGGAAGGCGGTGGAAACGCCCTTCCGATTGGAAAAGCTCCGGATCGCCAGCGGCCCCCAAGGCGCGGGCATCGCCGGGGCGGTGTCCGGAGTCTCCTCCGAGACCGACCGGGGCAAGATCCAACTGCAATGGTATTTTTTTGAAGTCGCTGCCAGCGGCGCCTTGAAACTTTTGCAAACGCCTCCCCCCCTTCTCAAGGGCGCGGAACTGGCTGTCGGCCAAACCGGGGAGGAGCCGGCAACTTTCTTCCAGCCCTTGTCCGGGGAGCTCGAGGCCCGGTTGCGGCAACCGGACACCGGCTACGCCGTGCGGTTGCTCTGGCAGGGCAAAGAACAGGATCTGGCGAGTCATCCCCCGGAATTGCGAAATCAATTGGAGCGATTTTCGGCGCTCTATCCTCAATTCTAAAAAAAAGCGTTACAAACCGGCGAAATTGATTCAAATTTGTGGTCCCCCCGGGGGGAATCGCAAAGATGCCGGTTTTCAAACGCAAGGGTTTCAAAGTGGGGATGGTTTCCGCCGTCCTCCTCGCCGCCATGGCGGTGGTGACCGCCCAGGACGCTGCCAACCCGGTGCTGGACGCAGGCAAAAAGGCCATCGCCCGTCGTGAAATGGCGGTGGAGTCCGCCCGCAAACTTTTGCTTCAAGGGGACCGTCTCCTGGCGGATCAGGATTCCGCCGGAGCGCTTGATGCCTATCGGACGGCCTTCGACCAGATCCCGGATACGTCTGCTACCCGGGAACTCCGGTTGGAGTCGGTGACGAAATACGAGGTGGCCCTGCAGGCGCAGGCGCGCGCGGTGGCGGAGGAGGGTCGGCTGGAAGACGCTGTGGGGCTGATCCAGCGTTTTTATCAGGAGGTGCGTGATTCCGGCTTGCCGCCGTCGACCATCAGCGTTCCCACGAAGCGTTTGCTGGCGGACCTGCAGGACGGGGAGACCTTCGAGCCGGCGAACTCGCCGGAGATGGTGGACAAGAGGCGCGAGGTGACCCGTCTTTTCGCCTATGCGGATGGAGCGGTGCAAACGGGGCAGTATGACGAGGCCACCAAGCACTATGCCCAGATCTTGAACATCGATCCGACGAACCAAGCGGCGCGCCGGGGGATGGAACGGGTCGATAAGCTGGTCAACGCCTACAACAAAGCGGCCCGGGATCATGGCCGGGCGGCGGCTCTGGCCGAGGTTTCCGCGCAGTGGGAGAGCCCGGTTCCGCGGTTTGCCCTGAAGGGCGTGGCGGGGGGCGAATCTTCCGCGGAGGCCGCGAGCCTGGGTTCCGTCCGGGAGAAGTTGCGCCGGATCGTGCTGCCGCAGTTGGAGTTGGCCCAGACGCCGTTGCGTGAGGCCTTGGAATACTTGTCCGCCCGCAGCAAGGAGTTGGATTCCGGCGGCGTGGGTGAGCGCAAGGGCGTGGACATCGTGCTGGCCGGAACCGATCCGGCGGTGAGCGCCACGCCGATCAGCCTGAAACTCGACGGTGTTCCACTGGGCACAATTCTGGATTACGTGGCGCAGGCCGCCCGGCTTAAGGTCCGGATCGATGAGGTGGCGGTGACTTTGGTGCCGCTTTCCGCGCCCGACCAGACCGCGATTGTCACCAAGACCTACCGGGTCCCGCCGAACTTCATCACCGCCGGCGCCACCGGGGCCGGAGCGGCCGGAGCGGCCGGAGATCCTTTCGGGGCTGATGGCGCGGCACCGGCCTCCGGAACCCTGCAGAAGAAGCTCACGGCGGTGGAATTCCTCAAGATGAACGGGATCACGTTCGGCCCGGACGCAGGGGCGGAGTTCATCCCGGCCACCAGCACCTTGTTGGTGAGGAACACCCAGGATCAGATGGAGTTGATCGAGGCGATGATCGAATCAAGTTTCGGCAGCGTGGCCAAGATGCTCCGCTTCGATGTCAAGACGATCGAGATCAGCGAGACCAAGCTGAACGAGCTGGGATTCGACTGGTTGTTGGGACAGTTCAACGTCCCCGGCAGTGACCGGGTCTTCAGCTCCGGAGGCACCCAGGGGAATCAGGGGGCCGGGAACGCCCGGAACGAATACCCCTTCATCCCTCCGGGAGACACCGTGCCGCTGGGCCGGAACCCGGTGACGGCGGGCAACCGGAGCGGGGATGGTGCCGACTTTCAGGACGGGATCGATACCGCCATCAACCGCGACGTCGGCTTCGGCGCGCAGGGGAATGGCATCGTCAAGGCACCCGGAATTTTTTCGGTGGCCGGTGTGTTCACGGACCCGCAGTTCCAAGTGGTCATGCGCGGGCTCAACCAGTCCGCGGCCCGGGACTTGATGACGAACAACTCCGTGGTCGGCCGCGCGGGTCAGCAGGCCATTCTCAAGAGTGTCCGTGAGTTCATTTATCCCACCGAGTATGATCCCCCGGAGATTCCGACCCAGGTGGGCAACGTCAACGCGAACAACAACAATAACAACAACAACAACCAAGGGCCGTCATCCTCGTTCGCTCCCATGACTCCGGCCAATCCGACCGCCTTTGAAACCCGTGAGTTGGGTTCCCTCGTCCAGGTGGAGGGCACCATCGGGCCGGACAATTACACCATCGATCTCACCATGACCCCCGAGGTGAGCCGCTTCGAGGGCTTTGTGAACTATGGATCTCCGGTCCGGCAATATGAAACCAACGCCGCAGGTCAGGTCTACGTGGCCCAGGAGGTACAGAACCGCATCTTGATGCCCGTCTTCAAGGTGCTGCGCAACTCCGTCAACGTGTCTGTTTACAGCGGTCAGACCATCGTCGTCGGCAGCTTGTTTGAAACCAAGGTCAACGGGACCAACGACAAGACCCCGATTCTGGGGGATGCCCCCATCGTCGGCCATCTCTTCCGTTCCAAGGTCGAGCAGCGCGAGACGCGCGCGGTCATCTTTTTCGTGACGGTGAACATCATTGATCCTTCCGGCGGAACCGTCAAATCTCCGACCGCCACCACCGCTTCCCTCTGAAACCGGAGTCTGAGGGCGGCGTCTGTCGCCGATGAGCCGTTCCCCTCGCCAGTCCCCTTTTCCGCCCGGCGCCAAGCGCCGCCACCACGGTTTCTGGCTCACCCTGACCGGCCTTTTCCTCGTGGCCTCGGGCGCGTTCCTCACCGCGACCATCATGGTCTCCCGTGCCAGCGAGGATCCCGCTTTCCGCGAACATGTCGAGGCCCGGCTGGCCCATCGGCTCGGTGCGGAGGTGAAGTTGGGAAAAATCGATTCCGATTCCCTCGTGTTTTTGTCCATTCCGGAAATCCGGGTCACCGCCCTGGACAAACGCTGGTCCTTCCTGCTGCGCCGGGTGACCTTGGAATTGGATTGGCGCCTGCTGCTGCAACGGGAGTGGACCTTTCGCTCCGCCGGAATCCAGTCGGCCGAGCTTTGGCTGGGAGCGAATTTCAGCGCGCCCCCGGAAACGGAAGCCGGCCAGGGCTCCGGTCCCGTTCCGGGTGTCGCATCCCCGGAGACCGGGGGACGGAGCGCTCCGGCCCGGGACCTGTCGGGCTGGCTCAAGGCGCTGCTCTTCCGAGGCCGGACGGGAACCGTGGTGGGATCGATCCGGATCGGCAAACTTTCCGCCCGCGGTCCGGTCATCGGCGGTTCCGTGCCCGCGTTCGAGTTGGAGTCCGAGGCGGGGGGGGAGTATGCCCGGGGTCGGCTTCAGTGGAGGCTCCGGGGGGGAGTTTTTCGCGGGGGCGGGGAGCCTTGGGCGATCGATTTCCTCAACGGCGCGGTCGACAAAGGAGTGTGGAAGGTGGAGTCCGGCCACCTCCTGGCCGGGACCGGTGAGGGTGGGGGAGAGCTGCGCCTGACCGGGGCATCGATGATTCCGGGCGAAATCGAGATTGGGATTTCGGGAGTCAATCTGGCCGGCAAAGCCCTGTCCGGCGGGGTCGCCAATGTGCTCGGTCCCCTCGATGAGGTGGATTTGGGGCTCGAGGGAAGGTTCATCGCCCGTTTTCCCGAAGTGCACCGCTTCCGTTTCCAAGGCACGTTGCACGCGGACAAACTCAGGCTTGGTTCCTCCCGGATCTTCTCCCTCCTTGCCGGACAAACTGGAGAACCGCGTTTGGCCCGGCTCCAGTCGGAACGGGTTACCGGGGGGATCGATTGGACCCCGGGGCTGGTGCGGCTCGACAACCTGACTTTCGAGGAGCCCGGTTTGGTGCGGATCGCGGGGCGCCTCTCCATCGTGGCGTCGGAAATCGCGGGGGTCTTTGATCTGGAACTGCCCGTGGATTTGGTGGGACGTTTTCCTGGCGGCAAGCCCGGGGGCTTCAGTTATCCCGCGGCGGGTTGGTCCCGGGCGCAACTCCGGGTCAGGGGACCGGTGGACCGCTGGAGCGAGGATCTCACGGAGCGTTTGATCGGGCAGGTGTCCCGGGAGATTCCGGTGGGGCCGGGACCGGTTCTGGAAGGCACTCCGGTGGACTCCGCCCGCATCCGTCAGGAGCGGATCACGGTGGCGGAGGGCCTCTTCAACGAAATGATCCGGGATTAAATCAGCTCCTTCATCGGCTGCCAGCCATCCACCAGATACTGGGGACGGCCCGATAGATCCGGCAGGGTGGTGTGGACCAGATCAAGTCCAAGCCAGTGATACAGGGTCGCGAAAACTTCTCCAAAGTGGACCGGCCTTTCTGTCGGTTCGCCCCCGAGGCGGTCGGTGGCGCCGATCACTTGGCCGGTCTTGAAGCCGCCCCCCGCGAGCACCGCGCAGCCCACCCGCGGCCAGTGGTCACGGCCCCCGGTCGCGTTGAGCCGCGGCGTGCGGCCGAATTCTCCCCATGCGACCACCGCCACATCCTTGTCCAGGCCGCGCTCGTGGAGGTCCTCGACGAGGGCCGAGAATCCCTGGTCGAACCACGGGAGATGCGTCAGCAGCTCGGCATGGTTTCTGTCGTGAAAATCCCAGCGTCCGTAATTCATCGTGACACAACGGGCCCCCGCCTCGACCAACCGGCGCGCCACGAGGAAATGCTCGTTGTTGCGCGGGGCACCGTCGCCGTAATTCCGCGTGTCCCCCTTGCCGTAGCGCTCGCGCGTTTTCGGGCTTTCCTTGGAGAGATCCAGCGCTTCCAGAAGACGGCTGGATGACAGGACATCGAAGGCCTGCCGGTTGAAAACGTCGAGACCCTCCATCAGGCCGCTCTTGTCGACATCACGCCGCATCTTGTCGAAGGCGGTAAGCAGCGCCCGCCGGTCCCCGAGCCGGTCGCTGGAGATGCCGTTCAACCGGAGATCGGCGATGCCCTCCCCATTGGGCCGGAACGCCGAGCAGGCGGGTCCGAGAAATCCGGGGTGTCCGGGGGATCCGTAGGGTGGATGACCCGCCTTGGGCGCCAAACCTACAAAAGGAGGCACCGCGGACGAGGTCGCCTTTCCACCGGGTTGGAATTTGCTCATCACCGCGCCCAGTGAGGGCCATCCGCCGGGCGGAATGGTCACCCCCTTGGCACTTCTCCCTGTGTAGCAGATCTGGGAATCGTGATCTCCCGTGACCGAGCCGACCATGGAACGAATCGGCACCAGTTTGTCCATGATCCTGGCCGAATACGGCATGTGCTCGGAAATCCGGATCCCCGGGACCTTCGTGGAAATGGGGCTGTAGGGGCCGCGGTAATCGAGCGGCGCGTCCATCTTCAAATCGAACAGGTCCTGATGAGGCGGCGCGCCCGCCATGTAAATCATGATGATCGACTTCGCCGAATGCCCGACCCGCGCCATCGCCTCCGCTTGGAGGATTTGCGGCATCGACAGGCCGCCCATGGCGAGCCCCCCGATCCTCAAAAAATCCCGACGAGCCATGCCATCGCACAAGGGGCGTCCCGGTCTGCCTGTGATCGTCAGCATGCTTCCAAACACCCTCCGGAGCGCATCGTTTCTTTCAAACGCTTGCCCGGGGCCTGCACCCCCGGGGATGGCAAAAGGATGGAGGTGAGGGTTGACCAAAGGGGCCCCGGGGCTTTCCTTGCAACCTCCCGCCAAAGTTGCCTAATTCCTGCTTCAGGGATCGTGCGCGGGAGCCATCCGAATGAAGCCTGACCGAGCCACCCTGAATTTCCTCAACGCCTTCCCCGATGAATCCCGGAAGGAGGGGGAACGTTTGCAGAAAGACGGGTGCGTCACCAAGATCTTCGGGACTCACTTCCGGGTCCAGGGACGGGTCGAGGACGGTTCCTCCCTGTGCCGGACCTCCCTCCATTTCCGGGTCGACGCCTGGGAAGGGGAATGTTCCTGCCGGGAGGGGGAACGTTGCGCTGCCATTGTCGCCACTATGATGGAGCGCCTGGAGCGGGGCGGTGAAATCCCCGAGGCTCCCAATGAGGTGGATGACCAGAGCCTCACCGAAGTTCTGGAGGAACGTCTGCAGCGGGAACTCACGCCCAACGAGGCCCAGTTCCTCGACAAACTGGAGAAGCGCTACCGGCGTTTCGAGGTGGAGGGGCAGTTGGTGGATCACGATCTGGTCCGGCTCAATCCCAAGTGGCCCGTGGAATCCTACGATCCCATCCAGCTCTGGCCGGTCCCGCCCGCGGATATCCTCGAGTTCTGGAATTACATCGCCTATCATTTCAGGGCGCGGAATCTCGCCTACCCGAAGTTCATGGACATTGTGACGGATTTGGCCAAGGTCGAGTCCCAACTCCGGGACTGGGAGATGGAACGGGCCGAGGACGAGTGGCGTCGCATCGTCTGCGATGTGCCCGCCTCGCTGGTCGTCTCCATCCAGGAGGTGGAGTTCCGCATCCTCCTCACCACCACCGAGGCCCGGCTTCAGTGGCGGTCCACCGGGAGCGGCGCAAGGTTTGTCTCGATCCAGCATCCGGACAAGCTGTTGGACCTGCGGGAGCGCCACGCCCGCGGGGAGTTCCGCATGAGTGACCAGTCCGCCTTGCTCGTGGAAGCTTTTCTCGCCGCCGTCGGGTCCGGGGAATTGGCCACCTTGCGTCTCGAGGACCGGGACCAGGCGGCGGTTCTCAACCGGCTGTTTCACGCTCCGCAAGCCTCCGGCCGGATCGTGAATCTGGACGAGCGGGTCATCCAAATGGTCGATGCCCCGGTCGGCTGGCGCGCCACCGAACGGCCGGATGGCGAGGGGCGGTTTGTCGACCTGCAACTGATCGGTCACGATGGCGATCCCATTCCCCACGCGCTGCGGATTCTGCCAGGCAACCCGAATCTCTATCTGGGCGATGAACAGGTCTTCCCCGGGCCGATGTTTTTCCAGGCCGGCACGGAGGTTTTGCCGGGTTATGAGATTCCCCGGTCCCTGATCTGGACCGAGGCCGGGGTCGAGTTTCTCACCCGGATCGGGGCCACGCTGCCGGACGGGCTCCAGTCCGTCGTGATCGACAGCAGGCTTCGCGTCAGGCTCCGGTTGCGCCTCAGCCAGAAGATCAGCGGGACGGAGACCGAGCAACTCATCGTCGAGCTGGAGGCGGAGGACGACGACGGGACGCGCCGGGAGGTGATGGAAAAGGACGGGTGGATCATCCAGAGCCGTGGCGAGGTGCCGCCGGGGGCGATCTATCGCTATGACCGGACCGGTTTGCTCGCCTTTCCCGCCTTGTTGGAACCGCTCCACCTTTCCTGGGATCCGGTGCGCCAGAGCCTGCGCACCCGGATCACCAAGTCCTTTCCGGAGCGCTTTGTGGAATGGTATCAGTCGTTGCCCGGGGATATCGAGGTCGGGATCGACGACCATCTGCGCACCCTGCTGTCCGATCCGGTGAAGGCCTCGGTGACCTTCGATATTGTCTCCAGCGAGATCGATTGGTTCGACCTGAAAATCGTGGTGAATGTCGAAGGACTGAACCTCACCACGAACGAGATCCGGGCCTTGGTCGCGGCCCGGGGCGGCTTTGTCCGCATGCAATCCGGGGGCTGGTTGCGTCTGGAGTTCGACCTCACGGAATCCCAGACCCGCGCGGTGAGCCGGCTCGGCCTGGATCCGTTCGACCTCTCCGGAGAGAGCCATCGCATGCACGTGCTGCAACTGTCCGATGCCTCCGCCCGGGAAGTGTTCGACGCCGCCGCCTGGGAGAAGATTTGCGAACGTTCCAACGCGCTCTCGCTGGAGGTGAAGCCCGGGGTGCCGGAGAAATTGCAGCTGCAACTCCGTCCCTACCAAATCGAGGGGTTCCATTTCCTCGCCTATCTTTCCTCCAACCGCTTCGGGGGCATTCTCGCGGACGACATGGGGTTGGGCAAAACCGTCCAATCGATCACCTGGCTGCTTTGGTTGCAGGAACAGGCTCCGGAGCGGGTGCCGGCGCTCGTGGTCTGCCCGAAATCGGTGCTCGACGTCTGGGCCGGGGAAGTCCGCAAGTTCGCCCCGCATCTCCGGGTCAAGATCCTGCGCAACAAGTTGGAACTGGACATGGACGAGATCCGCGGGCTTGACGTGCTCGTCTTAAACTACTCGCAGCTGCGCGTGAACGTTGAGGACCTCGTGCAAATCCAGTGGCTGGCGATCATTCTCGACGAGGGGCAACAGATCAAGAACCCGGACTCCAAGGCGGCCAAGGCGGCCCGGGAGATCCAGGCGGAAAACCGGTTGGTCCTGACCGGCACGCCGATTGAGAACCGGCTGCTCGACATCTGGAGTCTCATGTCGTTCGCCATGCCCGGCGTCCTCGGGTCCCGCAAGTATTTCCGGGAACGGTTCGACCGCCGGCGGGATCCCTTGTGTCAGGAACGGCTTTCCGCCCGGCTCCGTCCTTTCCTCGTGCGGCGCACCAAGGATCAGGTGGCGGTGGATCTCCCGCCCCGGACGGAGGAGGACGTGCTCTGCAAAATGGATGAGACCCAGGAGGATCTCTACAAATCCGAGGTGGAGCGGATCCAACAGGTCCTGCTCGGTTGCGAGAACGACGGGGATTTCAATACGGCCCGGTTCACCGTTTTGCAGGGGCTCACCCGGTTGCGGCAGATCTGCTGTCACCCGGGGCTCTTCGACCGCTCCTATCTCAACGAGGAGAGTGCCAAGTTCACCGCCTTGTTCTATCTCTTGGACCAATTGCGTGCCGAGGGCCACAAGGTGCTCGTCTTCAGCCAGTTCGTCACCATGTTGGAGATCATCCGGGAACGGTTGGAGGAGGAGGACCGGCCGCATCTCCTCCTCACCGGCCAAACCAAGGACCGACAGAAGGTGATCGAGGATTTTCAGACGTCCAAGGATCCCACCGTCTTCCTGCTCTCCCTCAAAGCCGGCGGTAGCGGCCTCAACCTGACCGCCGCTTCCTACGTCATCCTCTACGATCCCTGGTGGAACCCGGCCGTGGAAAACCAGGCGATCGACCGGACTCACCGGATCGGGCAGGTGAACAAGGTCATCGCCTACCGGCTCCTCATGCGGGATAGCGTCGAAGAAAAAATCCGCGTCCTCCAGCAGCAGAAGCAAGCGGTCTCGGCCGGAGTTCTCGGGGAGGAAGGCTTCGCCAAATCCCTGACCCGGGATGACCTCCGGTTTCTCTTCGCACCGGTCCCCGGCCCCACGGGGGGGTGAGGAAGGGACCGGTCCGGGGCAATTGGCTCAGCTGTTTTTCTGGTCGCGGATCGCCTCGTTCTTCAGGCGGAGCCCGTTCAGCCGGATGAAGCCGGTGGCATCGTCCTGATTGTAGGCTTGGGTGGGGTCCGCCTCCATCGTGGCCACCGCCTCCCGATACAGGCTGCGCGGTGATTTGCGTCCGGCGCGGATGACGTTGCCCTTGTAGAGTTTCACCCGGACCTCGCCGGAAACATTCTGCTGGCTTTCCGTCACCAGGGCCTGGAGGGCGAGGCGTTCGGGCGCAAACCAGAAACCGTTGTAGACCAGCTGGGCATATTTCGGAATCAGCGAGTCCCGCAGCAGCATGACCTCGCGGTCCATGGTCAAACTTTCCAAATCCCGGTGCGCCGCCAGCAGGATGGCCCCGCCCGGGGTTTCATACACGCCGCGGGATTTCATGCCGACAAAACGGTTTTCCACCATGTCCACCCGGCCGACGCCATGATCTCCGCCGAGACGATTGAGCACCTTCATGATGCCGTAAGGGGTGAAGAGGGTGTAACCGTCCTTGTCCCCGACGGAATGCAGGCCCAGCGAGGCGGTGAGTTCGCCGAGGCGGTCGCACCGCAACCCGGTGCAATCGCCTTTTTCGAAGAGCAGTTCAACGTATTCGGCCTGGTCGGGAGCCTCTTCAGGGGAAACGCTGAGCACGAACATCTCCCGGTTGGCGGCTTGGCTGGAGTCGAACCAG
Source organism: Verrucomicrobiota bacterium (assembly GCA_018970725.1). Classification (GTDB taxonomy): domain Bacteria; phylum Verrucomicrobiota; class Verrucomicrobiia; order Verrucomicrobiales; family DEV007; genus V1-115. The sequence continues at coordinate 49,636 of JAGWVU010000025.1, forward strand.
GGATCTTCCAGCATGCCGCTTTCGAAACTGATGTGGAGGAGATTGCGATCCATGCTGTAAGGCTTCTTGGCCGAAGCTTGAACCGGGATCTGGTGTTCCGCCGCGTAGGCGATCATTTCGGCCCGGCCCGGGAACTGGGCGCGGAACCGGGCTTCCCGCCACGGGGCGATCACCTCGATGTCCGGGGCCAGCGCGGCGGCGGTCAACTCGAACCGCACCTGATCGTTCCCTTTCCCCGTCGCGCCATGGGCGATGGCGTGGGCGCCCTCCTGCCTGACGACATCGAGCATGCCCTTGGCGATGCAGGGGCGGGCGATGCTGGTGCCGAGCAGGTATTGGCCCTCGTAGATCGCGTTGGCCTGAAGCATGGGGAAAATGAAATCCCGCGCGAATTCCTCCCGTTGGTCCCCGATGATGCACTTGCTGGCCCCGGTGGCCAGGGCCTTGGCCTCGAGCCCGTCGAGTTCCTCCTCCTGACCGACATCGGAACAATAGGCAATGATTTCGGCATCATGGACTTGGCCCAGCCATTTCAGCAGCACGCTGGTATCAAGGCCTCCGGAGTAGGCGAGAACGATCTTCATCGGCGGGACAGATAAGATGCCGTCCGTCAGTTGCAAGCGGGAGCTGAGACGATGCGCGTCCGGCCCGGGTCTCCGGGGTCTTCTTGGGCGACGGAATTGCTTTACTCCGGGGCTTCCCGGCGTCAACTCTCCGGAGGCGCGCCCGACGCACCGCGCCTTGCCCACCTTCCCCCCGAGCATGGAGATCCGCCTCATCGATGCCATCGGTCCGTTTTTCCGAGACTACCCGCTGGTCCGGATCAACTGGTCGAAGATTCCGTTCGAGCATCTGGCCACCACGGGCCCCGCGCGCCGGTTGCAGTGGGACCGGATCCGGGAGGACATGAAACGCTTCGCGGAGCAGGTCGCGGCGGTGGGCTACAACGCGGTTTCACTCGATGACGTGATCCATCTGGTGGACCATGATCACACGCCGGAAATCCGGGACCGCATCGCCGTGTTCCAAGAGGAATACCGGGTGCTTTTCACCATTCTGCGCGAGGCCGGTCTCCAGATCTTTCTCACGCAGGACGTGCTTTCCTACACGCCGGAGATGCGCTTGCGGTTCGGCACCGGGGCGGAAGACGCCAGCGCCTTTTTGCGGGAGTTGGTGGAACGGTGTTTTCTGGGGTTCCCCGAGGTGGCGGGTCTGATATTGCGCATCGGTGAGAGCGATGGCCTGGACGTCAAGGGGGATTTCCGCAGTGAACTGGTGATCCGCACGGCCGCCGATGTCCGGCGCTTGCTTCGCGAGATTCTGCCGGTGTTTGAATCCGCCGGGAAAACGCTGATTTTCCGGACCTGGACGGTGGGGGCCTACAGCGTGGGGGATCTTCTCTGGCACCGGCGCACCCTGGCCCGGGCGCTGAAGGGGATCCGCAGCGATGCCTTGGTGCTCTCCATGAAATACGGGGAATCGGACTTCTTCCGGCACCTGCCGTTGAACCGGAACTTCTTCGGGACGGGACGGAAGACGTTGATCGAGTTGCAGGCGCGCCGGGAATACGAGGGGAGCGGCGAGTTTCCCGCCTTTGTGGGACATGACTACGAGCGTTATGCGGCGGAATTGCGCGAGGCGGGGAATCTGGTGGGGTTCTCCGTCTGGTGCCAAACGGGCGGCTGGGTGCCGTTCCGCCGCCTCGCCTACATCGACGGGCAGGCGGTTTGGACCGAGATCAATGCCTTTGTCAGTCTGCGGATTTTCGCGCATCGCGAGTCCGTGGAGGTGGCCGTGCAGGAATGCGCCCGTCACATGGATTTGCCGGATGGCGAGGCGGTGCTCGAATTGCTGAGACTCTCCGAGGAGGTGGTCAAGGAACTCCTTTATTTCGAGGATTACGCCCGGGAAAAGATCTACTTCCGGCGGATCCGCATCCCGCCCTTGGTGGAAGTCTATTGGCACACCATTTTCGTGCACCAATCGATCCGCAAATTGCTCGGGCACTTCGCCCGGGACCGGCAGGCGGCGGTCCGCACGGCGCGTCAGGCGCTCCGCAAGCTGGAACGGATGGAGGAACTGGCGCGGCGCTCCGGGTTGCCGGTGGAAGACATCGGATTCATGAAGGACACACTCGGGATTCTGGCTCTGGCGCGGGAATTCTTCATGGGACCGGACAACGAGGAGATCCGGCGCCGGATCCAGCGAGCCAAGGCGGTCTACCGGAAGAAATACACGCACCGTCCCCGCTACCGGATCAGCGTCAATTTCCGCCGGTTCGAGGACCCGGGCCGGGTCACCCGCTGGTTGATCAAGAACCTGTTCCGGACCCGTCCCGGTTACCGGATCCTCGACCGGATCTTCGTTCTTCACCTGCTCTCGCTTTTCTACCGCCTGGTCAAGCGGAGGCGTCCCGGTTGGATCCCCGAGTTTGTCCGGGACAGTGCGATGGGGATCGACGTGATTTTCCGTTGAACCGGTTTGCGTTCAGACAAGCAGTTCGGTGATCACCCGGCCATGGACATCGGTCAACCGCTGATCCCGGCCGCCGTGACGGAAGGTGAGTTTTTCATGGTCTACTCCCATCCGGTGCAGCAGGGTGGCGTGGATGTCGTGGATGTCGAGCGGCTGGTGCACCACGGAGTTCCCGAAATCATCGGTTTCCCCGAAGGCGGTTCCTCCCCGGAAACCTCCACCGGCAAGGAAGATCGAATAGCCGTTCACATGGTGGTCGCGCCCGCAGGTGTCGGTGATTTTCGGGGTGTGCGGCGTGCGGCCCATCTCACCCGCCCACAAAACGATGGTTTCATCGAGCAATCCGCGCTGCTCCAGATCGAGGATGAGCGCGGCGACGCTTTGATCCGTGACGCGGGCGTTCTTTTCGTGGTTCCTCTTGAGGAGACCGTGCTGGTCCCAGGGGGAATTGTTGCCGTCGATGCTGGGACAGGTGATCTCGACAAAGCGGACCCCGGCTTCGACCAAGCGCCGGGCGCGCAGCGCTTGGGTGGCGTAGAAGCGTTGCTGTTCGTCGGCGGAATCGACCCCGTAGAGCCGGCGGATCGCTTCCGGTTCCCCTTGGATGTCCGCCACGGCGGGGACGACGCTCTGCATGCGGAAGGCGGTCTCGTAGTTTGCGATGGCGGCTTCGATGGCCGCGGCGTCGGAGGTGGTGGCAGCGAAGGCGGCATCCTGCGCGGCGAGGAGGGCCAGTTTGCGCCGTTGGAGCGGGGCGGAGTCGGACGGGGTGATGTGATCGACCGGGATTCCCTTGGCCCGGAACATGGTGGCCTGGTGGGTGGCGGGGAGGAAGGAGTTCCCGAAATTTTCCAGACCGCCGTTGGGCACCCAATCGTTGTTCAGCACCACGTAGCCGGGAAGGTTGGCGTTTTCCGTGCCGAGTCCATACGACACCCAGGCGCCAAAGCTCGGCGCTTGGCCCAGGATGCGTCCGGTGTGCAGCAGCAGGTTTTGCTGACCATGCAAGGGCAGTTCACCGACCATGGACCGCACCACGCAGAGCTTGTCCGCCACCCGGGCGAGGTGGGGAAACAGGTCGCTGACCCAGAGCCCGCTTTGCCCGCGCTGCCGGAACTCCCAAGGGCTGCCCAACCAGACGCGGCCGGCGTTGGACTGCGAGCGCTTCGAGACGGCGTCCTCTCCGATGGCCTTGCCCTCGTGTTTCTTGAGCATCGGCTTCGGGTCGAACGTGTCCACATGGCTCGGCCCGCCGTCCATGAAGCAAAAGATGATGTTTTTCGCCCGGGCCCCGTTCCCGGCGGGAAGGGCGGCCATCGCGCGGAGAGCCAGCAGGCCGAAGCCTGCGGCCGCGCCCGCCAAAACACCGCGGCGTGAGCCGGGTCTGGGAGGGTGGGGTTTCATGTCAGCGGTAATGGATGAATTCCTTGGCATTGAAGAAGGCGTGGGCAAGGCTTTCCCATGCCGCGGGGACGTCCCCTCCAAACGATTGAAGGGCGGCTTGCCACCGCGCCACCTCCTCGTCATCCGGCTCACGGGAAAAGGCCTGGTTGAACATCCGGTGGATCCGTTGTTCGGGCAGGGTGGATGGGTCTTGGGTCAATTGCCCGGCCCAATGCCGAGCCATGGCACTCACAAAGGGATCGTTGAGAAGGATCAGCGCTTGGGAGGGAACGTTCGTGGCATCGCGCCGGCCGGTGGGCAGTTTGAGGTCGGGCAGGTTGAATCCGGTGAGGAATTTGGGCGGTGCCATGATGGACATTTGCAAGTAAATGGAGCGGCGGCCATTCCCGTCCAGAGGACCGGAGAAGAGGCGCTTGGCGCCATCTTCCACGACGCGATAGGGCAAAACGGGACGTCCGTAAGGTTGCGGATCAAGGCGGCCGGAGACCGCGAGCAAGGAATCGCGAATGGACTCGGCCTCGAGCCGGCGCGTGGGATAGAACGAAAGCAGACGGTTGTTGGGATCGCTGTCAGGGGCGCGCCGTGAATCCTGCCGGAAGGTCTCGCTGAGCACCAACCGGCGCACGAGCTGCTTCGTGGACCAGCCCTCGCGGATGAACTCGCGCGCCAGCCAGTCGAGCAATCCGGGGTGGGAAGGCTTGTCGCCGAGCCGGCCGAAGTCGTCCGGCGTGGCCACCAGGCCGGTCCCGAAGATCCACTGCCAGACACGGTTCACGTAAACGCGCGCGGTGAGCGGATGCTCGGGATTGAGCAGCGACTCCGCCAGCGCGAGCCGGTCTCCGATGCCCTGACCGTGCAGCATCTCCAGCGAGGCGGGCCCGATCAATTCGCCGGGGGTGTCCACGTTGCCCCGGATGTTGAGCGGATATTTCACCGGCGTCACCTCGCGTTCGTCCATGCTGTTCACCGTGCGGGGAAAGGCGATCCCGGACTCGACGCGGCGATATTCAGCCACGAGCCCGGCGAGCGGGCTGCCGACGGCGGCTTGATTGGGCAGCAAACCATGGGCGAGAAGCCATTCCAGCACCTCGCGATCCCCCGCTTGCGTCCGGCGGTCGCACCAGCGCCGCACCGCGTCGTTGAACCATGTGGCGATCCGTTCCCACGGGTCGGCGGCGGTTTCGTTTTGATGGAGAGAGCCGAAGGCGTCGAGTTCATCCTGCGGCGCGCCCGCGGTATCGTGCGCGACGATGTCGGTGATGCTGATCCAGCTTCGTTTGTCGTGGCCGGGATCGTCGTTCTTGAGGCCCTTCGCCAGCCCGGTGCGGGGCGGGAAGTTCGGGTTCAAAGGGGCGGTGCAAAACTCGACCGTGACCTGCTGCACCCCGTTTTTCAGCACGGCGTCCGCGAAGGATTTCCACTGCGGCACCGGGTCCGCGTAAAAGGAGAGCGGCTCATTCAGAAACGCATGATCATCGATCGTGAGGTGGCCCCCGAACCCGCCTCCGCCGGTCCGCAGACTGATGAATTTGCCCGGGACAAGGTGCTGCGGCGGCATGCGCAGGCTGCCGGGCAGTTTTGAACTGAGCGCGTGTGAATGCCATCCGGCCGGGAGCAGTCCCGCCAGAATGTTCCCGCCTTCCAACGCGATGAGGGGAGTTCCGTCCCCGGTGCGCCCGTGGGCAAAGCCCTCGCCTTCAAAGACCCAGCCTTCGAGCGAAGCCGGCTTGAAGGCTTCATTGGCCTTCCTCGCGGCTTCGCGCTTTTTTCGCCATTCGGCGGCCATTCCGGGCCAATCGTCCGGGGTGGCGAGCGGAGCGCCGATGCCTTTCAAGGAGGCGGGGTGAGCCGCCGCCCAGGCTTTGAGGGCGGGGCCCTCGAAAGCGACCGTCCCGGTCCAGAGGGTGGCGATTTCCTCGCGGATCGCATCCCGCAGCTCTTTGAGTTTTGCGATGGCCCCCTCATTCCTCCCCGGTGCGTCGACCACGCGCGAGGTCCAGCGCGGCGTGGTGAACAGGGCTGCGAGGGCGTAATAGTCCCGCTGGGAGACGGCCTCGAGCTTGTGGTCGTGGCAGCGTGCGCAGGCCACGGTGCTGGCGAGGAAAGCTTTGGAAAAGGCATCGATCTTGTTGTTCACCATCTCCTGGTGGATGCCGTTGAAGGCCAGACTGCTGCCGTGGCGGTGCTCGCCCATGTGGTAGAACATGGGGCCGATGAGGCTCTCGTTGGTCCCGGCCGCCGGATGGAAGCGTGGCTCGGGCAAAAGATCCCCGGCGAGCTGTTCCCGCACCAGCTGGTCGAAGCCGGTGTCGTCGTTGAAGGCGCGGATGAGGTAGTCGCGGTATTCGTGGGAGCCTTTGGCGGGATTATCCCATTCATAGCCGTAGGTATCCGTGTAGCGCACGACGTCCATCCAGTGGCGCGCGAAGTGCTCGCCGAAGTGCGGGGAGGCGAGGAGCGCATCGACCCAGGCCTCGAATGACGGGGATGGAACGTCGAAGGCCGAGGGCGGCAGACCCGTCAAGACGAAGCTCAGGCGGCGGCGGAGCACCTCCGGCGGAGCTTGCGGCGCCAGGGTGAGTCCGGCGGTTCTTTGCGCGGCTTTGATCCAGCCATCCACCGTTCCGCCGGTGGTCTGGCCCATCGGCTTGAGGCTCCACCAGTCGAGACGCTTTTGGAACTCTGCCTTCCACGGGTCGCTCGTGCGCAAATCCGCGTTTGCCGTCGTGGCCACCCGTGGATCGGGCGCGCCCTGGCGGATCCATTCTTTGAGCAACGCAATCTCCGCGAGGGGCAACATCTCCTCCGGCGGCATGCGGAGATCTTTCTCGGCGTGGCTCACCGCCCGGATCAGGAGGCTGGCCTCCGGTTTCCCCGGCACGATCGCCGGACCGCTCCCGCCTCCCTTTTCCCAGCCGCTCTTCGAGTCGAGCGCGAGCCCACCTTTGATCTTCGTCCCGTGTGAATGGCACTCGAAACAACGGTTTTCCAGAATGGGGCGGACCTGGGCATCGAAAAAATCCGCGGCCGGCGCCTGCCCTGGCGCAAGCAGGGGGAGGAGGACCAAGGCCGGGATCGTGCAAAACCAACGGGACACCCTCAAGACACGGGGGAAGCGGCTTCGTTCTCTTGGGCAAGAGCAACAAAAAATGGGAAAATCCAAGTTTCGGCGATGGATCGCCTCGTCCCACGGGACGAATCGGGGCTACTTTGGCGACTTCGGCAAGTCGCTGGCGACCGGAGGCTCGAAGATCCCGATCGGCTGCGTCCGGAGGGATTCCGGAGCGAGCACCAGGTGCTTCACCTGCCTGCGGTTCCAGGTATAGGTCAGGTGGACCCGACCGTCCCGGGCCTGGATCATGGCGGGATAAGAAAATTCGCCCGAATTCTCTTTCTCGATGAAGTCGATCGCCTCCCAGGAGAGACCGTCCCGGCTCACGGCGAGGTTGAGGACGTTGCGGCGGCCCCAACCGTCGGCGCGCTCACCGCCGAGGTGGTTGTAGAGGAGAAGATGCCTTCCATCCTGCAGCGTCAGCGCCTCGATTCCGGAGTTGTTGTTGGGCAGGTTGGTCTCTTCGAGCCCGCTCCAGGTCCGGCCGCCGTCAGTGGATCGGTTTGTGATGATTTTCTTGTTCTTTGAACGGTAGAGGGCCCTCAGGCTGCCATCACCCAGGGTCAATACCGTCGGTTGGATGACTTGATAGGGTTGGGTCGCGGGCTCGTGACGTTCCCAAGATTCCCCCAGTTCAGGCCGGGCGGGATTCTTGAGGATCTCAAAGTGAAAGCGCCAGTCTCCTTCATGTTCGGTGGAGGACGGACAAAGCAGGGTGCCGTGCGGACCGGGCAGCGGCTTGCCCCGGACGGGACCGTCGATCCCCTCGGGAAGACGGCGGCGGTGGCGGAAGGAGCGCCCCCCATCGAAACTGACGAGGACCTCGCCCCACCAGGTTTGCGGACTGGGACCGACCTTGAAAAACAGGAAGGCCGGACCGTCTCCCGGGGCCTGCCAGAGCACGGGGTTCCAGCAAGGATGGCGTTTGCCCGCATGCTGGATGCCGTTGGCCAACTCGACGGGCTTGGACCACGCGGCTCCGTCATGGAAGCTCGACCAGATGCCCACGTCCGGTTTGCCCTCCGCACTGCCCCCGAACCAGGCGGCGACCAGTCCGCGCGCGGTCTCGGCGATGGTGGACGCGTGGCATTGGGCGAAGGGCGCCGTTTTGAAAATGAATTCCTCATCCAAGAGTCCGGGGAAGCGCGGTTTCACCGGGGCGGCCGGGGACCGGGCTTCCTGTTCCCGGGCCGGGCGGACGATGGCGTCCTTGCGGGGCAGGTGGTAAATGCGGCCGTCCTCCGCGCCGAGGACCAGTTCCGGTTCGCCGTCCCCGTTGAAATCCGCCACAGCCGGGCAGGTGTTGTGACCGGAGACATCCCGTTCCGAGACGTTGCCGATCTTTTTGAGGATGATTTTGCCCTCGCGTTCGCCCGCGTTGCGATACCAGAGCGCATTCTGGGAATTCACGAGGAGATCGGTTTTTCCATCGCCATCCCAATCCGTCATCGCGAGTTGGGCGCGCCCGCTGCCGCCGCTGGACCGGGCGTTGAGGACGAGGGGACGCAGGTCCTCATCCACGAAAATCCGCTCGGCGGCTTTCCCGGACCGACGCAGCACGAGGACGCCTTGCTGGTCCAGGGCCACCAGATCGAGTTTTTTGTCCCCGTCGAAGTCGAACACCAACGGGGTGGTGCGCCATTGCGTCAGGGTATCGCTCGCCGGAGCCTGCCACCATTGCCATTTCGGCGGGAATTCCTTGAGCCCGGTGTCGAATGCGGCGGGCTGGAGTCGCTTGGGATCGCCGGTCCCCAAGAGGAGACCGATGCGTCCGAGGATGGAATTGTAAACAATGTCCGGCCGGCCATCGCCGTTCCAGTCGGCGGCGGAGAGGCTGGTGTAACCCCACTTGGCCTCGCAAGGACCCTGCACGGAACCGTTGGGACCGGCCATGACCCGGAAAGGCGTGCCCGCGGTGGTTTGCAGCAGGAGGGGGGCATTCCATTTCGGCGTGCCATGCTCCGCCATCCCGAGATTCTCGAAGAAAGCGATGTTGCCGGCGGTGTTCCCGCACAGGATGTCCTGGTCGCCGTCCTGGTCCCAATCGATGACGAAAGGCGTGGAAAGCGCCCCGAATTTCAGGGTGTCCGCCTCTTGCTGGAAAGGGACCGGCTGATGGAAGACGGGAAGCCCCGCCCGGATGGTTCCGGTGTGCTCCAGAAAGGCGACGCGCCCGTCTTCGTCCCCCGTGACCAGATCGAGGTCGCCGTCCCGGTCCCAATCGATTGCGGTCGGCGTGATCATCTGCACGTGCATCACCAGCGGCCGGTCGTCGGAGCCGGAAAGACGGCGGCCCACCGCGTAGACCGGGTTCCGGCGCGTCCCGGTGTTTTCAAAGTAGGTGAACCCGTCGAGAAACTCCCCGCAGAGGAGGTCGAGATCGCCGTCGCCATCAAAGTCTCCGAAATTCGGTGAGGGCCAGCCGAAGACGTCGATGGGGGAGCCCCCGGCCTCGAGTTTGACCGGTTCGGCGCTGGCGTTGCCCCCGGTGTTCTCGATAAGGTAGACAAACCCGTGGAGCGGCCCGTTGCGCCAGCGGCCTTGCTGGTCGTAGGCTTGGTCCCAGACGTAATCGCTCCAGTCGTCGATCCCCACGACGAGGTCCGTGTCGCCATCGCCCTCGTAATCGACATAACGCCACATCCGCCCCCGCGTGGTTCCCGGGTGGAACCGGGCGTTCGGATGGATGGTCCGCGCCCCGGCAAAGCCCTTGGTCTTGAAGTCGACGTATTCCTGATTCTCCATCAGGATGCGCGGTTGCCCGTCCACGTAACTCACCTGGAGGTTCTGGCCGGCCGGTCCGACCCTGACACCGGGCTTGAAAACCGGCATTTTCTCCGTTGCTCCGCGCCCCGGGTTTTCGAAGAAATAGATGCCGTTGGAGGGTTTGTCAGGGCAAGCGACCAACAGATCGAGGTCGCCGTCGTCATCGAAATCGAGCGGCATCGGCCAAGCCCAGAGTCCGACCGCGAGATCCACGGTCAGGCCGGGATGATTGTAAGGCATGCGCTTGAGTTTCCAATCACTCTCTTCCGCCGCCAGCGGCAAGGTCAGGATCGAGAGGAGGCAGAGGAAGGGCATCGGCTGGGTTTGCAGGGGCATGTCAGGAAAAAGGGGGGATTTCGGTTGATTGATTGCCGGAGCGGGGTGCGGCCTTTTCCTGCATGGCGCGCACCCGGGCCTTTTCTTTCTCCAAGGCGGCACCAGTGACTGGCAGAGGGCGGAACGCAGCGTCAGGAATCAGCGGTTCCCCTGCCGGAATGCTCCGGAGACGGAGGTTCCGAAAGGCGACTTCCTGACCGTGATCCTGAAGGAGGAGCCGACCGCCACGACCCGTCAGATCCCCGCCGCGGATCCGCAGGAGTTCCACTTCATCGGCCCATTTTGAATCGGTATAATCAAAGGAGAGCACCCGATCTTCGTTCAACCAATGTTCGATCACGGTGCCTTTGCAAAGGATCCGCGCGGAATTCCACTGACCGGCGGGGCGCGCGACGCGTCGGGCGGGAGCCATGCAGAAAAAGAGCGACGCGGCGGATTGGCGCGGATTTTCGCCGTAGGGGCTGTGTTCGTCGTCGAGCACCTGATATTCGACCTGCCCCGGGCGATAGTAGAGCCCGCTGTTGCAGCCCTTGCTGACCTTCCACTCGAAGCGGATTTCAAAGTCATCGGGGATCAGATGCTTTTCAAAGGTGAGCTGGCCGCCCGACCGCACGCGGACGAACGCGGCGTCCCGGATCTCCCAGTTGCCGGGATGTTTCCATCCATCGAACGTTTTGCCATCGCAGAGGGCGACGAAGCCGAGCCGCTCTTCGGCGGGATCGAGGGCGAAGATGTCGGGCCGGGAGAGCAGGGTCAGGGCGGCGAGGAGGACGGGAAGTTTCATGGCTGGGGACGCGGTCTCATTTGGGTTTGGTGGTCGTGAGCAGGTCGTTCACCAGGGAATCGATCTGGCCTTCGGTCAGGATGGCACCGATTGGAGGCATCAGGTTTTTCCGGGTAGCCATCGGCCAAAAGCGAGTTGGGATCGGTGATGTCCGCGAAGCGTCGCTCATCGTTTTCCTTCGCTGGCAGCGGGGGGTGGACGGCATTGAACGCAAGGTAGAGGAAGAAGGGTTTGGTTGCGCCGCGTTGGCGCCCCATGAAGGCCGCGGCTTCCTCCCCGAAGGCATCGGTGAGGTAGCGCGATTCCTGAACCGGCTCCCGGTTGCGCCACAGAGGGGCGGCATATTCACCTTTCGCATCAGCTTTCGGCAGGTAGAAATGACCGCCCCCGGTGAAGCCAAAGAACTCGTCAAAGCCACGATCCATCGGCGTGAACCCTTCCTTGTCACCAAGATGCCACTTGCCGACCAGGGCGGTCGTGTAACCGGCGGGCCCCCAACCGGTCGAGATTCGGGGTGGGGATATCCTCGCAGCCCTGAAGACCGAGATCGGCATAACCCAAATCATTGGAAAGAATCAGGACGACGTTCGGGCTTTTGGGGCTTGCCCCCTGACACACCATCAACGAGGCGAGCCAAAGGGTGGTGAGGAACGGGAGGTTCATGTTGCTGGTTCGTGAGTGGCGCCTTGCTTGACAAACTTTCCACCGAACTTCGGCGGCAGCGCTTTCACTTTGTTCCGCGTTTCATCGGGGTCGCCTTTGCCGTAGCGGACGAGCGTGAGGGACTTGAGAGGGGCCAAGGCTTGCAACTGCGGGAGGCGGGCGCCGGTGAACCCATTTCCATCCACGGCAAACTGGCTCAGGGTGGGGATGGATCTGGCTCCGGCAATCTCACCTCGGGGTCGCCGCGCCGATGAAAAGCCTGGAAATGGCTCAAGTTCAGCGTGTAGAGCGTCGAGGCTTTCGCCTTCCTCGCCGCGAACAAGTGGAAGAGATCGTGGATCGCCCCGCCGCGCACTCCCCGCGATTCGCTGTCAGCGATGGCCCTGATCACGTCCGAGGCGGCCAGATCGACGATCCTGAGGCGCGGCAAGAGATTGACCTCGATGAGCCGGTTGGCCACTGCCGGTGACAGCCGGAGAGGAAGACGCCCTCCGGTGAGCGTCGAAAACGTTTCCGCCAACCCGTGGCTGCGGACGATCTTCGATTCGCTCGAGAGGAGAAGCCGTGCGCACGGCGCGTGGAAGGGTTCGATATCGACGACCGCCGCCACGAGGACGCTGGCATCCAGGTAGATCATCGGACGCCTTGGGCACGTGTCGTCGCGTGGGCTTGCGCGAGTTGATCCTCGCGGTCCTCCCGATCCGCCAGCACGGCCGCGCCCACGTCGGCGCCGCTTGGGTATCCCGTGGCGACGAGCAAGTCTCCTTCGCGAACCAGTCCGACCCCTTCGTTCGCCCTCGGACGCAGCCGCAGGCTGTCGCCCTCCACCGTTATTTCCAGAGCGTCTCCTTCCTCGAGATGAAGTCGCTTGCAAACCTCCTTGGGCAAAACAATGCGACGGGATCTGCCCACAATAATGGTGCCCTTCATGGCATGAAACGTGTCACGAAACCTGCCAGCGGTCAACTCTGGTGAAAAGGCTCCCGCAGGCCGGATTTCCAGTGATGTCTTTCCCCGGCTTCCCGGGAGGGGTGGGCTGGGAGGCTGGTCTTTCCGGGCCGACACTCCTCCGTTGCTTCCGCTCCCGGCGCGGTTACTCTGCACGTTTGCTCATGAAATTTTCCGAGATAGCCAGACTGCCCGCCGATCAGGACAACTGCGCCATCGCCGTGCAACGGCTGGAGGCGGGGACGGAAATCACGACGGACACGGGGCGGTTCCAGCTCGACCACACGGTGTTGGAAGGGCACCGGTTCGCCGTCAAGCCGATTCCCCCCGGCGCGGACCTGACTTCCTGGGGACTGCCCTTTGGCCGGGCTGTCCGTCCTCTCGAGGTGGGCGCTTACGTTTGCAATGACACCATGCTCGAGGCCTTGCGCTCCCGGCATGTGGACTTCGTGGTCCCGGAGGCCCCGAACTTCGTGGACCATTTCGCGCCCTATCATCTCGACGAAACCGCGTTTCAACCCGGCACGCAACTGCCGCTCCATGAATCGCCGGGCACGTTCGAGGGCTTTGCCCGCCCGGGAGGACGGGGCGCCGGCACCCGCAATCACGTGGTCGTGCTCGGTACCAGTTCGTGGGCGGGCAGCACGGCGCGGATCGTGGCGGCGGAGTTTGCCAGGGCGCGCGAGCGTTTTCCCCATGTCGACGGGGTCGTGGCCATTGCCCATACCGAAGGTGGTGAACGCGGCGTGCCGAACAATTTCGACCTCACCCTCCGGACCCTCGCCGGCTTCATCACCAACCCGAACGTCGGGGCCGTGCTCGCGCTCGACTTCGGGTCCGAACCGGTGAACAACGAGGCCTTGGAGCGCTGGATGCGGGCGCATGGTTCACCTTTGGAGGCGGTCCCGCACCGTTTCCTCCGGCTCGGCGGCGATCATGCGCGGAACCTCGCGGACAGCCGGGCCGCGGTGGAGGAACTGCTTGGCGTCGCCAACCAAACAGAGCGAACCACCCAACCGCTGCGGCATCTCAAGATCGGCATGCAATGCGGCGGGTCGGATGCGTTCAGTGGCATCTCCGCCAATCCCCTCGTCGGCATCATCGCCCGCGAAACGGTCCGGCACGGCGGGGCGGCCAATCTCGCGGAAACGGACGAACTCATGGGCGCGGAACCGTGGGTCCTCGCGAACGTGCGCGACCTCGCCACCGCCCGGAAATTTCTCCAAACCCTGGCCGGCTTTGAGGAAAAGCTCAACTGGCACGGAGCCAGCGGGCAGTCCAATCCCAGCGGCGGCAACATCTACCGGGGCCTCTACAACATCGCCATCAAGTCGATCGGCGCCGCGCGCAAAAAGGATCCCCGGATGCGGCTCGACCGGGTCATCGATTACGGCGAAGCCATGCCCGAGCCGGGCTTCTACTTCATGAACAGCCCCGGGAACGATCTGGAAAGCATCGCCGGTCAAGTGGCGGCCGGATGCAACCTCATCGTCTTCAGCACGGGCAACGGCTCCATCACCAACCACCCCTTTGTGCCCACCATCAAGGTCATGACCAACACGGGGCGCTTCAATCTGCTCGACCGGGATATGGATTTCAACGCAGGGCGCTACCTCGATGGGGAACCGATGGAGTCGCTCGGCGCTGAAGCGTTCCGTTATGCCGTTGCAGTCGCCTCCGGCCAGCGCAGCGTCGGCGAGCGCGCCGGGCACTCCCAAGCCCAGCTCTGGCGGGAGTGGCGTCAGACGGGCAAACTGGCCGGGCCACGCCGTCCCGAACCCGATGGCGTGCCCCTCCCGTCCCGGGCCGCTCCGGATGCCCCCGCGTTGCCGGATGAACTCCGGCCCGCCGCCCGCGCCGTCAACCGGATCGGGCTCATCATTCCCACCAGCCTGTGTGCCGGACAGATCGCCCGCCTGATCGCCGAAAAACTCGACGCCAGCCGTCCTCCCGGTGGTTCCCGTTACGTGGCGCTTCCCCACACCGAGGGTTGCGGCGCCTCCGGAGAAGCCATCGATATCCTCGAGCAAACCATCGCGGGCTACGCCGTTCATCCGCTCTCGGAACGCGTCCTCTTGCTCGAGCACGGTTGCGAGAAAACGCACAACGACGCGATCCGGAACTTCCTCGGGCGGCACGGTATCGATCACCGGGCCCTGGGATTCGCCAGCATCCAGCTCGACGGCGGGATTGACCGGGTGACACAAAAGGTGGTGGATTGGTTTGCCGCCGCGCCTGTCACTCCCGTCCCCGAAACCGGTCTTCCGCTTTGCCTCGGCCTTGCCGCACGGGGGGATTGTCCCTCCGCCACCGCCGCCGCCCTGGCCGCGGCCGCCGCCCGCATCGTCGCCGGCGGAGGCTCCGTCCTGATCCCCGAAACCTCGATCCTCCTCCAATCCTCTGACTTTGTTTCCGGGCTGTTCGCGACCGCCCCCGTGCCCACCCTGACTTATGGCGGGATCATCCGGCATGGAGGTCTCCATGTCATGGCGATGGGCGGGGATCATCTCATCGAGTCCCTCACCGGGATGGGGGCTTGCGGGGCCAACCTCTTCCTCGTCCACGACGGCACCACGCCGATCCAAGGTCACCCCTTCATCCCCACTCTCCAGATCGCTTCCGAACCCGGGGCCACGGTGGGCGATCTCCCGCTCGCCGACCTTTCCGTCCCAGCCCGGGTGGAATCGATTCTCCACGGTCTGGCCCGGGCCTGGACCGGGCGGCAGCTCCCCCGGGCCCAGGTCTCGGGGAACACCGACTTCCAGGTGAACCGGGGACGGTTCGGCGTGTCGACCTGATCTTCCCTCCTCCCCACAGCCCCTCATGAACCTCATCCGAATCCTTCTCCCCGCAGCACTGCTCGTCCCGGTCGCGTTCCTTGAAGCCTCCGGCCCCGGCTCCCTCCAACCTCCGCTTCATCTTGGAAAACCCGGGCCGGAGCACGCCGTCACCAACCGCGCGTTCACCGGGATCCCGAGTTTCGCGGTCGCACCGCAGGGGCGTTTCTGGGCCACGTGGTATGCCGGCGTGACCCCGGCCGAGGATGCGAACAATTATGTCGTCCTCGCCACCAGCGGTGGGGAGGGAAGCCCCTGGAGCGAGGTGCTGGTGATCGATCCCGACGGCGAAGGCCCGGTGCGCGCCTTTGATCCGCAACTCTGGCTCTCGCCGGACGGTCGCTTGTTTCATTTCTGGGCGCAGATGGAAAAAGGGCGGCGCGATGCCGAGCTGGGCGTCTGGTGCATCGAGACCGGTGAACCGGAAGCGCCGGACCCGGCCTGGTCCAAGCCGCGCCGCATCGGGGACGGGGTGATGATGGGCAAGCCGCTCGTGCTTTCCTCCGGGGAATGGGTCCTGCCCGTTTCGAGGTGGCGTGAGCATGACCAGAGCGCGCAGATGATCGTCTCCACCGACGCCGGAGGCACGTGGGGGCTGCGCGGGGCTTGTAACGTCCCTCTGGCCGACCGCCAGTTCGACGAACACCTCTTCGTGGAACGGCGTGACGGCTCGCTCTGGCTTCTCGCGCGCACGAACTATGGCATGGGTGCGAGCGTGAGCGTCGATCGGGGCCGGACTTGGCCCGGGTTGAAACCCTCCGGCATCCTGCACACCCCCTCGCGCTTCTTCGTGAGCCGGCTCGCCTCGGGAAATTTGTTGCTTGTGAAGCACGGTCCGCTCGACACCCGCACCAGTCGCTCGCACCTCACCGCCTATCTCTCCAAGGACGACGGCCGGAACTGGAGCGGCGGCCTCATGCTGGATGAACGCTCCGGGGTTTCCTATCCTGACGGTCAGCAAACGCCCGACGGTTTGATCCGGGTGATCTATGACTACAATCGAGTCTCGGACCGGAAGATCCTCCTGGCAACCTTCCGCGAGGAAGACGTGGCCGCTGGCCGGGATCGCAGCGGGGCGGTGAAGTTGCGTCAACTCGTGAGCCAAGCCAGCGGCGGCCGGGAGAAACCCACGCCCTCCACCCTGCCGCTGCAAGCGAATGCCGATGGAAAGCCCTTGCGGAATTCCCAACCGGGCACCCTCACCCTGGAAGGTTCGCAAGCACAACCCCTCCTCCCCGGGGTGAAACTTTTCACCGACCGCAACTATATAGCGGCCGGGATACCTGAAGCACTGAAGACCGCCCACTTCATTCCCCTCGCGATGAACGGCCGGAAGACCCTGACCTGCCGGCGCCCCGGCACCGTCTTCTTCCTCACCCCCTTGCTGGAGCGCAACCGCGATACCGTGGCACAACCCTTGATGGATCAGGGTTTTGAGAAAGTCGCCCTGACGGAGATCCCCCTCTTCCATCCCGCGTCATCCGCCAACTTCTGCACCCTGTTCCAAAAGGACTGCGCCGCCGGCGAAACCCTTCTCATCGGCAAATGGGCTCTGCCGGTTTTCTTTCCATGAAGTCCATCCTCCCTCTCCTCACCACCTTTTTGTTGTTTCCAACGCTCGGTTGGACCGCTGACGGGGATCTTCCCGAGCCGCCCGTGAGTTGGAAATACCCACCGGAAATGCCGGGGGCGGGCGTTGAGGTTTATCGGGAGGTGAACGGGGTGAGGCTCAACGCTTACATTTTCCACCCGCCGGATCACCGGGCTGCGGATCGACGCCCCGCAGTGCTGTTTTTCTTTGGCGGCGGTTGGAGAGGAGGATCGCCAGGACAGTTCCTGCCCCAATCACTCTATCTCGCCAAGCGCGGAATGGTGGCCATCCCATGCGATTACCGGGTGCTGAGTCGCCACGGGGTCATCCCTCAGGATTGTCTGCGCGATGCCAAGGCGGCGATCCGTTGGGCCCGCGCCAATGCGGACCGGCTCGGCATCGATCCTGACCGCATCATGGCCGGAGGTGAGTCCGCGGGAGGACATCTCGCCGCCGCCGTGGCGCTCGTGCCAGGGTTTGAGGAGGGCGCGCACCGGGAAGTCAGTTCCCTGCCCAATGCTCTTGCCCTCTTCAATCCTGCCGTCGTGCTCTCGCCCGTGGAAGGTCATCCGGGGCTCTTGACCGAAGAGAAATTCGCGGACATCCGGGCCCGGACCGACGGTCGGCCCCGGGAGATTTCCCCCTATCATTTCATCCACGCCGGGTTGCCTCCGGGCATCCTCTTTCACGGGACCAAGGACGAGGCGGTGCCGTTTCCCACGGCCGAACTCTTTGCCAGATCCATGACTGCGGCAGGCAACCGCCTCGAACTGAAAGCTTACGAGGGCCAACCGCACGGGTTCTTTAATCCCGGTCGTGGAAACGCCGAGGCGCGCGAGGAATCCGCCCGCTTCTTCCACCGCACCGTCCGCGAACTGGACGCGTTCCTTGTCTCCTTGGGCTATCTGGAACCGACTGACCAGACGCCCGGGTTGCATGTCAGGAAATTGTCCGATTTCCAATCGCTCGTGCGCCCGGGGACTTGGACGGAGCAGTGGCCGGATGCCACCGGCAAGATGGAATCGCGCTCCGTCACCGCCGAAGTCTGGACCCAGGCGATGCAAGCTTCCCTCGATGCCCAGGGGACCTTGCATATTCCCGCCCGGGCACAACCCTGGTATCTCGATGGACCGCTGGTCCTGAAGTCAGGGAACCGGCTCAGCGCCGATCCGGACGCCGAAATCCGCCTCGTTCCCGGGACGAACACCTGCATGGTGCGCAATTCCCAAGTCCGCGGTTTTGCGGACCAACCCGTGCCCGCGGAGACGTCGCCGGACACGGACATCACCGTGGAGGGCGGCATCTGGACCACTCTGGCGGTCTCCGGCAGCGAGGTGAATGGGAATTCGCGCGGCGCGTCATCGGCCGGGCAGCCCGTGCCGGGAACCCATGGCGTCATCCTCCTCCACAATGTCCGGCGGGTCAGCGTGCGCCACGTCACCGTCCGCCAGAGCAAGCCCTTCGCCATCCATCTCGGCAATATCCACGAGTTCACCGTGGATGGCTTGACCCTCGATCGCCACCGGCGCGATGGCGTGCATCTCGACGGCCCGGCGAGCCACGGCGTCATCCGCAACGTGAGCGGGGATTCCCATGATGATCCGGTCTCCCTTACCGCCTGGGACTGGCACCAATATAGCGCCAGCTTCGGCCCCATCCATGATGTGCTCATCGAGCACATCACCGGTGCTCCCGAAGACAAGCACGGGACCGATGCCATCCGCCTGCTCTCTGGGATCAAGCGTTTCCGTGACGGCACCACGCTCGATTGTCCCATTCATGACATCACCCTCCGCCACCTCACCGACATCCGGGACTTCAAATTCTACGACCAGCCCAACCTCGAGGTCGGGCGGGACAAAGACTTCAGCCACGGCGTCGGCACCCTGCGGAACATCCTCTTGGAGGATCTCGCGTTCCACCGTCCCGGCAGCATCCAGGTTCATGCCAATACCGACGGGCTCACGGTCCGCGGGGCCAAACTCCTCTTTCCGCTCCCTGCCGGATACCACCTCATCGAACTCGGCCCCAAATCCGCGACCTACCAAGGCGCCCCGGGCACCGATCCTTCCCGTTGGCGGGAAATCTTCTCGCCCGACCTCGATTGCACCGTGCGCAACCTCAACGTCACCGGCGTCCGCGAGCGCGACGCGCAGACGGACCTGCCTGTCGAAAAGGTGGTCAAGGTCATCGAACTAAAACCCAATCCCGACTATCCCCGCACCACCCCCAAAGGCGGCACCGGGAAAGGCCGGTGGCTTCGCTGATCGTCCGGAGCATCCCCCCAAGCTCCGGGCCACCGCCGCTCAGGCGATGAGACCTTTGATCACCTCGCCACCGAATTGGCTAAGCTGCTTGAACCGGCCGGCGTGGTAGTAGGTCAGTTTGTTGTCGTCCAAACCGAGCAGGCGCAAGAGGGTGACATGGAAGTCGCGGAGATGGGCCTTGCCCTCGACGGCGGTGGCGCCGAGTTCGTCAGTGGCGCCGATGGTGTGGCCCGCGTTGCAACCGCCCCCGGCGAGCCAAATGGTCATGGCGTTGGGGTTGTGGTCCCGGCCATAGGCGGTGCCGCCGCGGATGCCGTTGTCGGGGGTGCGGCCAAACTCGCCGCACCAGACGATGAGGGTGCTTTCGAGAAGACCGCGCTGTTTGAGGTCGGTGATGAGGGCGGCAATGGGTTGATCGACCCCGCGGACAAGGTTGCCATGGGCGCGCTCGATATAATCATGGCTGTCCCAGGATCCATTATATAACTGAACGAAGCGCACTCCTTTCTCGACGAGTTTGCGGGCGAGGAGGCACTTGCGGCCGAAGGCGTCCGTGGCGTCTTTGCCGATGCCGTAGAGTTCCTTGGTCTTCGCGTCTTCCTTGGAAAGGTCAAGCACTTCCGGTACCTGCATCTGCATGCGGAACGCGAGTTCGTAGTTGTCCATGCGCGCGGCCAGTTCGTCCTGACCCGGATGCCGTGCGGCGTGCGCGGTGTTGAGCTTGGCGAGCAGGTCGAGGTTGCGGCGTTGGCGCGCGGTGCTGACGCCGGCGGGCGGCGTGAGGTCGAGAATAGGCGAGCCTTTGGCCCGGAGCGGCGTCCCTTGGAAACTGGCGGGGAGGTAGCCGTTGCTCCAGTTGGCCGCGCCACCTTGCGGATAGCTCACCTCGGGCAATACAATGAATCCGGGCAGGTCTTGGTTCAGCGTGCCGAGACCGTAATTCACCCAGGAGCCGATCCCGGGATCGCCGCCGAAGCGGTTCCCGCAGTTCATTTGGTACATGGCGGTGGGGTGGTTCACGCTGTCCACGGTGCAGCCGCGGAAAAAGCAAAGGTCATCCGCCACCTTCGCGAGGTGCGTCCAGTTTTCCGCCATGTCCGCGCCGCTCTGGCCATGCTTGGCGAACTTGAACGGACTCTGCACATAGTAGCGCTTGCCGCCCTGCATCGCGGAGGCCTGCTTGTCCTGACGGATGAACTCCTTGAGGTGCAGTTTCGCCAGCGCGGGCTTGGGATCGAAGGTGTCGATGTGCGAGGGGCCGCCCTCCATCATGAGGAAGATGACGTTCTTCGCCTTCGCCTCCGGGAAGTGGCCTTGCTTCGGTGCGAGCGGATGTTTCTTCGCCTCCTCGGCAAGCAAGGAACTGAAGGCGACGCTGCCGAGCGAGGCTCCGAGCGAATAGATGAAATCGCGGCGTGTTGGCGCGTGCAAAGCGCGGGCACCGGCACAGGGGAAGAAGGGTTTAATAGACATAAGCGAACTCGTTGGAGTTGAGCAGGACGAGGCAGACATCGGCAAGAGCACGGGTGCGGGCATCGACATCGGCGGGCTGAAGGTCGGGGACGAACTCCGCGTAGGCGTGAAGCTTTTCGTTGAAGGAAAACTTCTCGCCGGTGTTTTCCTCGACCGCATCGCGGCGCACTTCGAGGGGCGGTTGGCGAGGGGAGGGCGGGGTTTGGACGAGCGGAATCGTTTCCCGCCAGTGGGTCAGGCAGTCGCGTTTTTCCGCCACGCCCGGCGCCCGCGTGAACACGAGGGCAAAGAGCCGCTCGATGGCCTTTTCATCCTCGGGCGCTTCCTTGAGCACGCGATGCGCCAGAGCGAGGGCGCGGGATTGTGTGGCTTGGCTGTTGAAGAGGCTGAAGACCTGTGGCGTGACGGTGCTGGCCTCGCGCCGCTCGCAGGAGAAGTCCGGCGCGGGGGCATTGAAGACCTCCAGCATCGGGTCGGTGAGGCCG
>JAGWVU010000101.1 GCA_018970725.1 Verrucomicrobiota bacterium
TGGCTGTAGTGATTGAGGTGGCGGCCCGTGCCGGTCTGCCCGTAGAGACTGCGGGCGTGCCACCGGCTGATGTGGGCGAGCTTGCGGATGAACTCGCTCACGGCTTTGGGATCGTCCGTGCCGATCACGCTCTCAATGCCCACAGTGATGTGGCAGCCGCAGGAATCGTTCACTTGGCCGCCGATGGCATTGGCCCAGCTGACAAAGGTAAGCAGATGATCCACGCCCGCCTCGCCGTGGAGGATGGGCGACACGAACTCGCAGGCTTCGTGGCCCGGTTCGCAGCGGATCGAGCCGTCGCGCTCGGCTTTCCAACGGCGGGTCTCAAACGCCGGGGCTTGCGCGGGCAGCGTGGTGGCGGCATCCACGCCACATTGCACGGCTAGGCCGCTATGGTAGCCGCCGACGAGCACGCCGGAGGAGGTGGGGATGCTGGTTTCCAACTCGATCCCCCAGTGGATGCGGCTGGCTTGGTGGTCTTCGGTCTTCTTGGAAGGCATTGGCTCGATGGGTGCGGGTTACCCATGAGCCTCATCTCCATGGTGCGTAGTGTCGCACCGTTTGAAACGCCATTTGGCGTTAGTTAACGCCCCGGAACGATCACACAAGGTCGTCGAACAACCCCGGCTGGAACGGCTGCAATGCCGCCTGCTCGGCCGTGAAGAAATCCTTCTTCGTCTTGCCGCGCTTCCGCCCCTCGCGGGTATGGCAGTCGTAGGCGTAGGCCGGGATGGGCACGTAATCGCCGGACTCCCGAAGTTCGTCGGCAAGCGTGTCAGGGGCAAGCCCGGCCATCTGATCATAGACGAAGTTCTGGAGGTGATCGGCGTCCCGGCTCTTCTTGGCCAGGCAGAGCAGAATCACCGCTTTGGAGATGAAGATACGGCCCCGGTGCTGCTTGGCCGGCAGTCCCTCGTTCACGGCTTGGTAGCCGTCGTGGAGGGCTTTCACTTCCAGGGTGAGGATACCCCAGCAGTCCTCCGCGCTCACCGTGAGGAGTCGCTTCCAGCAATACTTGCCGAAGCCGCTCTCCCAGAGTTCTAAGGCCCAATATCCAGCCAGCTTCGCGTCGCCACGCCGGATCGCTTTCTGCATAGCGGAAGAAACTTCGCTGAACTGGTAGCCGCGCTTGGTGCGGAGTTGCATCGGGTCTGTGGGGATCAAGTGAGGGTGCTGTTGCATGGAAAGAGCCTCGTCACCGTGGACGCGTGATTCCATCCGTGACGGTCACCATTTTCCGGCAGGCGGCCCCGGGAGTCGCGGTGAAAGGAGGGTGTCCGGGGGTGCGGGTCCGGCAGCCGCGCGCCGATCCATTCTTTGTGGCGCAACAAACTACCGGACCCCAGCACCCGTTACCGCTCGGCCGCTTCCACCCCAAACTGCTTGCGGAGCGCCTCCTCCACCTCCTGCACATTGAACAAGTGAAGGCGCGGGCTAACCGCCACATGAGGGATCAGCCGTCGCGCCAGCCAGTTGTCCACGGTGCGAGTGCTCACGCCCAAGGCGCGGGCAAGTTCTGCTTTCTTCACGAAAAGAGCTTCCGCTGTTTCATTCGTCATGCAGAGACTGCGGTGTCAATGTGGCCTTGCGAATGCCCGGAGCCCGGGCTTTGGGGAAAGATCCCGAACCATTCGTCCGCCTCTTCACGGGTCACAAGCTCCCGGTAGTGCTTGAAGATGATCACCGGGGAGTTTCCGGCTTCAAGGGCAACCTGGGCCGCGTTCTGGACGATGGCGATCCGGTAACTGATGTAGGAGTGGCGCAGCGCGTTGCGGGACCAGCCCACCCCCATTTTTCTGGCGTAGCTCGTCACCCTTGCAATACTCCACCGATTCGGGATCACGGGTCCCTTCCGGTCCAACGGCTCCAGCCATGCAGCCAGATTTTCGCTGATCGGGATGATGCGCCGGGATGCCGTCTTCGCTTGTCCGGCACGCAACTCGATGATCCGTCTGTCCAGGAGCACCGCACTCCAGTCAAGGCGGCCGATCTCGGCCGTGCGCAATCCCGCGAACCCTCCGATGGCCAGCAGCGGCAACAGTTCGGCCGGAGCGGAGTCCATGAGAACGCGCATCGCGTCGGGCTTCAGAATGCCCGTCTCCGTGGCGGCCGGAGCCACCGGCCTCAAGCATTCGGCCACCGTGGGCTCGTTCTTCGGCAGATAGCCGCGCCGTTTGGCGAAATCGAAGAGATACTTGAGCCGCTTCAGCCAGATGTTCCGCGTCGTCGCAGAATGATCTCCCCGCCGGATCCATTCCTCGATCTGGCGGCTTGTCACCTCGCTGATCGGGCCGGGAGCGTGGTTGGCGAACTGCCGGAAGATCGCCTGAAGGTCTTTCCAGTGCCTCTCGGTGATGTGGTCTTGTTTCCTGAGCTGGAGCAGCTCATCCACGACACGGGAGATGGGCACCTCCGCCTCAAACCCATCCAATCGGGCCTTGAACCCGTCCACCGCCACCATTAGCGGCACGGACCCAAGCTTCCGGCGGCATTCCACGTATTCCTCGATCACTCCGACCAGGGGCAAACCCAGCGGGGCCAGCAGCCCCATGGCGGTGCGGTAGCCCTCCCGGTCCTGCGGGCGCAGGTCGTTGTCGCTGCCCATGCCGCGCTGGATGTTCAGGGCGATGCGCCGGGCTTCTTCCTTCGCGTCGTCCAGGTTACCGAAGGTGCGCCGCTCCCGCTGCCCGTTGCGATAGAAGGCCAGGGTGAACCGCACGGTGCCCCGGGACTCTCCCCGGTAGATCGGCACGGAGGCCGACCCCTGTTTCACCACCGCCACCGGTTTGCCCCGCTCCCGGCTCGGCCGGGCCGCACTTGTCACGCTTTTGTCATGCATCCCGAGGGGCTCGGTGTCAATGCACGGAGCCTCGGAGGCCGTAAAGTGCGGAATTACAGCACCTTGTGATGTTTTAGCAGGGGCTTGAGAGGTGACTTGGCTTTCTGCCTCATGGGCAACCACTGGCATCTCCTCGTCACGCTCGATACCGCCGGGCCCAATCCGCTCCAGGATGCGCCCGACAGCGTGTTCCTCGATCACCTCGGACTGATTTACAGCGACACCGAGGTCCAAAA
>JAGWVU010000068.1 GCA_018970725.1 Verrucomicrobiota bacterium
ACAGCGGACCGGCCCTCGTGCCCGGTGATCCCGGCAAAAGCCTCATGATCCGGGCCCTCACCCACGCCGAGGATTCGCTGGCCATGCCGCCCAAAGGCAAGTTGCCTCCGGATGTGATTGAACTCCTCACGAATTGGGTAGCCTCCGGCGCTCCATGGCCGACCGAGTTCACCCCGGTGTCGCAATCCGGGCGCCTTCCCGGAGCGTCGACCGATCCCCACTGGGCTTGGGCTTCCCCGCCGCGCCGCGTTTCCCCGGGTAGTTCCCATCAGGAGCAGACCATCGATGCCCGCATCCGTAGCCGCCTCAAGGCGGAGGGACTCTCCCCCGCTCCTCCGGCAGATCGCCACACCCTGATCCGCCGTCTTTCGTTCGATCTCACCGGCTTGCCGCCCCTCCCGGAAGACATCGAGTCTTTTTGCCGGACGGCGGATCCGAAGGCTCTGGAAACCCTGGTGGACAAGTTGCTGGCCTCCCCCCGCTTCGGCGAACGATGGGGTCGCCACTGGCTCGACGTGGCGCGTTACTCAGATTCCATCGGTGGGGGAATGAATCACGTGATCGATGACGCCTGGCGCTACCGAGACTATGTCGTCTCGTCCTTCAACGCCGACAAGCCTTACGACCGCTTCGTGCTGGAGCAAATCGCGGGCGACCTTCTCCCGGCGGAAAGCGAATTACAGCGAGTCGAGAACCTCGTCGCGACCGGATTCCTCATGCTCGGGGTCATTGAGCTGGGCGAGTATGACCGGGAAAAGCTCCGGATGGACATCGTCGATGAACAACTCGACACGCTCGGCAAGGCTTTTCTTGGTCTCACCTTGGGTTGCGCCCGTTGCCACGACCACAAATTCGATCCCGTTCCGACCCGGGATTATTACGCCATGGCGGGGATTCTCCGCAGCACCAATCCGCTGGATGAGAAGAAGTCCGCCGGACTTTTTGCTGCACTGCAGCGTCTGCCCTTGCCCCAGGACGCTGCGACCTCCGCCGTGATCGCCCGCGCCACGACCGAACTGGCAACCGTGAAAAGATCGCTGACCGACGCCCAAGCGGCTGCGCAGAAAGCTCCTTCCGAGTCGAAACAAGCGGCGACCGACCGCGTCGAGGCCTTGCGGGCCGAC
Source organism: Verrucomicrobiota bacterium (assembly GCA_018970725.1). Taxonomy (GTDB): domain Bacteria; phylum Verrucomicrobiota; class Verrucomicrobiia; order Verrucomicrobiales; family DEV007; genus V1-115. Next base: position 1,125 of record JAGWVU010000068.1, read on the forward strand.
GTGAAACACCGCGAAGCCGCGATTCGCGCGATGACGCCGATGGCGCTTGCGGTCGGTGAGGAACCCCGTCCCGCGGACTCTCCGGTCTTCATCCGCGGTGACGTGCACAACGCCGGACCGATGGTCCCCCGCGGATTTCTCTCGTTGGCGCGTCTCGAGACCGCGCCTTCGGTGCCAGAGGGGCAAAGCGGACGGCTTGAGTTGGCCCGTTGGATGACCCACCCGGAGAACCCCCTCCTGTCCCGCGTCATGGCCAACCGGATCTGGCATTGGCTGATGGGGTCCGGCCTGGTTCGCTCCGTGGACAACTTCGGCACCCGAGGCGAAGCGCCGTCTCACCCAGAACTCCTCGACGACCTCGCGCGGAGACTGATGGCAAGTGGTTGGTCGGTCAAGGCACTGGTCCGCGAAATCGTGCTGTCGGAGACGTATCAGCAAAGCGCCAAAAGCTCCCCGGAAGCTCTCGAAGCCGATCCGGAAAACCGTCTGCAAAGCCGCCACCAACGCCGCCGATTGGACGCCGAGGAGATCCACGACGCCCTCCTTTTGGTCAGCGGAATCCTTGACGAGACCATCGGCGGGCCCACCAACACCCGCACCGGACGACTCGGATCCGAAGGCAAGGACGAGCGGGTGGCGCGTGACCCGTCCCGGAGACGCGGTCTCTACCAACCCATCTATCGCGGTGGTCTGGCACCGGACCTGTTCCGTGTTTTCGATTTCCCCGATGCCGGCCTTGTGACCGGAAGCCGCAATGTGACGACCGTGGCTCCCCAGGCACTCTTTCTCATGAATAGCCCGGTGATGCTCCGTCATGCACGGGATTGCGCGCGCCGCCATGCCGCGGAGACCGCGGACGAAGTCGAGCGCGTCCACCGGCTTTGCCTTCGCCTCTTCGGCCGGCCACCGACGGATCGCGAAGCCGCCGCGGCCCATACTTTCCTCACCGGAACGAGCGAAACCGGGGAGACCGCATGGGCCGCGTTGTGCCAGAGCTTCATGATTTCCAATCACTTCCTGTTTGTCGATTAATCCCCCGAACCTCCTCCCGACCCGTTCGATGCAACCGATGGCCGCCCCCCGCCCACTTCCTCTATTCCGGTCCAGCCCCGGTTCGCGCCGCGAATGGCTGAAGCGCGCTGCCTGCGGATTCGGGTCGCTCAGCCTCGCCGCCCTCGCGGAAGCCTCACCGCTCCGCGTCCCCCGTGCCAAGCGGATCATCTTTCTTTACATGAGCGGAGGTCCGTCGCAGATGGACACCTTCGACTACAAGCCCTTGTTGCAGAAGTCCGATGGCAAGGAACTGCCATTCGCGATTCCGCGGCTGCAGGAAGCGCGCAAGTTGGGCAAGCTGATGGCCTCACCCTTTGAGTTCCGCCAACATGGGGAAAGCGGTCTCCGGATCTCCAGCATCTTTCCCCGCCTGGCCCGCCACGCGGACCGGCTCTGCGTGCTCAATGGCATGCACACAAATGGATTCGACCATGGCCAAGCCCAAATCAAGATGGCCACCGGAGCGGAAACGCTGGTGCGGCCATCCATTGGCTCGTGGGTCGTCTACGGCCTCGGGGAGGAAAACAAAAACCTGCCGGGATTCATCTCGATCTGTCCGATGCGCAGCGAGCGCGGCACGCGCGGGTATTCCGGTGCCTTTCTGCCCGCTTCCTGCCAAGGCACCACGATCGGCTTCGAGGACATCCCTGCTTCCAAGGCTAGGATCAGCCACCTGACCAATGACCAGACACCGTCCACCTTGCAGCGGAGGCAACTGGACCTGCTTGCCGAGCTCAATGGAGCCCACCGCATCCAGTCCGGCCCGGATCCGCGGGCTGAGGGAGTCATCGGCTCATTCGAGCTGGCTTTCCGGATGCAGAACGAGGCGCCGAAACTCATGGACATGTCCCGTGAGTCCCAAGCTACGCTCGATCTCTACGGAATCGGCCGCCAGCCCACCGACGACTTCGGACGGCAGTGCCTGATGGCGCGGCGCTTTGCGGAGGCAGGCGTCCGCTTCATCCAACTCACCTCGACCACGCGCAAGCTCCGCCCCGGTGTCTCGGATTGGGACCAGCACGAGAATCTCAAGGAGGACCTCGCCTTCAACGCCGCTTCCGTGGACCAACCGATCGCCGCCCTGCTGACCGATCTTGAGCAGCGCGGGCTGCTGGAAGACACGCTTGTGTGGTGGGGCGGAGAGTTCGGGCGCACGCCGTTGTCCCAACCCAGCAAAGGCCCGGCCGGCCGTGACCACAATCCCTCCGGCTTCACCATGTGGCTGGCCGGCGGCGGCGTGAAGGGCGGCATTACCCACGGTCGCACGGATGACTTCGGCTACCGCGCCGTCGAGGACAAAGTCCACATGCACGATCTGCACGCCACCCTGCTCCATCTCCTCGGCCTTGACCACGAGAAGCTGACCTACCGATACGCCGGCCGCGACTTCCGGCTCACCGATGTCTACGGAAACATCGTCCATCCCATCCTCGCATGAAACCTTCAAATGCCACGATGCTGGCAGCCCTTGCGATGGCGGCCACATTTCCCTCTTTACCCTTGGCTTCTGCAGCGGCCGGGGCTTCCTTTTTCCGGGAACGCGTGGAGCCCCTCTTGCAAAAACGCTGTTACGAGTGCCATTCCCACGGTGGAAAGATCAAGGGCGGGTTGGTGCTGGATTCACGCGCGGGTTGGCAGGCGGGCGGGGACAGCGGGCCTGCCGTAGTGCCCGGATCATTGGAGAAAAGCCGGCTCATCGAGGCGGTGCGTTACCTGAACCCCGATCTGGAGATGCCTCCCAAAGCGAAATTGCCGGACGGGGAAGTCGCCGTGTTCGAGGAGTGGGTCAGGCTGGGTACGCCGGATCCGCGTGAGGCCAAGACCGTGGAGAAGGCCGGAGTCGACTTGGAGCAAGGCCGGAGACACTGGGCCTACCAACCCGTCCGAGATGCCTCGCCGCCCGCCGTGCAAGATGAGGACTGGCCGCTGAACGAGGTGGACGCCTTCATTCTGGCGAAACAGGAAGCGAATGGCCTCAAGCCGGGCCCCGAGGCGGATCCGCACGTCTGGCTGCGGCGCGTGACATTGGACCTCACCGGCCTTCCCCCGACCGAAGCGGAAATCGTCGAATTTGTTGCGGACCACTCACCGAAGGCCCACGAACGCGTGGTGGACCGGCTGCTCTCTTCCATAGCCTACGGTGAGCGCTGGGCGCGGCATTGGCTTGACCTCGTGGGCTATGCCGAGCAGATCGGCACCGAGGGCAAAGTCTTTGCCGAACATGCATGGCGCTACCGCGACTATCTGGTGGAGTCCTTCCATCATGACAAACCCTTCGACCGCTTCATCCGAGAACAACTCGCGGGCGATTTGCTGCCCGCCGCCTCTCCGCGGGAGCGCCGGGAAAACCTCATCGCCACCGGGTTCATCCTGCTGGGAGACGTGGACATCAACGCCATCGACAAGCTCAAGATGGAACATGACTTCGTGGATAGTCAGGTGAGCAAAGTGGGCACCGCCTTCCTCGGCATGACGCTGGGCTGCGTGCGCTGCCACGATCACAAGTTCGACGCCATTGGCCAGCAGGACTATTACGCCCTCGCGGGCATGTTCCGCAGCACGCGGACCACCTTTAAGACGCCCCATGGCATCTGGAGCAATATCCACCGCGTGCCCCTGCCGGAACTCGAGGAAGATCGGCGGATCGGCGCCGCGCATGAAGAAAAACTGGCGGCTTGGCGGCAGCAGAAACAAAATCTCGAGACGGAACTGAACGCCACGGAAAACAAGGAGCTCCGTGAGAAGCTGAAGCCCGCGATCACCCAACTCGAGCTTCGCATTGCCCACGGCGAGTATTTTCATCCCGGCAAACCGCAGGCCATCGCGGTGCAGGATGGGGCAAAGCCGACCGACATGCGGGTGACGATCCGGGGCAATCCCTATGCGCTGGGCGATGCAGTGCCACGCGGTTTGGTTCGGGTGGCGATGTGGGGACCGCAGCCGGAGATTCCGGCCGGTCAGAGCGGTCGTTTGCAACTCGCCGAATGGATCGCCGACTCGCGAAACCCGCTCACGGCCCGCGTGGCGGTGAACCGCGTCTGGCAGAAACTCTTCGGGGAGGGGCTGGTGCGCAGCGTGGATTATTTCGGAACGCGGGGCGACACCCCGAGCCATCCCGAGTTGCTCGATCACCTCGCGCATCGCTTCATGCAGGAAGGCTGGTCACAGAAGAAGCTGATCCGCACGCTCGCGCTCAGCCGCGCCTATCGGTTGTCCAGTGAAGATGCTGCAGCGGAGCCGGAAAACAAATTGCTCACCCGCATGAACCGCCAGCGTCTCGACGCCGAGTCCATCCGGGATGCCATGCTGGTGGCGAGCGGGCGACTTGCCGCACCGTCCGGTGGCCCGGGATTGCCTTTGGAGTTTCCGGAGAACATCAGCGGTCTCCCGATCACCGCGAAGAGCAACCATCCGCAGTTCTCCATCAGGACGGAGCGCGTCTCGCAAAATCATGAGCGCACCCTCTATCTTCCCGTGGTCCGTACCGGTACGCAGCCCGGCTCGGCACGGTTGCGTGATGTCTTCGACTTTCCGCAGCCCGCGCAGTTCACCAGCAAGCGGAGCGAGACCACCGTGCCCACGCAATCCCTCTACCTCCTGAATGCCGATCTCATCCGCGAGCGCGGCGAGGACCTTGCCAAGAGCCTGCTTTCCGTCAAGGAAGACGACACGGTCCGTCTCGCCCGCCTCTGGCTGCGGGTTTTGAGCCGCCCCATCACCGCCGCCGAACGTGAGGATGCACTTTCCTTCCTGCAAGCCTCCCGTGCTGCCGGGGAAACCCGGGCGTGGACCGAATTGGCCCGCGCTCTCTTTGGGACGAATGAGTTTCTACTCCGGTTTTAGATCCCTCCGAATCAGCCCCCGATGAGACGATTGTTTCTTCTTGCCTTGATCGTTCCCTGCCTGCAATCCGCGGAGCCGGTCTCCCATGTTTGGGAACAGGTGGACCAGCCGTTGGTCATCACCGAGAAGGCCGCCGGACCCGGTCGCGGCGATTTCTCCATCGCCGTATGGGCGCGGGCGGAGGTCTCGGACCGCATCACCGGAGATCTGGCAAGTCAATATGATCCCGGGAAACGCCGGGGCTTTCATCTCACGCTCAAGAGCAACCCCGGCGTCACCTCCAACGTGGCGAACTGGCGGCACTTGCAGTTTGGGATCGACGACGACAGGCCTGGCGCCTGGCGGGATTGCGGGCGTCCGGGCAAGGCACTCTATCCCTTTGCGATGGCCACTCACGAGGGCGCTCTCTATGCAGCCACTTGCGAGCCAGACGCGGGCGGGAGCGGTCATGTGTATCGCTATGGGGGCGGGCAAAGCTGGACGCAGCTCGGCAGTCTGGATGGCAGCAACGCGGTGACCGCACTCGCGGCTTTCGAGGGTGCGCTCTACGCGGGCACCGGCAAGTATCGCGTGGCGGGCTCGAGCCTACCGGAATCGCCTAACACCACACCGGGCGGGCGGGTCTTCCGGCATGAAGGCGGCACCCGGTGGGTCGATTGCGGGCAACTGCCGGAAACAGAAGCCGTGGGAGGGTTGGTGACGTTTCAAGGGAGGCTGTTTGCCTCCTCACTCTACAAACCGGCGGGGTTTTTCCGCTACGAGGGCGGCACCCGGTGGACGCGCCTGGCCGATGCGATCGGTCCCGACGCCGAAACGGGCGAATCAGGCCCGAGACGCGTCGAGTCGCTCACCGTGCATGACGGGCTGCTCTATGCCTCGAGCTACGACGGCGGGCGGGTGTATTGTTTCGATGGCAAAATCTGGAAGGACTGCGGTCAAGTCGGTGACAACACCCAAACCTATGCATTCATCAGCTATCTGGGCGCCCTCCATGTCGCCACCTGGCCGAGCGGGCGCGTCTATCGTTTCGAGGACGTGGCGCGCTGGACGGACCTCGGACGCCTCGGTGAGGAACTGGAGGTCATGGGGATGATGGTGCACAATGGACGCTTCATCGCCGGCACCCTTCCGCTCGCTGAAGTCCACGCCTATGATGGCGATGCCAAGTGGACGCTCTGGCAGCGCCTCGATCACACGCCGGAGGTGAAATACCGCCGCGCTTGGACGATGGCCGAGCATGCGGGCGAGGTCTTTTGCGGCACGCTGCCCTCGGGCAAAATCTGGGCCGCGCGGCACGGCCGGCAGGTCTCGTGGGATCACTCGCTTCCCGGTGGTTGGCATCACATCGTCGCGATGAAGACCGCCACCCGCCTCACGCTGCACGTCGATGGACGGCAGGTCGCGGAGACCACCGGCTTCGATGCCTCCGATTGGGAACTCGACAGCGAGGCCCCGCTCCGACTCGGCACCGGGATGAACGGCCCCTTCAACGGCCAGCTTCGCGGGCTGCAGATCCATCATCGCGTGCTCGGGCAGACAGAAATCGAACGCCTGGCCTCCCGGCCGCCAGAGAAATAACCTGCCTTCGCCCGCTAATTTCCGATGTCCCGCATCACCGCCATCGAAACCGCGATCCCCTCGGAGATCATGCCGAACCTGCTGCTCGTCCGCATCCATACGGAAGACGGCTTCGTCGGCTGCGGTGAGACGTATTACACGCCCCACGCCATCGCCTCGCTCATCCATGACTGGATGGCCGAGCGTCTGCTCGGCGCGGATGCGCTCGCCATCGAATCGCATTGGCGCTTTCTCTATGAACGCTGCACCCCGTTCGGTCATCCCGGCGCGGAAATGCGCGCGCTGTCGGCGCTCGATCTCGCGCTGTGGGACATCCTCGGTCAGGCATGCCAGCAACCGGTCTATCGCCTGCTCGGCGGGCCGGTGCGCGAGTCCATCCCTGTCTACAACACCAGCGGCGGCCCCGGATATGGCGCGCTCGCCGGCGGGGGCGCACCGACGAAACACCCCGGCTGGCCCGGCTACGGAGACATCGGCCAAAAGGGCCCGCTTCAGGACAACTGGGCCTCGCATTTCGCCGCGGGCGATCTCGCGGAAGAATTGCTCGCCGAGGGCATCACCGCCATGAAACTTTGGCCTTTCGACCGGGCGGCGCATCGCCACGGCGGCCTGCACATCTCGTGGGAGGAGATCGAAAACGCGATGCAACCGTTGCGCGAAATCCGCGAACGGGTCGGCAGGAAAATGGACATCGCCATCGAAGGCCACGCCTTTTTCCACCTGCCCGCCGCCACGCGGATCGCGGAGGCTCTGCGCGAGATCCAGCCGCTTTGGCTCGAGGACGTGCTCCGGGTCGATCACGCCGGAACCCTGGCTGATTTCCGCCGCCGCAGCGGTCTGCCGATCGCCGCGAGCGAGATGCTGCTGGGTCGCAAGGAATACCTCGCGGTGCTCCAGGCCCAGGCCTGCGACTATTGCATGGTCGACCCCACCTGGAATGGTGGCATCAGCGAGACGCGCCGCGTCATCGATCTCGCGCAGACCTACAACATTCCGGCCACGATCCACGACTGCACCGGCCCCCTTACCCTCTTCAGCGGCCTCCATCTCGCCGCATCCTCCGCCAATGTCGTCTTCCAGGAGACGGTGCGAGCCCATATCAGGTCGTTCTATGACCAGCTCATCGATCCCCTGCCGGTCATTGTCCGGGGTCGCGCTCAACTCCCCACGGGCCCCGGTCTCGGCACCCGGTTGAGGGACGGGTTGTTCCGCGAAGACGTGAACCACTGGCGCATCAGTCGCCATCGCCCCGTTGGTCCGTCCTGAAACATTGCACCCATGAAAATCCTCGAATCCCCCATCAACTCCACCCGTCGCGCGTGGCTCCAGCGCACCAGCGCGGGGTTCGGCGCACTCGCCTTGCACGGACTGATCCAAGCCGCGGCGAACCCGCTCGCCGTGCGCCCTCCGATGGTCCAGCCAAAGGCGAAGCGTGTCATCTTCCTCTTCATGTCCGGCGGTCCGTCGCAAATGGATCTGTTCGATCCAAAACCGCTGATCCAGCGGAAGCATGGCAAGTCCGTCAACGCCCCGTTGCCCGAGCAACATCGCCATGAGAGCACGGACGGACTGCTGGCCCTCGGCACGGACATCCCGGTGCGTCCGCGCGGTCAGTCCGGCGTCACCATTTCCGATCTGCTGCCGCATACCGCCGCCATCGCCGATGAGCTTTGCCTGCTGCGTGCCGTGCATGCGGACAACAACCAGCACGGTCCCGCCGCACTGCAGATTCACACAGGAGCCATCGCCGAGGCGCGTCCCTCGCTCGGTTCGTGGGTCAGCTACGGTCTGGGCACGGACAACCAAAACCTGCCCGCCTTCCTCACGATCCATCCCGGCATCGACACCCGGAACTACGCGGCCTCGTTCCTGCCCGCCGCCCATCAGGGGACTCCGCTCACCCTTCCTTCCAAGGCGAGCGATCCTGCCATCGCCTTCCTCACCGATCCAGCGACGGATGGAGCCGCGCAGAGGCGGCGCTTCGACTTTATCCAGCGCATGAACCACCGCCTCCTCGCCCGGCATGAGGAGGATGCGCGGATGGAAGGCATGATCCACAGCCTCGAAACCGCGTTCCGCATGCAAACCGCCACACCGGAACTCGTTGATCTTTCCAAGGAAACTGAGGCCACGCGGAAACTCTATGGCATCGGCGAAAAGGCGACCGACCGGAACGGCCGTGCCTGTCTTCTCGCCCGGCGTCTCAGCGAAGCCGGAGTCCGCTTTGTCCAAGTCACCATGGATGGCTGGGATCACCATGGCGACATCCGCGACAACCTGCCGAAGAGTTGTGCCGCCAGCGACCTTCCCTGCGCCGGGTTGATCCGGGATCTCAAGTCCCGCGGACTGCTGGAGGATACCCTCGTGGTCTGGAGCGGCGAGTTCGGCCGCACGCCCTGGAGTCAGGACCTGAGCCGCACCGCGCCCATCGAGAAGCACGGCCGCGAGCATCAGCCCGAGAGCTTCTGCGCCTGGATGGCCGGGGGCGGGGTGAAAGGAGGTCTAATGCACGGCGAGACCGATGAGTTCGGCTTCCGACCCATGGCCGGCAAAGTCCACCTGCACGATCTGCATGCCACGATTCTCCATTTGCTTGGTCTCGACCATGAACGCCTCACCTGGCGCCACCTCGGTCGCGATTACCGCCTTACCGATGTCTACGGCGAGGTGGTTCGGGAGATCCTCGCCTGATCCCCGGTGCCCCGCCTCATCTTCCCTGACTCCCGTGAAAAGTCTCGCTCTGCTCGTGCTCACCCTCGCGGGTGTCTCGCCAGCCGCGGAGCCTGCCCCGGTCTCGCACAACCTCAATTTTGTCAACGGAACCGGTCGGGATACCCACAATCAGGGACAACTCAAACCACACATGCTGTTCGAGGATCCGGATCAAGCGTTGTCCACCCTGATCACTGATCTCCACTCCCTCGCGCTCCTCGACAAAACCTTGATCGTCGTCAATAACGAGTTCGGGCGTCCTTCCGCCTTCGATGGAGGCGACGGGCGTGGTCATCAAGGCAGCGTTTTCAGCGTCGTTCTGGCCGGGGGCGGGTTGCGCCACCACGGCGCCTGGGGAGTGACCGATGCCGAATCGAAGAAATCACTGGAACACCCATGGTCCGTCCCCGATCTTTTCGCCACCATTCTCGCCGCGCTCCAGATCAACCCATCCAAGGAGCTCCACGACGGAGATCGACCCGTGCCGATCACCGACCGAGGCCAGCCGGTGACGGCTCTGTTCGGCATCGCGGGCATTTCCCCAAAAGTCTGCAGCCCCCCGTTGCCACCATGACACCACCGTTCATCCCATCCCTTGTCTTCGCCGCGCTCCTCACCGCAACCCAGGCGGCCAGCCCCTTGATCGAAACCTCCGCAGTCTTCCCCCCCAATCTCAACGGGATCGCACGGTATCGCATTCCCGGGATCGTTGTTACGACCAAAGGCACCGTGCTCGCCTACGGCGAAGCCCGGAAAAACAACAGCTCGGATTGGGGCGAGATCGAGGTGCATTTGCGCCGTTCGACCGATGGCGGCAGGACATGGGAACCCTCGCAGCCCATCGCCCACCGGGCGGAGCGCATTAAGGGCAATCCGCACAAGAAGAACGGGACGGGAGCGGACGAGCAAACCGTGAACAACCCCGTCGCCATCGTGGATCGCGTCACGGGAGCGATCGAGTTCCTCTACTGCGTGAACTACGCGCGCAGCTTCTCCATGCGCAGCACCGATGATGGTCTGACTTGGAGCGAGCCTGTCGAAATCACCACCAGCTTCGAACCCTTCCGCAAGAAATACGACTGGAAGGTCATCGCCACCGGGCCGGGACATGGCATCCAGATGAAGGGCGGCCGGCTCGTCGTGCCGATCTGGCTCGCCTACGGCGGCATCGGCGACCACGCTCCCTCCGCCGCCGCCACGATCCACAGCGACGACCATGGCAAAACCTGGAAGGCGGGCGATCTCTGCCTCCCGAACGAGGGCGAACTTCGCGATCCCAACGAAACCATGATCACCGAACTATCCGATGGTCGCGTCATGCTCGTCACACGAAGCGTCTCCCGGACGAGCCGCAAGATCATCACCACGAGCGCGGACGGAGCCACGGGCTGGAGCCAGCCCATGTTTCATGATCAGCTCTGGGAACCGATCTGCATGGCCAGCCTCGCCACGCATCCCTCGGGCGTGCTCCTCTTCTCCAATCCGCACACCCTCGCCCTCGACAAAGAGGGCCGGCCCGTCCCCGGCGGCCGGGGCAAGCGGCAGAATCTCTCGATCAAGCTCAGTCGTGACAACGGCCAAACTTGGCCTGTCAACAAGACCCTCGAGCCAGGACCCAGCGCCTACTCGGACCTCGCGGTGCTGCCGGACGGCACGGTGCTCTGCCTTTTCGAACGCGCCGATTCCATCGACTGCGCGCGCTTCAACCTCGCATGGCTCGAACAACCATGAAGATCCCGTTCTGCCGCCCGCTTCTTGCCGCCCTCCTCCTCGCGCCCCTGGCCGCACTGCCCGCCGCCGACCCGCCGGGGCGGCGTCCCAACGTCGTCATCCTCTACGCCGACGACCTCGGCTACGGCGACGTGCAGTGCTACAACCGCGAACGTGGAAAGATTCCCACCCCACACCTCGACAAACTCGCGGCGCAGGGCATGCGGTTCACCGATGGCCATTCCTCGTCCGGGGTCTGCTCGCCCTCGCGCTACGCCTTGCTCACGGGGCGCTATCACTGGCGCACCCACCTGCAGTCCGGCATCGTGCCCGTGTGGGGGGAGCCGCTCATCGCACCGGACCGCGTCACCATCGCTACCCTGGCGAAAGCGCAAGGCTACCGCACCGCCTGCATTGGGAAATGGCATCTCGGCTGGGATTGGCCCATCCCCCCGGACCGGGCCGCACTGTTCAAGCAAAAGCCGAAGGATTCCGCACCGGCCGGCGAATCGCATCGGGCCGTCTGGCGCGAGGTCTTCTCGCAACCCATCGGCGGCGGCCCCACCACCCGCGGCTTTGACGCCTACTTCGGCACCGACGTCCCGAATCACCCGCCCTTCTGTTTCATCGAGAACGACCGCACCCTCGGCATCCCGTCCGAATTCCTCGACGCCGCCCTCCTCAGGAACAACCAGGCCAGCATCCAGGGACCGGCTTTGCAGGACTGGACCCTCGAACCGATCCTGCCCGCGCTCGGGGACCGGGCGGTGAAGTTCATCGGCGACTCCGCCCCCGACGATGCCCCCTTTCTTCTCTACCTACCCTTCACCTCGCCCCACACTCCCCTCTCCGTGAACGAGGCGTGGAAGGGCAAAAGCGGTCTCAACCTTTTCGCCGACTTCGTCATGGAAACGGACGCCGTCGTCGGCCGCGTCCTCGAGGCGCTCGACCAGACGGGCGAGGCGGAGAACACGATCGTCCTTTTTACTGCCGACAACGGCTGCGCGCCCTACATCGGGGTGCAGGATCTCGAAAAGATGGGGCATTATCCGAGCGGCCCCTTGCGGGGATACAAGGCGGACGCCTGGGAAGGCGGGCATCGCGTTCCCTTCATCATCCGCTGGCCTGCCGTGGTGAAACCCGGCGGAGAATGCGGGCATCTCGTCCACCAGGCCGACCTCCTCCGCACCCTCGCCGATGTCTGGAGCGTCACGCTGCCGGACGACGCCGGCGAAGACAGCGTCAGCCTGATGCCGCTCCTCAAGGGCGGGGACCAGCCGGTCCGTGCCACCTCCGTCAGCACCAGCATTGGCGGGACCCCGGCGGTGCGCAGCGGCACGTGGAAATATATCGCCGCTTCCGGATCCGGCGGCTGGGGCAAGGGCGGCGATCCCTCGCAGCCCGTGCAGCTCTACAACCTTGCCGACGACCTCGGCGAAACCACCAACCTCGCCGCCGCGATGCCGGAGAAGGTTGCCGGGATGAAGGCGCTGCTGGAGAAACTCATCACCGAGGGACGAAGCACGCCGGGCGCGCCGCAGGCGAATGACGTCGCGGTGGTGCGCTATCCACGCGCCGCGGCTCCGAATTGATGATCCCATGAAGGAGACCCACCCCCTGCCCCTGCGCACGTCCCTGCCCATCGTGGTGGCCTCCAGCCTGAGGGAACGACTCGCGCAGGGGGATTGGCTTCACTTGTTACCGGGGGAGTTGGAGCTGGCGAGGGAGTTGCAGGTGGGGCGGAACACGGTTCGCGCGGCCCTCGCGGTGTTGGAAAAAGAAGGCATCATCCGCACCGCAAATGGCCGGCGGCGGGAGGTGGTCGCCCGGGCGGGAACACCTCGACCGCCACTCGCAAACACAGCCGCATTGCTCCTGCCCGGCCCCTTGCACACTCTGCCCCCGTCCGCCCTGCTCTGGATGGATCACCTCCGCTCGCGCCTGCAAGCCGCGGATTGGCAGTGGCTGACGGTGGTGGATGCGACCGCATTCCGCCGGGCACCGGCGCCGGCACTGGAAGCCTTGGCGGCGCGTCATCCCGGAGCGGTGTGGGTGCTTTTTCGATCGACTGCGGCGATCCAGCGCTGGTTTGAAAAGAGCGGGACCCGGGCCGTGATCGCGGGTTCCTGTCATTCCGGCGTGAATTTGCCGCAGGTGGACACGGATTTCCGGGCCGCCTCGCGCCATGCCGCGGCCCGCCTTCTGGGTCTCGGCCACCGGCGTCTCGCGGTGCTGGCACCGGTGGTGCCGTTTCCGGGGGACGAGGAGAGCCTGCAAGGGTTTCAGGAAGGCGTGGCCGCAGTGGACGGGGCGAGTTTGCGGCGCTTTCCGATCAGGGACTCGAAGGCCAGCGTGATCCAGACGTTGCGTGCCCTTTTGGCTGCTCGTGAACCCCCGACCGCCATTTTTACCCTCGAAGCCCGCCACACCGCCACGGCCATGACCTTTCTGACACAGCAGCGGGTGCAGGTCCCCGGAGACATCTCGCTCCTCTCCCGGGATCACGACGGCTTCCTCAATCTCCTCGTCCCGGAGCCCGCCCGCTATGAACGGCAGCCCGAGGCATTCGCCAAAAAGCTCGGGCATTTGGTGCGCGTTCTCGGCAGCGGCGTGCCGCTGAAACAGCAGCTTCATCTCATCATGCCCACCTTTGTGCGCGGCGAGACCCTGGCACGACCACCTGTTCCTCGATAGAACAGGAATTTTCCAGTCCGGGTTCGGACCCGGCCTGCGATACATTGAAAAACAAAGCCCACATGCTATCCCACTCCGACCTCCTCCAGCTCAAGCGCTGGAACACGCCCACCATTTACAATGGCTGGGAGCAGATCACCCGGCGCGAACCGGGCGCGGACGGTTTTAACCTCGAGGAAACCCGCGACTTCATGCCCCAGATGGGACCGATGGTGGGGTATGCCGTCACCGTCGTCGTCGAGCCGAGCAATCCGGCGCATCGCGAGGCGAATGCGGACGCGTGGAATGAGTATCGCCGCTATGTCGCCGGTCTTCCGGGACCCAAGATCGTCTGCGTGCAGGACCTCGACAAGCCGCGCGTCATCGGCTCGTTCTGGGGCGAGGTGAACAGCAACATGCACCGCGCCCTCGGATGCGTTGGCACCATCGTGGATGGTGCGATCCGCGACGTCGATGAGATGACCAACGCCGGATTCAAGGCGCTCGCCCGACGCTTGTGCGTGGGTCACGCGCACGTCCATCCCGTGCGCTGGAACGTCGGAGTGGAGATCTTTGGGCGCAGAGTGAGTCCCGGCGATCTCATCCATGCCGACAAGCACGGATTCCTCGTCATCGAGCCGGAGGCTCAGCCGCACATCCTCGAAGCCTCCCGCTTCATGGATGCCAACGAATGCCAGACCGTCATCCCCGCCGCTCGCAACAACGCCGGACTGGGCACCGATCAAATCCTCACCAACCTCGCCGCCGCGGGCGCGGAGTTTGGCAAAAACGCCAAAGCCAGGTTCCAGCGCGACGGCGAATGGTGAAACGATTTCTCTCTCTCAAACCAACCAACGAACGCTTCATGAAACCGATTCTCGCCACCCTCCTCCTCGCCGCCGCGGCCACACTGCCCGCCGCCGAACCATTCCTCGAAAAACACGATCTCTTCACCGTCGGTGACGATCCCGCCTACAACATCTACCACATCCCCGGAATCGTCGTGACGGCGAAGGGCACCGTGCTGGCCTGGTGCGAGGCGCGCAAACGCCCGGCGGGCGTGAGCGACTGGGATGACATCCGCATCCTCCTCCGCCGCAGCACCGATGACGGCAAGTCGTGGAGCGCGCCACAAAGCATCGCCAACGTGGAGGGGCCCAAGCGGAAGAATCCCTTCGCCCTGCGCATGAAGAACGTGGATCCCGCGGACGTGACCTACAACAACCCGGTCCTCATCGCGGACCGGGACGGCACCGTGCACATGCTCTTCTGCCTTGAATACGAACGCGCCTTTTACCAGCGCAGCGACGATGACGGACTCTCCTGGTCGAAACCCGTCGAAATCACCGCCACCTTCGACGCCTTCAAAAAAGACTACACCTGGAAGGTGCTCGCCACCGGCCCGAACCACAGCATCCAGATCAAAACCGGCCGCCTCGTCGTGCCGGTCTGGCTTTCCACCGGCGAAGGCGGCAACGCCCACCGCCCCAGCGTGACCGCCACGATCTACAGCGATGACCAGGGCAAAACTTGGAAGGCCGGCGACATCGCCGTGCCCTGCACCGACGAGTGGATCAACCCCAACGAAACCGTCGCCATCGAACTGAACGACGGGCGCGTCATGCTCAACGTGCGCAGCGAATCGAAGGCACACCGTCGTCTCGTCGTCACCAGCCCCGATGGGGCCACGAACTGGAGCACGCCGAAGTTCGACGACGCGTTGTTGGAGCCGATCTGCATGGGCGGCATCGTCCGCTACCATCACGGTGGCCAAAGCCTCATCCTGTTTTCCAATCCCCACAACCTCGACAACGCGAAGGGCAAGGCCGAACCGGGAAAAAATCGCGACCGCAAAAACCTCAGTGTCAAACTCAGCCGCGACGAAGGCGGCACCTGGCCCGTGAACAAGCGGCTCGAGGACGGCCCCGGCGCCTACTCCGACCTCGCCGTGACGAAGGACGGCACCATTCTCTGTTTCTACGGCCGCGCGGGCGATGGCAAGGGCATGAGCGCCTGGTCGGGCGGCCGGCTGACACTCGCCCGCTTCAATCTCGAATGGCTCGAACAACCATGAAAATTCTTCGCAAGCTCACCGCGCTCTTGGTTCTGCCTATCGCGGACTCCTTCGCCGACGAGAGAGCCCGTTTCCTCGTTCCGCCGGAGGTCGTCATCCATCACACCGTGGAGCGCAGCTTCATCGGTCCGGGGATGATCGTGCTGGAAAATGGCGACATCCTCATGGCCGCGCCCTGGGGCCGGCCGCCGACGAACTTCGAGCAGATCGCGCCAAAGTTCCCGTGCCGATGCTCTATCGCAGCACCGATGGCGGACGGACCTGGAAGGAGCAGGGCCGCATGCAAATGGAGTGGGCGCTTTCGGGCCTGATCAGCGATGGCGGCACCTCCTTCCTGCGGTTGCGCGATGGCCGCATCGCCGCGGTCCTCAAGCGGCATGTGAAGGGCCTTTTGCCTCTCCATGCGTGCGGAGTGGCGGCCGCAACCCCCAGTTCCCGAGCTACCTGGCTCAGGGGCTTGCGGCTGGAGTAGAGGAGATCGACCGCGTTGCGGCGGAACTCCTCGTCGTAGTGCTTGATTTTTGCCATGTCAGGGTTCAACTGGATCGCTTGTCAGGCGATCCGTGTCCACTGAAACGGGGGAGCTCCATTTTGTTGCGATTGTCCTTTCGGAACGGTGAACCCCGGATAGATTAACCGGATGGTCAGCGTCGTCATCCCCGCCTACAACTACGCGCGCTATTTGCACGAGGCGATCGGCAGCGCCCTCGGGCAGGGATCGCCGGATTGTCCGGTCGAGATCGTCGTGCTCGATGACGGTTCGACCGACGACACCCCGGCGGTGGCGGCCGCTTTCGGTTCGGCGATCCGTTACCAACGCCAGGAAAACGCGGGGCTCTCGGCCGCGCGCAATGCCGGGATGCGCGCCGCCTCCCACGACCTCGTGATTTTTCTCGACGCCGACGACCGGCTTCTGCCCGGGGCCGTGGGCACCCTCGTCGAGGTCTGGCAGAAGGCCGATCCGCCCTTTGCCGTGCTTGCGTCACGGAACGTCGAGATGGACGCGGAAGGACGGCAGCTCGACTCGCCCCCCCCTCCGGATACCGGGGGGATTTCCCGGGTGAGCGCCCGGGACCTCGTGATCCGCAACCGCTTTGCCACGACGGTGCTCGCGGACCGGCGGATCCTGCTGGGGCTGGGCGGGTTTGACGAGAGCCTACCCGCCTCCGAAGACCGGGACATGTGGATCCGCGTGGCGGCATCCCATCCCGTCGCCTTGCTCGACCGGGTCACCCTCGCCGTCCGCAAGCACGGGGCCAACATGTCGAAGGCGGCGACCCGGCAGAGCCTCGCGATCGACCGGGTCCTTGCGAAGGCGTTCGCCGATCCGGCGCTGGGCCTGAGCTCCCGCGACCGCCGCCTTGCCCGTGCGGTGCGTCACTATCAGAGCGCGCTGATGCGGACCAATGCCGGGGAGACGGGCGCGGCGCTCGCCGAAATGGCCACGTCACTTGCCCTCGTTCCCTTTGGAGGGGCGGGCGACGATGCCCTCCCCCTCGTCCCCCGATACCGGGGTCTTGCCAGCCTCGCTTTGAAGTGCCTCCGGCAGTGGCGCAGGAACAAATGAGGACGCAAGGATCCGCCTGATGAGCGGGACGATCAACACTGGCCAAACGCATCAAGTCGGGCCCGCACCGCCTAGCTGCTCGCCCGGCAGGTGAAGTCATCCTCCGTCTCACCGGCTGGCTCGACATCAAACGGCGCGTGACCTGCTTGCCGTGAACAGGCGTCTCCAACTGTTGCCAAGGAGCATCTTCAACGGGATATAGCCGGGTGCGAGTCGTCAGGAACGTCGCAGGAGAACGGCGGCCCGTTTCATTCGAGACCAGGTGCTCAAGTAGTATCCCTAGTCCGCATAATTTCGCGCCCGAGCGACCCTCAAAATTCGCCGTTCCTCAGTAAGCGTCTGATCCGGACCATCTACCCATCCGTCCCCGCATCGACGAAGGTCGGTCATGACGCTCCGACGATCCCCGAGCCGCGCCGGCATCCGATCCCGCTCACGCCGCCGCCTGTTCACCCCGCGCCGCTT
>JAGWVU010000069.1 GCA_018970725.1 Verrucomicrobiota bacterium
GACGAGGATTTGATGGGTGCGGCGGTAGAGAATGAACAGCTCCTCCAGCGGCGTGGCACCGAGCCCATTCACGAGCACGGAGACGCGGCTGCCGGTGGCGATGGGGCGGTCCGCGAGCAGGCGCTCCAGCATTTCATCGACGATGGCGTCGGCGCTTTTCAATTTCGCGCGCCAGATGCCGGGCTCGCCGTGAATGCCCATGCCCATCTCGATTTCGTCGTCGGCGATGGAGAAGTTCGGCGCGCTCGCGGTGGGCACGCGGCAGGGCGAAAGGGCCACGCCGATGGTGCGAGTGGCGTTCACCGCTTTCTGCGCGATGCGGGTGACTTCGTCGAGGCTCGCGCCACTTTCGGCGATGGCTCCGGCGGCTTTGTAGGCGTAGAGGATTCCGGCGACGCCGCGACGTCTGTGCGCTTCGGCGGGCGGGGCGCTGGCGATGTCGTCGGTGCCGAGCACGGTGCGCGTCGCGATGCCTTCCGCGTCGAGAAGTTCGCAGGCCATGTCGAAGTTCATGCGGTCGCCGCCGTAGTTTCCATAAAGGCAAAGCACGCCCGCGCCGCCGTTCGCGAGGCGGATCGCGTCCTCGCAACTCGCGACGTTTGGCCCTTCAAAGACGTTGCCGATGGCGCAGGTGTCGAGCAGTCCCTCGCCGACATAACCGGTGAAGAGCGGCAGATGCCCGCTGCCGCCCCCGGAGGCGATGCCGACCTTGCCCGCTTTCGCACCGCTGCCGCGACGAATGACACGGCGGCTCCCGCCGTCGCGGTGCAGCCCGGGATTCGCCAGCAGCAATCCGGCGAGCATTTCCTCCACGTAGTCGGTGGGTTGGTTGATGAGCTTTTTCATGGGTGAATGGAGGTGCAGTGGTTTCACGGCACCACGCTCACGCTCAAGGCGGTGACGGTGACCCCGGCGGCTGAGGTGAAGGTGAAGTCGTTGCTGCCGCGCTTGAGGGCTGATTTCAGAGCGGCGGAGGAAAGCGTGAGGGTGAAGCCCGCATTGGCGCTGGTGGATTTCAACTCTTGGAGCGGTTGACCGTTGAGGTTGACGGCGGGTGCCTCGGTCCCGCGATCGCTTTTGCCAAGGATCTCCAGTCTGGCTTCCCTGGCCTTCGCGGGATCGTCGGCGATGACCAGATGCACCGTGGCGGGAGTGCCGGGCTTCGAGGTGAGAGGCAAGGGTCCACCGCTCTTGGTCAGGTCGCGATCGCCGCCGGATTCGAGGAAATATTCCTTTGGCAATCGCGCGAGCCGATCCCGGTCGGCGAATGCATCGAGCAGTGGCATGTCGTCGCGGACGTAGAAGTTGAAGAAATAGAGACCATCCGCGCCTTTCTCCCAGAGGGTGGCGATGGCGGCCCGCAAGGTTTCGGGGCTGCCGTAGCGGGGAACGTTGTTCCGGTTCTGCCGCTCCAGCGACCCATAGACCGGAACGCCATGCCGGTGGGCGAGTTCAACCCAGCGCTCCAGCGGGCACGAGGAAAAGCTCGTCCCAGGACCGGCGATGACAGCATCGATCCACCGAGCCTTCAGCCATGCCTCCACATCCAAGCCAATGGCGAACGGTTGCTCCGGTGTCACGGGTAGACGGGTAACCAGACGAAGGGGATGTCCGTGCTGTTTGGCCGCTCCGTAGAGAATCGCCCGCGCTTCACGAACGAATTCGGTAAGGGTCCCGGCATCGACCTCGCCCTTCCGAAACAGGTCGGGATAGCGCAGCCAGTCGAGTTCCACGCCGTCCAGATCATACCGTCGGCATGCTTCGCGCAAGGTATCCAGGAAATACTTCCGCACCTCGGCGCGGGAATAGTCGAAAGCCACTGATGAGTCGCTGATTGCAGGCCTCTTGCTGGTCTTGCCCTCGAGCCATGGCCGGAACACCGTGTCCCATTTCTCTTCCGTCGGTGGATCGAGAAACAAATCCCGGCGCGTGCGGTGGAACTCGGACCACAGGTGCGCCCAGTTGAACCACGCATGATGGATGTCGTTCATGCGCATCGAGAAGAAGAAGGTGCGGCCATCGCGCTTCCAAAACTGAAGGATCGGCTGGAGCGGATCGTCCCCCAGCGCGGCGATGTGGTCACGCTTCAGTTCCCAGATGGGCAGACCGAAGTTGCCGCAATACGCGAGGCCCTGCGTCTTCGTTTTGGCCAGCGGTCCGATGCGCGGCGCGAGTGCATCATCGAGGGAACGGATCGTCGGGAGCGGCAGGTATTGGCCCGCAGGCACCCAGAGACCGTTGGCATGATGCTCCGGGTAAGCAGGCCACTTCAGATCATCGCTGTCGTTGTTGAACAGGATGCGCGGCAGGCCGCGACTTTCGAGGGTAACTCCGGGCGAGGGGGGTGCGGCCATTACCGAAGCAGTGGCGAGCAGGACGATGAGGATGATTTTCATTTGCATTCGCTGATTGGAGTTTCGTCGCCGTCGGAACATTTCCGCCACCACGAAGCCAGCGCGGAGCTGGTGACCGCGCTCCACGGACCGAACGTAGCGGCGGCCAGGGCGGCGGCGGGGCTGTGGAGGACGTTGAAAGCGAGGCCGGTGGCCATGCCGCCGTTTTGCAGGCCGACCTCCAGGGCCATGGTGCGGCTGTCGCGGGCGTCGAGTCCGAGGAGACGCGCCGCACCATAACCGAGCGCGTAGCCTGCGGCGTTGTGGCAGGCGGAAGCGGCGAGCAGGACGAGACCGACTTTGACCAAGTCATCGCGTGACATCGCCACGGTGATCGCGACGATGAGGGCAATGGACAGCATCGCCAGGGGCGGCAGCACCAACGCGGCCCTGTCCGCCATTCGCGGCAGGAAGCGGCGGATGGCAAAGCCGAGGGCGAGCGGCGCGATGATCATGTTGAGGATGGAAAGCATCATCGGCCCGACCTCAACCGGCACATAGGCCCCGGCGAGCCACTGCATGGCCAAGGGCGTCACCAATGGCGAGAGCAGCGTCGAGACGGCGGTCATCGTCACGGAGAGCGGCACATTGCCCTTCGCCAGATAGGTGACGACATTCGATGACACACCGCCAGGGCAGGAACCGATGAGGATGAGGCCCGCCGCGACCTCTTTTTCCAGGCCGAAGAGACGGGCGAAGGCAAAACCCGCCAGCGGCATGATGCTGTATTGCAGGGCTGCGCCGATCACGACGGCACGCGGAGCGGAGAGCACGCGGGTGAAGTCCGCTAGGGTCAGCGTCATCCCCATGCACAGCAAGATGAGCTGAACCAGCGGGGCGATGGCGGTTTTCATCTCAAACCCGCCCGGCGCGATGAACCATGTCGGAAACGAAAAGGCCGCCGCACCTGCCGCCAGCACCCCAAACGTGAACCCGAGCCCGCCCAGCCACCTCACACGCGCCGACGCCACGGTAAGCGCAGTGAACAGAACGATGAAGAAGATAGCGATGGGCATGACGACGGCGCTGATTCGATTAGGACAACTCGTCCGCGAGCTTCAGCACCGCCTCCAGCGCGGGCTTGATCTTTGCCTGCTGCGCCTCAGTGGCCGGGCGCATCGGCATGCGCGGGAAGCCAGCATCCACGCCTTGCAACGACTGCGCATAGCGGATGCACGCGGGCAGATTGTAGTGATCCATGGCGTTCCAGAAACGCAGGATCGCCTCGTGCAGGCGCAGCGCATTGGCGTGATCGCCCGTCGCCACGGCATCGCGCAGCAGCGCGGTGGCACGCGGGATGCCGGAAGGCGTGGCGGCGATGACTCCCGGCGTGCCGAGGCAGAACGAGGGATACATCAGCGCATCCACCGCGCTGTAGATCTTCCGATCTTTCGGCGCATTGATCATGAGATCCGCGAAGAGTTTCAAGTCGCCCGCGCTCTGCTTGATGCCCATCACGCCCGGCACCTCGTTCATCAGGCGCACCGTCAGTTCCGGCGAGAGATAGCACCAGTGCACCACGTTGTAGATGATCAGCGGCATGCCTGTCTCCTCGTGGATCACCCGGAAATGCTCGATCATCATCTCGTCGTCCGGCCGGAAAAGATAATGCACCGGCGTCAGTTGGATGGCGTCGACACCCAGTCCTTCCACCGCCTTGATCGCGCGGATCGCCTGACGCGTGCTGTCGCAAATCGTGCTCGCGATTAGCGGCATCTCCGCCGGCATCGCCTCGCGCACCTCGCTGACACAAGCGCGGAGTTCATCGGCGTCGAGGGTCTGGCCCTCGCCCGTCGAACCGCCGACCGCCAAGCTGTCCGCCCGCTCGCGGACAAGGAAATCGACCTGGCTGCGGATGGACTTTGCGTGCAAACCGCCGTCGGCGGTGAAGGGAGTGGTCATCGGGGCGATGACACCGAAGGGAACTTTTCGAGGCTTGGTCATGATGGTCAAGTGCTGATTGACTTCGCATAGCCCAATCCGGGGTCCGATGGCAATCCGCAAGTTTTCGAATCGGAAAGATTGGTTGCTCTGGCATAAAACGATGTTTGATTTCGCCTAATTTCCCTTTTTGTGAATCCAGCCGACATCCGCCGACTCTCCGAACTGCGTTCGATCCTCGAGGGGTTCGCCGCTCGTCATGCCGCCCGCCGGGCCGTGGAGTTTCCCGCGGAAACGGAGGGGTTGCGGTGTCTCCTGGTGCGATTGAACCAGGCGATCCAGCGGCGCGACTATGAGTCATTCCGCGCGTGCGATTTCGAGCTGCATGAAGGGATCGTCGAGATGGCGAGGGTGCCCTGTTTGCGGGAGTGTTGGCGGGAGACGTGGGCCGGGTTGCTCCAGTTTCACGAGCAAACCTTCGGGGATCATTATCCCGGGGCCCGGGTGTTGATCGATCAACATGAGCATCTCGTTGCCGCGATTGCCTTGGGAGACCCGGCGGCGGCCGAGGACGCCGCGCGAAGCCACGTCGAAGCCATTTGGTTCCGGGTGGTCGATGCCTCCGGCGCGGGCGGCGAGGGAGAAGGGAACCCGTTGGCGCGGGCCACCGCCTATCTTGCTTGCCATTTGGACGCTCCCTTGAAGCTGACGGAGGTGGCGCAGCGAATCGCCTGCACCAGTCCCGGGCACCTCACCCGGCTCTTTCGCTGCCATCACGGCATCGGCTTCCAAGCCTACCTGCAAAAAATCCGTCTGGAGAAAGCCGCGGAATTGTTACAGGCTACGCGACTGCCGATCGCTCGCATCGCGAAGCGGGTCGGCTACCGGGATCTTTCAAGGTTCAGCCAGCACTTCAAGCGTCATTGCGGACGAACGCCGGGCGAGTGGCGCAAAGGATAGATCCGGGATCACTCCACCTGCATCACGCCGTTCATGACCATCCAGTGGCCGGGGAAGGTGCACAGGTAAGGATATTGGCCGGGTTCACTGGGTGCAGTCAGGTGGATGATGGATTTTCCTTGGGGGTTGGTCATGTCTGTGTAGGCCAGGACATCGGCGCTTTCCGGAACGTAGTGCTTTGCGAGTCCTTGCGGGTCGGTGATCATGAGGTTGCATTGCTCGCCGAGGGTTTGCAGTGATCCGGGCCGGGCGAGAAGCCAGTTGTGCGGCACGACGTCAGGATTCTCAAAGCGGATGGTGACGCGCTCGCCTGCCTTGACCGAAATCTTCTTCTGGATGAACTGCAGGCCGAGAGCCGCCTCAATGACAATTTCCCGTCCCGGCGCGCCTCCGGCCCAAGGATTCGGGCGGATCGGTTCGGGGGCCTTCAGACCGGTTTGGGCGGCGTGTGTGGTTTTCGCGATTTTGCGATATTCAGGGAAATCGGTGAATGGTTCGGCGAGAGCGTGTGCAGTCAGGAACAGATCCTGACCGGTGCCCAGATGGACATGGATCTGGCTTGAGGGGACGATCTGCGGGACTTCCACGAAAAGCGCCTTGCGCTCCTCCAAAATCCTGACGCCGCGCACCTCCAGCGGATCGTGCCCCGGGGTGTCCGGATAGGCGCTGGAGTATTCCGGTGAACCATATTGCGGCCCGTAATGATAATTCCAGGACTGAACGAAACAACCCGCTGCGGCTTCGGACCCGACCGGTTTGTTGAAGCGTAAGAGCACGCCGTTGTCCCGGGCCTCGAAGGCGATCGGAATCGGGCGGTCGCCTCCGGTGTAGCGGACCCTTTGGAAGCAACCGTCCTTGGGAGTGTAAGTGCCCCAGCCCGCCATGCCATTGACATAAAGGTGGCCGTCGACCGGATGGAAACGGGCGCATTGGGGCCCGGAATCGAAATTTCCGCTGATCTTGAGCGCGGCCCCCTGCCAGATTCCCTTTACTTGCTGCCGCAGCACCAGCCAGGCGGATCCACCACCGGAGGAAAGGTGGACGAGGTTCTGGTCCCCCTTCAAATCACGCCACGCCCCGCCGGAGACAAAGGTTTGCGAACTGGCAGAGTTGTCCTCCCCGCGCGGCATGTAGAGCAGCACCGGTTCCGGCGGCTTGCCGGCCTTGGGACCTCCCGCGCCGAAATGGGCACCGACATTCTGTTGGAGATCCACCTGGCAGATCGCCGTCGCCGGCGTCCAATCGCCTTCCTGAACGCTGGTGGTGATGAAGCGCCCGTCCGTGGAGAGACCCAGCCCATTGGGATTGCGGAATCCGGTGGCGAGAATCTCCGGCGGTGCAGTCCCCGTGATCCGGCAGATCCCTTGATTCGCCGAGGCGAAAACCCAACGCCCCGCATCGTCCGACTCGAGGCCGACCACATAATCATGGCCGCCGGGCGAAGTCTTCATGGAGCTGGTCACGCACTCGTAAAAGTCGGCCTCGTCATCGCCGTTGAGGTCGTGCAGGCAGGTGATCTGATCCCGGCCGAGCACATGGATCTTGTCCTTGAGGATCTTCATCCCGAGCGGTTGGTGCAAGCCTGTGGCGAACCGCTTCCAGCGAAGGCGCTCCAGTTTTTCGTCGATTCCTTTCACCAACCAGACTTCGCCGGTCATCGTCGCGATGGCGGCGGAGCCGTCGCTGAAGAAGTCATGGGCGGTCAGGAAGAAGAGCGTGCCGTGGGGATTGTCGAAGGGGATCGTGAGCCGGTCGGTCGCGAACGGGGATTGGGTGCCGCGCTCGCCCTTGGTTTCGATCCATTGGGGCCATTGGGCGGGGCCGGGTTGGGGCATTTCCGTTTCACTGGTGATGATGGTCACCTCCGGACCACGCCGGAAGAGGCCGCGGAAGGCGCCGGGAAGCTTCTTCTCCTCTTTGGAGAGGATCCGGCCGTCCATCGGGGCACCGGCCATGAAACCATGGCGGGCGTCGTTGAGTTTGATGAAGCCGCCGGTCCACTCCAGCCGCCAGGCCATCCGCTCCGGATCGAAGACCGCAGCCTTGTCCGCCTGGCGCACGCAAATGCCTTTCGGAACCGTGATGCCGCCCCCCTTGAAGACCCCGCAAAAGAGGGTGCCCAGATCGCTCGCCGCCCAGCGTCCGTCTTTCCAGGTGTCCTTGTCATTCTGGTTGCCCCAGTGCCCTTGGCGACCGCCATCGAGGCCGGGGAACGGGGGGATCAGCGCCGGCAGAGTTTTCTCCCTGCCGAATTGCAGCGCTTGCTTGGCGTAAAAGTCGAAGACGCGTTCGCGGTTCACGAACTCGTTCCAGTGAAGGTTGTTCGACTTGTCGAGCGGCGGAAGATCCGGCGTGAAGGGGGCGGCCTTGGGCGCGGGCGGCGGGAGGATCGACGCGAGTTGATCAAAGCTCCAGAGACCGATCGTGTTGTCCATGCGCTGACGCGGCGCGCCGCCCTTGCGCGGCTTCATGGCGCCCTGCGTGAGGCGGACATCGTCGAGAATCCCGTCGCAGCCGATGCCCCCTTCCACGAGACGTCCGAAAGCGAGTCCGCCCGGCTGCGGACGGCCCTTGAGCGGGGACACCACCTTTTCCAAGACCTGGATTCCATCCACCCAGAGCACCACGTTCTGGTCATCGACGCTTGCGAGGAAATCGTGCCACTGCCCGTCGCACACATCGACCTTCGAATCGAAATCGCCCCCGCGTCCCGGCAAGTAAAGCGCCAGGGTGCCGCGGCCTTTGTGAGTATAGAGTTCCCAATGGGTGGCCGAGCCTTTGATCTCGGACGCGACGAGGATGTTGTAGCCGTTCCTGCCCTCCAACTTCGCCCGGCACTCCACGGTGAACGGCACGGCGGAGTATTCCGGGTTTCCCTCGACCACCCAACCGCCGCGGAGCGCGGAACCGAACTCTTGATTCAACGAGGCGACGGATTCCGCCCGGAGCGCTTCCGGGATCGGGCCGGCGGCCTGCGGCTTCTCCTGCCACGTGCGATAGCGCGGTTTGGCGCCTGGCTTGGCGTCATCGAGTTGTGGCAGGAGCCACTGAAGCCCGTCGAGATTGTCGAGGAGTCGTCCCTCGGCGTCCTCGTTGGTGTGATTGAGGATGCCGACCGGTCCGTGGTAGCCGCTGGCGCGGATCTGGCGCAAGACCTTGACGTCCTCGGTGCCGGCGCCGAGCGGCAGGATCTTGCGTCCCTTCGTGTCTCCGGCGATGTCCATGCCATTGAGATTGAAGCAGAGCAGGTAAGGCTTCATCGCCTCGATCGCCGCCGGAAGTCGATCGAGGTGGCTGTGTCCGTGGTGGAGATTGTAGACGATGCCCACATTGCGGACGCCGTGAGTGGTCTTGAGGCGTTCGCAGACAGCGACCATGTTTTCCGGTTCGCCCCCCCAGCCGCCATGATTATAGATCCCCACTTGACTGCCAATCTTCGCGGCTTTCTCCAAAACCGGGAGGAGGGCGCTGGCCGCGTTCAGGACCTTCTCCTCCTGGGTCGCGCCCTTGTCCGCGATCGTGATCCAGAGTTGCGGGTGGATCTTATATTGCGCAAAGAGTCGCAGGGCTTCATCGTGCACGCCCCAGAACGCGAACATCTCGATTCCGTTCTTCTGGTAGGCGAGGATCTCGCGTTCAAATTCGGCAACATGTTCCTGACGCCAGTCATAAGCGATGCGTTTGATTCCCATCTTCGCGACCATCGCCGCGCGGGCTTCCGGGGTGCGCTTGGCCTTGTCGAAGGGGACGATGCACCAGGCGGCGAGGTTTTCCTGGTCGAACAACCCGGCGGATCCGGCTTGGGCGAGGATCAGCGAGAGGAGCAGGAGAACGGTGAGGCGGGGTCGGTTCATGGAAGTTTGGAGTAAGTGGTCCATTGGGATTGCAGCCAGCCCGGGTCGGGTTTTCCGTCGAAGACGAGGAGCCGATAGCGGGAGCGAAGGGGTTTGCCGGGCTCGATCGACCAATCCCCGTCCTGTGAGGGGGCGATGCAGAGTTGCGGGTTGGATGGATTGAGGCGCAGCGGTTGGGGGAAGCGGAAATTCGAGGGATGAATCAGGACGGCCAGCCCGGCGGTGCCGCCTTCGAGATTTCCGCCGAGATAGACCCAGCGCGCCTTGGAGGCGTCCCCCTTTGCGCGATCGAGCCCCTCGCTGGTGAGCATGGTGACCGCGTCAGGGGCATTCCAGGCCGGGTTGCCGCGCACACCGAGACCGCCGTAGTGGTATTTCGGGAGGCGCAAGGGATGCGGACCGGCGCAAGTTTGGAGGCTGGTGAGATCGATGACATTGGTGAGTGTGCCCTCGAGGTTCAATTGGGAGGCCCGGACTTCCCAGCTTTCGTCGAGGACCTTTTCCCCGGGCTGGCGATGGTGATCGAGAAAAAGGTGGCGACTGACAAAACCGCAGGTGGCGCCTGACCAGGTTTTCTCGAGTTGCTCGAAGCGGACCTCGGCCATGATCTTGCCTCCCTTGCCCATGTTCCAGAAATCCGGCTGTTTCCCGGCGAAATCGGTTTTGGTCCAAGCGATCCAGACGCCCCGCTGCCACGGATGATCCGGTTGATGATTGCCGGTGACGATTTTCCCGGTCGGGGAAAAGATCGGATGAAGGTGGGCCCCGTGTTGAAAATGGGCCGGCACCCCTTCCGGTGTCGCGCCCGGTTCCATCTGATAATCACAAATGGTTTTGCCGTCCCAGGCGAGGCGGAGAATGCTGCCGTTCCGGGTTGCGGTCGCTTCCACCGCAAGGGCGGGAGAGCTGAGCCAGACCGCGCCAAGGGCAGTGAGGAGCGTGGGGTTGAGCCGATGCATGGCGGGTGAGGCGGTCAGGGGTTGCTCAGGGGTTGGTCAGGGCGGCGGTGATTTCCCCGTGCTCGAGATAGGACGAGGCGACGCCCTCCGAGGGGACCTCGACCCGGGCTGTCCAGACAATTGCATTCAGCATGAGTTTGCGAAAGCCTTCGTTCTTCCAATTGTCATAGAAGTGGCCGCAACTGGTGCCGAACCCGCGACCGCCATCGGCCCGTTCCCGGGCCCAAGCCACCCTGCGTCCATCGGGATCGCGTCCCGGCAGGGCGGGAACCGTGAGGATCGGGATCAAGGCTTGGTCGGCCGGATCGAACCGCAGATTGTAGTAGAATTCCTCCTTAAGCCGGAATGGAGCGACGCCCCGGGCCACCGGGTGATCCGGGGACGGCAACGCGAGTTCCGCGTCGAGCACCTTGATGGCCGAATACCATTTCCGGATGCCGTCGGTCTCCCACTGGAAGTAGCCTCCGCTCCACTCGAGAATCTGGCGGCGGTTTGCCTCCGAGGCGAAGGTGGAAAAGTGGAAGGTCAGGAACCCACAGCCGCGCTTGATCTGGCGTTCGATCACGGCGGTGCGGGCGGCCCCGTTGAAGTGGGGGGCTTCCGCGAACTTGTCGCCATCGCGTCCGTCGGAGATCACGACGATGGTGTCGGCAGCGTCGAGGGTCCGCTCGTCCTTCGGCCACCCGTCGAAATGCGTCTCGACGCGGACTTGCTCGCGGACATTGGAACGTTCGAGGAGCACCTTGAGCAACTTGACGCTCCAAGGGTAGTCGTGGATGCGGTTCCCCTCGGGGCCATGGCTTTTCTTTCCGGCAATGAGCGCGATGTTCTTCTTCGCAGGCGCCGGCGCCGTGGCACCGGGGACTGAACAGGTGCCGATGAGGAACAGAGCGGCGACGAAACGGGAAAGAGGAGGGCGGATGTTCATGGTCGGGTAAAGTTTTGCCAGGCCTGCCAAACCTCCTCCGGGCGATCCCGGTGGATTTGATGGCCGCAGCCTGGAAACGGGAGGCGGGAGCAGCGGGCCACGGCGCTTTCGATTGCGGCGGCGTCTTCGTCAGTCAGAGCGCCACCGGCGGAAGGATCGCCCTGAAGCAGGAGGACAGGACAACGGATGCCGGACAGGGTTCCCGCGAGATCATAACCATCGAGCCAACGCCCCTCAATGACCGGGGTGAGGACCTCGGGATCCATCCGGCCGAGACAACGCGCGCTCCAACCGAGGGAGGCCCGGTCCCGCAGTTCGCCCAGCGTCCGGAAGCCGCCCCCGGCCATGGGGATCCGGAGAGCGGACAGTGCGTCGGTCATCGCTTCGTGACTTCCGCCTTGCCGGGCGATCCCGCGCATCCCGATGAATTGGGCCTCCCACGCGGAGCCGCCGATGCGGTTGCCCATGGTATGGAACGGCGGATCCTCGAGGACAATGCCGCGCACGAGATCAGGCCGCGCCGCGGCGACGGCCGCCGAAACCATGGCGCCGAGGGAATGCCCGAAAAGCATCAGCGGACCATCGACTTCCTCCGAGATGAACCGCACGGTGTCGGCCACATAATCGGTCACGAGGTAGCGATCGGCGCGCGGGGAAGCGCCGTGGCCCCGCTGGTCGAGCGCAATGACACGCGCGTGCGAGGTCAACGCGTGGTTCAGCGGATCCCAGTCCGCGCCGCAGCGGGTCACGCCATGAAGCAGCAGGACGATCGGACCGCTGCCGGCGATGGAGCGGTGGAGCCGGGGAGTTGGGACGGCGGGTTCCATGGGTCAGGCACGAGCCAGCCGGCCGGCCTTGACAAGGCCCCCTTGCATGACCGCGAGCAGGTTGTCGCGGTTTTCCAGAATGGAGATATCCCGCATCACGTCGCCATCGACGACAAGAACGTCGGCGAGCTTGCCTTTTTCCAGCGAGCCGAGCTCGTGGGCCCGCCCCATGATTTTCGCGCCGCCGAGGGTCGCGCAACGGATCGTGTCGAGGACGCTGAAGCCCACGTAATCGACGAAGAAGGTGAGCTCCTGCGCATAGGTGCCGTGAGGGGTCCAGCCGAAGCCGTAATCGCCGCCGAGGCCCATGGTGCCACCGGCTGCAAGGACCCGGCGGCAGCTTTCCGCCCCGCCCTCGAGCGTCTCCTGATGTCCGTCGATGACGCGCTGGGAAAGCCCGAATTCCTTGCCGCGATCGACGCTGAATTTCTCGAAACCGAGCCCGGGGCACATCGGCACGTTGCGTTGCAACATCAGCTCGAGGCACTGGTCGTCCATGAAGGTGCCGTGCTCGATGCAGTCGTAACCTGCCTTGAGCGCATTCCGGATTCCCTCGGTGGCGCGGCAGTGTCCCGTCACCTTAAGCCCGTGATTGTGCGCGGTCCGCACCACGGCGTGCATCTCCTCGAAGGTCATGCAAAGCGTGTGGTGATCGTTGATGTCCGGTGAGGCGGCATCGCCGGTCGGATAGGTTTTGACCCATTCGATGCCGTCCTTGACGAGTTTGCGCACTGCGGTCCGGGCATCGTCTGCCCCGTTGACGATGAACACGATTCCCTCCATCCCGATCTTGCGATAGTCGGGATTCCAGTCCATGAGACCGCCGGCGCCGCAGATTTCCCGGCCGCTTGCGCTGAGCCGGGGCCCGGGGATCATGTCTTCCTCGATGGCCTTTTTCATCCATACGTCGATATTGTGCAAACAGCCCCCGCTCCGGGCCGAGGTGTAACCGCACTCCAGCGCGGTCTTTGCATTGACGGCGGATTGCAGGGTCACGTATTCCACCGGATATTTGATATCAAGGTCCTGCAGTTCCGTGACATTGAAATACGTGAGGTGAATGTGCGCTTCGATCAAGCCGGGGAGAATGGTGCCGCCCCGGGCATCGAGAATCAGGTCGACTGGAACCGCAGGAACCTCCGTGGCGGGACCTGCGTAGGCAATGATTCCGTCGGTGATGAGGACCGCTGCGTGGGAAACGGGCGGGGCGCCAGTGCCGTCGATCAATTGCCCGTGATGAATCAGCGTCGTTCCCTTGGCGGTTTTCATGAGGTTCGCAGGGTGCCACGGAAAGCGGCGAAGGTCTTGCTCCGGCGCGTCTCAATTTTGTCTGGAAGCGGCAAGAGGACGGTGGTTCAGCGCTTGTAATGGGCACGGTATTCGCCGGGGGTGCGATGGATTTGGCGTTTGAACTCGTGATTGAAGTGACTCTGGTCGGCGAATCCGGCATCGATCGCCACCGCGGCGAGCGGCAAGTCGGAATGCACGAGGAGCCGGCAGGCCATGCGGACCTTCAGCTTGCGGATGTAAGCCTGGGGCGAGGTGTGGAAACTCTGCCTGAACCTTCGTTCGAAGGAGCGGGTGGAGAGCCCGGCCGCCCTGGCGAGCGCGGCGTTTCCCGGGGTGGTCCGGTAATGATCCCGGATCAGTTTCAATACTTGGTCGAATCCTGAAGGCCCGGAGCGGGGCAGAGCGGAACCATCCAGCCAACGGGTGGTTCCTGAGGTCCCGACGACTTGTCCGTGAGCGTCACAAAGGGGGATTTTGTGGGTGACGCTCCAGCGGGGCGGCTCCGCGGTGCCACCCACCAGTTCGATCCGGTTGACCACGCGGTGGCCTTTGACCACTTGCTCGTCATCGATCCAGAATTGGTCTGCGAGAAAGGGGGCGGAGAAGTCGTAATCGGTCCGCCCCACGAGGTCGGACAACTCGTTCAATCCGTAGTTCAGAAGAAGCGCCCGGTTGCCATGGAGATAGTGGTGCCGGATGTCCTTGATCCAAAACTGGACGTCGTCCAGCGGGTCGAACAATTCCGCGAGGGGCCAGGAAGAAAGAGCACCATGTGGGGGCGGGGACATGGAGCGAGGGGATCGTGGGCCGGGACGACGGTCAGTCAGGGCGTTCGGCGGGACGGGCCGCCTCCTTGGGATCGAATGAGAAGACGACCGGGGGTTGGGCGCTGCTCCTCAGTTCGATGCGCTGGATCTCCACGCCGCTCGCGGAACGCGGGGGCGTCAGACGGAGGTGGAGGATCCTGGAGGTTTCCGCGAGGGGGATTTGGACGTCCTGCCAGGCGGTGCCGACGGGCCAGTCAAAGGCGATGGATTGCCGGGGAGAGAAACTTTCTTCCTTGGTGCGCCAGGTCAGGGTCGCCTGGCCTTGACCGGCGGACTTCGCCCGAAGCCGCAATGAGACCGATTCCGGGCCCGGGAGATCAAGGCTGGAATTGGTCAGGAAGGGACGGACGTTTGGTGGGGAACCCGCCTCGGGAATCAAGGTGAGGGCCCCGTCCCGCAAGGAGAGCGCGGCATTTCGGGCGATCCAGCCCTGCGCGGTCTGATCGATGTCGGCTGGAACCTGTTTCTTTGGACTGCTCCCGGCGCTGGCGGTGATATGATGTTCGGCGAACATGGTTTCATGGTGCCGGCTGAAGGCGGAATCATCCCGGATCAGACCCGGTGGTTGCAGTTCCGCCGCCCAACTTTGCAACTGTTGCTCCAGACGGGCGACGATTTCCGGGTGTTGCCCCGACAGGTTCCGGGCGAACGTTTCGCCCTGGGGGGTGGTGAGATCGAAAAGCAGCGGGGGCATTTTCCCCAATTGAATCAGCTTCCACGGCATCTCAAGGATCGCCGCCTGCGAGCCCCATCGCCAGAAAAGGTTCCGGTGCGGGGCGGACTTCTCCACTCCAGTGACGAACGGGGTGAGGTCGATACCATCGAGCGCAGGATCCGGGGGGAGCCCGGCGGCCGCCGTCGCCGTGGCGGCGACATCCAGATTGATCACAGGCTGGTCGTAGGTGAGTCCGGACGGCCAGCGGCCGGGCCAGGAGGCGATGAAGGGAACACGAATCCCGCCTTCCGCCAGCATCCCTTTCTGGCCTGCCAAGGGAAGATTGAGCGATCCGTCCCACGAATCCCCCAAGGGCGCGCCGTTGTCTCCGATGAAGAAGATCAGGGTGTTGCGCTCCGCGCCGATGGTGCGGAGTTTGGCGCGGATTCGTCCGAGGCCATCGTCCATCGCGCCAATCATCGCGAGGGCCTGTCGTCGCTGGAGCGGAAGGGTTTCCGGAGTTTGGCTGAACCAAGGCTCGGGCGATTCCAAGGGAACGTGAGGCGCATACCAGGCGAGGTAGAGGAACCAGGGTTGCCCGGGCTTGGCGGAACGCCGGTCGAGGAAGGAAAGTGCCGCCTCCGTTTGGACGACGACCCGGAAGCGGTTGTCCGTCACGAGGTGGGGCGCGTCCGCGAACGGCACTCCCTGCAAGTCGTGGGAGGCGTGATAGTGGCGCATTTCCCCGCGGAAGTATTCCTCGAAACCCTGCCGGTGCGGAAAGTGGTCCGGGAGAAGCCGGGATGCCTTGCCGTCCGCTCCTTTTCCGGCCACGTCCAAGTGGCTCTTCCCGACCCAGCCGCTGACGTATCCGGCAGGACGCAGGCGCTCGGCGAGGGTCAGTTCCTCCAAGGGGAGGGGGCCCTTGTTGTTGTCTTCCACGCCGAAGCGCTGCTGGTAGCGACCGGTGATCACCCCGCAACGCGAGGGGACGCATTGGGGCGCGGAAACGTAGCCACGGGAAAACCGTATCCCGTCCCGCGCCAGTTGGTCGAGGTTCGGCGTGCGAATGTCCTTGTCGACGCCCTGCAGCCCCAGGTCCGCCCATCCGTGATCGTCGGAATAAATCAGGAGAATGTTCGGGGGCGCCGGGGCGCCCGCTTCAAGTCCGGCCGCCGCCGCGAGGAAGAAGAGGGTGAAGGAGAGGAGAGCGGGGTTCATGATGGGGCCGTCGCGCGGAAGACACCGACACGGATTGAAGAAAGATCTACCTGTGGAAAAAGGAACCGCGCAACCGGAAATCGGGGGAGAGGCCGCGAGGAAAGTCGGACGGACCTGGGATCCACGGCTCAGTGAGGGAGAGAAGGGGGGCTCAAGGAGCCCCGGTCCGACGGGCCGAAACCTCGGTTGGGGCGGGGGGAAATGGAACGGTTGGTCACCCGCGGGCAATCCCGCTAAGAGAATGAATTCTCGTGCGCGATGACGCCAATCGCAGCTTCTCACTTGCGGTGAAAGTTCCGGACAACTCGGAAGCAGGCCCAAGAAAAGGAATTTACAAATCTGTATTTGTGAACACTTTTTCATTGCGCCTGCGTCGCTCCTCGTCATGAGTTGGTTTTATGAACAGTTTTCTCGACGAGCCTGACGATCCCTGGAATGACTTTGTCACCGTCTTAGCGACGGACCCATCCGTGCCCGAAAAGGCACGCCCCCACCTCGCCCGCTGGGTATCACGATGGCGCCACGCAGGAGGGGAAGAATCCGCAACCGCGACCATGGAGTTCTTCGAAGAACTCGGACGAAGTCCCACCTTACAGGATTGGCAGTTCCGCCAAGCCGTTCAGGGGGTAGAACGCTTTTCCCGACTGCCTTCCGTACCGGAGTGGATGCGCGTTTTCGATTGGCCCGGCCTCGCCGATCAAGCCGTCGCCCTCGGGCGCGAGCATCGCACGCTGCTAAGGGAGTCCGTTTCAGTGTCCATTGTCGCCCCGGACTCCGAAACTCCGGAATCGCCGGACGCCATCCACCAGCGCGACCGCATCCCCGTTCCGGGAGAAGCCGGCATGGTCGCGGAAGTAATCGATCGCCTGCGCCGGACGATTCGCCAACAGAATCTCGCCGCTGCCACCGAACGGACCTATGTGGGCTGGGTTAGGCGCTTCGCCCGGTTCCGTTTGAGGCGCCTCCGGGAACCCGATCTGGATGCCTTCCATTCCCATTCCGCCAGCGCTTACTTGGAATTCCTGGCCTTGGAACGCCAAGTATCTCCAGCCACCCAGCGACAGGCTCTCAATGCACTGGCCTTCTTGGGGAAGTCTGTCCAGGGGATCGAGGACCTCAACTTTGGATTTACTCCTGCTCGGGACGGATCGCGTCGACCGCCCACGGTGCTTACCCGCGAGGAAGTCCGTTCCGTCCTCAATGAAATGGAAGATCCATGGAAACTGATGTGCGAGGTGATTTACGGTGCCGGTCTCCGGCAAATGGAAGCCTTGCGCCTCCGGATCAAAGATCTCGATTTCGGCCAGGGCACCATCACCGTGCACGACGGGAAAGGCGGCAAACACCGGGTTGTGCCTTTGCCGCGAGCCCTTGAACCCCGCTTGCGTGCCCACCTCAGTTTCCTCAGGGAACGCCACCTGAAGGATCTGGAAGCAGGCGGGGGTGAAGTCCATTTGACGGAATCACTACGGCGGAAGTATCCCAACGCACCCAGACAATGGGCCTGGCAGTACGTCTTTCCGGCCGCAGCGCTCTGCCCTCATCCACGAACCGGACGGATCGCCCGCCACCATCTGCACGAAAATTCACTTCAACGCCAGATCAAACGGGCGGTGGAGCGGGCGGCCATTCCCAAACGCGCTAGTTGCCACACCTTTCGTCACTCCTTCGCGACTCATTTGCTGGAAAGTGGGATCGATATCCGCACGATACAGTCCCTGCTGGGACATGCCGACGTCTCCACCACCATGATTTACTTGCACGTGATGAAGCGTCCCGGCGCCGGGGCTCCCAGTCCCCTTGATCTCCCTTGAGGCTTCCCACCCTTTCCCCCCATGAGCACCGAAAAATCGATCATCGGATACTTCGCTTTCACCCGCGATGGCCAGGTGGCCTGCGATGGACCCGCGTGCCTCATTGCCGGTTCCTACAAGGCAATGACGGAATTCCTCGCAAAGTCCCGTCCCCTTCAACCGGCCAGAAACAAGATTCTAAAAACCACCTACGGCGAAATTCGCACTGGCATCAGGATGGGCGCCGCCTACGCGTTCGACGCCCAATCGTAACAAAGATTCCAGCCCTTGGCCCATGCCGACGGAATCAACCTGCCCGATGCAGACTTCCAGCCAAAGCACCCGGGCGACGTAAAATTGATGACCGTCTCTCGCCGATCGCGCTGGTGACTGGAGCCGCAAACCCATAAACCACCGCGGGATCGGCCATGCCGAATGTCAGGAGCACTGGGCAAAAACCCTTGCCAAGCCCCCGTCCCTGAGTACATCCTTCTTGCAAGC
>JAGWVU010000004.1 GCA_018970725.1 Verrucomicrobiota bacterium
CGGCGGAGCGACTCCGGAACCACCTTGAGGAAAAAAGCCGATGCCGTCTCCGCCATCCCGAACATGCGGCGGAAGAAATGATCGTGCGGATGATGCAGGTCAAAGTCCCGCTCCCTGCCATCCTCTCCCGCTGTCTCCTTGCTGCCCATGCGGAATGCTCCCCATCCACCCCGGCGGAGATCCTCCCCAAATCAGCCCAACCCCAAAAGCCGCCGGGCATCCTCGGGTTTCATGCCGGAGGCGCAGAGCCGCTCCAAAGCCAGCTGCAAACCTTCCTCCCGCCCCTTCTCCATACCCTTCTCCATCCCCTCCTCGATCCCATCGAGGATCAAGGCCTCCAAGGCGGAGCGCGCCTCCGTCCCGACCTTTGTCTTCGTCGCTTCAAGTTCCTGAATCATGGCTCTGCGATCCTCCGGTCGCGCCGCGGCAAACAAATACAGCAACGCGACCCGGATCACCTTACCGTGCTCCCCAACTTCCGGCAAGCGTTCGATGGCCTCGAACACCAACGGCAGGCCGCTACCGGCCGCCCCCCGGCCCACCAGCTTCATGACCATCAATACCAGCCGCAGCATCTCCGGGCTCACTTCATCCCATTCGGTCCCCTGCAACGACTCCAGACGGTAGGTGAAATCCGGCACGAACCCGCGCACATCCGCCCCAGGCACCTCCACCATCTCCCCGAAGAAGAGTGGTGCGCTCCACGGCGCGCTTCCTTGGTAAAGCACCAACGGCAGGATAAACGGCAAACTCACCGGCCCCTCGGCCGAGGCGACGTCCGACCTCAGGTGACGTTCCCAAATCTTCACCAGATAAAACAACAGCCGCACGGGCATGAGCCGGTCCGGCTCCCGTTGATGCTCAAAGAGCACATACACGTAAACCGCCTGCCCCTCCTCCTTCTCCTCCGCTGCCGCCTCACAACGCCACAGCAGGTCCGATTGCGCGCCCCGCAGTTCCTCCGAGACAAAACTGACGTTCTCCAGCCCCATCCTCCCTGGGTCGGACACAAAGCGGCGGAGCGACTCCGGAACCACCTTGAGGAAAAAAGCCGATGCCGTCTCCGCCATCCCGAACATGCGGCGGAAGAAATGATCGTGCGGATGATGCAGGTCAAAGTCCCGCTCCCTGCCATCCTCTCCCGCAGCTTCCCCGCTGTCCATGCGGAATGCTCCCCCCGGCCTTGCAGTCACGCAAGGCGCTCTCCGGAGAATTTAGTTCCGTCGCCATGAGCATCAAACTTTCCAGCGTCGGTCAATTTCCAATCGCGACCATCCAGTCGCCCCCGACCTGCCAGATGATCACCCAAGAAGAGCTCTGGCCCTGACCGAAGACAAGAAGACTGCGACGTTCGGTCGGACCAGCCAACTCCTACTTTTGAACAAAATTTGTCCATGACGACCGACCAGTCTGCATGCTTTTTGATCAGTCTCCCATGAACCGCTTTCATCCCACGCGCTCAGCGCTCGGTCGCCGGGTCTCTTTCGCCCTCGCCGCGTGCACCTTTCTCACCACCGTAGCCACTGCGATCATCACGGACTTGGCCGAGCGTCGCCATGATCGCGAACGCTTTGAAGCACTGGCCCTCGCCAATCGCGCCTTTGTCGAGAACTCCCTGTTACCTCCGAGTCAATCCTTGGCCCGCAAACTTTCGGGGGTTCTCGGCCTCGATGTCGGCTTCCGCCTCCCCGGTGGAACCCTCGTCCTCGGTAACGGAGACGCTGTAGCATGGAACGCCCTCCTCCAAAAGCTTCCCGCGGGAGAAAATCAGTTTTGTCGCGCTGCCGGCAGGGAACTCCGCTGCCTCCGGCTCCGTTCCGGAGTCGAAATGCTCTTCGCCC
Source organism: Verrucomicrobiota bacterium (assembly GCA_018970725.1). Taxonomy (GTDB): domain Bacteria; phylum Verrucomicrobiota; class Verrucomicrobiia; order Verrucomicrobiales; family DEV007; genus V1-115. The sequence goes on from JAGWVU010000004.1 coordinate 1,842, forward strand.
GGCCCGGACCGGGCTGGAGCGTGATCTGGACTCCGGCCCTCCTCGCCTCACTCCTCATCCTGCCCACCCTGGCCCTGCTGCCCGCGTTGGCTTTGGCCCGAGACCTCGTGATCCCCCTTCAACGCCTCAGCGCTTGGCTTCCCCACCTCGGACACGACGCCATCGACGGTCCAGAATCTCCCGTTCCCCTGCCGCCGGCCCCCGCTAGCCGCTCCGATGAGATCGGCGACCTCGCCCGTGCTCTCTTCCAAGCCCGCGAGCGCCTGACCGAACAAGTGCAACTCCGCCGCCAGAGCGAACGCATGGCCACCTTCGGACGCATGGCCACCAGTCTGGCCCATGAAATCAAAAACCCGGCCGCCGCCATCCGACTCCACACGGAGCTCCTTAGCGAACCTGGCGCCCCCGGCTTCGACCCTTCATCCTCGCTCAACGCCATCAGGACTTCGACCGACCGCATCGTTGCGCTCGTCCACCAATGGCTCTTCGTGGTGCGTCCCTCCCCGCCCCACCGCAGTCCCCATGACCTCTGCGAGATCGTCTTCGCCTGCCTGAGGGATCTCCGCTCCTCAGCCGCGCATCATGGGATCACCTTCACCGAGCGGGACCGACCTCCCGGCCCGGTTCTTCTGATCGTCGACCGGCTCCGCATCGAGCATGCCCTGCGGAACCTCCTCGCCAACGCCTGCGAGGCCATGCCGCTCGGTGGCGAAGTCCAAATCTCGTGGACCGATCAACCCGAGATCGCCCTCACCATCCTCGATTCCGGCACCGGGTTCTCGTCGGAAGCCCTCCAACACCTCGGTGAACCGTTTTACTCCACCAAGGAAGGCGGGCTCGGACTCGGACTCAACCTTGCGACCGAAGTGATCCAGGCGCATGGAGGCTCTCTCTCCGTTTCCCGGAACCCCTCAGGCTCGGGCGCCGCCGTAACCCTCACCTTTCCCCGCTCCCTCAGACCATGAATTCCCCTGTCCAGGTTCTCATCGTCGAGGACGACGCCCCTTTGGCCACCGCCTTCAGCGTCGTCGTGCGGAGGGTTGGCGGCATTCCCGTCCCGGTTCACTCCGCTTCACGCGCCGCCGCCATTCTCGACAGCGGGGGTATCGGACTCATGATCCTCGATATCGGTCTTCCGGACCGCAACGGACTCGACTTCCTCCGCGAGCGCTCCTTTTCGGCTCACCCCGTTCCGCCAGTCCTTCTGGTCACCGCCCATGGAAGCCTCACCAACGCGATCGAAGCCAAACGACTCGGTGTCCTCGATTTTCTCGAGAAACCAGTCGATCTCGCCACCCTCCAACCGCTCCTCGCCGCCGCGCTCGAAGCCATCACGGCCCCGCACTCCTCTCCCCGGTTCATCTCCCCGCCGCTGTCCTACATTGGGGCCGCGGATTCCATGCGGCCCGTCTTCCAAGGGATCGCACATGCCTGCAGCAGCCGCACCACCGTGCTCATTGAAGGCGGGACCGGCACCGGCAAAACCACCACGGCCCACCTCATCGCCCGGAACGATCCGCTCGCTGCGCCAGCCACCACCCTATCGGCCACCGAAGACGCCCGCATCCGCGATTTCCTCGGCAACGCGGCCCCTCACGTCCTCATCATCGAGGAAGTCGCAAGCCTCTCCCCGGATAGCCAAAGCGCCCTTTCCCGGATCATCGATGCCACCGATCCCGCCCTCCGCATCATCTCAACTTCGACTCACCCGCTTTGGCCCTTGGTCCGCGACGGGCTCTTTTCCCCTGCGCTCTACTACCGACTGCAGCCGGCCCGGATCCTCCTGCCCCCGCTCCGGGACCGGGTCACCGATTTGCCCGCTTTCGCATCCTGGTTCCTCGGACAACTCCGCCCCGGAATCGCCTGCCACCTGAAGCCGGAATCCTTGCAGGCCCTCGAGCGCCACGATTGGCCCGGCAACCTTCGCGAACTCCACAACGCATTAGCCTGGGCTTGCTTCTCGTCCGGTCCTCGGCTCGAAATCGAGGTCCGCGACCTCCCCCCGGAAATTACCCGGCCCCGTGGATTATCCGACCCGCTCCACGGTTCACTGACCCACGCGATCCGTCCCTGGCTCGACAACCGACTCCGCACCGAACCGGCTCTCGACTACCGCAGCCTGATCGATGAACTCGAGCGTTCCCTCTTGCTCGAATTGCTCCTCCATCACCAAAACAAACCCAGCCGTCTTGCCAGCGTCCGCGGCCTCAACCGCTCCACCCTCCGCAAGCGACTCCAGGACCTCGGCATCGATCCCCGTCGCTCCTGAAACCCCTTGGTTTTCAGGGGGGGCCATAACCGCCCACTTCATCCTGACTCTGGATGACCCGGCCCCTACCTTCCCGAAGATCCCGGTTTAACCCACGATGGAAAATGGCTCTCCGCCTCACCGATTATCGGCCTTGGTCAGCTCGAACCCATCGAAGAGCCGGCCTTCGAGGTCATAGGCCTTGAATTGGATGGTGCGGTCGTGAACCGTGGCAAAACAGTAGTGGTGGCCGCGCTGCACATGGATCGAGAACCACGACCGCTGCGGCGCGGCCTGCTCCAGCCCGCCTCCGCCTCCTCCGCTCACGATGTAGCGCACGCCACGCTTCTGGTTGACCGCCATGTTCAAGATGGGCCAAGTGCGCTCATAGCTGTGAATGTGACCGGCAAAGGCAATGTCAATCCCGTGTTTTTCGTAAAGCGGGATCAAATGCCCCACCCCGCTCTCTCCCCATCCCATCGGCTCCTTGCCCGGCTTGCCGGTCCATTTGTCCCCATAATCGTTCTCGTCCGAACTGAAGCAGGGATGATGATGGGCCGCGAATTTCCACACTGCGCTGGAACCCTCGAGCGCCTTCTCCAACCGCTGGTATTGCTCGCTGCCCGGACTACAATCCTTGTTGGAATCCACCATGAAGAACTCTGCGTTGCCCACCTTGAACGTGTAAAACCACTCCGGCCCTGGCAGGCTGAAATAGTCGTAATACCAATGGGAATTCCTCTCATGGTTCCCAATCACCGGAAAGACCGGCACATGCGCAAACACCCTCCCGCAGGGTTCGAACAGGTCGTTGACCCACTGATGCTTCGCGAATCCGTCGTCCACCACGTCCCCGCAATGCAGCATGAAATTGGGCCGCAACGCGAAGATTCCTTCCGCGCATTTTCGCGTGACCTCCGGATTGCGCTGGGTATCCCCCAAAATACCGAAGGCCCAAGGCAGCTCCGGTCCCGGCAAGGTCTGGAAGGAACAGACCTCGCTGCGGACGCTGTTGCCCCGGGCATCCACGCAGGTGACCCGGTAAAAACACGGGGTATGTGGCTTGAGCCCCTCCAAACGGACCTCGTTGATCGCACCCGCCTCCGCGGCGGTGACCCGGTTGGAAAACGGCTGACGCTCCCCGTATTCCACCGTCATCTTCGAGGGCAGGGTCGTTTCGCAGAGAATGCGCAGGGAACTCGCCGTGGCATGCTGGAGATACGGTTTCACCGTGAACTGGAGCACCGGGTTCGCCGCGCCGGGAGCCTCGATCAATTTGCGGCTGCGCTCGACCGCCTGCCCGATCTCCGCCGCCTGAAGCTCCCGGGCGAACACTTTGACTTCGTAAACCGCACCATTCATCGGGTTCAACTCGTTGTCGTCCGCATAGGCGCCGAGGACATAGCGCCCGCGCTCCGGGTAGAGAATTTCCCCGGACTGTTCGGCGCTTTCCCCCTCCAACCTCCCGTTCACGTAAAGGCGCATCGTCTTCCCATCAAAAGTTGCGGCCACGTGGCTCCAGCGCCCCACCGCGATCTCCGACCGTCCCACCAGCCGGGTCAGCCTGCCATTGCCGTCGTCGGTGCCCTTGGTCGACAGGGTGAAGGTGAAGTGCCGCCCATTGTAACCCAGCACCCAACCTTTCTCGAAATCGGCGTTGTCCTGCGCCAAGCCGATGATCCCACCATCCTCGCGCGGTTCGTTGATCATGACCCACGCCGCCACACTGAACGCCTCGCGCGGGAGAATCTTTTCCGCCCCCGCCGGAGAATCCGCCAGAACGAGATAATCGCCACCCCCTCCCAAGGCCACCGCCTGCGCCGGCCCGATGTCCGTCCAAACCGGCGCCCCGACCAAACGGGCGGAAGCGTTGTGCGTCAGATCCTGCCAGACGCCGCCCTCCGGCGCGTGCGCCCCCGTGGCAAAATGCGTCACCAAATCCCGCTCCACCTTGTCCGGGTGAGCCAACCCCTCACCCCCCCAAGCAGCCAGGGCCAGAACCAGCCCCCAACGGCCGCGGGTTTCACCCGGTCTCGATCGACTCATGCGCACCTCTTTCATCCTGAACCCGGTGAGGCGGTCAACGCAAGCCTTGTTCAAAAAACAAAGAACACCGGCAACAAAACTTCGGAACCCGCGGATGCCCATTCAGGGCCGGATCACCGTTTCATCCTGCGTGCAGGAAACTTGGAAGTCAGACCTGCGGTGTGCCCCTCTGTCCTGGCACCGTCTTCCTGCCGGCATCCGTTCCGGGCTCCGGGAAATGTGGACCAGCAAATCACTTGCATGCCGCGAAATTCCATCTCTGTTAAACGTTGTTTCGCGTCCGGGACCCCCATTCACCCGCCATGAGCCTCATCACCCGTGTTCTCGATGCCGCCTATTGCAGCACGACCCACCACAAGCTGGCGCTCGATGCCCTCGATCATCTCCGGGCAGCCAGGGGGCCATCCTGGCGGAACTTTCTCCTGACCCATCACCGGGTCTATTTGGAAGGGGCGATGGATCCTGACCGAACGTTCAAGGACTTCAGCCACCATGTCCTCCATGTCCGGGAGGATTACTGGGGAGGTGCACGGGAAGCGGTCCGCCACTGGTATGGGGCCACCGTCAGGGCACTTTGGCGCAAGGAATGGAGTCTGGCCGCCTACAATGCCGGGGTGCTGGGGCACTATGTGACGGACCCGCTGATGCCGTTTCACACCGGCCAGACCAAGGAAAGTGCCGACATCCACCACGCCGTGGAGTGGTCCATCCGGCACAGCTACGACGAACTGCGCGCCCTTGCCAAGTCCCGGACGGGCTACCCCCACCTCGAGGCCGGAACGCATCCCGGGTGGCTCGACGAACTCGTGACCGCCGGGGCCGAGATTTCCAACGGCTATTACGAGGCGCTGATCGGACACTTCAACTTCGCCCGCTCTATCAAGGATCCCAGAGCCGGGCTGGATCAGGAGGGACGCGAGATGGTCTCCCAATTGCTCGGCTTTGCCACCGTCACCTTGGCGCGAATTCTCGACCGGGCCTTTGTCGAAGCGGGCGTGGCCCCGCCGCAGACCCATCCATCCCTCGAGGGCTGCTTCGCCCTGCTGGATGTTCCCATCGCCTGGGTCTCAAGGAATCTGTCAGACGCCCGGGAGCGCGGTCTGCTCGAAGCCCAGTATCGCGAATGGGTCGCGACCGGCCGGGTCGAGCGGACCCTGACACCCAATGTGCGCCAGGTCCGTGGCGAGCTGGCGAAGGTGCGAGCCCAAGCAGCCCAAGCGGCCCCGCCCCCCCCGGTGGCCCAAGTCAAAGAGGTTCCCGTTTCCGGCCCCCTGCAGCTGACCGATGCCGTGGAGCGGGCGCCCTCAATCGGTCCGAAGACCGCGGAGTGCCTCAACGCCTGCGGGGTGTGGACGGTCGGGGACCTGATGCAGATCCAACCCGATGATCTCGCCCGGCGTTTGGGTGGCAACCGGAGTTTGGAAAGCAACCGGAGTTCCGCGGGAATGGTGGTCGATTGGCAGGATCAGGCCCGGCTCATGCTGGAGATTCCGGCGTTGGAGGCAACCCAAGCCGCGATCCTCACCAGCGCTGGTTACCGCACCGTCTCCGCGCTTGCCAGTGCCCGTCCGGAGGAGCTTCTTGAGGACATCATCGGATTCCTCCGGGGACCTCACGGTCGGCGCTCGCTCCGCGGCGAGGCCCTGCCCACCCTGCGGGACGCCACCACCCTCATCGCCTGGGCGGAAGCCGCCTCGGGCGCGGGGCCCCGGCCATGCAAGGACCCGGGCAAGGTGGTGCTGCCCTCCTGAGGTCTGGTTGAAAGGCTCCTGATTTCCCGCGAAAGCGCGCCGCTTCGGGTTGGTTACGCGATCCCCGCTACGCAAGGATCGGCCGGATCACCTCGCCATGGACATCGGTCAGTCGGAAGTCCCTCCCGGCAAACCGATGGGTGAGGCGCTCGTGATCGATACCGAGCAAGTGGAGAATGGTGGCGTGGAGGTCATGCACACTGACCGGCTGGTGCTCAGCCGCGAACCCGAACTCATCCGTGGCTCCGTGAACCGTGCCTCCCTTGATGCCTCCCCCCGCCATCCAGACGCTGAATCCGTAATGATTGTGGTCCCGCCCGAGCTTCGACTTCGTTCCGCTCATCTCCACCGTCGGAGTCCGGCCGAATTCCCCACCCCACAGCACGATGGTCTCCTCCAGCATACCGCGTTGCTTCAAATCGAATAACAAGGCGGCGATGGGTTGATCGATCTCCCCGGCCAGCCTGCGGTGGTTGGCCTCGATGTTCTCGTGATTGTCCCAAGGTTGTCCCGCTCCGTGCCACAACTGGACCATGCGCACGCCGCGCTCCAACAACCGCCTGGCCATGAGGGTTTGGCGACCGTGAACGCCGTGCCCGTAAAGCTCGCGGATTGAGGCAGGTTCCTTGGTAAGATCGAAGGCTTCCGCCGCCTCCATCTGCATCCGGAAGGCCAGCTCGAAACTCTGGATCCGCGCTTCCAGACGGGGGTCGGATCGCTGCGCCCGATGATCCGCATTGATCCGGCGAAGCAGTTCAATCTGGCGGAGTTGGATGTTCCGATCCGCGTGCGGGCTCCGGATGTTCTCGATGAGGCGGTCGACCGACTCGTGCTTTGAATCGATGTGGGTCCCCTGAAACGCCCCCGGCAGGAACGCCGCCTGCCAATTCTCGGCTCCCTTGATCGGCAACCCGCCGGGACACATCGCGACGAATCCGGGCAAGTTTGCATTGTCGCTGCCCAATCCATAAGTCAGCCATGCCCCGAGGCTGGGTCGCGGCTGGATGGAATCCCCGCAATTCATCAGCATCAACGACGGTTCATGATTCGGAACCTGGGCCTGCATCGAGCGGATCACTGCGATCTCATCAATGTGCGCCGCCGTCTTCTCGAACAACTCGCTCACCTCGATGCCGCTTTCTCCATGGCGCTGGAACTTGAAGGGGGAAGGCAGGGCCGCTCCTGTCTTCCGCTCAGTGATGCGATGGCTCGGCACGGGTTGGCCGGCATACCGGGAAAGCGCCGGTTTCGGATCGAAGGTATCGACATGCGAGGGGCCGCCATTGAGAAAGAAATGGATCAGCCTCTTGGCCTTCGGCGGGTGGTGCGTGCGGGCCGCCTCCAAATCGGCGAGCCCCAAGGCCGCCATCCCCATCCCGGATCGGGCCAGAAACTCGCGACGGCTGGACGTTGCAATCTTCACTTCAATCGACAAACATGAACTCGTTCGACAGCATCAGCACTTGGGCGAGTTGCTCCCAAGAGGTGAGGGTCTTGCGCGGGCCGGAGCCGGGATCGGCCTTCCCTGCCGAATCAGCCCGCCCCATGACCGGAGAGTCACCCGCGGCCACAAAGCCGAGGGCTGCCGACCGCTCGCCATCCGCCGGATCGCGCTGGAAAATAAGACGATACATGCAATCGACCCTCTCCATGGGAGGGGCCCCGGCCGGGAGCCGTTTTACCAAAGCCGCGGCCTGCTCGACCACAAAGGGGTGATTGAGACTGAACAGCGCCTGTTGCGGCACGGTGGTTTCGCTGCGCTGCGGAATCGAGAGATCGGGATTGGCAAAATCAAAAACCCGCATCACCGCGGGCAGGTTTCCCCGGTCCACCGTGGCATAGAGAGTGCGACGGTGGTTCCCACCCGCGAAAAGGGGAAAGGGTCGTCCCCCGACCCGGAGGTCGAGGTGCCCCGAGGCAGCGAGCCAGGCATCACGCGCCTCCTCGAATCCCAACCGGTGCGGGGTGAAACGGGCAAGCGCCTGTTGCAGACCGGGAAGATCAGCGGATTCCTGGTCCGTCACCCGGTCGCTGCGCTGCGTGTAAGTGTCCGAAAGCATGATCAACCGGTGCATGTGCTTGAGGCTCCAACCGCTGCGCATGAACTCGGCAGCGAGCCAATCGAGCAGGGCGGGATGCGTCGGGAGACTGCCCTGGGCCCCGAAGTCACTCGGTGTCGCGACGATCCCCCGCCCAAAATGATGCTGCCAGATCCGGTTCACCATCACCCGGGCAGTCAACGGGTTGCAAGGATCGATGATGGCCGCGGCAAGTTCGAGCCGCCCGCTTCCTTTGCGGAAGGGCTTCTGATTCCCGAACAGACCGAGGTATTGCCGCGGCACGGCTTCGCCCTTGTTGAGAGGATTGCCGCGGAGGAAAACGCGGGGGATCGCGGCTTCATTGCGATCGGTCAGGATGGTGGCGTGCGCCGGAGCGGCCGGGTTTTGGACCAGATAACGGTCCACCTCCCCCTGAGCCTTCCACAACTCCGTGATGACACCGGTCGGAAAGTAGAGTTCGATGTTCGCGATGTGCTCGTCCGGAACAAAACAGGGAGAATCCGGCCCGTTCAAAACCTTTCCGGAGATCTCGATCCCAGGGTTCCGGCGCATCCATTCGGTCCAACGGTGCACGATGAACGGGTTGAGGTCGTTTGCATCGAGGATTTGGTCGAACCCCTGTTCCGGGTATTTCGAGAGTTCCCGTTGCGCGGCGAGATAGTCCGCCGCCCGGGCCCGGGTGCGCTCCATTTGCTCTTCACGACGTTTTGTCCGGATTTCCAGATTCTTCCGCACCAAACCCTCCAGCACGGGATCGCGGCCGGGACCGCAAGGGACAAGAGCCTCGGCGCAACTCTGGAAGACCCCGTAAAGCGAATAATAATCCCGCGTCGGGATGGGATCGAACTTGTGATCATGGCATCGGGCGCAGGCCACGGTCAGCCCCTGCGTGCCTCGCATGAGCACATCGATCCGATCATCGATGATGTCGTGCGTCACCCCGAGAAAGCGACGCCCGAGGGTCAGGAACCCCATGGCCGCCAGATCCGGGGAACCCGCCGGCACCACCTGATCCGCGGCGATCTGGAGGAGCAGGAAACGGTCGTAGGGCATGTCCGCGTTCAGCGCGCGCACCACCCAATCCCGGTAGGCCGACGCATGGACCCAGTTCTTTTCCTCCCTGGCGTAGACATAACCTTTTGTGTCCGAATATCGGGCGATATCGAGCCAATGCCGGGCCCAATGTTCCCCATAGTGCGGCGAATCGAGAAGCCGGTCGATGATCTTCGCATATTCCTCACTGGACCATTCCGCGGCCCCGGGAAGAGCGGATGGAGGCAGCCCGGTGAGATCGAAATGGGCCCGGCGGATCAGGGTGCGGGCATCGGCCCGGGGTGCCTGCCGGAGCCCCTGCCGGTCGAGGGTCTTTCGCACCAAGGCATCAATACCCGGCTCTTGTCCCGGATCGAGCGGCTCAAAGGACCAATGGCCGGCGGCCGGGGAGAGCGCCGGAATCAAAAGGACCATCGCGAGAAGGCCGTGCTTCACCAAGGCAACACGATCCGCCCGGGCCCGGCCTTTCCGTAAAGGCGGGCCGAGCCATCCAAACGCGGAGTTCGTGCGGACTCACTCCACCACCACCCGGTAGAACCTGCTGGTCCCGGTGCCGCTCGACACCGAGGTGGAGGTCAGGACATCGATGGCCGTCACCCGGGTGCCCGTCACCTCGTTCCAGGCACTCAGGTCACTGGAGCCCTCGACGTGGTAGGTCTTCCCGATCACGCTGCTCCAGTTGATGGTCACGGAGGCACTGCCCAAGCCCCAGGAGTTCACCGTGAGACGGGACGCGACGTCCCGTGGGTCCGTGCCGGCGGCGATCTCCGCGCTCTCCGTGAATCCGTCTCCATCATCGTCCGCTTTGGCCACGACCAAGGTCAAGGCGCGTTCCCCGGTGTTACCGCCGCCATCCGTCCAACGGATTCTCAGTCGCCTGACCGGTTGTGCGGCGGAGAGCACCCCGGCATTCCGCAGGGTGCTTCCGCTGATGGTGAAGGACGCGTTGTCGTCGCTCCCGCTGCCCCCAACCAACGTGTAACTGCAGAGCATGCCGCTTTCCACCCCGCCGCCGATGATTTCGGCCAGCACCGTGCCCGCCGGAGCGCCCTCGACCACTTCGGTGAAACTCAAACCGACGGGTCGCGCCGCCTCCTCCCCGAGCATCGAGAGGATATCCCGGCCGTCCAATGGATTCAGACTCGTGCGCTGCCCCGCCGCAGCGGAGACAATCCCGGTGTAAATCGCCCGGCGCCGGTCCCGCTCACCGGCGCCCAGTTCGACCGCCCAATTCGCCTGATTGGCAGGGGCCCAGTCCGGCGATCGCTTGTCGAGCATGTAGATCTTGTTCCAGGCGGACTCCGTGGCAATCAGATCGTTGTCATGGAGTTTCACGCCGACGAAATACGGAGCCCTGGCTCCCGAGGCGGCGCGCCCGTTGGCGACGGCTTCGTCCAACGTGTTCGCCGGAGTCTGGGTCGACCTCGAGGGATCAAAGGTTTCGATCAAACGCCAATCATAACTCTCGGGCCGCACATTCATGCTCTGCGTGCCTGCGTTCCACGTGGTCCCGAAATTCACCGCGTTATTGTCATCGTGCTGGACGATCATGCGGACGCCGGCGGTGGCGAAGTAGGGCAATACGGTGGTTCTGGCATTCGCGTCGCTGGCATTTGGCCCCACCAATCTGGGGGCGGCTCCGTAGAGCGAGGCCAGCTTTCCGAATCCGCCGCTTGCACCGGAATCCGGTTGGCCGGTCACCATGTCAAGGCGGGAGGTTTCATAGGTGGCGACGTCGCCACTCGTGTAACCACGCCACACATAAGAGGTGTTGCCATTGTAAGCATACGGCTTCGGCGCGCGGACATGATAGGCGAGATGGACCCATCGGCTGCCACACAGCCTTCCGAGGAGTTCCGGCGCCTCCGCCTCAAGAATGTCCGTCTGCCAGGTGGTCAGGAAGACATCGACCGGAATCCGCTGGCTCTCGTGATGGTTGAGCAAGGTGCGCAGGTCGTCGGCACTGCGTTTGGTGTAACAAAAATCCTGCCAATTCAAAGAAAAGCTCACGTTGTTCTCAGGCCGGACATGAAGGCTCGGGGCGGAGAGATAGGTCCCCTGCCATTCCGCATAAAGATCCTCGAACGTTTTTACCTGGAACCTTCCGGCGTCACGCCAGCGTTGGATGGTATCGAGAATCGCCGGGGCAACCGTTGCGAGATAACCTGTGGTCAGGAGATCCCGGTGATTCACCACCCTGCCGCAGGTCCAAAGTTTGTTCTGGTGAGGCAGGGAATCATCCTCAAGCATCCGCAAGAGACGATCCGTCTCGAACAGGTCCTGCTCCCAGTTCCCCACCGCGGCGAGGGTTCCGCCATGGGTGAAAAAGTTGTTCGCGTCCAAGGGTTTCCATAAGCCCGAGACATGGGGATCGTCCCGGTGGGTATCCCCGCCTCCTCCCATGAGCAGATGGGGAGTCCATCGATACGGACTTCCGTTCACCGTAAAGGTGGCTGCGTCCAGCCCGGAGATGAACTTCGGCCAGTTCTGGAATTTGCTGGAGCTGGGGTCACAAACATGTCCTCCCACCACTTGGGTCACGTCCGTATCACATCCCACATCGATGAGCCAGGCCACGTCCGCGTAATTGTAAGCCGGGTTCGTCTCATGAGAGTGCGGATCCAGATTCACCCCGAGGTTTTCGTGGAGATATTTCAGGACGTTTTTTCCTCCGGTGTTCGTGGACGTGGTCCCCCCCCCATAAGTGTAGGCGGAGAGTGCGGCGTTCGAGTAAGTGCCATTCATGATCTGCGCCCCGGTCAATCCTCCCCGGACCTCGAAGCGACGCACCCCTTCGAGAAAGTTGTAGTCGCTCTGGAACTGCCAGGAAAGGTTCCGCGCCTGACACTGTTTGGCAAAATGAATCAGGGCCTCGCGCCATTGCACGTAGGTTAGCGTGGTGGTACTCACGCTGGTGAAATTCGGCGTGAACGGGATGCCACTGGTGCCGCCGCCACCGGTGGTTTCGCTGTGCATGGTCAGGGCGAATCGGACCTGCTGGCCCGTCGCCCACAATGGAAGAGGCAGGAGCAGGTGGAGAGAAAGGAGGAGGGATTTCATCGGGATGGGGAGTGTTCAATTTCCAGATGGCCGTTTTCTCCCGCCCAATTACAGGGCACCAAAAAAAACCACAGACACGAAAATCGGCCCAAGGCGTCATCCTCGCCGCTTGCGCTTCGCCAGTCCGGGGCGAGCCTTGGGACCGGAAGTTCCGCCATGTCGTCCCCGCAACCCGCCCAAGCTTTTCCGGTCACGATGTGGAGCAAAGTCCTGCGCACACGCGAGGAGCCGGTGGCGCAAGCCGCGCTGGAGCAGCTCTGCGCGATCTACTGGGCCCCGGTGGTCGGCTAAATCCGGGCGCTGGGTTGCGGTTTTGACGAGGCGGAGGACATCGCCCAGGAATTCTTCGCCACGTTCCTGCAGCGGGATGGCTTCCAACGGGCGGACCAGGAGCGGGGATCGTTGCGCTCTTACCTCAAGACGGCCATCCGGCACCAGGTGATGCATTGGCGAAGGCAGCGGACCGCGAAACGCCGCGGCGGCGGAACCGAAACGATCCCGTTGGATCCGGACGACGGCTCCGGATGGACTGCGAACGACCTCCCTGCGGTTCATTACGATGAACAATGGGCCCTCACGGTGCTGGAGCGAGCCTTGGGCACGATGCGGGAGAGCTACGCCAAACGGGGCAAGGCGGAGCTGTTTGAACGGCTGAAGCCCACCTTGATGCAGCCTGCGCCCGAGGAATCCCGCACCATGGCCGCCGAACTCGGCATCGTCCGCGGCTCCCTCGCCGTGGAACAACACCGCGCCCGCCGCCGCCTGGCCGACCTGCTCCGCGCGGAAGTCGCCCAGACAGTCGAGGATCCGGCGGATGCGGAAGCCGAACTGATGCACCTGCTGCGCGTGCTGGCCCAGACCGATCTTTCCGGATCATGAGTGCTTGCGCGGTTTGCGGCAGCCATCTGCGGAACATCGATGGCCTCTGCCCAGGATGCCTGGCCCGGTCCATCACCCCCTTTCTTGGGCAATCATCCGCAAGCGGAGTGCCGGGCTATCACCTTCACGAAGCGATTGGCGCCGGCGGCATGGGGATCGTGTTCGCGGCGACCCATGTTTCGGACTGCCGGAAAGTGGCCATCAAATGGCTCCCCGACCACCTGGCGGACGACGACGAGTTCGCGACCCGTCTGCTTCGTGAGGCAGAAGCGCTGGCGGCTTTGGATCATCCCCATGTCCTGCGCGTTCTGGACTCGGGAGTGACCCCGGACGGAAGGGTCTTCCTCGTCACCGAATTTGCCCCGGGAGGCGACCTTGCGCAACGTCTGCGGCAGGGACCCGTTCCGGTGGAAGACGCCCTCAGGATGTTCCGGGAGGTGCTCGGAGCGGTTGAAGCAGCCCATGTCCTCGGAATGGTGCATCGCGATCTCAAACCCGCGAATATCCTCTTGGATGCCGGGGGCAGTGTCCGTGTGGCCGATTTCTCATTGGCCAAACTTTCCGGGGATGGCGAAGGTCCCCGGCTCAGCCTGACCCGCGAAACGGATGTCTTCGGCACCCCCTACTACATCGCGCCCGAAGGGCGGCAGGGGTCCGCCGGGGTCGATCAACGCGTCGACATTTTTTCGCTCGGGGTCCTGCTTCATGAACTCCTCACCGGCCGGATCCCCATCGGCCGCTACGAGCCTTCCTCCCGGCTGGCCAAGGTGCCCCGGGGAATGGATCGGATCATCGCCCGTTGTCTCAGCGAGTCGCCGGAGAAGAGGTTCCAAACCGTCGCATCTTTGCGCCAGGCTCTGGAGGCGAGTCTCGCCCCGAGGCCGGTGGGGCGGGCGCTGGCGGTGCTCGCGGGCGTTTTCCTACTGGCCCTCGGTCTCTCCGGACGGTTTCCCCTGGGAGGCCGGGGACCCGCGCCCTCGCCCCGCGTAGCGAGTCCGTCCCGACCTTGGACCAACACCCTGGGCATGCAATTCGTCCCGGTGCCGGGAACCGGAACACTATTTTCGGTCTGGGAGACCCGGCGCTCCGACTTCGCCGTTTTCGTCCGGGAGAATCCCGGTCCGGACGGGGACCAGGTCTGGGAACATCCCGAGGGAGCGCCGGGTCCGGATCATCCGGTTTCATGGGTCAGCTGGCTCCGGGCGGAGCAATTCTGCGATTGGCTCACACGGAAGGAACATGCGGGCGGCGCCCTGCCCCGGTCCATGCGCTACCGCCTGCCCCGGGATTGGGAGTGGAGCCTTGCCGCCGGGCTTTCGGTCGAACCGGGCGGGACCCCGGAAGAGCGGACCCGGACCCTCATTCCCTCCGGGCAGGCACCTTATCCCTGGGGAAACTTCTGGCCTCCTCCTCCAGAAGGCATTCAGGCCAATTTCGCGGGTCAAGAGGCGGCCCAGGTGGTCCCGCCGTTCGCCCGCCCGGTGTTGCGGCATCGGGACGATTGGCCCCGGACCGCGCCGGTGGGGACCTTTGCGCCGAATCGCTTCCATCTCTTCGACCTGAGCGGCAACGTGGCCGAGTGGTGTCTCGATGAGTGGAACGGACAGTCCCCGGACAAGACAGTTCGGGGAGGCGCACACAACCAAACCACGGCGCCGGTCTTGCGTCTGGACGGGCGGGAACACCTCAGCCCGAGACGGCAGCTGCCCGGGATCGGCTTCCGTGTGGTGATCGAAACGGGGACCTGAAACTTCTGTCTCCGCTTGACTGGAGCCCGTCGCCCGAATTGAATAACATTCCGCACCAGCCCGGTCCTACATGGGGACCATGAGTGACCATCCCGCTCCGAACGGCAGCCCAGTTCCCAATCCTCCATATCACACCGCCCGCGCTACCTCACCCTTCGCTTCCGGAGGTTCCATCCCGCTCATCGCCCCTTCCGGGACTCCCCTGGATTGGTCGAACCCATCCCTCCCGCTTCAGGACTCCTTTCTTCCCTCTTCGCACCCCCATTCCATGAGTTCCGATTCCCCCCCGCCCGACGGGGACACCGCCAAACCGGCCAAGCCCGAACCCCAACCGATGGACCGGAACCTCGGGGCGTGGTTGGCCGGAGCCGGTCCGTCCGATCTCCGTGAATGCTCCGACACGGAACGGCGGAAAGTCTGCGCCATCGGCTACACGGTGCTCGTTCCCACCATCTTCGCATTCATCGCCGCTTCCTACGCGGTCTCCACGTTGACCGACAATCCGGCGGTCATCTACCTGATCGCGGTCGCCTGGGCGGCGATCATCCTGCTGGTGGACCGTGCCATCATCACCTCCTACTCCCCCTTCATGAAGAAAGGGAGCAAGGCCGCCGTGGTGAGCCTGAGAATGGCTGTCGCGGTGCTGATGGGCCTGACCGTCTCCCACCCCCTGACCCTGCTGCTGTTCAAGGATACCATCACCAACCAGATCGAGGCTCAGCGGGCCAACGATGTCGACCAACTCGCCAAGGTGTATGCCGCCCGTAAGGCCGAGATCGAAGGGCGGAAAGCCATGGCCATCGCTGAGCGGGACAAGCTGGACAAAGCCCTGAAGGAAACCTTTGAGAACAACTTCATCAAGCCGGCCGAAAAACCGACGGTAGCCATCGACATCGGATTGACCGCTCAGGAAAGACTGGATCTGGACAAGAGAATTGAGGAGTCGACCAAGGCCTTGAAAGCGGATCTGACCAAGTTGGAAACGGCCACGGCGGAATTGGAAGCGAGGAAAGCGGAGCTGCAAACCGAGATCAACGACTGGCAGAAGCAATTCGAGGACGAGCTCAACGGGAAACGCAGCGGTCGCCCCGGAAAGGGACCGAGATCCGATAGCATTCTCCAAGATCAACTCGCTCCCCGCCGCACGGACATGACGCGGATGACTACGGAACTGGCGGGCATGAACGTGCGCAGGGAGGAACTCGCCAAGACCATCACCGCCGCCGCCGATGCCATCCGCAAGGAGGTCGAACGTTCTGCGGTCGAACGGGCTGCACGGGCCGAGGAAGATGCCAAGCGGTTGGCGGACTTGCAACGCCAGGACGAGGAGAAGCGACTCGCTGATTACCAGAAAGCGCGGGAAGCGCTTCGCGAGCAAATCAACGTCTCTATCAAGGTTGTCGAGGAGGATCGCAACCGCGCCTCGGAGGAACTCACGGCATTGGGGCGGGAGGAATCCAAGGCCATGGAAGCACTCTCCACCGCTCCCCGGGAGGACCTCCTGGCGCAAACCCTGGCGCTCCACCATCTCTTCAAGGATCCCGAGGCGGGCGGCACCTTTGCCCTGATGGCGTATCTGGTCCTCGCGGGGCTCTTCCTCGCCGTGGACACCATGCCCATCTTGGTGAAATTCACGTCGAAAAAGGGCGAATTCGATGTCCGGCGCGAGCAAGCCTTGATAGAAGTGGATGAGGGCATCCTGAAAAACATCCCTTCTTCAGCACGCCAGATCAAGCCCAACGAACTTGATGCGTTGCACGAAAAGGTTGTCACGCATTACCGAAATGAACTGGATCGGCAACTGGCAAAGCCCGCCCAAACACAGCCCGGCGCCGCAAGCAACGGCTCTACTCCGGACGGTTCCGGACCCGTAAGTTGATCATCTCCACCGCGAGGGAGAAGGTCATGGCGAAATAGATGTATCCCTTGGGGATGTGAAAGTGGAGACCGTCGGCCACCAGAGCGGTTCCGATGAGCAACAAAAAGGACAGGGCCAGCACCTTGATCGTCGGGTGCTTACCCACGAAGTCGCTGATCGGCCCCGCTGCCCAGAGCATGACCAAGACCGCGATCACGATCGCCGAAGCCATCACGGAAAGATTTTGTGCCATCCCCACCGCCGTGATCACGGAATCGAGAGAGAAAACGATGTCGATCACGGCGATCTGGGCGATCACCCCGTAAAGGGTCGCCCCGGCCCCGCGCATTTTCGGCAGACCTGCCGCGATGTCCGCGTCATCGTCCTCCTCCAACTTGTGGTGGATCTCGTGGGTCGATTTATAGAGCAAAAACAACCCGCCCACCAATAGGATCAGGTCCTTGCCGGAAATCCCGAGCGTCCCGTTGGCGTCTGGTTCCCGGTGTTGGCCGGACAAGCCGTGGAGGAACTCCGGCCACGGGACCTGAAACAGCGGTTCCTTGAGTCCCATGATCCAGGAAAGGGAGAAAAGCAGGCAGAGGCGGGTGACCAAGGCCAGGCCGAGCCCGAGATTCCTCCCCAAGGGACGCTGCGCCGCAGGCAAACGATCCACGAGGATGGAGATGAAGACGATGTTGTCGATCCCGAGAACGATCTCCAAAAGGGTCAGGGTGGCCAGGGCTGCCCAGGCGCTCGGATCATGGAACCATTCAAGCATGGCCCAGCCGTAACCTGTTCCTGACGGATTTCCAGCGCAAATCGCGATTCAGAGGCGTTCCGGAGGCCCCTCTACCCGGGTGCGCCGGCCATCAACCTCCAACCAAAGATCCACGTGCGCCTGCGGCTCCTCCACCCAATAGCGCAACTCCACCGTCCCCTCGGTCTTGGGCGGGATCTCGGGCAGGGGTGCGGCGGCAAGGAAAAACGGCTCCACTTCCACTCCGCCCCCGGTCACCACGGCGGCCTTGGGACGGGAGAGAATCTCCGGTGCCTCGGAGTCGTTGCGGTAACGGACCTTCATTTCCAGCAGCCAGTGGGCCGCTCCCTGAGACCGCCATTCCACCGCCTCCACGGCAAAGGGTAGCGGTGCGGGCGCGGCTTCCCGATTCTCCGGCGCAGCGGCCGGGGCGACCGGGTCGAGGACCACCTGAACCGCCTCCCGCGGGATGAGCAGACGCTGGTGCAGGCTTTGGGTCACCAGCACGTAGGTCACTCCAAAAAGGAGGAACGCGATGACAACCCACACATCAAATCTCCGGAAAAAAGCCACCGGATATAGCAAACCATATCCGGGCCGCGCACTCAAGGACCTCTTGCAATTCCCGGGAATTTCGCGAACTGCCGCCTCAGGGGCCGAACCTTTGTTGAAGTTCGTCCCTGCTCCATCAACCGGGAGCGCCGTCCCCCGCCCCCTTCACCCCGGACTCGGGCAGGAGATCGCTCCGGGCGAGGAGTTCCTCCGGGGCGAGCAAAAGCAATTCGCCGGGACGCGCTGTGGCGATCAGCGCGAGACAAGGGGCGATCCGGTCCATTTCGACGATGGCGATCTCGACAAGAAAAGAGAGAACCTCCGGCTCGATCCGGCCCTCCGGAAACACATTGCCGATCCGAAACAGGATCTCCCCCTCGTCCCAACGCAATTCAAAGCCGCCCAGATTGATGCGCTCATTGGCCCGCATCAGGAGTTCGACGGTCTTGGCGCGGGCGGCGGCCGAACCGACCACGGTTGGGCTAACCGCTACGACTGAGACCGCACCGATCGCGCCATAGGCCTGAACATGCAGGTGCAACCGGCCGTGATGGGCTTCGAAGCCGGTCTCCACCACAGGAATCCCGGGCACGGTCTCGCACGCCCATCCGTTCTGTTGGAAGACTTCGCGGATGCCGGTGATCAAGGTTTCGTCAGGACTGGGCATAATGGGCACGTTCGTCACGCTTGGGCGCTTTGTCGATGATCAGGCCGATCCAGGAGAAGAGCAGGCTCGATGCAATTCCGGGCAGGCCGCACATCATGGCGGGGAGGCCGATCAGAACGGGCGCGAAAAGATAGAGAACCACCACCTGACTCCCCGGATTGGGATCGAGCGGGTCCTCGAACGCCCGCAGGCGGACCCGGGCCATCTGCAACCCGAGAATACTGAGAAGAACGGCAGCCGCCAGCGCGTTCCCAGCCAACATGGTCAGCAGGAACCACCCGGTTCCCGCCGCATCGATACAACCTGCCATGACCAGCGCCGGAGTCGAAACACAGAGCGAGCCCACGAGCAACCCGCCCAGCAACATGCCGATCCGCGCGAAGGAGCCGTCGAAGGCCGAGACGCCGATGACCAGGGCGGAGAGCACCGAGCCGTTCGCAATCACCCATCCGCCGATCACCAGGTTCGGCGCCAACTCGAGACCGCCGAAGAAGTAGCGCAGGATGAGGTAGGGAAACACCGAGACCAGCACCAACAAATTGATCATCATCGAGACCATCCACTTTCCGCGGACGATTCTCCAACGGTCGACGCCCGAGAGCAGCAGCAGCTCGGCGTTGCGCCCTTTGAACTCCTGCTGCATGTCCCGGAACCGGGTGAGCGGGACCACGATCATCATCATCAGGGCCACACAGCCCCAAAACGTCACCGCGTAGCGACGCGCCCCCTCCTCGAAAATCTGCAAGTCTGCGATGCCGTCGGACAGGTCCCACCATTCCACCGCCGCGACCGAGAACATCAGGATCTGAAGGCCGACGAACGGAAAAACGAACTGCCGGGCGCGCAGCCCCTGACGGAATTCCTTCACCGTCATCGGGTCCATGCGTTCGGGGAAATCTTCCGCAAACAGGCCGGCGAACATCGGAGGCGGAGTGGTCGGGGACGTAGGCAAACGAGGGAAGTCGGGGTGGCCAGATTCGAACTGACGACATCCTGCTCCCAAAGCAGGCGCTCTACCAGGCTGAGCTACACCCCGTTTCCCCGATGGAGATCCACAATCTTCCGGTCCCGCGCCGCTTTCAAGTGCAAAGGAGGAAAATAGGCCACCCTCCTCCCGCATTCAGTTGAAATTCCCTCCTTTGGCCGGAAGATGCTTCCCCACGTTTTCACCATGCCAGACCAACCACAAGCGGCGCGCAAAACCCTCGAAGAACGCAACCAGATGGACGATCTCCAGCGGTTGCGCCACTCCTGCGCCCACGTCATGGCCACTGCCATCCTCAGGATTTGGCCAGACGCCCAATTCGCCTACGGACCGCCGATCGACCACGAAGTCTACGGTTTCTACTACGACCTCGACATGCGTCACCGGATCACCCCGGACGATTTCCCGGCCATCGAGGAGGAGATGCGCAAGGTGGTCAAGGAGAACCAGGCCTTCGAGCGCATGGTCGTTTCGCGCCAGGAAGCCTTGGAAATGGCCCGCGTCGGGAGACTCGGTGCCTTGGTGCCCCGCCCCGAGCCGAGCCGGTTCAAGCTTGACCTCCTCGATGCCATCCCCGAGGGCGAGGAAATCTCGATCTTCAAAAACGGGGACTTCTGGGATCTCTGCGCGGGTCCGCACGTCGCCCGGACGGGAAATTGCAAGGCCTTCAAGGTCATGAGTGTGGCCAGTGCCTTTTACAAGGGCGATGCCAACAATCCCCAACTGCAACGGCTCTACGGGACCTGTTTTAAGAACAAGGCCGCGCTCGACGAGCACCTTGAACGGGTGGAGCAAGCCAAACAGCGGGACCACCGGAAGTTGGGCAAGGAATTGGAACTGTTCAAAATCGACGAACAGGTGGGCCAGGGATTGGTTCTCTGGTTGCCCAACGGAGCCATTGTGCGCAACGAACTGCAAAAGTTCATCTCCGAGCAACTCGAAAAACAGGGCTACTCCCAGGTCTACACCCCGCACATCGGCAAGCTGGACCTCTATCGCACCTCCGGGCACTTCCCCTATTACGAGGAGTCCCAGTTTCCTCCGATCGCGGAACGGGAGGTCATCGAGCGTCTCAGCGATGGCAACTGTTCCTGCGCCGACCTCCACAACGCCCTGCGCAGCGGTGAGGAGAGCGGCTTCCTTTTGAAGCCGATGAACTGCCCGCATCACATCCGGATTTTCGACAGCAAACCGCATTCCTACCGGGACCTGCCGGTGCGCCTCGCTGAGTTCGGCACGGTTTACCGGTGGGAGCAGAGCGGCGAACTTGGCGGCATGACCCGGGTGCGATGTTTCACCCAGGACGACGCCCACCTTTTCGTCACACCGGAGCAACTCGACCGCGAAATCCAGGGTTGCCTGGAATTGGTCAAGATCGTTCTCGGCACGCTGCGCATGGATGATTATCGCGTTCGCGTCAGTTTGCGGGATCCCGCATCCGACAAATACGTGGGGGATCCGGCCAACTGGGAACGGGCCGAAAACGCCCTCCGGGACGCGGCCCGCTCGCTGGGCAAACCATTCACCGAGGAACCGGGTGAGGCCGCCTTTTACGGCCCGAAAATCGATTTCGTGGTCAAGGACGTGATCGGCCGCGAATGGCAACTGGGCACGGTCCAGGTGGACTACAACCTGCCGGAACGCTTCAACCTCTCCTACATCGGTCCCGACAACGAGAAGCACCGCCCGGTGATGATCCACCGGGCGCCGTTCGGGTCGATGGAACGCTTCGTCGGTGTCCTCATCGAACACTTCGCGGGTCACTTCCCCGTCTGGCTGGCCCCCGAGCAGGTCCGCATCCTTACCATCTCGGAGAAGTTCGACGACTACGCGGAATCGATCTTCGCCCGGTTGCGGGAGCGTGGTGTCAGGGTGAAGATGGATCTCGCGAGTGACAAGGTCGGAGCCAAGATTCGTCTTGCCCAGTTGGCAAAGGTTCCGTATATGTTGGTTTTGGGAGCCAAGGAGGAGGAGCAGCAGGCGGTGTCCGTGAGGCATCGCCACTCCGGAGACCTCGGCATGCAACCGATCGATGAATTTGTTCTCCGTATCACCCGCGAAATTGCCGAAAGGGCGCTGGACAACGCCGGGTGACGGGATGTGCCCATGATGGCCGATTCCGCAAACAAGGTGCATGCCCGCCCGTTCCCGGACTTTTCCCCGCGCGACTTGGGCCGCAGGCCCATGGTTTTCGCTCCCACCCCTTTCCGGCGATGTCCGATCCCACCGGTTGCCCACCGGTTTTTTCTGAACGACCAACCTCTACCGAGTTATTTCTAAGCCAAAGAAGACCGTCCGCACCCAGCGGGACACCACGCGCATCAACGACCGCATCCGCGCCATGGAGGTGCGCGTCCTGTATCAGGACCTCAGCGTTGTCCTTCCCACCCGGAAGGCCTTGGCCAAGGCCAAGGAACTGGGACTCGACCTCGTGGAAATCGCTCCCAACGCGAACCCACCGGTCTGCCGCATCGTCGATTACGGAAAGTTTAAATACGACCAGTCCAAGCAGAAAAAGGATCGGATCAAGCCCGCGACCAAACTCAAGGAGATCAAGTTCCGCGTCCGCATCGAGGAACACGATTACCGGATCAAGATGGCGCGCGCCGAGGGCTTCCTCGATCACGGGGACAAGCTGCGCATCCAACTCCAGTTCCGGGGTCGGGAAATGGCTCACAAGGAACTCGGCTTCCAACTTCTGAACCGGGTCAAGGACGATCTCAAGACCATGGCCAAGGCGGATCTCGATGCCCGCCTGGCCGGTCGCCAGATCACCATGATGCTGTCCCCGCTGCCCAAGAACCAGCGGGTCAGGAAGTTCAGGGTGGAGATCCCGGACGACTATGTCGACCAAGACGATCTGGAGGATGACGACCACGAGGACGATCACGCTCACGAGGCGCACGAAAACCACGCGGATCCCGAGGCTCATGACGACGACGCGGCCGGGGATGCCCCGACCGGCGACGCGAAAGGTGATGCTTGATTGAAGCAACTCCTCCTTTTTGACATTGACGGCACCCTCGTCGATACCGGCGGGGTCGGATTGGCCGCCTTGCTCGACGGGTTGCGCCTGTCCTTTCCCTCGCAAGCCGCGGGCGCCCTTCCCGCTTTGGATTTGCGGGGTGCCACGGATGCCGGCGTGATCCGCACCCTGTTCACCGCCTGCGCCATCGCGGATTCCCCGCACAACCGGCGGCGGTTCGTCGAGGCCTATCTGCGGTGCCTGACGCTGGGCTTGCAGGATCCGGTTCCCCCTTGCGCCCCACGGATGCTCCCTGGGGTCGACTCGTTGTTGGCTGGCCTTGCGCAATCACCCGACCGTTTTACCCTCGGGCTCCTCACCGGGAACCTCGAGGCCGGAGCGTTCGCCAAGTTGCGTCGGTTCGCGATCGATCGGTATTTCCGCTTCGGGGCCTATGGTTTGGACCATGAGGATCGGCTTGGACTGGGACCGATCGCCCTGGAACGGGCAAAACTGGCCACGGGCCGGCATTTCCGACCATCTGAGACTGTGATCATCGGAGATACCCCCCGGGACATTGCTTGCGCCCGCGCCTTCGGAGCCAGATGCATTGCGGTCAGCACCGGGGGATTCCCTGCTGAAGAATTAGCCGGGCATGAGCCGGATGCGCTGCTTCCCGGACTTCATGCGCCGGCCCAATTCATCGGGATCCTCGATACCCTGCTCGCGTCCTGAGTCCGCCTGCGGAAATGGGGATTCACCAAAAACAAATTGCCGTTCGCGGGGTTTTGAGGTTGGTCGTTCTGTTCCATGTCCCTCGCCCGACAAGCACTCCGCCATCCGTGGACGGTCATCGTGACCGTCACGGCGCTTTGTTTGGGGGCATGGCTCGGGTTGCAGAGGATGACCCGTGACATTTTCCCGCCGCTCGGGGTTCCGTCCATCTATGTGGCCCAGCCCTATGGTGGCATGGACCCGCTGCAGATGGAAGGCTACCTCACCTACCGTTACGAGTATCACTTCCTCTACATTGCCAACATCGAGCACGTTGAATCGAAATCGATTCAGGGGGCGTCGATCATGAAGCTGCAGTTTCATCCGGGGACGGACATGAGTCAGGCCATGTCCGAGACGGTGGCCCAGGTGAACCGTTCGCGCGCGTTCATGCCGCCCGGCACCGTGGCCCCCTTCATCATGCGGTTTGATGCCGGCAGCGTGCCGGTGGGGCACCTTGTGTTCTCCACCGATGATCCGGGGATCACGCTCAACCAGATGCAGGATCAGGCCCTCAACAAGGTGCGTCCGGCCTTCTCCACCCTGCCCGGCGTATCCGCTCCGCCTCCCTTCGGCGGCAGTTCCCGGTCCGTCGTGGTCAACGTCAACCCAGACCGGATGCGGGCCTGCGGTCTCTCCCCGGATGAGATCGTGGGCGCCATCGCCAAAGGGAACCCCATCAGCCCTTCAGGAAACCTCAATCTGGACGGAAAATATCCCATCGTGCCGACAAACGCGATTGTCACCGACGTCAAGGAACTGGAATCGATCCCGCTGAAACGGGGCGGTTCGGGCACGGTCTTTGTCCGGGACGTCGCCTCGGTCAGTGACGGGGCGGATGTGACCACTTCCTACGCCTTGGCCAACGGCAAGCGGAGTGTCTACCTGCCGGTGACCAAACGGGCCGATGCCTCGACTCTCGCCGTGGTGGAGACGGTCCGTAGGGCGGTGCCCGAATTCCAGAAACTGCTGCCGTCCGGGATCAAGGTGAGCTTTGAGTTCGACCAAAGCCCGGTGGTGCTGCGCTCGATCAAGGATCTCTTGAAGGAAGGCGGGGTGGGCGCCCTGCTGACCGGCTTGATGATCCTGATCTTTCTGCGCGACCCGAGGAGCGCCTTGGTCGTGGTCCTCAACATTCCGCTCTCCCTGTTGGGCGCCGCCCTCGGCCTATGGATCACCGGACACAACATCCATCTGATGACGCTCGGCGGCATGGCTTTGGCAGTCGGGATCCTGGTCGATGAAGCCACCGTGACGATGGAGAACATCCACACCCACCTGGGACGTGGGAAGTCGCTCGCACGGGCGGCGCTGGACGGGACGGAGGAAACCACCCTTCCCCGCCTCCTCGCCATGCTCTGCGTTCTCGCCGTTTTCATCCCGGCATTCTTCATGATCGGAGCCGCCAAGGCGCTGTTCGTTCCCCTGGCCTTGGCCGTGGGATTCTCTATGGCGACCTCCTTCGTCCTCTCCAGCACCCTCGTGCCGGTGCTTTCCGTCTGGCTCCCCGGAAAGACCGGCGGGCACGGATCCGGGCGCGGTTTCCTGACCCGGCTCTATTCCGGCATCGTCCGCGCGGCCGTCGCCATGCGTTGGATTTTGGTGCCCGCTTACCTCGGAGCTTGCGCTCTGCTGCTGACCGCTCTGCCGCCCTTTCTCGGCGCGGAGATTTTCCCGAAGGCGGACACCGGCCAGTTCGCCCTCCGCTTCCGTGCACCGAGTGGCACCCAGGTGGCCATCACCGAGGGCATCGCCCGGAAAATCCTCGCCACCATCGCCCGGGAGGCGGGTGGAGAAGAGAACATCGCGATGTCGATCGGAATGGTCGGGGTCCACAATGCCAGCTTCCCGGTGAATCTGGTGCACCTCTGGAACGGAGGTCCGGAAGAGGGCTGGCTCGCGATCCAACTCAAGCCGGAGGCCCGCGTCCGGATGGATGCGTTTCAGGAACGGCTCCGTGAGGTCCTGTCCAAGGAACTGCCAGAGCTGCGCCTCTCCTTCGAGCCGCAGGACATCGTGAGCCGGGTCATGAGCTTCGGCTCCCCGACCCCCATCGAGGTCGCCGTGAGCGGCCCCAGTCTGGCGGCGAGTCAGGAACATGCCGGCAAACTGCTCACCAAGTTGCAGGCGCTTCCTTTCCTGCGCGACGTGCAAATCGCCCAGACGCTCGATGCCCCCACGGTCAACGTCAAGATCGACCGGGAGCGCGCCGGACTCCTCGGCGTGACCGTGGAGGATGTGACGCGCTCGCTCGTCGCGGCAACCACCTCGAGTCGTTTCACCGTCCCCGTTTACTGGGCGGATCCGGCCACGGGCATCAGCATCAACGTTCAGGTTCAAATCCCGGAGGAACGGACCCAATCCCTCGAGGATCTCGGCAACATCCCCGTCACGGCAGAGGACGGGGGCACGGTATTGCTGCGCAATCTGGCCAAGCTGGAGCCCGGCACCGCGGTCGGCACCTACGAACGTTACAACATGGTCCGCGTCGTCAGCCTCACCGCCAACTACCAAGGCGTTCCCTTCAACCGCGCCATCGACGGCGTCCGCGCCGCCATCCGGGAGGTCGGCCCCCCGCCGGACGGCAAATCAAAGGTCGACCTGCGCGGACAGGTCGTTCCCTTTGAGCAACTGCGCGGCGGATTCACCTCGGGCTTGGTGATCGCAATGATCGTCATCGCCCTCTTGCTTTGCGCCAATTTCCAGTCCCTCCGGCTGACCTTCGCGGTTCTCTCCACCCTGCCGGCCGCGCTCGGCGGCGTCGTGCTGGCCCTGCTCCTCACCGGGACCACGCTCAACATCCAGTCCGGCATGGGCGCCATCATGTCGATCGGTGTGGCCGTGGCCAACGCCATCCTGCTCGTGACTTTCGCGGAGCGGACCCGCGTCGCCAACGGGGGCAACCGGATCGACGCCGCCATCGAGGGCGGCGTCAGCCGCTTGCGCCCCATTCTCATGACCAGTTGCGCCATGATCGCCGGCATGCTGCCTCTCGCCCTTGGGCTCGGCGAGGGCGGCGAACAAACCGCGCCGCTCGGGCGCGCCGTCGCCGGGGGTCTCGCGCTGGCCACCTTCGCGACCCTCATCCTGCTGCCCCCGATCTACGCCCTCGTCGCCTCCCGCAAACCCGGCTCCGCTTCGCTCGATCCCGACGATCCGTCCGGATCCAACTTCGAACCGACATGATCCGCTCCCTCCTTCTCCTCTGCGTCGCCCTCGGCCCGGTCCATGCCTTGGAAGTCTCCGCCGCCAAGCCGGAGCGCGGCACCATCCATCGCTGGGTCACCCTGCCCGCCGAGTTCGCCCCCTGGCAACACGTGGACCTGCACGCCCGGATCGATGGATTCGTCAACTCGATCCGTGTGGATCTCGGAGATCGTGTCCAGCAAGGGGACCTGCTCGTCCGGATCGATGTCCCGGAACTGCAAGCCGACCTGATCCGTCAGGACGCCGAGGTGGCCGCCGCCGAGTCCGCCGCCAAGCGGTTGCAGGAAGCCTTCGCGAAGTCTCCCGATCTGGTCCTCCCCCAGGAGGTCGATGACGCCTCCGCGCGCCTTGCCGTGGCCAGGGCGAACCAGAGCCGGGCCAGGACGCTGCTCGATTTCGCACAGGTCAAGGCACCCTTTGCCGGGATTGTGACAGAACGGCTCCTCCACCCGGGCGCCTTTGTGTCCGCGGGGGGCACTCCACTGCTGCGATTGGCCGATACCGCCACGCTCCGGCTGCGAATCCCGATGGTCGAGATCGAAGCCTCTTTGGTGACCAAGGGACAACCCGTGCAAGCCAAGGTCGAAGCCCTCGGTGGCGTGGTCCTGCCCGGCACCGTGTCCAGGGTCGGCGGAGACTTGGATCCGAAGTCGCGGACCCTGATGATCGAGGCGGACTTTGCCAATCCGGACGGTCGTCTCCGGCCCGGTCTCTTCGCCTCGGCCCGGGTCGGTGTGGAGCGCCATGAAGGAGCCACCCTGATTCCGGTCGCTGGCTTGGTGAAAGAGAAGGCCGCCAGCTTTGTCTTCAAGCACATCGGCGGCAAGGCGGTGAAGACCCCGGTCAAGCCCGGCTTCAACGACGGCATCAAAGTCGAGGTGCCCGGCCTGCTGCCGGACGATCTCATTCTTTTGCCCGGATCCACCCCATTGACGGACGGGCAGGAAGTGACCATCAAATAACGTCTGTTCCCATGTCGATCGGTGAGGAGCTTGTCAGAATTTGTTTGGATCTGTTAAGATTCAGGCTACGGTGGGAGGTGGTTTTTTCCCGCGCCGGCCTTCTGGTTTTTCTGTGGTCCTGGCAAGGAGCCCTCGCCGCCGCACCGGCCTTTGTCGATCTCCCCGCCGTCATGGAGTTGGCCGGGGCGAACAACGACGAGGTCAAGCTGGCCCGGCTCAAGCATTCCGAAACCCTGATTGAAGAGCGCATGGCTTGGCAGCGTTTCTGGCCTTCCTTCAGTCTTGGCACCGCCTTCCGGGGACACGACGGCCGCGTTCAGGATATCGCGGGCCTCGTGTTCGATGCCAGCAAACGACAATACAGCCTGGGCACCGAGATCCTGCTCGACTGGGCCCCGGGACATCTCTACTTCTCGGCCCTTGCGGCCAAGCAGAGCGCCCTGGCGGCCGGGCATCTGGCGGAATCCGCCCGGCGCGACATCGTGCTCGAAGCGGTGCGCCGCTATTACCGCCTGCTGACTGCGGAAGTGGAACTTGCGATCCTCGAGGAAGACCTGCAGCTCGTCCGGGAATACGGTCGCCAGTTGCACGGTGCGGTGGATGCGGGCACCGCCTTTCGGACGGACGAGTTGCGCGTGGAACTCGAGGTCAGCCGGCAGGAACGCAGGTTGCGGGAGTCCGCTGAAGCCCGGGACCTGGCCGCCGCCGCCCTCGCGGAAACTTTGCGGGTGCCCCCGGAAACCGAGCTGAGGCCTGCCAAGATCGATCTCCTCCCCGTCCGCCTCATCGCCCCGCTCGATGACTCCACGCATCTGGCCGAAGCCGCCCGGAACCGTCCGGAGATGCACGCCGCCGCCGCCACCCGGGAGGCTGCGGAACTGGAGCGCGACCGCGCCCGGCTGGCCCCTGTCATCCCGAACGTCCGTGGAGGCTACACCTTCGGTGGCTTGGCCGGCGGGATCACCGGCAACCCCGGAAACCTTGGTGACAGCAACGACTACTTCATGGGCTTCGGTTGGAAGGTCGGCCCCGGCGGTCTTTTCGACAAGCAAAGCCGCAAACTCGCCGAAACCCGGAGGGACGCCGCCACTCTGCAAGCGGGGGAGGTTCGCGCCAGCATTGGTCGCGAGGTGGTCGAGGCCTCCGCCCGGTCGCGCTCCGCCCGGGACCGCATCACACTCAGTGAAAAATCAGTCACCGCAGCGGGCCAGATGGCGACCCTGGCCCGGGAACGACAAGCCAGTCAGGTCGGCGTGGTGCTCGAATACCTTCTGGCCCGCGAGCTGTTGACCGAGGCGAAGCAGAATCGCGCCCGCGCCGTCACGGAATACAACACCGCGCAACACGAGCTGCGGGTCGCCCTGGGTCGCTGAACCAACCGCTCCCGACCGGGCATCGAGACAGATGCTCCTTTTTTATTTTTTGGCACGGCACGTGCTCCAACCGATCGGACGTTGGCGCCCTGCAATAGCGGCTCCGGCAAATACCAAGCAATCCCAAACTCGACGAATGAATCGACACACCATCCTTCCAAATCATCTGGCTGCAGCGTTGACCGCCGCCGCCATGTTCACGGTGACCTCCTGGTTGCCAGCACAGGAAACCCCGGCCGCACCTGCTGGTCCCTCTTTGGAGCAGCGGGTCATGGACTTGGAAAAGTATGTCACCAACGGGCAAGCCGGCGTGGACGGCGATACCAAGTGGGAGTCCAAGATCGCTGGCCCGGGCCCAGGTCACAACTCCTGGCAGATGACCAGTACCGCCTTGGTTTTGTTCATGACCCTGCCTGGCCTTGCCCTCTTCTATGGTGGTCTGGTCCGGAAGAAAAACGTTCTGTCCGTCCTTGCCCAATGTCTTGGCATCGCCGGCCTCGTCACCATTCTCTGGTGGGCCGTCGGTTACAGCTTGAGCTTCGGCGGCGGGTCCAATCCGTTCCTCGGAGATCTATCCGTGGCCTGCTTGAACGGCCTGTCACCCTATAAGTCGGGAGCGGGTTACTGGTGGATCTCGGACGCGATGTGGTGCATGTTCCAGTTGACCTTCGCGATCATCACCCCGGCCCTCATCGTCGGCGCCATCGCCGAGCGGATGAAGTTCATTTCCGTCCTCGTCTTCGTGACCCTCTGGATGTTCGCGGTCTACTTCCCGTTTGCCCACATGGTGTGGAGCACGGTTGGCTTCATGTGCGGGCCGCTCAACCCGAACGCCACGATCAAGGCGATCGACTTCGCCGGTGGCACCGTCGTCCACATGACCTCGGGATGGAGCGCCTTGGTGCTCTGCCTTCTCATCGGCAAGCGCACCGGGTTCGGCAAGGCCCCAATGTCCCCCCACAGCATGGTTCTTTGCATGGTGGGCACCGGAATGCTCTGGGTGGGTTGGTATGGTTTCAATGCCGGTTCGGCCCTTGGCGCGGACGGGATTGCTTCCAACGCCTTCATGACCACCACTTTGGCCGCCGCGGTCGCCAGCTTCGTCTGGGCACTCCTCGAGTGGATTCTTCGCGGCAAGCCGAGCGTTCTCGGCTTCTGCTCCGGTGTCGTCGCCGGATTGGTCGTCATTACTCCCGCAGCGGGTTTCGTGACCGCCAATTCCGCCGTCATCATGGGCGTGGTGGCTGGGGTGGTTCCCTTCTTTGCCTGCGTCTACTTGAAGAAATGGCTCGGCTATGACGATGCTCTCGACACCTTCGGCGTCCATGGCGTCGGCGGGACCCTTGGGGCGATCCTTACTGGCGTGTTCGCCTCATCCGAGGCCAACTCGATCGTTGAGGGTCTCAAGGAAGGGCTCCTCATGAACCAGCTCAAGGCCGTTGCCCTGACCATCGGCTGGAGCGTGGTGGCCTCTCTTGTGATTGGCCTTCTCGTGAAGCTCGTTCTGGGGCTCCGCCCGTCCGAGGAGGTAGAAGAGCAAGGGCTCGACCTGCCGGAGCACGGCGAGGCGGGCTATGAGCTTCATTGATCCCTCCTGACCTGGTTTCAGGTCTTCCCAGCGCCGGCGGGTCCGCCCGTCGGCGCTTTTTTTATTCTGGTCCGATGCTCCGGCACAAAATTCACTCGCCTGACCAAATTCCCGCTCGACTTTTTCCGCCCCCGCGCAATGGGTGCATTCGTTGCCCACTTCCCCATCATTTTCCCTACCTCTATTTTGCCTTTTGTGCTTGTCATTCCTACCCCGGGAACATCTTTCCGGTCAAGAATCGCAGGTTCCGCTGGTTCTTCTGCAGGATGCGAACTCGGCCTATGTTTCCGCCGATTGGGCTGAATCTGCCCGTCTTTTCTCAAGATTTCTCGATACTTATGGTAGTGACCCGACCCTTGCCGATCCCGCCAGAAAAGTGCGCCCTCTTCTGGCCCTGTCGTATTTCCGGCAAGGCGATTTTGAAAATGCAAAAGATCCCACCGCAGAGGCCCTGACTGATTCTTCGCTGGATGCCGCAGTGCGCGCCGAGTTGCGCTTTTTCACCGCGATCGGGTGCTTAACTGAGGGCAAGCACGAGGAGGCCCGGAGCCGGCTCGGAGAAGTCTTCAATGATCCGAGAGTCGATCCATCGCGTCGGATGGAATCACTCATTCTCGGAGGGAACAGTTATGTCATGGAAGGGAACTGGGCCGGAGCCATCACTTTCTTCGAGAGTCATGGCCGGGAGATCCGCCAGGCCAGCCCCGAGGCGGGATCCCGCGCGGACATTCTCCATCTGCACTCCTTGATGCAGGCGGAGCGTTGGGATGAATCCATTCTCCTCGCCCAGGACATCTCCACCCGGATCGATCAGGTGCGTCAGGTGGTGACGTTTTCCTCTCTCCTCATCGCCCTCGGTTCCCGCTTCCTCGAGGACCACCAGCCTTACAAGGCGATTGCCGTGTTGCGCATGGTCCGCCACCGCACGGAAATCGTGCAGCTGCAGGAAACCAGGCTCGCGGAGACCCGCGCTGATTTCACTTACGCGGAACAAAGCCGGAACGCGGTCCGGCAAAACCAACTCCGGACCTGTGTGGCGGAAATGGAGAAGGACCTCGCGAACATTGGGACACTGCCCCAGTTCGATTCCGCCGCGCGACTCCGCCTGGCCCAAGCCTACAGTGATCTCGGCCGGACTCGCGAGGCAGCGCTGCTCCTCGATCAGATGGTCCGCCAGATGCCGCCCGATGAGTTGGTCGAATCCGCGACAGTCAATCTCATCAGCGGATGGATGTCCCTGGACCGGTGGGGACGGGCCGCCCGCGCCGCGGATGTGTATTTGGAAAGGCTCGGCCAATTGCCCATCGCGAAGAACCTGCCGGGCGTCCTCTTTGCCAAGGCGCAGGCCACGGAAGGCCAGCTCGAACATGCGTTGGCGGCGAGCCTTTACGCGGAGATGGCGAACCGCTTTCCGGACGATGCCTTGGCGCGCAAGGCCCGTTTTCTCCAAGCCTACAACCGCATCCAACTGGATGACCACGCGGGGGCCGCCGTGCTGCTCGACGCGTTGCTGGCCGACCTTCCTGTCTCCGATGAGATGTGGGAACACGCCTTTTTCTGGCGGGCCATGACGGATTACTTCGAGCAGAACTGGGAATCGGCCCGGAAGCGGCTCGCGCGGTTGCTTGATCCGCCATCCAAAGACGCAGGCACGGGCAGCTACACGGACGACGCGATTTTCCGGATCGGTTATGCCTATTTTTCCGAGGCGCTCCACGAGCCGGCGATCCGGGAGATGACCCGGCTGGAGAGGGAACATCCCGCGAGCGAGTGGTTGCCGGAAGCGCTTCTGACTCTGGGCGACGCCCGCGCGGCGCTGGGGGATTTGGACGAGGCCTTGCTCGCCTACCAACGCATCAGCGCCGAGGCCCCTGGTTTCCACGATGAAGGGTGGATGAAGCGCGGCCAGATCCTCAAGGCCCGCAAGGACCTCGAGGGAATGCGTTCCCTGTTCGAGAATTTTCTCAGGCTCCGACCGGAGAGCCCGAGGATCGCCGAAGCCCTTCACTGGCTCGGCTGGGTGGCGAAGCAGCAGGGTGACCCCGGACTGGCCCGCCGCATTTCCTGGGATGCCTTGCGCCGGCTCGGCAATGACAAGGTCAGGCCCGGTCTCGAGGAGATTTTCCTCGGCCTTGCCCCCCTCTATCCCGGTGACCAAAAGGCGGATCTCCGCGCCGCGCTGCAACAGGAGAAAACCGCGGCCGCGGCCCGGCAACAAGCCCGCTACCTCGTGAGGCTCGGCTGGGCCGAACTCCAGCTTTTCCAGCAACGGGGCTCCGCGGAAACCGGGGAAGCCTGGCGTGCCCTCGCCGCCCAAATCGAACCTAAGGAAACCGCGCCGCGGATCCTCATCGACTGCGCCGAGGCCCTCGCCGGAGGCCGCGACCGCGAGGAAGTCTTCCGCCTCCTCGAGGGTCTCCGCAAATGGTATCCACGCGCTCCGGAGCGGGACCGGGCCTTTGCCGGACTCGGCTTCCTCGCCTTGGAGCGCGGGGATAGAGCCGCGGCTTTGGCCTTGTTCGACCGATTCGAGAAAACCGCTGTCATGCC
Source organism: Verrucomicrobiota bacterium (assembly GCA_018970725.1). Lineage (GTDB taxonomy): Bacteria > Verrucomicrobiota > Verrucomicrobiia > Verrucomicrobiales > DEV007 > V1-115. Next base: position 34,925 of record JAGWVU010000004.1, read on the forward strand.
AAAATCGGCCCCCGACGCGAACGGAATCTCCATCGTCGAGGCGGAGATCGGCGGCAAGGTGGCGCTGGCGCGGGCCGGACTCCTTGAGGCGACGAAACCGGACGTCGCCTTGCTGGTCTACAGCGCGGTGCAGAAATCCCGGGCGATGCCATCGCGGATCCGGGCGGAGGCTTTTCTGGGAGCCGCGCGGCTTCAGGCCGGACGGAAACGATTCCGGGAATCCCTCCCTCTTTACGAACAGATCTATGTGCTCTACAACCGCCATCCGGACCTTGTGGCCGAGGCGTATTGGGGTCGGGGACAGGCGCTGGAGGGCATCGGCAGTCCGGATCTGGCCCGTGAAGTCTACTCGGAGTTGGCCTGCCGTGAGGATTTGCGGAAAACCCAACAAGCTTCCGCGGGTCGGGCCCGGGCGATTGCCTTGGGCGGAGTCATCGAACCGAGGATTCCGCAGGAAGGGGAAATCCCGCCAAGGCCGACCGCGGCAACAGGAGGACCATGAGAATGCTCCTTGCCTGCCTCCTCCTCATGGGCGTCGCGTCCGGTCAGACTGCGGAGCAGGCGGCCGAAGCGTTGGCGCGCCGGGCGGATCTGGACGAAATCCGTTGGAAGGATCCCGCCCGGGGGGCGGCCTTCCGCGCCGGGATCGTGCGGGCCACGCCAGAGGGCTTGGAAGTCCAGCGGGGAACGGCGAAGCGCCTTTTGGCTTATGATCAGGTGGGCGGAATCCGTTTCGGTCTGTCCATGGGAGAACGGCAACTGATCGCGGAGGCGAAGCCGGAATCGATCCCCGCCCTGCGGGTATTCTGGGAGGCCCGCCGCCTCACGCTCGGCATTGCGGGGTCGAATGTCGGCGACTTCGGTTTGGCCCTCGCCCGGGCCCTGCGCCAAGAGGAAGCCTTTGCCGATGCGCTGGCCATCGCCCGGGAAATCGCCCGCGGAGATCACGATCCCTCGCGCAAGGGCAGGGCCCTTCAGGAGAGCGAGACCCTCGACTTCATCCAATTCCTGCGGACGGCCAAGCCAGTGGAGATCGAGAAGCGGGCCTGGAGCCTGATCGAGTCCGCCGATGAATCCAACCCCGACCTGATGCTTCTCCTCACCGGCTACCTCATGCTCAAAGAATTCGAGGCGCTGCGCCGGCTGGAAGAGGAGAATCCCAAATGGATGGAGGACGATGAAGTCCGCCCCGCAAGGGACCGGCACTACCACCGCTCCCTCGACCTGGCGCTTTACCCCGGTCTGTTCCATCCCTCACGGACCACCGAAGCGGCGGCGGGGCTCTGGCAGGCCGCCCAAGTCTACCGCCACACCCGGGAGGAGGAACGGGAGGCAAACGCGCTCGAAGATCTCCTGGCCCTCTATCCGGGAACCGCCCGGAGCGCCGAGGCCCGGGACCGGCTCCTCCCTCTCCGAGCCCAACTGAATCGCCCGGCTCCCGGAGAGCCTGCCCATGATCCCGCCGAAGAAGAAAAGCCGAAGGCCGAAAAACCGGCGGAGCCACCGCCTCCACCCAAACGATACAACCTGTTTGAAGACTAGCACCATGTCCACCCGACTCCCCGTCCGCGCTTTTGCGATCTCCGCCTGCGCCGTCCTCTGGCTTACCCTGACCGGGATCCAGCCGATGGCGGCCCAAGAAGCCCCGGCCCCTGCGCGCGAGGAGGCCACGGTCCACTCCAAAACGCTCATCGATCTCTATCAGGAAGGCGGCTGGGTGATGCACATGATCGCCCTCACCAGCATCGCCACACTCGCCGTCCTCAGCTTCTGCCTCGTTTCCCTGAACAAGGGCAGGCTCATGCCCGGCCGGGTCGTCACCGCCCTCAATGACGCGCTCCGGGCGCAGGACGCCGCCAAGGCCATCGCCATCTGCAACACCACGCCCTCCGTTCTCAGCACCGTGATCCGCGAGGCCTTGGAAAAGGCCGGCACCGGCGTAACCGAATACACCAAGGCGGATCTCGAGGCCGCCGCCGGGGAATCCATCTTCCATGAGGAAACCCGCCTCATGCTCTGGGTTAACATGCTCAACGCATTCGCCGCCGTCGCTCCCATGATCGGACTACTCGGCACGGTGTCCGGGATGATCCAAAGTTTCGAGAAACTTTCTGCCGGAGCCGCCAAACCGTCCGATTTCGCCGGCGGGATCGGTGAGGCCATGGTCGGCACCGCCGGGGGCCTGCTCGTCGCCATCCCGGCCATGTTCGCCTACTTCTATTTCAAAAACTCCCTCCAATCCCTGATGTCGGAGGTGGCACGCTCCGCCTCCAACCTCATCGGCCGGTTCGTCACCGGCGCCCCGCAACCCGCGGCCTGACATGATCATCCGCCGCCGCCACAGCGAGGACATCGGCTTCCAAATCGCGCCGATGATCGATATCACCTGGATCCTCATCATCTTCTTCATGGTGACCATGCACCTGACGGAAAACGAGTTCTCCGTGGACGTCGCCCTGCCCGTCGCCAGCGCCGCCGAAGTCCCCCCGGATTTGAATGGACGGGTCGTCGTCAACATCGATCAGGCCGGGAACTACTTCGTCGGCAATGAAGCCATGACGCTCTCCCAGCTCACCGCCCATCTCAAGATGCGACTCCTCAAATATCCCCCTCTCAAGGTCTACCTCCGGGCCGATGCCGGAATCCCGGCCCGCAAGACCAAGGAATTCTACCGCGCCTGCGCGGAGTCCGGAGCCGTCGAGGTCATTCTCGCCAGCTTCCGCGAGAGCCAGAACTAAGCTTCACCCGGATACCCCCATGATGTCCCGCCGCCGCGAGGAGCCCCCCACTGAGATGCAGATCGCCCCCATGGCGGACATCGGCTTCCTGTTGCTCTGTTTTTTCATCGTCTCGGCCAAACCGCCGCGCCATGAAGCGGACATCAGCATGACCTTGCCCGGCTCGGTCTCGGACGAAGTGAGCGTCGATCTTCCTGAGGAAGTGCGGGTGGCGATCCGCCCGGACGGAGCCGTGGAGGTCAATGAGGGCATCCTTGGAGAACCATCCGACCGGGAACTGACCGTCCTCAAGGACACCCTGCAACGCTTCCGCGAATCCGCGACCAACAACCACACGATGTCCCTCGTGACCCTGGACGTGGCAAATCAAAGCACCCATCAGCGGATCGTCGACGTTCTCAACGCTTGCGCCCGGGCCCGGATCAAGGGAGTCACCCTCAACAGCGAAGACGATCCGGAGGCAATCGAGCCATGAGCCGCCAACCTTTCGACGCCGCACCCTCCGCGAACCCCGCATCGAAGGGGGCCGGAGCCGCCCTCATGGGCAGCCTCGCCGTTCACGCCCTCCTCGCCCTAGCGGGCGGGGCCTTCATCGTGGCCAAATCCATCCAAGCGCCACCACCCAAGTTTGTGGCGCCGCCGGCCCCCAAAATCAAGATTCCCCCGCAGACCAGGCAGCACCGGATGAACCTGGCCTCGCACGCCGGGCTCGCCTCCAAACCGACCTTCAAACAGCGCCTCGTCAGCCTGCGCCCCACCGCGTTCGCCCTCCCGGAAGCTCCCCGGATCGGACTCGATGCCAATCTGGTGCCGGATCCCTCCAGTGTGGTCTCCAGCCTGGTCACCGGCCTGAGCGGGGCCGGTGGACTGGGCAACGGAGCCGGGTTCGGTCTCGGCGGCTCGGGTGGATTGGCCAAGGGTCTCGGCGGTTTCACCTTCATGGGACTCAAGGCGCAGGGCCAGAAGATCGTGCTCTGCTTCGATGTCTCCGCCAGCGTCGTCAACAAGGCCGGGGCCAGCGGTGTTCCCCTTGCCAAGATCAAGGAGGAAACCATCAAGCTGATTTCCGGCCTTCCCTCCGGGGCGGAGTTCGGGCTCATCCAATTCGTCCGCAACTTCAAACCCTTCAAACCGGAACTCACCGCGATGACCCCGGCCAACCGCGATCTCGCGACCTCCTGGATCGAGCGGGAGTGGAACGAAAGCGGCCAGATGCCCAAAGGGGGGAACGGCGTGGTCAGCCCGCCCGCCAACGGAGTCCCCCGAGTGCTCGAGGCCGCCTTCGCAATGAAACCCGACGTCATCTTCGTGATCTCCGACGGCCAATTCGAGCAGACCACCCCCGATGAACCCAACCGCCGGATCCCTTCCGAGGAAATCGAGGATCAAGTGAAGGGGTTTCAAAAGGCGGGTTCCAAAACCTCCCTCCACTTCATCGGCTTCCAAATGCGCGAGGAGGACAAGGACGCTTGGGAGAACATCACCCGGAGGACCGGCGGACGGCTGCGCGAAATCCGTTGATCGATTGCCGCCTGCGCCCTAGGGCCGCCCCTTGACGAACGACTGCGAATCGGGGTTGACTCCCGGTGCGGGTGGCGCTATTGCGACTGAGTCTCAATCCCTCCCCCATGATTTCGCTTCGCGCGCTTCTCCTCGCCGCAGGGCTCCTCTCCTTTTCCGGACCGGAGCTTCTGCGGGCTCAATCCGCTCCGCCGGCTCCCGTTCCGCCGGCCGACCCGGCGACGGTGGCCGTTCTCCGGGAGACCATCGCCCAATGGATCGAAACGGAACGGCTCATCTCGGAGGAAACCCAGGGCTGGGTGGGGCGCAAGGCAGCGATGAACGAGTTGCTGGAGGTTTACCATCAGGAACTGGTACTCCTCGATGAAGAACTGGCCAAGGCCGGACAATCGGCCGCCTCATTCGATACCGAAAGAACCGCGCTCCAATCCCGGATCGCCGCGCAAAAGGCCGCCCGGACAGATACCGCCCGTGCCATCGCAACGGCAAGGGAACAACTTCTGGAGCTGGGCCGACTCTTCCCGCCGCCGCTGCTCGAGACCGTTTCCCCGGATCTTGAAATCCTCAAGGGCTGGAAGGGAAGCGAAGAAGACGTGCGGGCCGCCCTCCAGGCGTTGCTCCGAATTCTGGAGCAGGCACAACGCTTTGCCTCGCACATCTCTCACGCCCGCGAGATCCGGGACGGGCGCGAACTGGAGGTCGTCTATCTGGGCGTGGCCTGCGCTTACTACACCGGCGGCGCAGGCATCGCGGGGATGGGGCGCCCCGGAAAAGGCGGCTGGCAATGGGAGGACCGCCCCGACCTCGCTCTCCGGATCCGCCTCATCGTGGAACAGCTCGCAGGGGATGCTCCGCCCCGGCTCCTTACCCTTCCCGTCCCCGCGCGTTCCGCAGCGTCCCAACCATGAGCCCGTCCGCGTTTTTCCGTATTCTGGTCGTCTTGACTCTCGCCGGGGGCTTTTCGCTTTCGGCTCAGGGCCAGACCGTTCCCTTGGATCAGGCCAAGACCAAGGCCGAGGCGGATCTGCAAGACGCCCTCAAGCGTTTGGGCGAAGCCCGGGCCGCTGTCGCCGCCGAGGAGCCCCGTCTCTCCGCGGACTTCTCAAAGATCGAGGTGGAACTCCGGGAGAAACGAAGACTGGCCCGACTCGCCCGCACCGCGGTGAGCGATCGGCGCGAGGTGCTCCGGGAACTCGAAAACACCGACTACCGGCTCGCCCAAGACACTTCCGCCCTGTCCGGCCTGCTTCGCGATCATGCTTTGAAAGTGGATCCCCGGAAGATCCCGGGCGCTCCGCCCCTCTCCGTGGGCAAGGAGGTCATCGTTCCGAAGTCCGACACCCCGCCACCGGCTGTGCTCGAAGCTCGCGTCGCCGTCATCAACGCCTCGATCGAACGGCTCGGCAAACTCTTCGCAGGGTCCACCTCCCCGGGGATCGCCGTGGCGGCTGATGGCTCGGTTCAGGAGGGCACTTTTGCGGCCTTGGGGCCGGAGAGTTGGTTCTCCTCACTCGACGGGCAGGCCGGCGGCCCGGTCGAGCCTGGGAAAAACGGTTCAGCGCCGCGGATCCTGCCCGGGGACGCCGCCGCCGCCGCCCGCTTGATTTCCGGCGGTGCGACGGAACTGGAGATCGATTTCACCGGGGGAAAAGCCCGCTTGGTGGAGGAGTCGACCCATTTCGGGGTTTGGGAATCGATCCAGGCCGGTGGCTTTTGGGTGTGGCCGATTCTGGCGTTGGGCCTCATCTCCTTTGCCTTCGGCGGCTTCAAGATCCTTCAATTCTCCAGGGTCCGGAGGCCCGGCCTGGCTTGGATGGAAGGCATCATCAAAGCGGTCAAACAAGGCGACCGGAGCCAAGCCGCGGAGTTGGCCCGACGGGCGAAGCACCCAGCCGGAGAGGTGTTGCACAAAGCGGTCCAAGCCTCGGGACAGGGGCTGGAAGCGATCGAGGAGACGATTTACGAAGCCTTGATCGGAGTGAAGGCGTGGTCGGGCTCCCACCTCCCATTCATTGCCGTGACCGCCGCCACGGCTCCGTTGTTGGGCCTGCTCGGCACGGTCTCGGGTATGATCCAGACCTTCCAAATGATCACCGTGGTCGGTTCGGGCGATCCCAAGCCTTTGGCGGGCGGCATTTCCGAGGCCTTGACCGCCACAGCGTGGGGATTGGTGGTGGCGGTGCCCTCGCTGCTGCTCCACGCTTACCTGACGCGCCGCAGTCAGGATATTCTCCAATCTTCCGAGCAGTTGGGACTCGTGTTTGTCAATAGCCTCCGCGACTGAGACCTTGATGCAACAGGCCCTGCAAGACACGATCCGTGAGGGGGGCGTTGTGCTCTGGGCCCTGCTGGTGCTGGCGTCGTTCATCTACGCCCTCCTGGCCGCCATCTGGAGCGGACTGCGGCAGGCGCGCAACCGCTTGCGCGCCTTGCAACCCGCTGCGGACTCACCGGACCCGGGGTATCCATTCGCTTCCTTCGAGCTGACGGAACTCGCTTGGGTCCGGCAACGCCTTCCGTTCGTCGCAGTGCTCATCACCGGGGCCCCGCTTCTCGGATTGCTCGGAACTGTCTCCGGCATGTTGCAGACCTTTCGCGGCTTGGCCCACTCGCGGAACGGTGTCCCGGTGGCGGGTGTCTCCCAGGGCATCTCCGAGGCGCTCGTGGCCACCCAGGCCGGACTCATCGTGGCCGTCCCCGCCGCCTTTTTCCTCGCACTGCTCCATCGCTCTGCCGAGCTCACCCAATTTGAACTCTGGAAGCGCTGGCACCACAGCCAGGTGCCCGTTCCCCAGCCTCCTTGTGCCTCACCCTCCGAATGAAACGACGCGGCCTGCTCCAGGAAGAAGCTTCCACTGAGATTCACCTCAATCTCACCCCGCTGATCGATATCATGCTGGTGCTCCTGATTTTCTTCATCGCCACCACGGTTTTCCTCGAGGAAGCAGGCGTGGAGGTTTCCAAACCAAGGGCCGCCACCGCCGTCGAACTGGACAACAAGGCGATCCTCCTGGCGCTCACCGCCGACGGCCGGGTCTTCCAAGGGGGACGCGAGATCGGCATGGACGGGGTCGGGGCGGTCATCGGCTCCCTTCTCGAGGAGGATCCCTCCGCGCCAGTGGTCATCCGCGCCGATGCCCAGACCACCACCGAACTCACCGTCAGCCTAATCGATGCCGCCAAGTTGGCGGGGGCCACCGTGGTTTCCCTGGCCACCGAACGCGCCACGCCATGAACTTCACCGCCGCGCTGACCGGTTTGCTCTCCGCCGCGTGTGTCCTGGCCGCGTTGGTCGTCCCGCGCTTTTTCCTTCCGACCCCGGTCGAGCCCGGAATCCTTGACCTTCGGGAAGTCGAACTGGCTTTCGAGGAACCTCCCCCGCCACCGCCACCGCCACCGCCGCCGGCAGGTTCCGGTGACGAGGAACCCGGTCCGCCACCTCCTCCGATCGCGTTGACCGGCCTGAGTGATCTTCCCGATCCCTCGATGGTGGCGCTCCCCGTTGTGGACATTCCACTACCGCCGGACCTCCCGGTCGATGCCTTCCAGTTCGCAGCCCGTTCCGGTCTTCCCGCCATGGGCAGCCTCGGAGCGACCGGAAACGGAACTGGTGGCTTGGGGGGGGCCGGAACCGGGCTGGGCAAGGGCATCGGTCCGGGACGTCCCGGGACCCCCTCCGCGCCCGGAAAAGCTTCCTACCGGGTGACGGAATTGGACGGTTCCCCGAGACTGCTCCACCATCCGGGAGTGACCTTTCCCTCCCGCCTCGCCGCCGCCGGGGTCAGGGCTGGGACGGTGGTGCTCGAGGTCGAGTTGTCCGAGGCCGGGCGGGTCTCCGTCCGGCGCGTTGTCTCCTCGACGCATCCTGAATTGGTCGCCCCGGCCCGCTATCTGGCCCAGGGGTCCCGATACACCCCGCCGAAGATGAACGGTGTTGCGGTCAAAGCCGTGATGCGGTGGCCCATCACCATCACGCAATGACTTTTTCCTCATGACCCGAATCCTCCTGACCCTTTTCTCCGCTCATGCCGCTTTAGCCGGCGCGGTGGAGCCCTTGCCCATCTCCCCGCAATACTGGCGGGAACCGGCTTTCCTCAAGGCGTTCACCGGCTCCTATGAAATTGAGTTCCGGATCGAGCCGTCCGTCACCGCCGCGGAAAGTGAACTTCTGGTTCAGGTGCAAAAGCTCATGGCTGCCGGGAAGCGTCCCGACGCCCTGCGACTCCTTGAGCAAAGTTCACTGCTGCCGGGGTCCGCCGCCCTCCAGTTTAACCGGGGCAACCTGCTTTTCGAGGAGGGAAAACTCGAGAACGCCCTCACCGCCTACGAAGCGGCCATCAAGTTGGTCCCGTCCTTCCGCCGGGCCCATCGCAATCTTGCCCTGACCATCCTGCGCAAGGATTCGTTTGCCAAGGCTCTTCCGCCCTTGCTCGAGGCCATCCGGCTCGGGGATCAGGATGGCCTCACCTATGGCTTGCTGGGCTACTGCCGGCTTCAGGAAGAACACTGGGCCAGCGCCCTCCAAGCCTATCGCATGGCCCTCCTCATGGAACCGGAATCGGTCGAATGGAAAAGCGGCCTTGCCCAGTGCCTCCAACACCTCGACCAAAACGAGGAGGCCGTGGCCCTTTTGGACGAGGTCATCGCCGCCCGTCCCGACCAAGCCTCCTACGCCATGGTCCAGGCCGGCATTTATCTGGCCATGGACCGCCATGAACCAGCCATCGCCGCCCTCGAACTGCCGCGCCGCCTCGGCACCCTCGATGGAGAAGGTCTGCTCCTGCTGGCCGAGCTGCATCTCCGGGCCGGTCGCGAGCCTCTGGCCGTCCCTCTCGTCACGGAAGCTTTCGCCCAAAGTTCGCCCCCACCTCCGGCGCGCATTCTCGGCGCCCTGCGAAGCGCGACGAATCTGGCGGCTTGGACCCTCGCCCGGGACTTGGAAACACAGGCCTTCCACCATGCCCCGCCCGAGGCCACGGCCTACCGTGCCGACCTCTCAAGGGAGCAGGCGCGCATCGACCTTTCTTCCGGTCAAAACGTCGAGCGCGGTCTCAAGACCTTGCGGACTCTGGTCGCGGCCAAGCCGGACGACGGCTCTTCCCTGGTGATTCTGGGCGGGCATCTCGCCAAAACCGGTGCCGCCGAGGAGGCGGAAATGCTGTTCCTCCGGGCCGCCAAGACGGAAGCGGTCGCCTTCGATGCCTGGTTTGAACTGGTACGCCTGCGGGTCGACCAACGCCGTTACGAGGCAGCGGTCGCCGCCGTTGACAATGCCCTGGCACTCCGCAAGTCCGAAGATCTCAGCCGCTACCGTGAAGCGTTGACCGGACTGATCGAGGCTGCGCAGTGACCTGCCCCCGCCCTCAGGTTTTTTCCGAGAGCATGGCGCGCAATTGCCCGAAGAAATTCGCGGTGGATTCCTCGCTCGCCGGTTGATTCATGTGATCGTCATAGAGGATTTCCTGCAACCAGTTGCGATCCAGTTCCTTGATGAACGAGCTGGGCTGGCAGGGCTGTTTCTCCCCATACTTTTTGCGGCTATGACAATAGGTCAGGGTCAATGAAGTCATGGCCCGGGTGATCCCGACATAGAGCAGCCGCCGCTCCTCATCCCGCGTTCCTTCCAACAGGGAACGGCTGTGTGGCAGGATCCCCTCCTCCAACCCCACCAGATAGACGTGTGGAAATTCCAATCCTTTGGCCGCGTGCAGCGTGATCAGGCAAACGCCCTTTTTCTTGCTGATATCATCATCGTCCCGGTCCGAGGCCAGAGCGATTTCATCGAGAAAATGCTGCAAACCCTTGGCTTTTTGTGAGGATCGCGCGCGATGCTCAAACAGTCCGTCGATGAACTCCCGCGCATTCTGCTCGCGCATGTCCGCCTCCGCCGGGGTTTTACAAGTGCGCCCCAGATAGTCGAAATATTCGATTTCCGTCAGGAGATCCCCGGTCATGCCCGCATAATCCGCCGAGCCGTCACGTGCCAACTCTCCGAAACGCTCGATCAATTCGACGAAGCGGCCCAAGGCGTTTTGTCCCTTGGCGGAACGTGAGACCAGAAAATCCTCACGCTTGATCGCCTCCCAAACACTGATCCCGTGCTCCGAACTGAAGTCTGTCGCCGACTCGATCAGCCCCTCACCAATGCCTCTGGGAGGGTTGTTGAGAATCCGCAACAGATTGACATCGTCCACCGGATTCACCAACACCTGAAGATAGGAGAGGATATCCTTGATCTCCCGGCGGTCGAAGAAACTCATTCCTCCCACAACCCGGTAGGGGACCTGATGCTCACGCAACGCTTGTTCAAGAGGACGCGACTGCGCGTTCATCCGAAACAGAATCGCGAAGTCCTCCCATGTCCGTTTTTCCGTTTGCTTGACCGCTAACATTTCACCGACGATCGCCTGCGCTTCCTCCTCCGCGCTCGGCATGCCCATCAAGCGCACCAGTTCATCGCTCTCCTTGGCGCTCCACAGGGTTTTTTCACGCCGCCCCTGATTGTGCCGAATGATGCTGTTCGCCAAGTGGAGAACCGGCATGGGGCATCGGTAGTTTTCCTCCAGCTTCACCACTAGCGGATCCGGAAAAAATCGCTCGAACTCAAGGATATTGGAAATTTCCGCGCCCCGCCAACCATAGATCGATTGGTCGTCATCTCCCACCACGCAAACGTTCTGCCGGGTGCCGGCCAAGGACCGGAGCAGCGCCATCTGCAATCCGTTGGTATCCTGAAACTCATCGACCATGATGTAGGGAAACCGGCGCTGCCAACTCTCCGCCACATCCCCGTGATCATTGAGAAGTCTCACCGCGAGGATCAGCAGATCATCGAAGTCGACCGAGTTCATCAGCTTCAGTTCCTGCTGATAGGCCTGGGCGATCTCCACGCCGAAGGAGTGGTTGATCGATTCCAAGGGAAGCCCCCGGCTCTTGGCATTCCCGATCAGGGAAAGAGCCACCTTGGGATCCAATTCGGCGTTTTTGCCGCCCCGCTTCACGACCAGTTTGCGCACCAGCCCCAACTGATCCGCGCCGGAGTAGATCCCGAAATTCTTCTTGTATCCGAGGCGGTCGATGTTCTGACGCAAGATCTTGACACAGAGCGAATGAAAGGTGGAGACCGTCACTTTCTTCGCGTCCTCCGCCTTGATCATGTGGCCGACGCGCTCGCGCATCTCCGAGGCCGCCTTGTTCGTGAAGGTGACCGCCAAAATGTTTTCCGACGGAATCCCCCGGGCAATCATGTGGGCGATCCGGGTGGTGATCACCCGCGTCTTTCCCGTGCCGGCCCCCGCCAGAATCAAGAGCGGGCCCTTGGTGTGCCGGGCCGCGGCGCGCTGGGGTTCATTCAGTCCGTTGAGTCCCTGCATGACCGGTTTCGTGGCCCACAGGAAAGCGTAGGTTTGTCAGGGTTGCAAGCCCGGGAGAAAGTTTGCCGCGTATTCCTCGATCGCGGCAGGAAGCAGAAGATGTTCCTGAACCTGAATCCGGGAATAGAGCGTCTCCGCCGTATCCCCCGGCTCCACCGGAACGCGGGCCTGTTTCAGGATCGGCCCGGCATCCACTTCCGCCGTCACCAAATGCACCGTGCAACCCGCTTCCTCTTCCCCCGCCCGCAGCGCTTGCACCCACGCGTCCTTACCGGGATACTTCGGCAGCAAGGACGGGTGCAGGTTCAAGATCCGCTCCGGGAACGCTCCCAGAACGGGCTCCTCCAAAATCCGCATGAACCCGGCCAGAATCACCAAATCCGCGCCCGACGCCCGGATCCGGTCGACCAAGTCCTTGGCCCCCGCCGCATCGATCCGCGCCCGCCGCGCCCCGCAGTCCACCACCAGGTGAGGCAGGCCCGCGTCCCGCGCCAGGTCAAGGATTCCCGCCCCCGGCACGTCACTGATCACCACGGCGATGTCCGCGTGCAATCGCCCCTCGTTGATGGCTCCCAGCATCGCACGGAAATTCGAGCCCTTGCCGGACCCCAACACCGCGAGACGGGGCCTCCGTTTCGTTCCGGCCCCACCCCCGCCCATCCGGGAGATCGTCGCACTGGTGGACCGCCCCGGCACCAATGAGAGGATCCGAACCTCGGCCCCAACGCGACGCAAAGCTTCCCGCTCCTCCGGCGGAAGGGTTTCCGGACGGTGATCGCCTCCTTTGGCGTAAATGTGGGGCCGGATCCGGTCGATCAAACCGTCCACCCGCCGGTCATGGAACACCATCACCCGGTCCACACAGGCCAGCGCCGCCAGCACTTCCGCCCGGTCACCCTCGGAGTTCACCGGTCGCCCCAACCCCTTCAACTCCCTCACCGAGGCATCGCTGTTCAATCCAACCGCCAGGGCATCGCCCAACGCACGCGCTTCCCGGAGGTAGCGGACATGACCGATATGCAGAATATCAAAGCATCCGTTGGTGAAGACCAGCTTGCGCCCCGCACGATCAAGTTCATCACGCCAGGCCACGACGGCATCCAACTCCGCAGGGACGAACTCAGGAGATTCCATGGTCCATGCTAAAGGCAGATCCGCCCGATTGCCAAGCGGCGTGATCGAAGAATCCGTTCACGGTGCCGCGACGGGTTCCGCGGCCACCGGCCTGGCCGAAAGGACTTGCGGGGTTAGCGATGACTCGATCCGGTCCACGCCCCGCAACAAATGGATCTCCGCCGCCCGGCCCGGTGTCAGCGTGTAACAACTGTCCGAAAGATCATCGATCGTATCGATCCGGGCCCCGGCGAAATGGATCACCACATCCCCGGGGAGCACCCCGCACGCGGCACCGGGCGAGCCGGGCCGGACTCCGATGACCTTCGCCGTGGTGGTTCCGGTGTTGAACCGAAGCCCGATCCAAGCCTCCATCCGACGCCCGTAAACCTTGAGGTCCGAGACCAGTTTCGCGGCCACCTCAATCGGCAAGGCGTGAAACTCCGCTCCCCCGGCATCTAGTTCCCGCCCCAAATCCAAGCCAACCACCCGACCCGCCCCATCGAAAATCGGCATCCCTTTGACCGATCCCCCACCTTCCACCCGAACCCGGAGGTAGGCCACCTCAAGCAGTTTGCCCTCCACTTTCCGATCCCGCCCCACCAGAATGCCGACTTCCGTTTTTTCAGGCAGCCCGGAAAGCGGAACCACCCGCAAGGCGAAGACCGAGTCCCCGATGAACAGGGCGCGACTCGAACCGAAGCCCAACGGTTCCAAGGATTCCTCGAGACGGGAAGCGCAATGCAACACCACGAGCCCCGAGGCCGGGTCCACCAGCACCACCCGTCCCTCCCGCTCTCCTTCCGCCGTCCGCAAGACCACCTCATCCGAAAGCGCCGCGCCCGGCTTCACCGAAAGGAAGGTGCCGTCCCCCACGAAAAAGGCCTGGGTGAAGTCCGGCCCTCCAACCGCCTCCTGCCACAGAGCCCGGGCCACGGAACCGCTCACCCGCTGGAGCATGGAGTCTGCCAAGCCGCGCAAACCGTCCGGCACTGGCAAACGCTCCTGCGCCCGGGTGCCAAGCGGAAAGCAAAGACCGCCGAGGATCGCCGTGATCAGGATTGCGAAGCGACGCATCTCCATCACCACCTTCAAAACTCCCGCACCAAAGTCACCCCAGCGAGAGCCGGATGACCGCCGGAGAGGGAGACGTTCTCCGGGCCGGGCACTTCCGCGTCCCGGAACGAGTCTTGGGCAGTCAGGAAGCAGCAGACCCCGACGACGGTCGCCAGACCGGCTGCGGTGGCCATGCGCCCGACGAGCGAGAAGCTCCTCCACCAAGTCAAAAGGCGGTCCTTGGCCAAGGTAACGACCGACAAGCGCAGCGCCTCGGAACGCTGCCGCTCGCGCAACTCCTCGAGGAAGCCCTCGAAATACCCCTCACCGGGGGTCTCGTAGCGCTTGAGGCGGATCAACCGAGCCGCCCAATCTTCGGGTTGTGCCTCGTTTCCCTTCATCGCCGGAACTCCTCCAGATAATTTTGCAGCTGCCGATGGGCATAGAAAAGACGCGAGCGGACCGTGCCCGGAGACACACCCAGAATTTCGCTGATCTGATTGTGGGGCATACCCATGATGTCAAACATCGTCACCACCGCGCGATGATCATCGGACAACGTCTGCATGGCGGCGTTCAATCTCTGTTGCAACTCCAAAATATTGACCTCTTTGACAGGGTCCGTCTTCGAGGTCTGCTCGATGAAATCCGCATCATTCTGGATGTTTTGATCTACGTCATCCAAGCTGAACTTGCGCTGCCGGTTCCGCTTCTTCAGGAAGTTCAGGGTCATGTTCACCGCGATCGAATAGATCCAGGTGTAAAAGGCGGACTTCCCTTGGAAGCGCTTCAAACTGCGGTAAGCCTTGGCGAAGATGTCTTGGAGCAGGTCGTTCGTGTCCTCGTGATTCGAGGTCATGTTGTAGACCAGGCTGTAAAGTTTGGTGCTGTGCTTGCGCACCAACTCGTCAAACGCCTTCGTATCGCCAGACTGCGCCAACGCCACCAGATCGCGATCCTCATCCGGCTTCCGCGGTGCCGCCGACACCTCTTCCGCCTCCATCCCGAACCCCTCAGTGGCGCTTTTCCCCGTCATGCGTCCCCCCGGGTTCGTCGCAACACCACCTCGACGGAAGCAGCGTCGCTCAGGATGAACTTCCGCACCACCACCTCCACTTCACGCAAGCCGAACCTTCCCAGCAAGCCCGACGCGAGCTCCAAAGCCAGCGTCTCAATGAGCCTCCGCGGGCGCGCCGCGGTCTCCTCCCGCACCCACTCGGACACGGTATAATAATCGACCGTGAGGGCCACGTCATCCCCCAAGGCGCCATCCCAGCCCCGCGCGGGGACCAACTCCAAGTCGACCTCGAGCGATTGAGCCCGACGCCGTTCCTCATCGCCTACACCGATGTGCGCGGTGACCCGCAATTGTTTCAGTCGTATCCGGTCCATCCGGGGAGAATGATGGCGCGCCACACGACGCGTTCTACGTTTACCCCCCTCATACGCTTCAGGTCAAGGATGCAGCGCAGGCAATGCGGCTCTTTTGAACCATCGGCCCCACCAAAAAAGACGGGTGGTGCTCAGTTCCCGGTGCGGAAGCGCAGGCTGCGGACGGTATCCCGCCCGAACCGCTCCTGCAGCTGGGTGAGGATGAACCCGGCGTGGAAACGCTCCAGGGTGTATTTCAGGGCGGGCTGGGCAACGGCGACGATCAACTCTCCCTTCCGCAAGCTAACGGGGCGGCTGAAGGCGGCGTTGGCGGGACCGACGACGCTTTCCCAAGAATCCAGAATCTGGCTCTCGGCCACCTGATCCCGCAGGCCAAACCGCTCAAGATGCGGCTGGAGAAGGTCCACCAAGGTCTTCGGCCCCCGTTGGGACTCCGCACTCGGCAGCATCCCGCGGTCCCGGAGGAGCTGCCGAAGTTCCTCCTCCGTCATGAATTACTTTCCGTTGTTGCCGATCGCCTCCACCGGACAGCCTTCCATGGCCTCCTCGCAAAGCGCCATCTCCTCATCGCTCTCCGGTTGCTTGTAGACGAAAGAATAACCCCCGTCATCGCTGCGAGTGAAATTCGAGGGCGCCGTCTCGCGACAAAGGTCGCAATCGATGCACTGGTCATCCACAAAAAATTTCCCGGTGACGTTCTCCGGCCACTTGTTCTCGATATCAGCCATGTGACGGTGGTTTCCTTGCTTTGACCCGATTGTAGCCGGAGGATCCCCCATCGCAACCGATTTCACTGCACCTGTCCGCCGACTTGTCTTGAAATGCCCGCGATCCGCCGTAAGTCTCCCGTTTCGCCCATGTCCGCTCCGCTCGTCATCGCCGGCCGCTCCTTTGCCTCCCGACTTTTGGTCGGCACCGGAAAATTCGCTTCGAACGCGATCATGCGCGATGCCTTGGAAGCCAGCGGCACGGAAATCGTCACGGTGGCTTTGCGCCGGGCCAGCCTTTCCACCCGACCGGATGCCTTCGCGGACATTCTCGATTTCATCGATCAGGACCGCTACCTCATCCTTCCCAACACGAGCGGCGCGATGAACGCCGGGGAAGCGGTCCGCCTGGCGCGTCTCGCGGTCACCGCCGGACTCCCCCCGTGGGTCAAACTCGAGATCCATCCGGACCCGGCCTACCTCCTTCCGGACCCGATCGAAACGTTTCGCGCCACCGAAGAACTGGTCAAGGAAGGTTTCACGGTCCTCCCCTACATCAACGCGGATCCCGTGCTCGCCAAACGCCTCCAGGACGTCGGGGCTGCCACCGTGATGCCCTTGGGCTCGCCGATCGGCTCCAACCGCGGAATCGAAACCCGGGCGCAAATCGAGATCATCCTCCGTCAGGCGACCGTTCCGGTCGTGATCGATGCCGGTCTGGGCGCTCCGAGCCATGCCGCCGCCGCCATGGAAATGGGCGCGGATGCGGTGCTCGTCAACACCGCCCTCGCGGTCAACGGGGATCCCGCGGCCATGGCCCGCGCCTTCCGCCTCGCGGTCGAAGCCGGCCGGTCCGCCCATGAAATCGGACTCGCCCCCACCGGGACCTTGGCATCCCCCACGAGCCCGCTCACCGCCTTCCTCAGCCCGGGCCCCAGCTGATTCATGGCCCTTCTACGCGTCGAAAACCTCTCGTCCGTCCACCGGACCGGAGGCGGGTGGTTCTCCGGTGCCCCGCGCGTCGAGGTCAGGGCTGTCGATGCCGTCGGGTTCACGATCGAGGAGGGCCGGGCGGTGGGCATCGCTGGGGAGACCGGTTGCGGCAAGACCACGCTGGCCCTCACCCTTTTGCGGATCCTGCCCCCTGCCGGCGGCACCGTCCACTTTGCCGAACGACCGGTTTTCCGAATGAGCAGCCACCGTTTCCAACGCCTCCGGAGCGATCTCCAGATGCTTTTTTCCCACCCCAACGACGCCTTCCGGCCGGGCTGGACGATCCGCCGCCTCTTTCAGGAAGTCCTCCGGCTGCATCAACGGGAACTGGGCCGCAAGGAATCCCGGGACCGGATGGAGACGCTCCTTGACGCTGTCGGGCTTTCCCGGGATTGCCTGAGCCTTTTCCCCGGGGACCTCAATCTCTTCGACCGACAGCGGGTCTGCCTCGCCCGGGCCTTGGCCGCGCAACCCCGACTTCTGATTTGCGACGACCCGACGCGCTATCTGGACACGGTGAGCCAGGCCCGGATCCTCGACATCCTCCGGGAGATCCGGATCCAGCGGCGCATCACCCTGCTCTACCTCGCGCGGGAATACGCCGTGGCCGAGCACCTGAGCGATGAAATGCACATCATGAACCGCGGTCGAATCGTGGAGTCGGGTTCTCCGGACGAGCTTTTCCACTCGGCCCGTCACGAATGCACCCGGCAGTTGCTCGCCTCGGGCGGGATGATGTGATATCTTTGAGGTCGACCGGCGATGACTCCGCTCCTCCGCAAACTTCTCGGCATGAACTGGTTCATGGTGGCGAACATGTTTGCCCTCATCGCTTTCGGCATCGCGGCCATCTATGCCGCGGGCTGGATGAAGGAGGAGGCGTCCCTCGTAAATGCATGGAACCGCCAGATGGTCTGGGTGGGGGTCGGCACCGTGATTTTCTTTGCGGCCAGCCTCATCGATTATTCGTGGGTCGGTTGGGGAGCCATTCCGGTGTATCTCTGCGGGATCGTCCTCTCCCTGCTGGCTCTGGCCGCGGCGGAATCGATCCATGGCCACGAGAGCTGGCTGCAACTCGGTCCGGTCCGTTTCCAACCTTCCCAGATCGCCGTGGCCGGCACCATCCTGCTGGTGGCGCTGCTCCTCGGAGGCCTTCATCACGTCCATCCCTTCTTCCGGAATCCCTTCGTCAAGCTGGGGCTCGCGGCCGGTTGCTGCATCCTCCCCTTCGGCATCGTGCTGGCCCAGGGCGACTTCGGCTCGGCGATGGTCTTTCTGCCGGTCGCCGCGGCGATGATCCTCGTGGGTAACATCCCTTTTCGCTACATGATCGTCGTCGCCCTGATCGGTCTCTCCGCCGTTCCATGGGCCTTTTTTTTCGGATTGGAGCCGCACCAGAAGACCCGGATCACCGTCTTCATGGATATGCTGTCCGGGAAGCCGGTGGACACCCAGGGGGACGCTTATGCGGCGCATTACATCATCCAAGCGGTCGGCTCCGGTGGCCTCGCCGGCAAAGGTTTCCTCGAGCCGAAGACGATCAACAATCTCGGTTTCATCCCGAAGCGCACCGCGATCAACGACTTCATTTTCGCGGTCATCGCAGAGGAATGGGGGTTCTACGTCACCGCGGCGCTCATCGCGGGACTCGCCCTCCTCTTGCTGCAGTGCCTCTTCATCGCCCTCTACAGCCGCGACGGCCTCGGCCGCATCCTTTGCGCCGGGGTGGCGGCCTTGTTCTTCGCCCATGTGTTCCAGCACGTGGGCATGAATCTCCTCATCATGCCCATCACCGGCATCCCCCTGCCCTTCATCAGCTACGGCGGCACCTTCCTGCTCATTTGCATGTTCCTCTGCGGCATGGTCCAGAGCATCTGGGTTCACCGGGACGGTGCCAGCCAGCGCATTGCCAACGCGGGCCCCTCCCTTGGCGACTTCCGCCCGTGAGTCTTCCCCTTGGACCGATTTCCACAAAAAGATAAGAACAGCACCCGGCCTCGGACCATTACCCAATCAGTGGGCCCTTCCCGAACAGATCCCGGCGCTCCGGATGCCTTTGTCGCCCTCGTCCTGGCCAACCAGCTCCGGATCCGCAATTTCATCCGGTCCCTCGTCGCCAACCGGCACGATGCCGAGGATCTTTACCAACGGACCAGCGTGGTGCTTTGGAAGAAGTTCGACCAATACGAACCCGGAAGCAGCTTCGCCTCTTGGGCCATGCGGGTGGCCTACTTCGAAATTTGCGACTACCGCAAACGACTGGCCCGGGCCAAGGTGACCTTCAGTCAGGAGATCTTCGATGCGCTGGCGGAGAAAGTCGCCAAACTCAACGAAGAGGAAGACGACGATCGCCGCGAAGCCCTCGAAGCCTGCCTTGCGGGACTCAGCGAACAAAACCGCGAACTCATCCGGATGCGCTATCTGGAAGGATTGGATGTCGAGGACGTGTCCAAACTGGTCGATCGCCCGGCCAAGACGGTCTACCGGATCCTCCAACAGGTGCGCAACTGGCTCCAAGGCTGCATCCAACATCGCCTGACCCGGCAACCCTCCCCATGAACGGACTTTCCTCCCAGTCCCGCCCCCGCGAATTGATCCTTCGTTGGTGCGACGACCGCATCACCGAAGCCGAAACCTTGGAATTGGAGACCTTGCTCCGGCAGGATCCCTGTCTCGCCCGTCTTTTCGCGGAGCTGACCCACGTCCATGCCACCCTGGAGAACCTCGGACCGGCCTCGTCGCCATCCCGAGCCTGTTTGCCCCTCCCGCTTCAAGCCTTGCGACCGCCGCGCTCCCCGTGGATCCGCCACCTGCTCTCCCTCGCCGCCGCCCTGCTCCTCCTCGGAATTCCCGCCGCCCTCCTCGTGCGGTCCCGGCCCGGCGAGTCTCCCGGCCCGACCGGACTGCCGACCCGCAGTTTGGCCGTCGTCAACCACATCCTCGACGCCACTTGGCAGGCAGACGACCTCGCCCTTCGCCCCGGAGATCTCATCGGGCCCTCCCGGATCCGCTTGGCAGCCGGCTTGATCCAACTCCAGTTTTTCAACGGGGTCCAGGCCGTCATCGAAGGCCCGGCGGACTTTGAGATCGTCTCGGGCGAGGAGGCCTACTGTCACCTCGGACGTTTTCACGCCATCGTCCCACCGCAGGCGGATTGTTTCCGGGTGCGCACCCGGCAGGGGGAATTGATCGATTTCGGCACGGAATTCGGCCTTGAAGTCAAACCGGAGGGCGCCGAGGTCCATGTCTTCGACGGGGAGGTCGCGTTCCAAACTGGTGAGGACCGGATCCCCACCCGGCTCGGCGTGGGGCGCGCCGCCCTCATCGCCACGGATGGCACGGCCGAAGCCAGGGAAGCCGACGCCGACTTGTTCGCCTCCTACCGGGAAGTCAACCAGATGCAGGCGATGTCCACCGAGAAGCGACTCACCGAGTGGTATCAATCCAGCCTTTTCTGGAGAACCCACCCGGGCATCCTCGCTTACTTCGACTTTGAAGAGAAGGATTACCTGACCGGAACCTTCCAAGGCCAGAGCACCGGCCCTTATCGTGATCCGGTTTCCGGTCTGGTGGTCGGCGCCGTGTCAAGCCAGGGACGCTGGCCCGGGAAGGCCGGACTTTCCTTCTCGCGCACCAGCGACCGGGTGAGGATCCATATCCCAGGAACCCATCGGGCGCTCACCCTCGCCGCTTGGATCCGGGTCGATGACCTGAAACCGCGTCAACACGGCCTCCTGATGTCCGAGGGCGAGAGCGAGGGTTCCGTGCAATGGTCGATCGATGGCGCGGCCCGCCGCCTCAACTTCCGGGCGGTCCCGCCCTCCGGTGATCCCGGGGAAACCATTTCCCTTGCTTCCGAACCGTTGCCCCTCGCGGACCTGCTGAATCAATGGGTTTTCCTCGCCACCTGCTACGACGCGGACCGGCAAACCGTCGAACATTACCTCAACGGGGAACTTGTCGGACGCGGGGACCTGCCACGGGCACCGTCCTTGCGCATCGGCGTGGCCGATATCGGCAATTGGACCTCCCCGACCATGGAGGATTCTCACTTCGAGGGCATGATCGACGAGTTGATGACCTTCTCCCTCCGGTTCACGGAGGATCAATTGGCCGGCATCGCCAGGTCCGGCCGTCCCTATTGAGACTCCGCCCCGGAACGCAACACCGCGGCGTAAAAACCATCCCAACCGGTTTCGGCCGGGGAGATCTGCTCTTCCTCGATCCAGCGCAGCCCGGCCCCTGCCGTCACCCGCTCGACGGCGCGATGGTTCTCCTCCGGCAGGATGGAGCAGGTGGCGTAGACCATCACGCCCCCGGGGCGCAACATCGCAGGGCAGGAATCGAGCAATTCGTCCTGGATCCGGCGCACGCGCCCGATGTCTGACGGCGTGAGCCGCCACTTCAGATCCGGCTGCCGCTTCAAAGTTCCCAAGCCGGAACAAGGCGCATCGACGAGCACCCGGTCAGCTTGCCCAGCCAAAGCGGCAAGGGTCACCGGATTCATCGGGGCCACCCGGATGTTGGTGACCCCCGCGGCAGCGGACCGGCGCTGCAACTCCCGCAGCCGACGCGGATCCACGTCCAACGCATGGATGAGGCCGCGATTCGCCATCAACGCGGCGAGGTGCAAGGTCTTGCCCCCGGCACCGGCACAGGCATCGACCACGATTTCATCGGGACGCGCCCCGAGCAAGGGAGCGATCCGCTGGGAAGCGGCATCCTGGATTTCCACCCGGCCCTCGAGCAGCAATCCCTTGGGGATCACCCGGCCCTCCGGAAGCTCCAAGGCCTCCGGCATCCCGGCCACCGGCGTGGCCTCAATCCCATGACCCGATAACCACGCCCGGGCCTCGCACGGACTGTTGCGCAAGGTATTGACCCGTAGATAGACGCGGGCCCTCCGGTTCAGGGCCGTGAGTTCGGCCTCCCATCGCGCCCCCAATCCGGCCACGCCCCATTCGTCGAGCCAGTCCGGGATCGACTCCCGGACGGCGCGTCCCTGCCCGGCCAGCGCCGTCTCCCGTTCCGCCATCTCCGCGTCCCCGGCCCCTTCATGACGCCACCAGGAAGGCAATTCGAACCCCATGCGCCGCCACTGCGCCGCGCAGAGGGCCGCGGTGTCCCCTTCCGCGACATCCGCGATGAACGCCAAGGCGCGTCGCCACCGGACGACCTCGAAAACGGTTCCGGCGACGAACGCGCGGTCCCGTTTTCCCCACTTCGGATGCCGCGCGAAGGCCGCACCGAGTTCGTGATCCAGCACCTTGCGACGCGCGAAAACCCCGTCCGCCACCTCGACGGCCGCTTCAGCAAGAATCCGGTGCAGGATCATTCCCAGAACCCTCCGGGCTTTCCGGTCCGATGGCAAGAGATTGCCTTGGGCCCCGTTTCCGGGTTATCCTGTCACCATGAAACACTGGGTTTGGCTTGTCGCTTTTCTCGCCTTGGTTCCAGCCCGATGCCCGGCACAGACAGGGGGCTCGAGATTGCCCGATTTCTCCGTGCCCGAGGGAATGGAGCGCCGCGATTTTCCCCTCGGCCGGGCGGACCTCGAAACCGTGGAAGCCCTCTGCAAGGAAACCATCGGCGAGGGCGGAAAATACCACATCCTGCGCTCGGTCCGCGTCCTCCGGGTGATCGCCCCCCCGGGTCAGGTGGAAACCGTCCGGCAAATGCTGGCCCACCTCACCGCACCTCCGCCCAATGTGAAAATCGAGTTCATTGCCCGGTCGGTCCGGGAGGAAACGACCCGCGGCTTTGATTTCGGCACCCGGGGCCCGATTCCGCGGGGCGGAGCGATCGAAATCGATGTGCTCAACCAACGCACCCAAGGCGCCGGGCTGAACACCCAGTTCATTCTCGTGCAGTCCGGCAAGGAAGGCTTCATCGAAATCGCGCGCGACGTGCCGATGATCGACTACTTCACCCGCTATGTCGCGGACGGCCTTTACGGGGCGGTTTTGGGCGCCTCCCCCTTCGTGACCGGCAATCCGGAACTCATCATCCTGGCCACCGGGCACTTCGAAGTCCCGCAGATCCGCTGGGAGAAAGAGGGGACCCGGATGCTGGTCCTCCCGGTCGTGGAGGGTGACTTGATCCACCTCACCGTGATGCCGCAGATCTCCGCGATCACCATCGTCGATCCCGAGGTATTCCGGCAGCGCCGCCTCAACACCTACCTGACCGGCAGACAGCAGTTTGTCACCTACACCCATCTGGCCACCACCATCACCGTGAAGAGCGGGCAGGAAGTCAATGTCGGCGGCTTCGACAAGGCGGAACCGGAATTCAACCGCTACTTCTTCGGGGCCGGGAAACACCAGACGAGCGCCGCCGGGACGTTCACGGTCCGGGCCACGATCCAGTGAGGGGCTCAGGGCAAAATCGTCACCACGTCCGTCCACGTCGATTCGCCAAACTCCGCCAGAATCGCCTCGCGGATCGGCCCCGGGTTCGCGCCTTCCTCCAGAATCGCGAAGACCACCGACCCGCTGCCGGACATCAGCGCCCCGGATACCCCGCTCCGGCTCGACAAAAACCGCTTGAGATCCGCAAGCACGAGGTGTTTGGCAAAAACCGGACGTTCCAAACTGTTCACCAGTTCCCCCCAAGGCATCGGACGCGCCGCGTAATCAATTCCCGGGATCTCCTGTGAAGTCATCCATTCCCGGTAGGCCCAAGGCGTCGGCACCGCAAAAGCGGGCTTCACCAGGAGGAGCCGGGGCCGCCACGGAAAGGCGTCCGGCGCCAGTGGCACCACCTCCTCGCCCCGTCCGCGACAGTCGCAGGCCCCTTCCCAGAGAAAGAAGGGAATATCCGAGCCCAGCCCCGAGGCCACCCGGGAGAGCGTCCCCAGGTCCAGTCCCAGTTCCAGCGCCTGATTGATCCCGAGAAGGGCCGTGGCGGCATCGCTGCTGCCGCCTCCCAGCCCAGCTCCATGCGGAATCCGCTTGGTGAGATGAATCGCGAGATCGAAGGGCCGTTCCACCGCGTCCTCCAAAGCCCGCACCGCCTTGACCACCAGGTTGGAGGCATCGACGGGGAGAGTAGGGTCGTCACAAGTGAAGCGCAATCCACTTCCATCCGCTCCGCGCCAAGCCTCAAGCGTGTCGGCGAGCGAGATCCGCACCATCCTCGTATCGAGTTCATGAAAGCCGTCCGCCCGTTTGCCGAGGATTCGCAACCACAGGTTCACTTTGGCCGGGGCCTCCCGTCGGAAAATCAAGAAATCCGCGTTCATACCTTCCAGATTCGGGATCATTCTCCGCCGCTTGAAACCGGTTTCCGCCAGGAGGCAAAGGCGAGATGCCGCCCTGTTTTGCCCTTCTCCATCCGGTAGGAGTAATAATTGGAGGGATGGGCCGAGGTGCAGGTGCCCGCATCATGGATCGCCCCCTCCGGCACCCCGGCCACCCGGCACTGGTCGAGAATGCGCGCGGCAAAGTCCGTCTCATACGCGGGCGGACGGATGCAGGCGCTGAGTTGCACCACGAGATCCCGCGGTCGGCTCCCAAAGACCATTTCCATCATGGCCATGGTGAACGGCACAATCCCCAGCTCCGTCCCCTTTTTTCCAGAGTGCACCAGCCCGATGGCCCGGTGGACGGGGTCAACCAGATACACCGCACCGCAATCCGCCACGTGAATTCCCAGCACCACTTCAGGCAGCGCCGTAATCAGGGCATCCACCCCGGCCAGCGGCCAGCGCTCCGGATGCTGCAGGACCGACGCATCCACCAACCCCACCTTGCTCCCGTGAACCTGCTCCGCCGTGACCAAAAGCGAGTCATCGACTCCCATCCCGCGCAAAGCTTCCCGATGCCCCCCGCGCAAACGCCGCAACGCCTCGTCCTTATCGGCATCGTGCACGGCGATACCCGGCTCCCGCAACACGAACCCGTGCACCAAACCGGGAACGGCAAACAAAGAGGGGAAAGTTTCCAAAGGAGGAGCGTCGGTCACCGGGCAAACTCACCCCGGTTCTCCCGGCGATCAACCGACAAGGACGACCCGAAGGAAGATCAGCGCGCCGCCGTCTTGGCTGGAGCGACAGGGACCGGCATAGTGGTCGTGTTCCAGTCGTCCGTCCGGAAGGGCGTCAACGGGAGTCCCTCAGCGTTCTGGACGTTGCAGACCGGGTTGTCGGCCCATCCATAGCGAACCGCCAGCGGCTGGGCGACAGAACTGTTCCAGACCTCGATCTTATTGGGGGCAACAATCTTCGCCTCGGCCCAAACGAACTTGTGATCCGCACCGGCGACGGCAAACCCCTTGGGTTCACGGACGTCGAAGGTATCGAGCCCGCCCCCCGGTTGCTGAACGGTGACCACGACTTTGGAGCCCTGCACCTCATGGGAGAGATAGCGGGGGCTCTCGGCGACGATCTTCATCCCGTAAACCTTGGCCAACGCGTGGCGCGCGAGGCGTTTGGCGACGTTCTGCTTGTCCTTGGGATGGATGTCATGAGCCTCTCCGAGGTCGTTGATTACGGCTTGCCCGGTGTTTGGCAGCTTGAGCGTCATGGTCTGCGCCTCTTGTAACTCGGCCCAAGCGCTGTCGCCCGGTTGCGCTTGCTCGTCCTTGAAATCCGCCAGTTGGACCCAGAAAAACGGGAAATCACCTTGGCCCCACTCCTTGCGCCATTGCGTGATCATCAGGGGAAAGAGCTTCCGGTAATTGTAGGCGCGGGCGGCATTGCTCTCACCCTGATACCAAATGGCCCCTTGGAGGGTGTAACCGATGATCGGGTGCAAGCAGCCGTTGTAGAGATTTCCCGGTCGGGCGTTTCCCTTCATCTGATCCACGGGGCTTTGCGGTGCGCGCCCCTGGGCCCCGCCGTCACGCCACTTCTCGAGAGCCTTCAACCAAGCCTCGGTGTTCGCCTCCAAATTCTTTTCCCGGGCCGTCCAATCATCGAGGTAGGACTTGAACTCCGGATCCGCCGCCAGAACATCGCGGGGCACCCAAGCCTCCGCCGCAGAACCACCCCAGGCGTTGTCGATCAGCCCGATGGGAATGCCCAGCGCCTGATGCAAGGTGCGGCCAAAGAAATAGCCGACGGCAGAAAACTGGCCGATCGTCTCCGGGGTGCACACGTCCCACTTGCCAACGAAGTCTTTCTGCGGTTGTTGGATTCCCACCTTGGGCACGGTGATGTGCCGGATCAAGGGATACTTGGCCGTAAGGGTCTCCAAATCCGGGTCGTCCGCGCTGGTCACGGACCACTCCATGTTGGATTGACCCGAGCAAAGCCACACTTCACCGACCAACACGTCCTGGATCACGAGCGAACTCGATCCATCCACCTTGAGCTGCCGGGCCACCGCCGAGGCCTCCAAGGGCTGCAACCTGGCAACCCACTTGCCATCCGCCCCAGCCTTCGCCACCACGGATTGGCCCGCGAACTGCACGGTCACATTCTGTCCGGCACTGTCCCATCCCCACACGTTCACGGGGCGATTCCGCTGCAGAACCATGTGGTCGGTGAAGACCGCGGGCAATTTCACTTCGGCCAGGGCGAGACCGCTCGCCGCGAGCATGAAAATGGTGGCTACAAGGGTTTTCTTCATCATGAAAGGGTTTATTCGAAAAATCAAAAAGAGCAAATGCTCTGTGATCACGCCTCCGGGGTGGGGAAACTTTCCGTTCAGCGGAGAAATTCAACAACCTCTCAGGGAATCCGGGGCTTGGCCGGGACCACCACCACCAAACGCCCCGGCTCCATCCGGATTTCGGAGATCCTTTTCAAGGCAGCCTGCAACCCGGGCAGCTCCGCATCGAACCGGAACATGTGCAGATTGCGATAGTTCTGGATAAACGCGGGCGGAACGGAGCGCCCGGGCACGACAATATCCTCCAGCATCAGTTGCCAGGTATTCGTTTCGGAGGGGGCCACCGTGAAGCGGAAGGTGCCGTTGAGAAAGCGTTTGCCCCGCAGTTCCTGACTCATCTCCGCCACCAACCCCTGCGGCGTGATCGACCGGACCCGGGCCTTGGCCCGGTAATCCTCGAGCCATGGGGAGGTCGCGATCCACGTGTTAAGGGTTTCCACGGTCACCGGCACTTCCGCACTGCCCCCGGACTCCGCCGCCTGCCGGATCTGCTCCGCGGCAAGTTTTGCCCGCTCCAACTCTCCCACCCCCGGTCGCAACGGCTCCAGCTCCAGCGGGTTCGGGTCGACGAATCCAGCCAAAGCGTTGTGTTGCATCACGCCGGTCATCACACCGCAGGTGCCGAGCCCCAGGAAAAAAGAGAGCACGACGACGGGGAGGATACAGCCTCCCCATGAGGGCTCCGGCGGCGGATCTGAGACGGCGGAAGCCGGTTCGGTCATGGAGCAACAGACTCCCGGTGAAGCGCCCGGTCAACGATGGAAACCAAACTCGGCCCGGCGGTTCGCCGCATGGGCGCTATCCGACTCGCTCGCGTCTGCAGGATAATCCTCGCCATAACTCACCGTCTGGACCCGACCCGGATCGATCCCGAACCGCACCAAGGCGGCGCGCACCGCCTGGGCCCGCAGCTCCCCGAGGTTCCGGTTGTAATCGGGCGTCCCGACAGAATCCGTGTGCCCGGCCACGATCAAGCGGGAGGGATCGCTCCGCAGATACTCCGCGACCCGCTGCACCTTGGCCAGCTCGCTGTTGGCGATCTCATATTGATCAAACCCGAATTGGACCGCCGGAAAAAGGTCCCGCTTCACGCTGGAACTGAAGAAATTCACCCCGTTGGTGCGACCCGCCAGCGGAAGATCGCCCCCGTATCCGCCCTCCGCGGAGCTGTCGTAAACGTCGCCGTAGGAACCGGCTTCTCCGGGGGCCGGACTGCCTTTGCGGTTGGCACAACCGGTCCAACCGAGTGAGACAATCAGAATACCCAATGACAGAAGGGATGGACGAGACGATTTCATGAGATTTGCGGGTGGGGGAAAGGATCTTTCAACGGGACCAAGCCGGCTCGGAGACCTCTCCGAAACCGCTGACGACCGGCGCGCGGGTCCCGCTCTCCACGTCGTGAACGTAAAGCGTGCCGGACTGGACATAGGCAAGGTGCTGGGAGTCCGCCCCCCAAACCGGGGTCTCCGCGCTGGCACCGCTCGTCAAAACGCGGGTTGTCCCCGTCCGCAGGTCGTGGACCGCCACCTGATTCCGTCCTCCCTCCCGCACATTGAAGGCGAGCCCGTGGCCGTTCGGAGCCCAGTCCGGCTCCACGCAATACGCGTGCCCGGTATCGATCCGCTGCGGTCGCCCGCCCTCGGCCGGAATCACGAAAAGCTGCGGAGCCCCCGTCGCGTCCGACACAAAAACAATCTTCCGCCCGTCCGGTGACCAGCAGGGCGAGGATTCCACATACCGGGAGTGCGTCAACCGCTTGGGACGTCCCCCACGCACCGGCAGCACGAACAACTCCGGATTCCCGCTCGCACTCATCGTGCAGGCAATCTGTTCGCCTCCCGGAGAAAAGGCGGCACCGGTGTTGGTTCCCGGTTCAGAGACGATCTTCTCCCGGCGCCCGGTGGACAGATCAATGAGATAAATGTCCGCGAAACCGTTCAGGTATCCCGTGTAAGCCAGCTGCCGGGCGCCGCGACTCAGGGCGGGGCTCACGCTGATCGAATTGTCCCGGGTCACCTGCTGCAGGTTGGCCCCATCGGCATCACAGAGATACAGCTCCTTGCGCCCCGCCTTCTTCACGGAGAACGCAAACCGCGAACCCGCGATGCCCGGCACTCCCGTGATCGCCCCAACCGCGTCATCGGCAAAGCGGTGCGCCAGCGCCCCCAGAGCTTCCCCGTTGTATTTGCGCTCCAGCAGGATCCGTCCGTCCGGTCCTACGACCCGTCCCTGCAAAACTCCTGCGCCCGTGCTCCCCTCCACCGTGAACGCCCCGGCGGGTGTCGGCTGCAAACGAATCCGGCCGGAGCGGCGCAAATCCGCACTCAGAGTCTCCATCGCTTCCACGCCCCCGGTTCCCTGGAAACCACGCAAAGCGACGGGAAACCCCCGCTGTCCAGTGATTGTGATCTCCACTGGCTGACCGAGCAGGATGCTGGCGAAGCCGACGGCCGCCATCCCGATCACGAGCAGAACCTGTAAAAACTCGGAGCGCATTTACTTAATGTTCGCAGAAGATTTTAAAATGTCAAAGGTAAGAAACTCCTTGAAGTTGAGTTTCTCTTCAGGGATTGCATGTCAGGAATTCCTGACGATTCCCCAAATTTCTTCTGCAGACGACGGCTCCGCCGCGCTTTGCGGTTCTCAGATGTCGAAATTCAATAAAATGGCGTAGCTCGCCCCGCCGATCCCCTCGGGCAACGGATCGACCCGCGCGACCCGCTCCACCGCTTCCTGAACCGACCGGTCCATCTCCGCGTTGCCGGACTTCGCCACCACTCTGGCGGAAACCACCTCACCGGCCCGGGCAATCACGATTTCCACCCGCACCCGATACTTGGCACCGGACTCGACCAGACCATGGGGTTGCTGCCACTGGGAGAAGTAGACCTCCTTCACGCCAAGGTGGAAGGCGGAAATCGGACTCAGCGGACCTCCGGCTCCACCGGGTCCGGCCCCGAAGCCGGGTGATCCAACCGCTCTCCCACTGGAGGCAGTTCCCGGAGCGGCCGCTTGAGGAACCGTCACGGGAACCGGAACGGCCCTGATAGGTGCCGGGGCCGGGGCGGGAACCTTGGTGGCGGCCACAACAGGCCGGGGCGCGGGCGGCAGTTCCTCAGGTTTCGGGGCAGGCACCGGCTTCAGCGCGGTCTCCCTGGGCGGCTCAGGTTTCGGCGCCGGCTTCAAAGCGGTTTCCTTGGGCGGCTCGACCTTCGGGGCCGGCTTCAGCGCGGTTTCCCTGGGCGGCTCAGGTTTCGGCGCCGGCTTCAAAGCGGTCTCCTTGGGCGGCTCGACCTTCGGCCCCGATACCGGCTCGGGCGGAGGCATTGAGGCGTCCGCGATCCCGGGCAACGGGAGATCGGATTCCGGTTCCTCCGCTTTCGGGCCGGGCGCCCGGGCGAGACTGGCCACCACATCGGTCACGGAGACGTCCACCCAGTTCACCTGCTGCATGGGCACCGGGGAGGCCATGGCGCCGCCGCCCAGATCTCCTTCGAGAACCAGGGAGAGGGGCTTCTTCATGCTGGAGACAATCAGCACAAGAACGCCACCATGGATGAAAAGAACCACCGCGAAGCGCCAGGCAAAGCCGTCGCCCGGAAGAATTCCGTGCCGCTTCAAGCGTCGGGGAGCGGTGGCGAGAGGCGGGTTCACCGTGTCACTCCGCGGGTTTGGTGATCACCCCCACCTTGGTGATGTCGACCTCCTTGGCGATATCCATCACCGACACGAGGTCTTCCACCAGCAATTGCCGGTCCGCCCGGATCACCAAGGCGGTTTCCGGATCCTTGAGGTGCAACTTGGTGAGGGCGTCCCGCAACGCATCCGGGTTCATTTCCTCGTCCCCCAAAAACATCCGCTTGTCCCGGTGCACCGAGACCACGTGCACCTGGCTGGGATCGACCGCATCCCGGGACGCTTTGCTGGTCGGGATCGAGAGATCCGCGCTCTCGGCCAGAAACGGCGCGGTGATCATGAAGATGATGAGGAGCACGAACGCGAGATCCAACAGGGGCGTGACGTTCAGCTCCGCCAAACTCCCGAAAGACGGGTCCAGCACGGGATTTGACTTGCGCGACATCTCGTTCGGCAGACGGGTTACTGACCGGCTTGTTGGCGACGCAACGCCGCCGCCTGCTGCGCGATCGGATTGATGGGAGGGCCGTCCGGGACGCGTGAAGCGGCGCGGCCCGGCAGAAAGGAGTCGATCGGCGGAGCGGCCCCAACGCCTCCCGGTTGGACCGGCAAGCCCGGTCCCGGAGCAGCGTAAGCCGACAGGGCCGCCGCCGGAGCGCTCCGATAGGCGGTCTCGTTTGCCTCCCGTGGCAACGCCGCCGAGTATCCATAGCTCACGAACTCCCGTTCAAAGAGGGAGGTGAGTTCCGCGGCGAAGTTGTGCATCTCAAGCACCTGGGTGCGAATCCGGCTCACAAGGAAATTGTAACCGAACATGGCCGGAATGGCCACCAGCAACCCCACCACCGTGGTCACCAGCGCGGCGGCCACGCCCGGCGCCATGCTTTGGATGCTGGCGGAACTTCCGGAGGCGGCCACGCCGCTGAAGGTCTCCATCACCCCCCAGACCGTTCCCAGCAGACCGAGGAACGGAGCCCCGCTCACGGCCGTCGCCAAAAAGGTCATTTTCGATTCCAAACTGACCATCGCTTCGCCGATGGCCCGGTCCATGGCATTGCGCACCGCCCCCATCTGGTCCGGAGTGATCATGGCATCCTCCGGGAGACGGGTCCGGCGGGCCTCTTCGGGATCAAGCGCCCCGGTAAGGTGGATCGCCAACTCCCGGCTGCCCGTCCGATACACTCCGTAAAGCGGGGATCCGGGCACCGAAAAATTGGCCTCGTATGGCTCCATCACCGTCCGGGCCTTGCGAAAGCCAAACATGAAGCGGTAGTTTTTCTGGGACGCGCCGCTGATCATCGCCAACTTGCTGAACATCACCGACCAACTGATCACCGAAAGCAACAGAAGGCTTCCCGTGATGATCAACCCGGGCAGGTGCGACTCGTTGAGCGCGTAGGAAAATCCCCGGGTCCCCCAATCCAGGTTGTTCACGTTCAGGGCGAAGATGGGCGACAGCATGGCTTCAGACGAAAAGGACGTTTGCGGCTCCGGGTAGGAGGAAACCCGGAACGATCATTCACCTCACCGCGCCGGGCTTTCAACCTGCATCTGACTGGAATCCGGGAAACCGTATTCAGAAAGGTTGAGCGAGCGTGGAAGGGAGGCGAAAACCGCTCACGAAGCGAGAGCGCGGATCAGTTCTTCCCGTTGCCTCGGGCAACCGCCGAACGTTTCGGCCAGCAACCCGGCCGGCGGCGTTCCCACCCGAAGGATGCCCGTCCGCTCCGCCAGCTGTTTTTCAAAATGCAGGAGGGATCGCAAGTCGGCGGGACTCCGATCGAGAAAATCCAATCCACGGCGCAAAAGATCGGCAATTTCCGGGATCGGGGTCTCCCGTTCGGCCACCAATTCGACCCAGCGGACAAAGCAAGCCGCCGCCAGAGTGTTCAGGTAGGCGGCCCGGATGCCCTGCCGGGATTGCAGCACCTGCACCTCCTTCAGCGTGTGGAGATCACTGGTCCGGCTCGGCACATAGACCAGCTCCGCCTCGAAAAAGAGATCGAGCTTCCCCGCGAAGGGACTGGCCGGGCGCAGCGCCCCCTTGGCCACGGTTTTGATCAGCCCCTTCCCCTCACTGCACCAAGACACGATCAAACTGGTCTCGGTCAGAGGCAGGGTGCGGATCAAGGTCGCCATCGTCTTTTCCACCGGATACGGTCGTCTGTTGTTTGACTGCGAGGCCTTCCGCTCTATTTTGCGTTCCCCCGGAATTTCTCGGTTCCGGAAACCTTCCACGTCATTATGGCAGACGCAAAATCTCAAACGGTCAACCTCCTGGCACTCGACACCGACGAGTTGAAGGGCCGCCTCGGCGCCCTCCGGAGGTATCTTTGACTACGCTGCGCTGACCCAAAAACTGGCCGCAGAAGAAGCCAAAATGGCCGAACCGGGTTTCTGGGACAACCAGGAAGCGGCCCAGTCCGTCATCTCCGCCGTGTCCGGCATGCGGGCCAAGATCAATCCCTTGCGGGACCTCGAAAGGCTCGTCGGAGACCTCGAGGTCCTTCGCGAAATGGCTCAGGAGGGTGACGAGGAGTCGGTCCTTGAACTGGCGCAGACCTTCCCGGTCGTCCGCCAGAAGCTCGACGCCTTGGAGCTCCGGCTCCTCATGAGCGGGGATCATGACCGCCACAATTGCTTCCTCACGATCAACGCCGGAGCCGGGGGCACCGAGGCCTGCGATTGGGCGGACATGCTCTTGCGGATGTATCAACGCTGGGCTGAGCGACACGAGTTCAACGTCGAAATCCTCGAGCATCAGGCCGGGGACGAAGTCGGGACCAAGTCGGTCACGATGCGGATCTGCGGGGAATACGCCTTCGGGAATCTCAACCCCGAGCGGGGCGTGCACCGGCTCGTCCGCATTTCTCCCTTCGACGCTGCCAAGAAGCGGCACACCTCCTTCGCCAGCGTGGACGTCACCGCGGAGATCGATGAAAACGAGGGCAAGATCGAGATCCTTGAGAAGGACCTCGAAATCACCACCGCCCGCGCCGGAGGCAAGGGCGGGCAGAACGTCAACAAGGTCGAAACCGCGGTTCACCTTCACCACATCCCCACCGGCATCCGAATCCGGTGCACCGAGGAACGGACCCAGGGCAAAAACCGTGAAGGGGCCATGCGCATCCTCCGGTCCAAAATTCTACAGCTCGAGGAAGACCGCAAGCGCTCCGAAATGGAACGGGTCTACGGGGAGAAAGGAGACATCGCTTGGGGAAACCAGATCCGCTCCTACGTCTTCCAACCCTACCAGATGGTCAAGGACTTGCGCACCGGCTACACCGTCGGCGACGTCCGTGACGTGATGGACGGCAATCTCGACGGATTCATCGAAGCCAAACTGCGCGGACAGAAACGCGGTGAGGATGATCCGGACGAGTGAAGCGCACCCGTGATCCAGATCGATATCCTCACCATCTTCCCCGCCATCTGCCGCGCCCCGCTTTCCGAGAGTATCATGAAGCGGGCCCAGGAGTCCGGTTCCGCCGTGATCCGGATCCATGACCTGCGTGATTGGACCACGGACCGGCACCGGACCGTGGACGATGAACCCTACGGCGGCGGGGCCGGGATGCTGATGAAAGCGGACCCATTTTTCCGCGCGGTGGACGACTTGCGCCGACCGCAGAGCCGGGTCATCCTGCTGACGCCGCAGGGGAAGGTTTTCCAACAATCGATCGCGCGGGATTGGGCCCGGGCCGAGTCTCACCTCATCCTCCTCTGCGGCCATTACGAGGGCGTGGACCACCGGGTCGTGGAGGCCTTGGTGGACGAGGAGATCTCGATCGGCGATTACATCCTGACAAATGGCGCGATCGCCGCCGTGGTGGTGACCGACGCCGTGATCCGGCTCATCCCCGGCGTCCTCGGAGACGCCCAATCCCCGATCGAAGAATCCTTCGGTGAAAGCGGGCTCTTGGAAGCTCCGCACTACACCCGCCCGGCGGAATACCGTGGGCTCAAGGTTCCGGAGACCCTGCTTTCGGGACACCACGGAGAGATCGCCCGATGGAGAGCGGGACAGGCGCTGGAGCGGACGCGTCGGAACCGTCCGGACCTCCTGAAACCAGCCCCGGTCAATTCAGCGGAGCCGTCGTGACTTCGGCCCGCCGCCTGTTCTCGGCCGCCTCATGGACATGGCGGATATCTTCACCCTGCTCGATGAACACGACATCTTCCGCGATGTTCACGGCGTGATCCCCGACCCGCTCAAGCGCCCGGACGATGAAAGTCAGGTGGAGGTAAGTCCGGATATCGACGGGTTGGACCTCCATCGCCCGGGTGAATTCCTTGGTCAGGGCACGGTGACGGCGGTCCAACTCCCGGTCCCGGGCGATCACGGTCAAGGCCAACTGGACACTCCCCTCGGCGAAGGCCTTCATGGCATCCCGGATCAGCTCCTTGGAAAGTTGCAGGACCGGCTCGATGGTTTTGCAAAGGGCCGCCTCCGGCTGCTTGTTCATCTTCCGCGCGCGCCGGGCGATCGTGACCGCTTGATCGGAGACGCGTTCCAGATTCGAAGCGATCCGCATCGAGGCCAACACGACCCGGAGATCCTGGGCCAACGGCGAGAACCGGATCAGGATTTCCATCGCCTCCCGGTCGATGAGCCGCTCCAACTCATCCACCTCATCGTCCTCCCCAATGACCAAACTGCAGAGGGTGGAATTGCGATCCAACAAGCCGCGCCCCGCGCTCTCCAGATTGCGCTGGGCGATGCTCGACATGGTCAGCAAGGAATTGCGGAGTTCCCGCAAGGCGGTATCGAAAAGGGCGAGAGAATGATGACTGGGGGTTTTCATGACCAGGGAGACGGACAAAACAGCAGGATCAACTGGCGATCACCAAACCGGTCGCCTCCCGATCCAAGGGACGTGCGACCGGACTCGAATCCTCTGCCAAGGGCCGGATCAGAGCAAGTTCATCGAATGAAACGACACGGAAATCACCGGGAAATTCCTCGACGATCGCCGTAAGGGATTCCACCCAATCGCCGGAGTTGAGGTAGTGGACGCCGTCGAGGTCCATATCCGCCGGAGTATGGAGGTGTCCGCAGATGATGCCGCGACAGGATCTGGCCTGAGCGAGCGAGCGCAATTGCTCCTCATAGCGTCCCACAAAACTGACTGCCGACTTCACCCTCGCCTTGATTTCCTTGCTCAACGAATAGTAACCCAGTCCCCGAAAGGCCCTCCACTGATTGTAGAGGCGGTTGACCCTCAGTAGCAATTCATAGGCCACAGACCCAACGACAGCCAACCATTTGTGGCTTGTGGTGACGCAGTCGAACCCATCCCCGTGCACCACCAGATAGTCCCCCGCCGGGGTGTCATGGACGTATTCGTCCGCGATCCGCAAACCACCCATGGCCAGCGGGAGAAACCGGTCGAGCACCTCATCGTGATTTCCCCTCAGGTAAATCACTTCCGTCCCCTCCTCCATCTTGTTCAAAACCGTGTGGATGAACCGGGTGTGCCCATCCAGCCACTTCCCGCCCCGGCTCAACGCCCAGCCGTCAATGATATCGCCGTTCAGAATCAACCGCCGGCAGCGCAACCCTTCCAGAAACATCGTCGCTTCGACCGCCTTGGCATCCGGCGTGCCGAGGTGCAGGTCCGACAGAATCACCGTCTCGTAAGTCGATATCGCCATGGCCTTTTGATCTTCCTCCATCTGCTGCGGCTCCTCAAACCATCGGCGGGCTGCTAAACGCCTCCTCCGCCGCCGGGGTATCGGTCAATTCCCGCAAACTCGCCTGAAAGTTGTCGATCACCCGTTCCCAACAAACTCCGAGGGCTTCCTCCCGGGCTGCCGCCCGCAACTTGGCCAAATGGGGCGAATTCAGAGCCTCCTCGCCACATTCCAAAAACGCGTCCTCATTGGAGAACGGGGCGGTGAATCCGTTCACCCCGTGGCGGATATGACGACGCGCGGCCGCATACCCGTAGGCAACGACAGCCAATCCACTGGCCATCGCCTCCAGAACCACGTTCCCGAAGGTCTCCGTTTCGCTGGCGAACAAAAAGATGTCGGCGGACGCATAATGCCGGGCCACATCCTCCCCGAACTTCGGGCCGACGAAGATTCCCTCCGGATAAACCGCCTCCAGATCCGCCCGCTTGGGACCTTCGCCGACCAAAACCCCCTTGAAACCGGGGCGCAAACGCCCCATGGCCTGCATCGCCCGGATCACGAGGGGCAGATTTTTCTCCGCAGCGATCCGCCCCACGTAAATGGCCACGAGGTCCGCAGGCCCGGCTCCCCACTCCTGCCGCAGCGACTCGTCACGCTTGTCCGGGTGAAACAGATCGGTATCCACCCCCTTGGGCAACAAGGCCAGATTGTCGAACCCTTCCCCGTGCAAAGCATCCCGGACATCCTCACAGGGCACATAAGTGCGGGCCGAGAGGTTATGGAGATACCGCAAATAGGCCATCGCGATCGGTTCGAGGCGAGGCATGTGGTAGTAGGAGAGATACTGCTGGAAGTTCGTGTGATACCCGGTCACGACCGGAATGCCCAGCGTCCGGGCCGAATGAATGGCGGCAAATCCGAGCAACGTTTCCGTGGCCACGTAAACAATGTCGGGCCGCTCCCGGTGCCAGCGGGAGAGAAGGCGGGCGACCGTGGGAAACCCGACATGGACCCCCTCGTAACCGGGCAACGGGAAGGACATCACTTCCATCCCCTCCTCCTGCGCACCGAGAACCGCAGGACGGACCACGTCCACCCGGTGTCCACGGTCCCGAAGGCCCGAAACCAACCGCTCCAACGTCCGGGCAACCCCGTTGAGCTGGGGCGCATAGGTGTCGGTGACAAAGGTGAGCTTCATGGCGGGGCCCCGGAGTTCAGGGGTGGGACTTGGTCATTGAGTAACGGATGGGGGTATTTTGACAATGTTAACTTTGTTCCGATTTTGTCACCTCCCCCCCGCAGGGATCGATTCCGATACATCGTTCAGCCCACCCGACCGGTGACGTAGTCCGCCGTGAGCTTCTCTTTTGGACGACCAAAAATCGCAGTCGTTCGGTCGAACTCGACCAATTTCCCCAAGTAAAAGAAGGCGGTCCATTCCGAGACCCTGGTGGCCTGTTGCATGCTGTGGGTCACGATCACGACCGTGAAGTCCTGTTTCAACCGGGTGATCAGGTCCTCCACCTTTTGCGTGGCCACCGGATCCAAAGCGGAACAAGGCTCATCCATCAATAAGACACTGGGCTTCACGGCAATGGCCCGGGCGATGCAGAGCCGTTGTTGCTGACCTCCCGAAAGCCCATAAGCGCTGTCTTCGAGCCGGTCCTTCACCTCATCCCAGAGCGCCGCTCCCCGAAGACTCTCCTCCACCCGCTGGTCCAAGACCTCCTTGTCCCGCTCCCCGGCCAACCGCAACCCATAGGCAACATTCTCGTAGATACTCCGGGGAAACGGATTGGACTTCTGGAAGACCATCCCCACCTCCCGGCGCAACCGGACCGGATCCGTATCCACGGAATGCACGTCCTGCCCCTCCACCCGAATGATGCCCCGACGCACCCCGGCCCCATCCACCCGGTCGTTCATCCGGTTGAAACAACGCAGGAGGGTCGATTTCCCGCACCCTGACGGCCCAATGAATGCCGTGACCTCGCGGCGCGGAATCCTCAGGTTGATTCCGAAGAGCGCCTGCTTCGGTCCATAGAAAAAATCGACCTCCTCGACCTCGATTGCCACGGAAACCGGCAAGGGCCCGGACGGGGTTCCCTGCGACGGTTGGATCGGCGGAACGGGCGGCGACATCGCTTCCATGGAGAAACTTCCGTGAGGGCAAGGGAAATTCAAGCAGGCAATCCGCTCGATTCAGTGCAAGGATGCAAAGAGATCGTCACATTCGCGTTGAGTCCTTTCCCAACCGTGGAATGTGTCACTTTCGTCACCATATCTCCGTTTCGCCCAGCCCCATGCCCCACCTATCCGTAACTGTGTTCTCGCGCCCGATGCCCTTCACCCCTTGCCGTTCCGCCATCGCCCTCTGCTGCGCCTTGGGTCTTCAAGCCGCCGCCCCCGCCGTCGAACCGGACCCTTCGCTCCCCCGCTATCAGGTGGTCAGCGGCGTCTCCGGCAACCTCAACTCCATCGGGTCCGACACGCTGAACAACCTCCTCACCCTCTGGGCGGAAAGCTTCAAGGCCAAATACCCCAACGTGAACATCCAGGTCGAGGGCAAGGGCTCAGCCACCGCCCCCCCGGCCCTGATCGAAGGAACCGCCCAACTTGGCCCCATGAGCCGCCCGATGAAGGGAGAGGAAATCGACGCCTTCGAAAAGAAATTCGGCTACAAGCCGCTTGAGGTGAAGGTTGCCATCGATGCCCTCGCCGTTTTCGTCCACAAGGACAACCCGCTCCAGGGCCTCACCTTGGAGAAGGTGGACGGCATGTTCTCCAGCACCTTCACCCGGGGCGGCACGGACATCTCCGATTGGGGACAGGCGGGTCTCGATGCTTGGAAAGGCCGCGCCGTTTCGCTTTATGGGCGGAACAGCGCTTCCGGCACCTACGGATTCTTCAAGGAACTGGCGCTGGCCAAAGGAGATTTCAAGTCATCCGTCAAGGAACAACCCGGTTCTTCAGCCGTCATCCAAGGCGTTTCCGCGGACCTCTACGCCATCGGTTTTGCGGGCATCGGGTATGCCACTTCCGGCGTGAAATCCCTGTCGCTCGGAGAATCCGAAGACGCCTTGGCCGCGGCAACCTATGAGAACTGCCTCGATGGCAGCTATCCGCTGGCCCGGTTCCTCTATATCTACGTCAACCGCAAGCCGGACGCTCCCATGGACACTCTGACCCACGAGTTCCTCAAGTTCGTCCTCTCCATTGAAGGTCAGGCGGTCGTCGTCAAGGACCACTACTTCCCCCTGCCCGGCGAGATCGCGGCCGAGGTTTCCACCGCCCTCGATTGAAAAATTGGACCTGGGTTCCCCATGTCTCCCCACGAACCAACGCCCCCAGCCAGACCAGCGAAAACGCCCCGACCGGTCCCGGAGCGTTTCCTGGTTTCTCAAAAGACGTTGCGTCTGGACCGGTTCATGACCTCAGTGATCGGCTTCGGCGGGGTCTGTATCGTCGTCGCCGTCTTCGGCATCTTCGCCTTCATCCTCAGTGAGGTTTTTCCGCTCTTTGGCAAGGCCCGGCTTCATGAAACCGCCCGGGTCGGGTTTCCGGGGACGTCGGGCGGGATCATCGGTCTCGACGAATGGTCCCAACTGCCCTTTCATTACGACGGGCAACGGACGCTCCGTTTTCAACCGGTGAACCCAGCGGTGAATCGGGCGCAGCAGGTGACCCTGACGTTGCCCGATGCCGCCACGGTCACCTCACACCGTTTCGACGCCGAACACGATCGGCTGATTCTCGGCTTGAGCGACGGTCAGGTCGCCGTCTTCCAACTCAAATATACTTCCTCTTCCGCCGCCAAGGGAACCCCGGTGGTCACCGGCACAAGTTTCCGGGAACGCCTGCTCCCGCTCACCCCCGGGCTGCCGGTGGAGACCGCGGATTACAAGGACGCCGGAGACCGGAAACTCGTGGCCGCCATCCAAGGCAAGGGGGGCGACGCCAAGCTTCTGGTCACCGCTCTCCGTCAGACCCGGTCGCTCATGGGGGCCGGTCAGGTCAAGATGGGCGAGCGCATCGATCTCACCGCCAAACTGGAGGGACAACATCCGGAGCGCCTTCTCATTCCCGGATCCGCCGACAGCTTGATCGTCGGAACGGATCGTGGTGAGGTTTTCTATCTCTTTTCCAAGGGGATCGGGTGGGAAGTGCGGCAGCACTTCAAGCCCTTCGAGGGCGAGGGCCGGCAATTGGGGGGAATCGATCTGCTGCTCGGGGATGTCTCCTTGGTGGCATGGAATGCGGAGGGGGCTGTGAGGATCTTCAGCTTGTTCGTGCCCGAGGGTCAAACGACCCGTGTGTTCGGACAAACCAAGGCTTTCCCGCCCCTGGCTGGCGGGGTTCTGCATTACCTGCCGAGCCAGCGGAACAAGTCGTTTGCCTTGGCCAACGATCAGGTCTTGCGGGTTTGCCATGCCACCACCGAGGGAGTGCGCGCCTCGGTCAAACTCGCGTTCCGGCCCGTCGACTTGGCGTCGGATGAAAAGAACGAGCATCTCGCCCTGCTCGATCCCGCCGGGTTTCTCCATCTCTTTGAGGTAGACGATCCCCACCCCGAGGCCGGGTTCCGCGCCTTCTTCAGCCGCATCTGGTATGAGGGGTCCTCCAAGCCGAAATATGAATGGCAGTCCACTTCCGGCACCGATGACTTCGAGCCGAAACTCTCCCTGACACCGCTCATCATCGGTTCGCTCAAGGGCACGCTCTACGCCCTTTTCTTTGCCGTGCCGATCGCCCTTCTGGCCGCGATCTTCGTCGCCCAGTTCATGCATCCCGAAGTCAAGAAGGTGGTGAAGCCGATCATGGAAATCATGGCCTCGCTCCCCTCGGTGGTTCTCGGGTTCCTCGCCGCCCTCTGGTTGGCCCCTCTCATCGAAAGCCGAGTGCCGTCCGTGCTCGCCATTTCCCTCCTCATCCCCCTTCTCTCCGCGCTCCTCGGCTTTGCATGGAGCCGCCTTCCGATCCGGTATCGGAACCTGCTCCCCAAAGGATCGGAATATCTTGTCCTGCTCCCCGTCGTCATCCTCACCGGCTGGGTCGGCTGGCAGCTCGGTCCCGTTTTGGAGCGGGCCCTGTTCGTGACCACCACGCCCGAAGGTGGCAGGATCGCCGATTTCCGGCTCTGGTGGCCGCAAGTCACCGGAACCCCCTATGATCAGCGCAACTGCCTCGTCGTCGGCTTCATGATGGGGTTTGCCGTCATCCCGATCATCTTCACCATCTCGGAGGACTCCCTCTCCAACGTCCCGCCCTCCATCATTTCCGCTTCGGAAGCCTTGGGAGCGAGCCGGTGGCAAGTCGTCCGGACCGTGGTGCTTCCGGTGGCCTCGGCCGGGATTTTTTCCGCGCTCATGATCGGCTTCGGCCGGGCCGTGGGGGAAACCATGATCGTCGTGATGGCCACCGGGAACACCGCCATCATGGATGCCAACGGTCACCTCCTTCTCGGGGAACCCGGCTTGGGCCATGGCCGCTTCCCTCTCGCGGATCACTGGAATATCTTCAACGGCATGCGGACCCTTTCCGCGAACATCGCAGTGGAACTGCCCGAGGCGGCCGTTCATTCGACGCATTACCGAACCCTCTTCCTCGGCGCCATGGTGCTCTTCCTGATGACATTCTCCCTGAACACCGCCGCGGAGTTGCTCCGCCAGCGCCTGCGCGAAAAATTCCGTGTCGGATAAGATGAAGAGGACTGCCTCACAGCGCAAGCACACCCCGGGCGAGATCCAAGTCTGGCTTTGTGCTGCCGGTCTGGCTTGCGGTCTCCTCATGATCGCGGGATTGCTCCTGCTGATCTTT
Source organism: Verrucomicrobiota bacterium (assembly GCA_018970725.1). Classification (GTDB taxonomy): domain Bacteria; phylum Verrucomicrobiota; class Verrucomicrobiia; order Verrucomicrobiales; family DEV007; genus V1-115. Next base: position 76,525 of record JAGWVU010000004.1, read on the forward strand.
GGCAACGGAGTCGTCGTTTTCTGGCCCAAGCCAATCTCGGAATTCACCGTCCGCTCCGCCGATGGCAGTGAATCGAAAATCAGCGGGGAACTCGTCAAAACCCAGCTCAGGCGCACCGCGGAAGGTGGCACCAAGGCGGAGATCCAGCTTTTCACCGGGAACAAGGACGCCTATGGCCTCGGCTTCCGCTTCATCGACAAGGAGGCCATCCTCTCGGAATCCCGGCCGGAGGGGTTGATGCTGGCGGAGCGGATGGAATACGGCGACGCCCTTTTCCACCCGGTGCAGCTGAAGCGCAAGGATGGCGCAACGTTGCCCGCCAGTGCTCCCGAGTTCCAAGGAACGCTGCAACAACGGCTCGATGAGGGAAATCGCCTCCGCTCCCGCCTCCTCCATCTCGAGAAAGGCCGCATCGGGAAAATCAATGCCCGCATCAAGGCCATGGAACTCCGCATCAAGGAACTTCTTGCCGGGGGAAAGAGCGGGACCGGACCGGAGGTGAGCGCGTTGCGGGACCGGATCGCCCGGGAACAGAAGGGCTTTGACACGTTGGTCGCCGAGTCCCGCCAGATGCGGGCCCGGCTGGAAGAGGACGAACTCACGGTCCGCCTCTCCACCGGGGAGGAGCGCACCTTGAAGACCGGAAGCATCGTCTACTGCTACGAACCCAACCGGTTGTCCCTCATCGGAAAACTCGGTGTCTTCCTCCATCACGTCATCGAGTTCGCGACCTCCGAACCTCGCGAGGCGAACACCGAGGGCGGCATCTTCCCGGCCATCTTCGGCACCTTCGTCATGACGATCCTCCTCGCGCTGCTGGTCACCCCGTTCGGAGTCATCGCCGCCATTTACCTCCGCGAATACGCCAGCCAGGGCTTGCTGGTGCGCATCGTCCGCATTTGCGTCAACAACCTCGCCGGCGTCCCCTCGATCGTCTTCGGCGTCTTCGGGCTCGGTTTTTTCGTCTATGGAATGGGCGCATTCATCGATGGAGGAACCCGCATACCTCTGCCGCCGATGTGGTGGTTTCCCGTGGCGATCGCTTTCCTCGTCTGCCTGACCGGCTCCATTCTTCTGGCGGTGCAATCCCCGCCCGCCGGGGCCGAGTCTGAAAACCGACGCGGATTCGGAACCCGCCTCAAGCCGATCGTCGCCACGCTGACCGTGTTTCTCGGGGTTCTCACCCTGTTCCAGTGTCCCTATTTCCACGGCTTCTTCAGCTCCAGCCTCCCCACCCCCACGTTCGGGACCGGGGGCATTCTCTGGGCTTCGCTCACCCTCGCCCTCATGACCTTGCCGGTCGTCATCGTGGCCACCGAGGAAGCTCTCGCCGCTGTTCCCCGCGGCGTCAGGGAAGCGGCGCTCGCCTGCGGGGCGTCGAAATGGCAAACCATCCAGCGGGTCGTGCTCCCCAGCGCCCTGCCCGGAGTGATGACGGGGGTGATCCTCGCCATGGCCCGTGGTGCGGGCGAGGTGGCGCCACTCATGATCACCGGCGTCGTCAAGCTCGCCCCCTCACTGCCCCTGGACTTCGAGGCTCCCTTCATCCACGCCGAACGCAAGTTCATGCATCTCGGCTTCCATATCTATGATCTCGGGTTCCAATCGCCCGACTCCGAAGCCGCCAAGCCCATGGTCTTCGCCACCACCCTGCTCCTGATTCTTCTCGTTGTCGTCCTCAATCTGGCGGCCATCTCCTTGCGCGCCCATCTGCGTCGCAAATACCAGGCCAGCGCATTCTGAATCCCGACCGGTCCCACCCCATGCCTCCGGAAAGCGCCACTCCCGATTCCTCCGCCGTCTCGTCCTCCGCACCGGCCGCCCCCCTCGATCCGGCCTTCATCGAGGTGGATCATTTTAACTTCTGGTATGGGACCAAGCACGCCATCCAGGATATCACGATGGAGATTCCGGAGCGGCAGATCACCGCCTTCATCGGCCCCTCCGGCTGCGGAAAGACCACCCTGCTGCGCAATCTCAACCGACTCAACGATCTCATCGAAAACATCCGTCATGAGGGTGACATCCGGATCGACGGACAAAGCCTCTACGACCCTTCCTCCGAGGTCATTTCCCTGCGCAAGCGCGTCGGCATGGTTTTCCAGAAATACAATCCGTTCCCCAAAACGATTTACGAGAACGTCGTCTTCAGCCTCCGGGTCGCCGGACGGAACCACAAGGCCGAACTGGATGAGGTCGCCGAACGCAGCCTGCGGGGGGCCGCCCTTTGGGACGAGGTGAAGGACAAACTTCACGAAAGTGCCTACGGTCTCTCGGGCGGCCAACAACAACGCCTTTGTATCGCACGCGCCATCGCCAACCGCCCGCAGATCCTCCTCATGGATGAACCCTGCGCCGCTCTTGATCCGGTGGCCACCCTGAAAATCGAGGCACTCATGACCCAGCTGAAGGAGGAATTCACGATCGTCATCGTGACCCACAACATGCAGCAGGCCGGCCGGGTCTCCGACCGGACCGCTTACTTTTACATGGGGCGCCTGATCGAATACGGCCCCACCATGCAACTCCTGTCCAACCCACGGGAGAAGGCGACTCAGGATTACGTCAGCGGTCGTTACGGCTGACGCGGGCCGCCGCTCCTCAATGGGACTGGCAGAAATTCTCGAACCGGTCGAGGCCCTTTTTGATCACGTCGAGACTGGTGGCATAGCTCAAGCGGACGCTGTGGTCGTGCCCGAAGGCAACCCCGGGCACCGCCGCCACCTGATAGCGGCTGAGGAGCTTTTCCGTCAGATTGATCGACTTGATCCCCATCGGGCTGGTATCCACGAGGAAGTAGAAGGCACCATCCGGTTCCATGATCCGCACATTGCCAATCGAGCGGAGCCGCTGGAGCATATACTGGCGGCGCATGTCGAACTCATCGCGCATGTCACTCACAAACCCCTGATCCGCCGTGATCGCCGCCAAGGCGCCATACTGCGCGAAGGTGGTCGGGTTCGACGTGGTGTGGCTCTGGTAGTTGTCGATCGCGTTGGCGATGGGAAGCGGAGCCGCAAGGTAGCCCAGTCGCCAACCGGTCATGGAATAGGCCTTGCTGAAGCCGTTCACCGTGATCGTAAGGTCGCGGACCCGCGGATTCAACGCGGCCATGCTGATGTGCTCTTTCTCGTTGTAGATCAGCTTTTCGTAGATCTCGTCCGACAGAATCAAAATATCCTCGGCCACGGCAATCTCGGCGATAGCCTCGAGTTCTTCACGCGTGTAGACCGCTCCGGTCGGATTATTCGGGCTGTTGATGATGACCATCTTGGTCCGACCGCTCATGTGGTTGTCGAAATCTTCCGCAGTCAGCTTCCACCCGTTCTCGAACTTGGTGTCAACGAAGACCGGAACCGCGCCCACCGACTTCACCATTTCCGGATAACTCGTCCAATACGGAGCCGGAATCAGCACCTCGTCGCCGGGATTACAGACCGCCGCGATGGCGTTGAACACGCTCTGCTTCGCCCCGCAGCTCACGATGACCTGCTCCTTGGTCACTTCCAGGTGGTTCTCCAAAAGCAACTTGTCGGCGATTGCCTGACGCAGTTCGGGGATGCCGGACGAGGCAGTGTATTTCGTCTTTCCCTGCTCCAGCGCGGCAATCGCCGCCGCCTTGATAAAATCCGGCGTGTCGAAATCGGGTTCCCCGGCGCCAAAGCTGGCGATATCGATCCCCTCCGCCTGCATCTTTTTGGCTTGGGCCGTCATGGCCAAGGTCATGGAGGGAGAAAGGGAACGGATGGTCTCCGCGATGGCGTCCTGAGCAATGGAATTAGCGAGAGTTTTCAATGGGCTTGGAAGTAAAGTCGAGTCGTTTTGGGCAGAATGAAGAGAGGATCCGGACCGCGGTCGATCCCGATCCCCGGCCCCCCTCAGACTTTCGGGGAACCAGTGCATTCGCGAGATCCATTCCGACGCCGGCGGGGAACCTTTCCATTAGCCCGAATGCCCTTCGGCGCAAGGAATAATGGGAACTCAGTTCATGCCCGCGGCTCCACCACCAGACGAAGGGTGGTCCATGGACCGACGTCCACCCGCGACACCATTCGTAATCCGGATGCCATGGCCGACTCGATCACCCCCCCGCTTTGCTCCGCCAGAATGCCGGACAAAATGACGGTGCCTTCAGGCCGCACCGCCCGCCGGATCTTCGGCATTGCCGCCCGCAGAATGTCACTGAATAGATTTCCTAACACCAGATCGTATTCCTGGTCCGGCTCCCAAAGCAACACGTCCGCTTCGGCCCAGGCGACCCCTTCGCCACCCGGGGAACCGTTGTCCTTCCAATAGCGGATGGCCGCCGCCACTGCCAGCGGGTCGTTGTCCAGACCGTCCACCCGGGTGGCCCCGAGTTTCGCCGCCGCAATCCCCAAAATCCCCGTGCCGCAGCCCAGATCCAGCACCTCCCGCCCTTCGACTCCCCCGCTCTCAGCCTCGGCCGCCAGAAGATCCAGACACGTCGCCGTCGTGGCATGATCCCCGGTTCCAAATGCCAGTCCCGGAGGGAAAACGAGCAGCTCACGGTCCGGGTGCGCCACCCGCAAGGCATCGACGAACTCCGGTCGCTCGTCCAAGGTCAGCACAAAACGGTCCCGGATCGGCAGCACGTAGCCGAGCCACTCGCGCGCCGCCACCGCCACCCAATCCTGATCCCCGATTTCCACGACTTCGCCCCCCCAGAGTTCGAGCATGCGGCGGGCCTGCTCCTCATCCTGCACGAAGGCCTCGATGCGAACCTCATCCCGCCCCGGGAGCTGGTGGAAACAGGCGAAGACCTCGGCCAACTCGAGGAGGGACGCCCAGTGTTCCTCCTCATCCCCCTCGACCTCCCTGCTCCAACGAAACATTTCGACGACTCCAAAAAGAAACGCTCCGGTCAGGAGCCCCCCGAACCGGAGAGAGTGAGGAAGCGGGTGATGAGATTCGAACTCACGACATCAACCTTGGCAAGGTTGCGCTCTACCCCTGAGCTACACCCGCGAGAGAGGATCGACATTGCCGACCGGGATCGTAATATCTGACGAGGCTCCCTTTTCGCAAGCGCATTTCAAAAAAAAATCCCTTCCGGTCCTGCGCGACCGGGTGCAGGTTCCAATCCATGCCCCTCCACGATCGGCTCCGGCAAATCCTCGGAACCAAGCAGGACGAAGTCACCCGCCTCCGGCCCAAGGCCGCGCTGCTCAAGGCGGCGGCCGCCGAGCGCAATGACTTCCGCTCGTTGGAGGCCGCGCTTACCGCCAACCCGGAGGCACTCGCCCTCATCGCCGAGGTCAAAAAGGCGTCGCCCTCCGCCGGGGTCATCGCCCCCGATTTCGATCCCGTCCGCATCGGCAAATCCTACGAGTCCGCCGGAGCGAGCGCCATCTCCGTCCTCACCGATGAAACCTATTTTCACGGTCACCTCAGCTTCATGACCCGCGTGCGCCGCGAGGTCGGCATTCCCGTGTTGCGCAAGGATTTCATCATCGATGAGGTTCAGATCCACGAAGCCGTGGTCGCCGGGGCCGACGCGATCCTCCTGATCGTCGCAGCGCTCGACCAAGCGCAGTTGATCGATCTCCTCGATACCGCCACGGCCTTTCAACTCGACGCCTTGGTCGAGGTTCACGACCTTGCCGAAATGGAGCGCGCCCTCGAGACCGAGGCCCGGATCATTGGCATCAACAACCGCAATCTCCACAACTTCGAGGTGGACCTCCGCACCACGGAGATCCTCAGCCAGGAATTGCCACCAGATGTCGTGCTCGTCAGCGAGAGCGGGATCAAGTCCCGGAGCGACGCCGAAAAGGTCCGGTCCTGGGGGGCCGACGCCATCTTGGTGGGAGAGGCCCTGATGCGCTCCGGGGATATCAACGCCATGGTCCGGGAACTGGTGGTTCCCTGATTTCAGATCAGGGCGACCGCCCGGCACCATCCGGCACTAGCCCGCTCGATCTTCACCGGCAGACAGGAAACCCAAAAGCCGCTGGCCCGGGGAATCTTGCCGAGATTGGCCAGTTTTTCGATCTGGCAATACTCCTTCTCAACCCCCGCGAAGTGCGCCGGCCAGATCTGATCCCCATCCCCGGTCCGGGCGAAGTCCGCCTTCATGTGCCGGAACGGCCGGTCGATCGTGTAGGCATCGATTCCAATGACCCGCACGCCCTGCTCCACCAACCAGAGGGTGCCCTCGCGACCGAGGCCAGGTTGTTGGAAGTAGGCCTTGGAACCGATGCGCTCATCCGCTCCGGTCCAGAGGAGAACAATGTCCCGGGGGCGCAGCACGTGACCGATCGCGTCGAGACGTTCCCGCAAGCGGTCCACGGTGATCTCCTCGCCATCGGCCAGACCACGGACATCAATCCTCACGCCGGGCGCAAGGCACCAGTCCAGGGGAATCTCATCGATCGTCCGGGCCGGTGCGCCCCCGGATCGCGGGCCGTAATGCCAGGGCGCGTCGACATGCGTGCCCGTGTGGGTCATGGCCCGCACTGTTTCCACCGCCCACCCCAACCCGCCGGAAGCGCGCAAATCCCGTTTTCGTGCGCCGAAGAGCCAGCGCATCTGCCGGGCTCCCTTGCGGTGTCCGTGGTAACGGATCCGCGCCGGCCACGGTTCACTGGGCGCCCGGTCGGTCAAGGGAACGCTGAGATCGATGATTTCCGAAAAGTCCATGAGCCCGGCGAAACCGGAGACCCGGTTGCCGGTCTTTGCAACCGCTGATGAGCCGGCAGGGCCGACTTCTTCGTTGCACGCCGCCGGAAGTCCGCTTCCGTTGGGTCATGCGCCCCCATCTCCTTTTTCCGCTTCTGGCCGGCCTGCTGCAGGCCGCTCCGCTCCCCCCCTACGACCAGCCACCGCCGGTCGCACCGCCTTATTTCCGCGTCCGCTACGAGGCCCCGGCCGCCCCCGAGCCCGGAGAACTGATCTTTCCGGTGAACTACACGATCTGGGTTCCGCCCGGCGTTTCCACGTTGCGTGGCGTGGTGGTCCATCAACACGGGTGTGGCGAGGGCTCCTGCAAATCCGGGCAAACCGGGGCCTTCGATCTTCACTGGCAGGCCTTGGCCCAAAAGCACGGCTGCGCGTTGCTGGCGCCCTCCTACGAACAACCGGACAAGGCCGACTGCCAGATGTGGTGTGATCCGCGCAACGGTTCCGGCGCTGCCTTCCAACGGGCCTTGCAGGATCTCGGGGCCGCGAGCGGACACCCGGAATTAGCCACCGTTCCCTGGGCTCTCTGGGGCCACAGCGGAGGCGGGCACTGGGCCGGTGGCATCACCCTGACCCACCCGGATCGCGTCGCCGCCGTCTGGCTCCGCTCCGGTGTGCCCCTCCTCAAGGCCAATCCCGAGCGGCCCACCATCAAGCCCCACGTCATCCCCGACGCCGCCCTCGCCGTTCCCATCCTGTGCAATCCCGGCACCAAGGAAGGCGTGACCGTGAAGGACGGCCGCTTCGCCGGGGTTTGGCCCGCCAACGAAGCCTTTTTCAAGGACATGCGGGCCAAGGGGGCCCTCATCGGCGTTGCCATCGATCCCCTCACCTCGCACGAGTGCGGGAACCAACGCTACCTCGCCATTCCCTGGCTGGACGCCTGCCTCGCCGCCCGGTTGCCGGAAACTCCCGGTGCCCCGCTCCGCCCGATGCCCGCCTCCGACGTCTGGTTGGCCCCGCTCGGCGGAACCGGAGCGGTCCCTTCGGATCAATTCAAGGGCGATCCCAAAATCGCCCTCTGGTTGCCCAATGCAGCGGTCGCCAAATCCTGGATGCACTACGTGAAAGACACCGCCATCCCCGATCCCACGCCGCCTCCCGCTCCGGCTAATCTCAAACTCTCCGGCTCCACCCTCACTTGGACCGCCACCGCGGACCTCGAAAGCGGCATCGCCGGGTTCATCATCGAGCGCGGCGGGAAAGTCATCGGCCGGGTCCCCGAAAAACCCGGAAATCCTTTCGGGCGCCCCATTTTCCAAGGCCTGCAATACAGCGACACCCCCGCCGCCCCTCTGGTGGAGATGCGTTTTGCGCTTCCGGATGCCTCCGGCACCAAGGTGGAAGATTACCGGGTCCGCTCCTTGAACACGACCGGAATCCAGTCCGGTTCGTGAACGCCCCGGGGTTCCCCATGCCTGCACTGTTGGTTTGGCACTTTGCCGTGACGTGCGTCCTGTGCGGACTGATCTGGACCATCCAACTCCTCCATTATCCCCTCATGGCGGACGTCGGAGCGGAGAGTTTCAGCGCGTATCACCTGGCTCATACCCGGAACATCACCCCCCTCGTGGGGCCGTTGATGCTCTTTGAACTGGCTTCCGGGGCTTGGCTTTGGCTGGACGGTCAACGTTCCCCGGCGTTTCTCCTGAGCCTCGGTCTTCTCGCTCTGGTCTGGATTTCCACGGCGCTGCTCCAAGTCCCGCTCCACCATCAACTCGCCGGAGGATTCGATCCTGCAGTCCACGCCCGGCTCGTTCACTCGAACTGGATCCGCACCTTGGCTTGGTCGGGGCGCCTCCTCTGTCTCGTGCCCGCCTTTCTGGCCCGCCCGTAGACCCCGGGCGCCCCCTGTTGGCCCCCTCAAGAACCGGCGGACGCTCCCCGGTTCCCCAGACACCCCAGAATCCGGGCCCCGGCTGCCTCAAGGGCGCGGCACGCCTTGACGAAATCCTTGTCCCTTGAGATCGCTTCATCGCGCACGATGAGCACACCGTCGCAGAGCCGCGCCAAAACTTCGCTCTCCCCGGTGGCACCGATCTCCGGGCCGTCGAGAATCACCCAATCAAACTCTTCGCGCGCCCTCCGCAACCAGGCGGCAAAACAGGGTTGCCGCAGCAAGGCGACCGGGTCACCCGCCCAGCCGCGCGAGGAGACAACATAGAGTTCCCCCTCGCCACCGTCCCCCTGGCGCTGACAGGAAAGTTGCTTGCTTCCGTCTCCCCGCGATTGAAGCCACTCCAGCAACCCGCATCCGGAATCCGCCCGCGGAAACCAGATTCCCACCGAGGGACTGGCCAAATGACAATCGACCAGGAGGATCCGCCTCCCTTGGGCGCAGGCCACCGCCGCCAGTCCCGCGGCGACAAATGATTTTCCTTCCCGTTCCAGCGCGCTCGTCACCAGAAAACATCGGTGCGGCTCACCGGAAAAGGCGAGCTCCAGACTCTGAATGACGCGGAAAAAGGCGTCGTGCAACGGCGCTTCAAAACAGGCCGCCAGCAGCTCGCGGCTGCCCTGCGCCGTCACCGTCGGCATCACTTCCAGGCTCCGGGGAAAAGCAACCTCCGCCCAGGGCCACCGGAAGCCCGGTTCAAGAGGCCCCCGCACCAAGGGAACCATGAGAAAAGCCCCGACGAACGCCAGCAACCCCAGAAAAAAACCTCCCCATCTCCCGGGCGGCAGGGGGCGGCTGGCCGGGACCGCCTCATCCTCGAGTACCACCGGGGCGGCGGTGGGCAAGTCCAGTTTCAACTTCAGCCCGGTGATTTTTTCGCGGATCTCCGCGCCGATCCGCTCGTCCGCTTCCACCTGCGCCCGGAGCCCGGCAAACCGCGCCGCCTGCTCATCCTCCCGGCCAACCCCCGAGTCAATCTTGCGGATCGCGTGGTCCAGCTCCACCAACTTCTCTCCCGTCGCCCGCCTCGTCTCCTCCAGTCCCGACAGTTCTTTAGCGGGAACGGCGCCGCCCTGGACCGGGGTTCCCGCCTCCAGAAGGGTCATTTCCGCCGCGGCATATTTTCTGGCCACCTCCTCCCTCTCCATCTGGAGCCTGCGACGCTCTCCCAAAAAACCGCCGCCCTCCATGCCGGCGGTCTCCAATAAAAACTTGCGCAGCGCTTCCCGGCTCCGCTCCACCTGAAGTCGCTGCGCTGTATCGCGCCGCAAAAGAATTTCATATTGTCCGCGGACGACGGCTTTTTCCCTGAACACCAGGTAGTCGCCATAGAACAAGGCATATTGATTGGCCAATCGCGCGGACAATTCCGGATCCCCGGTCCCCACCGCCACCCGGATCAGGCGGGAGTCGCGAACCTCCGCCAGCCGGACGGCCGGACCGTCCCCCGATCCCTGACAAATCTCCCGGTCCCGGGGATCGATCCGGTCCAGGAAATATTCCCGGTAGGCGGCAGTCGCCATCGCCATCCGATGCTCCCGCACCGCGAGCAGCGCGCTTCCCAGGGACATTTCCGGGGACAACTCCAACCGGAGGAGCGCCTCGGAGCGGAACCGGGGCGGACGCGTCCCCGCCCATGCCCAGACCGCCACACCGACCACCGACGCGAACAGAAGGGCGGCAGGGCGGCACCGACGATACGACGCCCGGAACCAGTCGATCCTCCCGGAACGCCTCCCCGGGGCGGTTTCCCGGGAGGATCGATCTGGAACGGTTAACGAACCACCGGAAACCGAAGCACCGGGCGCGGGCGCCTGGAGGGAGAAAGTTGACGGGGGCATGGAGAGCGATGAAGGGAACAGGGGGAACGATTCCGGTCGGAACCGGACCGATAAATTCTTCGTATTTTATAATATTTTCCATAGATTGGCAATCTTTTTCCTCGGCCCCGTCATGATCCCGCCGGACCCCGTTCCCGCCTTGAACCGGTTGCTCGCCTCCATGGAGAACAACCCGTTTTACCGGGCGAAACTGGCGGCGGTCGACGCCCCGCGGCAGCTGGTTTCCGCCGGGGATTGCGCCGCTGTCCTCCCCTTCACGACCAAGTCCGAGTTGGTCGAGGACTGTGCGCGGCACGCGCCCTTCGGTTCCAATCTCTCCTTTCCCCGGGAACTTTACTGCCGCTTCTGCCAAAGCAGCGGGACCTCCGCGGGTCCGTTGCCCACGCTGGACACGGCGGAAAGTTGGGGAGCCATGCTCGATGTCTGGGACAAAGTCTACGACCATGCCGGATTGCGTCCCGGGGACAGTCTGTTCTTCGCCTTTTCCTTCGGCCCCTTCCTCGGTTTCTGGACGGCGTTTGAGGCGGCGACCCGCCGGGGCAACCTTGCGATTCCGGGCGGAGGGCTCGGAACGCGGGCCAGATTGGAAATGCTGGCCCGTTACGAGGTCACGGTGCTCTGTTGCACGCCGACGTATGCCCTGCGCCTCGGGGAGATGTTGCGCTCCGAGGCGGTCCACCTCAGGGAGAAGATCCGGGTGCGTCTGATCCTGGTGGCGGGTGAACCCGGGGGCAGCATTCCCGCGACCCGGGCCCTGATTTCCTCGATGTGGAACGGAGCGTGCGTCCGTGACCATCACGGGATGACCGAGACCGGGCCGATCAGTTACGAGACGACCGATCATCCGGGCAGTCTCCAGGTCGATCTCGACTCCTACCATGCCGAGATCATCGATCCCTCCAACCTGCAACCGGTCGGAGCCGGGGGCACAGGGGAACTCGTCATCACCACCTTGCGTCGTCTGGCTCGTCCCCTGTTGCGGTATCGGACCGGGGATCTCGTCAAACCGGTCTGGGACGAAACAGGCCTCCGATTGGAAGGCGGCATCCTCGGGCGCTGCGACGACATGCTCGTGGTGCGGGGAGTCAATCTCTACCCATCGGCCTTGGAAGCGGTGGTCCGTGGTTTTCCCGAGGTCGTGGAGTTCCAGGTGCGTTGCCGCACGGTCGATTCCATGACCGAGTTGGAAGTCGTCGTCGAAGCGGCCGACCCGTCCGATGCCGACCTCGCCCGCCGGATTCAGGTTGCGCTCGGCGGTGCCTTTGCCTTACGTATTCCCGTCACGACCACCGCCGTGGGTGCCCTGCCCCGTGACGATTTCAAGTCTCATCGCTGGATCACCGGATGAATTCTCCAACCGTCGAGTTGACCCAAATCATCAAAACCTATGCCGGGGACAGACATCGCAAGGTGCTGGACGGCTTGGAGTTCCTCATCGGGGCCGGTGAGCGCTTCGCCATCACGGGCCCTTCCGGCTCGGGCAAGAGCACCCTGCTGAATATCCTCGGCACCCTCGACCGGCCCAGCTCGGGCGTTGTCCGGATCGCCGGCACGGATACCGCGGGACTTTCCGACGAAGCTCTGGCCCGTCTCCGCGGCGAGACCATCGGTTTCATCTTCCAATTGCATCACCTTCTGCCCCAGTGCAGTGCCTTGGAAAACGTGCTTGCCCCGGCTCTGGCCCGGTCCCAGGTGAATTGGTCGGAAACCGAGCAACGGGCCCGCGACCTTCTCCACCGTGTCGGCCTGGCCGACCACCTGACCAAGGTCCCGGGGCAGCTCTCGGGGGGGGAACGGCAACGCGTGGCCGTCGTCCGCGCGCTGATCAACCGCCCGAAATTGCTGCTCGCGGACGAACCGACCGGAGCGTTGGACGAAGCCAATGCCCGCAACCTGATCGACCTCCTGCTCGAGATCTCCGAATCCGAAGGCGTCTCGCTGGTCCTTGTCACCCACGATGCGGCGGTGGCCTCCCGCCTCGACCGGGCTTACGAACTGCGCGGAGGAACCCTGCATCGGAAATGACACTCTGGGATCTCGCCCTCCGCTCGCTGCGCCACTACCGGTGGATGAACCTCGGCGTGCTCGCCGGAGTGGCCCTCACCTCTGCGATCATCAGCGGTTCGCTCGCCGTCGGGGATTCGGTGCGCGCCAGCCTGGCCGCCAACGCCGCCACCCGCCTCGGACGGATCTCCTGGGCCCTGACCGCGGGGGATCGCTTTTTCACCACGGCACTCGCCACGAGGCTGGATCCGTCCGCCTCCGCCATCCTGCAAACCGTCGGCACCGTCTCCACCCCGGACGGATCCATCCGGGTAAATGGCATTCAGGTGATCGGGGTCGAGGAATCCTTCTGGAAACTCGCGGACGTCCCCAGCCCGCCGCTGCTCTCCGGGGAATTGGCCATCAATCAACCCCTGGCCCGCCGGCTCGGCCTCGGCCCGGGGGAACGCATCGTCCTCGGGGTCGAACCGCCGGGCACGATTTCCCGCGACGCCCCCCTTTCAGGCAGTTCGAACGAACCGGAGAAATTGCGCCGCAAGATCTCCCGGGTGATTCTGGCCAGCGGCTTGGGAAATTTCCGACTCAACGCCGAGCAGGTGCCCCCTCTGACCGTTTTTATGCCCCTGACGGACTTGCAAACCGCCTTGGACAAGAGCGGCGAGGCCAATGTCATCCTCTCGGCGGGGCCCTCCGCCCCAAGCGCCGGGGCCGTTCTTGACGCGACCACACTCTCCGACGCCCAGCTCCGGCTCGTCCGTCAGGGTCCGGGCCTCCAACTGCAGAGCGCACGGGTCTTTCTTCCCGACCCTCTGGCGGCCAAAATCCGCCGGGCCTTTCCCGGATCGGGCGGCTGCCTCACCTACCTGACCAATGCCATCCGCAAGGGAGAGCGGCTGACGCCTTATTCCATGGCCGCGGCGACCTCGGGGGACGCCCCGCCCGAGGGACAGGTCATTGCCAGCGACTGGTTGGCGGATGATCTGGGACTCAAACCAGGCGACCCGATCACCCTCGAATTTTTCCGGATGTCCAACGGCCGTCGATTGGTGGAAGAGTCCCGAACCCTGACCGTGGCCCGGATCGCCCCGTTGACCGGTGGACCGTTCCATGCGGCACTCAGCCCGGACTTCCCCGGGATCAGCGAGGCCGAGGACAATGCCGATTGGGATCCGGGCATGCCATTTCACAAGGAGCGGATCCGCCCCAAGGACGAGGATTATTGGGATGCACATCGGACGACGCCGAAGTTGCTCCTCCCCCTAGCCACCGGCCAGGAACTCTGGGCCAACCGCTTCGGCTCCCTGACTTCGATCCTTCTCCCGCCGGACGCGGCGGCTCTGGATGAGAGCGCCATCTGGAAGCGATTGCGCCCCGAACTGACGCCGGGTGATCTGGGGTGGCAGGCTCGCGACCTTCTCGCCGAGGCCCGGGGGGCGGTCGCCCGTTCCTACGATTTCGGCGGGCTCTTCGCCGGCATGAGTTTTTTCCTCATCATCGCCGCCCTCATTCTCGCCATGCTGGTGTTCGTGTTCGGGATCGAGCAGCGGAGGGGCCAGATCGGTCTACTCCTCGCCGTCGGGCTCGGCTCATCGCGGATCCGGCGGCTCTTCCTCATGGAGGCCACCGCCGTCGCCCTGGTTGGAGCCACCCTGGGGCTGGGACTGGGTTGTCTCTACACCCAGGCGGCTCTCCGGGGGCTCGGCGGAGCTTGGAAAGACGCTGCGGCCGGGGTTCAGTTCCTCTACGCGGTGACGCCGGCTTCCCTCGCCATCGCCTGGATCGCCACCGTCGTCCTCTCTCTCGCCACCGTCTTCTGGGTGACACGCGCGGCGACCCGCGGAGCGAGGCCGAACGAACTCATTTCGGGAGCTGTCGGCTGGCTTCCCTCCGTTCTTGCCCCCTGGCCCCGGAGACCGGCGGTGTGGTTCGCCATCGCCTCCGCCGTCGGCGGCCTGCTCTTGCTGTTCGTCCCCCGGGATGGAACGGTGATGGCCCGCCAAGGCGCCTTCTTCGGCGCGGGCTTTCTTCTCCTCTTGGCCGGCCTTTTTGCGGTTCACTTGCTCCTGCAATCTTGGGAGAGACGCGTCACCCCGCTCCGCAGCCTCGGCGCTTTGGCCCGGAGCAACAGCCTTCGCCGTCACGGGCGGAGCCTCTCGGTGGTCGCCCTCACCGCTTCCGGAGTCTTCATGATCACCGCCATCAATTCCCTGCGCCTTGCAGGGGAGAAAGAGGCTGGGAAAAGGACTTCCGGCACCGGAGGATTCGCTTGGCTCGCCCAAAGCAGCCTTCCCATCTACGAAGACCTGAACTCCCCCGCAGGCCGCTCCGTTTTCGGGCTTACCGAAGAGCCATCCCCGTTTCAACTCGTCCAGTTCCGCGTCAATCAGGGCGAGGATGCGAGCTGCCTCAATCTGAACCGCGCCAGCCAGCCAAGACTCCTCGGCGTCGATCCCGCCGCCCTCGGCGGTCGCGGGGCGTTCACCTTCGCCTCCCGTTCCTTCCCGAAGGATCCGCGCGGGTGGGACTGCCTTGCCCGCCCCGCGGTCATCCGTTCCGACGGCGTCCCGGAAATCAACGGCATTCTCGATGCCGCCACCGCCCAATATGCCCTCGGGATCGGTCTCGACTCCCGCCTCGATCTTCTGGCCGCGGATGGCAAACGGTTCCGGGTCCGCGTGGCCGGCCTGCTGGACAACTCGGTCCTCCAGGGTTCGGTCGTCATCGACGAGAATCACTTCACCACGCTCTTTCCCGATGCCGGGGGCTATCGCTTTTTCCTGCTGGATCCATCGCCCGGCGAGGACTCCGCCGCGGCGGCCTCCCTTTGGAGCCGGCAACTTGAGGACCGCGGTTTTGCCTTGCAACCGGCTTGGAAACGTCTCGATGAGTTCAACGGGGTCCAAAACACCTATCTCGGGATCTTTTCCACCCTGGGCGGGCTCGGCCTGCTCCTCGGCACCGCCGGCCTCGGTATCATCACCGGCCGGAACATCCTCGAGCGCCGCGGCCAGTTGGCCCTGCTCAATGCCGTCGGTTTCTCGCGCGCCCGCCTCGCCCGGCTCGTCGTTTGGGAGCATTGGTTCCTTCACGGAGCCGGGGTCCTCCTCGGCATTGCCGCCGGTCTCTCCGCCATTCTCCCCACCCTGCTGACCCGGAGCGGTTCCTTCCCCGTCGGCCTTCTGATTTGCCTGAATGGCTCGATTCTTTTCGGCGGTCTCGGATTCTGCTGGATCGCCGCCCGCCTCATGCTCCGCGAAAATCTCAACGAATCCCTTCGCCATGAATAACTGCGCCGCCCTGTTCCGCGCGCTCTGCCCCGTCGCCTTGCTGCTCCCGGGCACCGCCAGCGCCGGGGAAAACGTCCTCCTCTCCGAGGATTTCTCCTCTTTCCCGGCCGGAAAAGAACCTGACCTCTTTATCCTCGCCGGGAGCTTCTCCGTGGAGGCAGAGGAAGGGGGCAACCACGTCCTCCAAATCGCCACCGGCGAGTTGGTCGACGCCACGGTGCAACTCGGTGATTCCTTGAAGACCGGTGGCGAAATCGTCGCCCGGATCAAGGGGGTCCAACAGCGCCGCAGTTTCCCCAGATTCGGCGTGGGACTCCATGGCAAAGCCGGATTCCAGCTGAGGGTGGCCCCCGCCGCCCGCGCCGTGGAGCTGCTCAAGGGCGAGGACGTGATCCAGACCGTTCCTTTTACCTGGACCGCCGGGCAATGGCACCTCGTCCGGCTCCGGGTCGCGGCCATCCCGAACGGCGGCTGGTCCGTTTCCGGATGGGTTTGGCCCGAAGCGGCTCCGGCCCCGTCTCAAGCCTTGATTGACTACATCGCGGAACCAGGCCCGCTCCAAGGAAAATCCTCGCTCTTCGGGACCCCGTTTTCCGGACAGCCCATCCAGTTCGACGACGTGCGGATCACCGCACTGGACTCACTCGCGACCGAAACCAAAGCCGAAACCAAGCCATGACCCCCGTTCCCACGGAAATCAGCAACGTCACCGCCCTCACCAAAGCCAACCTTTACTTCGATGGAAAGGTCGTGAGCCACTCCCTCCTGCTTCCCGATGGATCCAAGAAGACGCTTGGACTCATCTACCCCGGCTCCTATCATTTCGGCACGGCCAAGGCCGAACGGATGGAAATCGTGGCGGGTTCCTGCCAAGTGACCTTGGACGGCACCGACCCGGTTCTCCCTTTCACAGGTGGCCAAAGTTTCGAAGTGCCGGCGGATTCCGGTTTCCAGATCTCGGTGACCGAGGGAATCTGTGAATACATCTGCTCGTTCCTCGACTGAACCGACCGCCGCCGGGCCCGCCTGAATCACTCCCGGACGCCTGACCGGGGCCCGCACTACGGAGCCCCCCGGACTTTTTTTTCGAGTTCCACGAGGACGAACGCGATCACGGCGATCCCGCCGATCCTTAACCAAACCTCCGCTTCAAGCGGCGCGGTGTGGAGGAAGTGATTCATGAACGGGGCATAGGTGAAGACCAACTGAAAGAGAAGGGTCAGGCCGATGCCCAACAACATCGGAGGGTTGGTGAGGAAGCCCTGGGTGAACACGCTGCGTCGCAACGAGCGGCAGTTGACGAGATAGGCGGCGGCCACCGCCACCACCGTGTTGACCACCGCCGTCCGGGCCTCCGCGATACGCTCCGCCCCCGGCCTGCCCAACTCAAAGAAAAAGACGGAATAGGCCCCGGCCAGCATGATCAAAGAGACGAAGCCAGTCCGCATGAAGAGCGTCCGGTCGAAAACCGGCCGTTTCTGTTCGCGCGGCGGACGCTTCATGAGATCCGCCTCCGGAGGTTCGAAGACCAGCATCAATCCGAGCAGGATGGCCGTCGTCAGATTCACCCACAGGAGATGCACCGGCAAGGTGGGCAAGGTCAACCCAAGCAAGACACTCGTCAGGAGAATCAGGGCAAACCCTACACTCACGGGCAGTGTCCAAACCAGAAATTTTGTCAGGTTGTCGAACACGCCCCGCCCCTCTTCCACGGCCGCAGCGATGGTCGCGAAGTTGTCGTCCGTCAGCACCATGCTCGCCGCGCCTTTGGCCACGTCCGTCCCGCTAATCCCCATGGCGATGCCGATATCCGCCTGTTTCAACGCCGGGCCGTCGTTCACTCCGTCACCGGTCATCGCCACAATATGCCCCAACCCCTGCAGGGCGCGCACCAACCGCAGCTTCTGTTCCGGAGCCACCCGCGCGAACACCACGGTGCGCTCCGCCAACGCCGGCAAGTCCTCGTCTTCCACCGTGTCCAGCTCCCGCCCGGTCACGACCGGGACCCGCTCCGCCCCGCGCAACCCGATCTGGCGCGCGATTGCCCCCGCCGTGACGGCGTGATCCCCGGTGATCATCTTCACCTGAATCCCCGCTTCCTGACATTTTGCCACGGCCGCCACCGCCTCCTCACGAGGGGGATCGATCATCCCCTGCATCCCGAGAAACACCAAGCCGGCGCTGACATGATGGTGCCCCAAATCTTCGGTCACGTCCCGGGCGTCCCGCCGGGCACAGGCGATGACCCGCAAACCCTCCGCCGCAAACCCGTTCGCGGTCTCCCGAACGGCCTCCGCATCCAACGGCACCGCCTCGCCTCTGGCGTCGAGCATCTGGCTGCACCGTTCCAACAAGCGTTCCAACGCCCCCACCTTGTAAATCCATCGTCCCTCCGCATGATCGTGAAGCGTCGCCCGGAACATGTGGCCGGAGTCGAACGGGATCATGTCGATCCTTGGGGCCGCGGCGTGAACCTCGGCATGCCTCAGGCCCGCTTTTTCCCCGGAAACAATCATCGCCCCCTCGGTCGGATCCCCGGCGATGCTCCACCGTCCTCCGTCGTCGGCGATCAGGCTGGAATCGTTGCACAGCATCCCGGCCCGCAAACACTCCTTGAGCGCCGGTGCCTCATCGAGGGAGGACAACGTCACGCCGTGCCGGTCATGCACCGCGCCCTCGGGATCATAACCGCCTCCCGTGACGCGGAACGTCTCGCCACCGGCGTGAATGACCCGGACCGTCATCATGTTCTGCGTCAGCGTCCCCGTTTTATCCGAGCAGATCACGGTGGTGCACCCGAGCGTTTCCACGGCCGGGAGCTTGCGGATGATGGCCTGGCGCCGCGCCATCCGCGAGACGCCGATCGCCAGCACGATGGTGATCGCGGCCGGCAACCCTTCCGGGATCACCCCGACCGCCAGAGCCACGCTGGCCATGAGCATCTCCACCGGGCTGCCCTGCCTCACCAGCACCCCGTAAGCGAACAAAACCGCCGCCAACCCCAGGATGACCCAGAGAAGCATCCCGCTGAACTTTGCGATTTTCCGCGTCAACGGCGTCGTCAGATCCGACGCCTCGGCAATCAAGAACGCCAGACGCCCCGTTTCCGTGTGGTCACCCGTCGCCCATACCACCCCCGCTCCCGAGCCCGCCGTCACGAGGGAACCGGCGTAAGCCATGTTCACCCGGTCCGCCAGCACCGTATCCGCCCCCAAAGGTTCCGGGCGCTTGTGCACCGGGACGGACTCCCCGGTCAAGGCCGACTCGTCCACCTGCAAGCCCTTGGTCTCCAGCAACCGGATGTCCGCCGGCACCCTGTCTCCCCCCGCCAGCAGGACGATGTCGCCGGGCACCAGACCGGTGCTGGGAACCTTGATCTTGCGCCCATCCCGGCGCACCCACGCCTCGCCCACCACCATATTCATGAGGGCTTCAAGGGCACTCTCCGCCTTTGATTCCTGAAAAAAACCGACCAACGCGTTGACCACCACCACCAGCAGAATGACCACCGCATCCACCCACTCCTTGAGAAAGCCGGTGATCAGGGCCGCCCCGATCAGAACAAGAACCAACGGCGCGGAAAACTGGCGCGCGAGGCGCATCCAAGCGGGTGTCCCCGGGCGGACCGCAATCCGGTTCTCCCCATAACGCTCCAGCCGCCGGGCTGCCTCCTCCAAGGACAAACCGCTCTCCAGCGTCGATTGCGTGAAGCGCAAGGCGTCGCACCCCTCCATTCCATGGGCGGCAGGTTCCTTCATAAAGAGGTTCCCTCGACCCAAGGTCCACCGTCCCGCAGCCGCAGAAGATTCCGCACCGTCGTCCCGGCAATCTGGGAAAGGGCCTCTCGCGTCAGGAAGGCCTGATGCGCGGTGATCAATACATTGGGGAACGTCAGGAGGCGGGACAATTCATCGTCCTGCAACGGCTGTCCCGAGTGATCCTCGAAGAAGATCCCTTCCTCCTCCTCGTAGACATCGAGCGCCACGCCGCCCAGCCGCCCCGCCTTAAGGGCCGCAATCAGGGCTTTGGTCTCGATCAACTTGCCCCGGCTCGTGTTCAGGAGATAGGCACCCGGCTTCATGCGCTCCAAGCTCCGCGCGTTCACCAGATAGCGGGTCTCCGGAGTCAGCGGCAAATGCAGGCTCACGATGTCGCTGCGCTCCAGCAATCCTTCCAGATCGAGATACTCCAAGCCGATGTCAGCGGCCCATGACACCTCGGGGTGGGGATCGTGCCCCAGCAACCTGACACCGAAGCCGCGGAACAACTCCGCCGTCACCCTGCCGATCCTCCCCGTGCCCACCAGTCCCACCGTCTTGCCGCGCAAGTCGAAACCCACCAACCCGCCGAGCGAAAAATTGAGATCCCGCACCCGGTTATAGGCGCGGTGAATCCGGCGGTTCAAGGTCAGCAACAAGGCCAACGTGTGCTCCGCCACCGCGTAAGGAGAATAGGCCGGCACCCGCACCACCGCGATCCCCTCCGCCGCGGCCGCCCGCAAATCCACGTTGTTGAACCCGGCGCAACGCAACGCCACCAGACGCACCCCCAACCCCGCCAGCATCTTCAGGCAGGGGGCATCCACCCGGTCATTGACAAAGACACAGACCGCCGCCGCCCCCTTCGCGGAACCCGCCGTCTCCTCACCGAGCCGGAATTCATGAAAACGCCAGTCTAACGCCAAGCCGACAGAGGCTTCTTCGAACGCCTGACGATCATACGGCTTGCTGTCGTAAAAACTCACCGGGAGGATCGTCATGACCGACCCGGTACGATCCCCCCGCTTTCCCTCCCGGTCAACTCCCGTCGCCCGGATTCCTCCCCGTTTCCCGATTGAAAACTCCTCCCGGTCAGGCTATCCCTGTGCCATGATGAATGCCCCCCTTGACCGCCGCCAGTTTCTCCAGATCAGCGCGCTCACCGCCGGCGCCGCCCTCGTTCCGGCCGCCGCTCCCGCCGCCCAAACACTTCCGGCCCTCCCCTACGGTTTCGCCGCCTTGGAGCCTCACATCGATGCCCGGACCATGGAAATTCACCATGGCAAGCACCATGCCGCCTACATCAAAAACCTCAACACCGCCCTGGATGGCGCTCCCGACCTCGCCTCCAAGGCCCTGCCCGACCTCCTGAACGCCCTGCCCTCCATCCAGGACGAGACCGTCCGCAATACCATCCGCAACAACGGCGGCGGTCACTGGAACCACGATTTCTTCTGGAAAATCATGGCCCCGCCGGCTTCTTCCGGCGCTCCTTCCTCCGAACTCGGGGCCGCCCTGCAAACTACCTTTGGCTCGGTGGACGATTTCAAGAAGGCCTTCGGTGAAGCCGGCACCAAACGCTTCGGATCCGGCTGGGCTTGGTTGATCGTGCAGAACGGCAAACTCAAGGTCATCAGCACCCCAAATCAGGACAACCCGAGGATGAAGGGAATCGTGGGCGATTCCGACCTCGGCACCCCCATCCTCGGGCTCGATGTCTGGGAACACGCCTACTACCTGCACTACCAAAACCGCCGCCCGGACTACATCGCCGCTTGGTGGAATGTGGTGAACTGGCCGGAAGTCTCTTCCCTTTACGCCTCCGCGACCAAGTGAGTCGCCCCTCCACCCCACCCGATTCCCTCCGCAAGGCCGCCTGGATTTTCCTCGCGGCCTTCGCCCTTTTGGGCTTCTCAAGGGATTGGGCCATGGTCACCCGCACCGGATCGATCGATTTCCGCAACCGGGTCACCGGGGCCCGCCTCCTCGTGGCCGGTGAGGATGCCTATCATTACAAATGGCTGCCCGGGGCTCCGGAGGGTTGGTGCGACGTGTATGCCAACCGGGCCCATCCTGTCACCAAGACCACGGTCACCCCGGCCATGTTGTTGCTGACCGGTCCCGTCGCCGCCCTGCCCTACCCACTCGCCCAACGGTTCTGGTTGCTGCTCCAGTGGGCCTGCCTCACCGGAATCTGGTGGCTCTGGTTCCAGCCCCTGACATCCTCCGGAACGCGGCTCCTTTGGACTTTCCTGATCGTCGCCTTCAGTTGGACCCTAGCTTGGAGACATCATGTCGACCGTGGACAATACTACATCCTCCTGACCTTGATCCTCTCTTGCTGGATCACCCGCAGCCGGTCCGCAACCGCCTCCCATGCTCTCCTCACCGGGGCCATGGCCGGGCTCCTCGCCGCCCTGCGCCCTCCCCTCCTGCTCCTCGTGGCCCCGTTCATCTGGTGGCGCCGACCGGCGCAGCGTCAGGGACTGGCCCTCGGTTGCGCCGTCGCCTTCCTGCTCCCCTGGCTGGGCAACGGAGACAGCTGGGGACAATATGGACGCGCCATGGGAGAGTGGTCCCGGATCTACCGTCACGATGAAAATCCGGCCCCGGGCCCTCTGGCCTACCCTCCAGTGATCGAGGGCCTCGGACTTGATCATCTCTCCCGTTATGCGGTCAGGCAATATGCGGACTCCTCGCTCTTCCGGCTCGCGCGCGCCCTCGGGCTGCCGGCGGTTCCCGCCCCCTTGGTCTTGGCCATCCTGCTTCTCCTCCTCGGTCTCTGGTGGCGGGCCGCCGGCAGCAGGGGCGACGCCGTGGTCCTCACCGGCATCGCGGGCTGGAGCTTCCTCATCGATTTCTTCCTGCCCGCTTACCGGAACCCTTACAACGACACCCTGATTCCGGGGACCCTTGCCTGCCTCCTGGCCTTCGCTCCCGCCTCGCGCATCCCCCTCATCCTGACCGCTTGCGGGTTGGGGACGGGTTGGATTTTGTCCGTCTGGGAGCCACCCGCGCTCTGGCTGATCCACCTCCCCACCCTGTTCTTCATCGCGCTGGCGTGCCGGGCCGTCGTTCCAACCGCAGCCCCACCCCACACCCAATGAAACGGGTCGCCGTCATCGGAGCGGGCCCGGCCGGACTGACCGCTGCCTTGGAACTCTGCCGCCAGGGCTGCGACGTCGATCTTTACGAGGCGTCGCCCCACGTGGGTGGCATGGCCCGATCGTTCGATCTCTGGGGGGTGCCGGTCGACCTCGGTCCGCATCGCTTTTTCACCCGGGATCCCCGGATCAACCACTTTTGGCTGGAGCTCGCGGGAGACGATTTCGAGATGGTGCACCGGCTCACCCGGATTCACTATCGGGGCCGTTTTTACGATTACCCGCTCCGCGCCTCCAACGCCTTGCGCAACCTCGGCTGGGGGGAGGCCATGCGCTGCGGCGGCAGTTATCTCAAACAGAAGGCCCTCGGTGTGTTTCCCGGCACTGGACCGGGAAACTTCGAGGAGTGGGTCGTATCCGCCTTCGGCCGCCGCCTCTACGAACTCTTCTTCCGGGATTACAGCGAAAAACTGTGGGGAATTCCCTGCCGGGATCTGGACATCGATTTCGCCGCCCAACGGATCCAGCGTTTCTCCCTCGGGCGCGCCCTGCTCGCCGCCTTCGGCTGGGAACGGGACCGTCACAAGACGTTGACCGGGACCTTTGCCCACCCGTTGCGGGGAGCCGGAATCATCTATGAACGGATGGCGGAACGGATTCTGGCCGGGGGCGGGCGCATCCACCGCAACACCCCCGTCACCAGGATCGCCCGCTCGGGAAAGGGCGTCGTGCTTCCCGACGGCACGGCGCACGATTGTGATCACCTCGTCTCCACGATGCCCTTGACCCAGCTCTGCCGCTGCCTTCCCGGGCTTCCCGAGGCGGTCATCGGCTCGCTCGACCGGCTGCGCTACCGGAACACCCTTCTTGTTTATCTCCGGGTGGCTCATGACGACCTGTTTCCGGATCAGTGGGTCTACGTGCAAACCCCGGAACTCCGGCTCGGACGCATCACCAACTTCCGGAACTGGCCCAGCGGCAAACACGATCCCTCCGGCTCCTCGATCCTCGCGCTGGAATATTGGTGCGATCCGGCGGGCGACCTATGGACGTGCTCCGACCCGGCCCTGATCGCGCTCGGCGAGGGCGAACTGGCCCTGACCGGGTTGCTGCGGGGAGCCCAGGTCCTGGACGGACACGTTGTGCGCCTGCCATCCTGTTATCCGGTATATCGCAAGGGCTACCGCCAATGGTTGCAACCGATCGTCGATTTTCTGCGGCGGGACTACCCCGCGATCCATGCCATCGGTCGTTACGGTGCCTTCAAATACAACAATCAGGATCACAGCATTCTCATGGGGCTGCTGGCGGCGGAGAACATCACCACCGGTGCCTCACATGATCTCTGGGCAATCAACACCGACTATGGCGTCTACCAGGAAGGCCCGGCCCCGTCGGTGACGCCAACGCGATAGGAGAGTGTTGCAAGCCTTCGCTCCCGGCCTATCATGAGCCATCCCCGGTCAGCTTATGAGCGATTCCCCTCCTGCCGACGATTCGAATGGGCTGCCTCTGCTGCTTCTCATCCACGGCACCAGTGCCGGGCACGAGGCCGACGAAGGCGAGCGCTGGTGGCAGCAGGGAAGCCATGCTTGGAAGGCGTTCGAGGAACGGCTGGGTCAGGAGGTGGACATTCCCGATGGCAGTGATCAGGAGATCTTCCACTGGAGCGGGGAGAACGGTGAACGGGCCCGGCATCAGGCGGCCATCGATCTGCTCGAGAAAATTCTCGGGTTCGAACGTCAGGGCCGCCCCTACCATCTCATCGGCCATAGTCATGGCGGCTCGGTCATCTGGCTCGCGCTGCAGATGGCGGTCAAACGACGTTGGTCGGCTTCCCAGGATCGGGAATTGCTCAAACTCAAGGGCCTGAGAAGTTGGGCCACCGTCGGCACCCCCTTCCTCCAATTCCAAGGCTCCTTTCTGGGGCGCTGGCAAGGCAAGGTCATCGCCGCCCTCACCTTCCTCTTCGTCGTCGGCGTCCTCGCTTTCCTCGCCTGGCACCTCAACCACCGCTTCGAACTCTCCTCGCATTGGGAGGAATTCCGCGTCGCCCGTCAGGAACACCAGGCCGCACCGGGCACCGCCTCGAGTGTCGAATCGGTGAGAGACGCCAAAACAGTGTCCGACAAGCTGGCTCTCCGCGGGAGGGAACAGATCCGAGAGACCGGGGAACGCTTCGGCCAAGCCATCGAAAACGAGGTCCTCCGCGTCTCGAGCGTGACCCGCCCCAACACCATCTTCGATTGGATCCTGCTCGGAGTCATCGGCGTGGCGGCCCCCACCCTGGCCTCGGCCCTCTTCATCGGTCTCAGCGCCATCCGCATCGAGGCCCAGTCCGTCCGGAGGGAATCCCGCATCAAACAGGAGGCCTTCCTCCAGTTCGGGGAACGCTGGCTCGGCATCTGGTCCAGGGAGGACGAGGCCATCAACGGTCTCCGAGGCTCGCTCCGCCTCTCCGGCCAAGTCATGCCCAGACTCGCCGTGCCCGACCACCGCGTCTTCATCTCCGACCGCGTCGTCCAATTCAACCGCAAAATCGTCCGCTGGCTCATCGCCCCGCTTTACAACCGGGTCGTCGCACCGAGCGGAGACGAGTTCCTTTGGGTGCGCATCTCCAAAAGCGCTCAGGGACACGATCGCCCCGGTTGCAGTCTGAGCGATGTCACAGAGGGACCGATCAGCCTTCCCGGCTTCCGCTACCCGGCCATCCCCGAAGCACTCGACCGCAGCCTCATCGAAGGGGCCAACGCCAAGCTCGACAAGCGGGCCGGAGCCATCCTCACCCAAGCGCGCTCCGCCCTTTCCCAGTATGCCTGGGGCTCCTCCGCCATGCCGGCGCTCGTCGGAGAGCAAACCTCCGTGATGCACGGGGATGAACTCGTTCACACCTCCTACTTCACCCACCCGGAAGTCATCGACCTGCTCTCCCTCCACATCGAACAGGCAAACGCCGCCCTCCCGGATGAGCATTCTCCGGCCCCGGCCCCGGTCACGGCGAGGTACGATTCCTGGGCCCAGTGGCTGACCATCTTCAAGACGAAAATCCGCGAGGAAATCCTCGGGGACCAGACCCTCCGCAGCGGAGGCCTGCCCGAACTGGGCCACCCCAACTGGCTCGCACTCATCGCCCTCGGCCTCTGGCTCAGCGTTCTCCTCCTCGCCCCTCTTTACATCTTCCTCGGGGTCACCCACCCCCTCGCCGTGCTTTCCGAAGCCGTCGGTCTTCACTCCACCGGTGCCGTCGCCGGCGCCCTGCTCGTCGTCTCCATCATTCTATTCCCCTTGGCAGGCTTCCTTCTCAGTTTCCCCGCCGTCCACCGCGCCTCCCGCGGTGCCCTCCGCGGCTCCGTCGCCCGCTGCATCGTCGAACTCAGCCTCTACACCCTGTTCGCCGCCTCCATCGGTTTCGGTGGCTGGTATACCTGGGACCGCTTCTTCAGCAAGGATGACCCCATCCCGGACCTCGCCCTTGGTTTCCGCGAGGCCGAGGGAAACCTCATCACGGCCACCAGCACGAACATCAAGCTGCGCCACCTCTCCACCGGCCGGGTCCGGGCCACCATCGATGCCCGGCAGGTCCGGTGCATCGCCACCAGCGCGGATCAAAGCAAGGTCGCCTACGCCACCGGAGGCACCATCCAAGTCATCGATATCGGCAGCCGCAAACCGTTCTCCGTCATCGATGCCTACGGCGTCAAAAGCATCGCACTCAATTCTGCCGGACTCGTCGTCGCCAGCGGGCACCGCGACGGCACCGTCCAGCTTTGGTATTCCCCCACCGGTTCCCGAATCGCCCACCTCACCGGCCATCAAGACTGGGTGCGCGCCATCGCTTTTCACCCGGGCGGAACCTCGCTGGCCTCCGGTGGCGATGACCGCACCATCCGGCTTTGGAACGGCGGGACCACGAACCGAGACACCGTTTTGCAGGGTCACGGCGGCGCCCTCAGGGCCCTTGCTTACTCACCGGATGGCTCTCTGCTCGCCAGCGGAGCCCATGAGGACGAATCCATCCGCCTCTGGGAGGTCGCCACCGCGCGGCCCCTGACTCCCCAGCCCGCCCACCCCGGAGGCGTCCGTTCCCTCAGCTTCCATCCCTCCGGCTCCCTGCTCGCCTCCGGCGGCGAAGACAAATGCGTCCGCATCTGGGCCGTCGAAAACGGTTCCCTCGTCCTCCGGCACTCCCTGCCTCCCCATCCGGAAATGATCAGCAGCGTCGTTTTCGACCGCAGCGGCAGCCTGCTCGCCAGCCGTTGCCGCAGCCAGCTCGTCAAAATTTGGGATCCGCTTACCGGCAAACTGATTCGCAGCCTCACCGACTTCGATGCCGAGGTCAACGGCATCGCCTTTCTCCCCGACTCCAGCGGCGTCTTCATCAGCAGCGACCATGTCCACGCCCGGGTCGTGGATCCGGACTCCGGGAAAATCATGGCCAGTGTCATGGGACAGAAAAAGGCTCTCACCTCCGCCGTGAGCCCCAAGGGAAACCTCCTCGCCACCGCCGATGGTCCGAACGTCCATCTCTGGAACGCTCAAACCGGCGACTGGATCCGCCAGCTCGGCGATGCCTCTTCGGGCCATGCCGATGACGTTTACGCCCTCTCCTTCAGCCCGGACGGTGCCACGCTGGCCAGCGGCGGGGATGACAACCGGGTCATTCTTTGGACGGTCGCCACCGGCCTTCCCAAAGCGATTCTCGCCGGCCACACGCACTGGGTCCGCGGTGTCGCCTTCAGCCCCAACGGCCGCCTTCTCGCCAGCGCCAGCTACGACCAAACCGTCCGGATCTGGAACAGCGCCACCGGCACGCTCACGCACACCCTCACCGGCCACGGCCAAAGCGTGCGCGCCGTCGCCTTCCGCTCCGATGGCAAGATGCTGGCCTCCGGTGGCCTCGAGCCGGCCGTGCGCTTGTGGGAGCCCGTCTCCGGCCGGGAAATCGGCAAGCTCGACCTCACCGAACCCGGGGAAATCACCGCCCTGGCCTTTCAACCCGGCGGCCCCCTGCTGGCCACGGGCGGAAACGGAAATGCCGTGAAACTTTGGGATCCGGGATCCGGAATCCAGGTCCTCTCGCTCGAGGGGCACTTCCTTCCCGTCACCGCCCTCGGTTTCGACCCCGATGGCACCCGACTCGCCTCGGGGAGCAAGGACTATACCGTTCGGGTTTGGGACACCGTGACTGGCGCCCTGCTCAACATTGTAGGCGACCGCCGCCGCTGATTCCGGGGATTGCCTTCGGCCTGGCCCCGTGGCAGGCTCCCTCCCCATGGAATCCATCGCCCGCCGCCGCTGGCTTCAGACCGCCGCCGCCGCCACTTTCGGTCTCCCCTCCCTTCGCGCCCAGTCCCCCGGGATCCTCGGGCAGGCGGATTTTCGTTACCGTCTGGTCCCCGGCTGGGGCGTGCTCGACGCCCGAACCCCCGTCAAAAACGGGCACGGCTTGGTCGTCGATTCCTCCGGTCATCTCATCTTCCTCACGGATCACCCGGCCAATCAGGTCATCATTTATGATTCCAACGGCCGTCTGGTCCACAAATGGGGCACCGAATTTCCGGGAGCCCACGGGCTTTCCCTCGTCCGTGAGGCCGACCGGGAGGTTCTTTTCCTCACCTGCCTGCAGACCCACCGGGTGGTCAAGGCCACGACCGACGGACGAATTCTCGAGGAATGGCACTGGCCAGCCTCAACCGGAAAGTATGAGAGCGAGTCCCAGTACAAACCATCCTGGACCCTCCACCTTCCCGGCGGGGAATTCTTCGTGCTGGATGGTTACGGGCGCGACTACATCTTGCACCACGACGCCAACGGCCGGTTCGTGAACGCCTTCGGCGGCCCGGAAGGCGGCATCCCCCATTGGGGTCCTCACGGAGGCATGGCCATCACGCCCGCGCCCGGTCAGGCGGAGCTCCTCATCGCCATGAGCGATCAACAACATCTCCTCCGGCTCGATCCCCGGGGCGGCAAACTGGGCGAGGTGGCCCTGCCGGGCGGTAACCCCCGCCAGATCCGCCACCATGACGGACACTACTTCGTCGCCCACCTCGCGGACAACTGGCCCGCGGACCGCCAATCCCGCGGTTTCGTCTCCGTGCTCGACGCCAATTTCCGCGTCGTGGCCAACATCGGAGGCCACGCCCCGGAATACGACGACGCCGGAAAGTTAAGCCGCATGCGCAACGATTCGCCCGTCTTCCTCCATCCGCACGACCTCGCCATCGACCCGGCAGGCGACCTCTTCGTCGCCCAATTCGCCTCGGGCAACACCTACCCTTTGAAGTTCGAGCGGGTCTAAAAAACTCCGACGCACCCGTGATGGGGAGGATGAGGCCAGAATCGCAACCAAAACGATGGTCCACGTTCCCGTTGACCGTGGCTAACGGCCGGACTTTCGAGGCGCCTCATCGCGATTACGTCTTTCTCCCGCCTCGCTCAAGGCAATGCCGAAGCCTACCCCCACTGGGAAAATTTGACCAAGGAACCTCGGTAGCGGATACAAGTCTCAGATCAGGATTTCGCGGATGACCCGGGCACCTTCGACGCCTGTGAGCCGGGCGTCGAGTCCTTGGAATTTGAAGCTGAAGGCATTGTGCTCCACACCGAGCTGATGGAGCATGGTGGCGTGCAGGTCGTGCACCGTGGTGACCTTGTCCACCGCGGCGTAACCGAGATCATCGGTGGCTCCATGAACCATGCCCCCGCGGAGACCCGCTCCGGCCATCCACACGGACAT
This sequence comes from Verrucomicrobiota bacterium, assembly GCA_018970725.1. Lineage (GTDB taxonomy): Bacteria > Verrucomicrobiota > Verrucomicrobiia > Verrucomicrobiales > DEV007 > V1-115. The sequence continues at coordinate 105,851 of JAGWVU010000004.1, forward strand.
GGCCTTGTTGTGGTGATCCCGCCCGTTTCCTTGGGACATCGGCGTGCGCCCGAATTCCCCGGCCCAGACGATGAGGGTATCCTCGAAGAGACCCCGTTGCTTGAGGTCGGTGATGAGGGCCATGCAGGCCCGGTCGATTTCCAATGCCTTCATGGCGATGCCTTCCTTCACGCCTCCATGATGATCCCAGTCCTTGTGATAGAGCTGGATGAAACGGGTGCCCCGCTCCGCCAACCGCCGGGCGAGCAGACAGTTGGAGGCAAACGAACCGTCGCCGGGCTGGCAACCGTAAAGCTCCAGGGTTTTGGCCCCTTCTCCCGAGACATCCATGAGGTCCGGGATGCTGGCCTGCATTTGGAAAGCCATCTCGTATTGGGCGATGCGCGTGGCGATCTCCGGATCCGCGAGCGCAGCTTCACGCTGCCGGTTGAGCGCGTTGATGGCGGAGACATCCCCGCCCTGGACCTCCCGTTTCACCCCGGGCGGGTTGGTCAAGTAAAGAACCGGATCGCCCTTGGCACGGAGCTGCACCCCCTGATACTTGGAGGGGAGGAACCCACTGCTCCACTGGCGCGCGGCGATCGGCTGGTTCTGGCCGCCCTTGCCAAGGGAGGTGAGCACGACAAAGCCCGGAAGATTCTCCGACTCGGTCCCGAGTCCGTAAGTGATCCAGGCTCCCATGCTGGGGCGCCCCGCGATCTGGGAGCCGGTGTTCATGAACATGTGGGCCGGATCATGGTTGATGGCGTCCGTCGTCATCGAACGGATCAGGCAGATGTCATCGATCACGGAGCCGAGGTGAGGAAAGAGCGAGCAGATTTCGATCTGGCTTTGTCCGAACTTGGTGAACGGGTGCTGGGGCCCGAAGCAGGTTAGGGGCCGGCCCTGAAGCTGCGCGAGCTGTTGTCCCTTGGTGAGACTCTCCGGCATCGGCTTACCGTCCATTTCGGCCAGTTTGGGCTTGGGATCGAACGTCTCGAGGTGGGAGGGACCACCGGCCATGGAAAGCCAGATGACACGCCGCGCTTTTTGCGGCAGCGGCAGGGCTGACAGCACTCCGTCCAGAGGAGCCGCCACCGTATGCCGGGGATTGAGGAGGGAGGAGAGCGCCGCCGCCCCAAGTCCCTGGGTGGAACGCGCCAGAAAGGCCCGGCGATGGAAGTGGGTGAACCCGGAATGCATGAGTCTGGAAACGATTGAAAGTTCAGGCAAGGATTTCCTTGATGACCCGCGCGCCCTCGACGCCGGTCAGGCGGGCGTCGAGCCCCTGGAACTTGTAACTGAAGGCGGTGTGGTCAATCCCGAGTTGGTGCAGCATGGTAGCATGCAGATCGTGCACCGTGACCACCCCTTCTTCGGCCGCATAGCCAAGCTCATCGGTGGCGCCGAAGACCATCCCGCGCCGAATCCCCGCACCGGCGATCCACAGCGACATCGCCTTGTTGTGGTGGTCCCGCCCCGCCGGTCCCTTGTTGCCTTGCTTCATCGGGGTGCGCCCGAACTCGCCGCTCCAAACGAGAAGCGTGTCCTCGAACAACCCCCGCTGTTTCAGGTCGGTGATCAAAGCGGCGCAGGCGCGGTCCACCTCCGCGGCGCGGAGCGGCAATTCCTCCCGCAGCAGGCTGTGATGATCCCAGTCCCGGTGATAAAGCTGGATGAACCGGGTTCCGCGCTCGGCAAGACGGCGGGCGAGGAGACAATTGGAGGCGAAGGATCCATCCCCGGGCCGGCAACCATAGAGATCGAGGATCCGCGGATCCTCGCGACTGAGATCGACCAGATCGGGCACACTGGCCTGCATCCGGAAGGCCAGTTCGTATTGGGCGATCCGCGTGGCGATCTCAGGGTCCGCGAGCACGGGTTCAATCTGCCGGTTGAGCGCGTTGATCGCGGCGACATCGCCTCCTTGGGCCTCGCGTGAGACGCCGGGCGGGTTCCCCAGATAGAGGACCGGGTCGCCCTTGGCCCTGAGTTGGACGCCCTGATGACGGGAGGGCAGGAACCCGCTGCTCCACTGCCGGGCGGAAATGGGTTGCGGCGACCGGGCCGGAGACCCGGTGGAAACGAGGACCACGAACCCGGGCAGGTCTTCCGCCTCACTCCCCAATCCGTAGGTCAGCCAAGCCCCCATGCTCGGTCTCCCCGCGATCTGGGAACCCGTGTTCATGAACATGTGGGCCGGATCATGATTGATCGCCTCCGTGGTCATTGACTTCACGAGGCAAAGGTCATCGACCACCGAACCGAGGTGCGGCAGGAGCTCGGAAAGTTCGGTCTCGTTGCGACCGAATTTCCGGAAGCGGAATTGGGGCCCCTGACAGATCAGCCGTTGCCCCTGCAATTGCGCCAGTTGTTGCCCTTTGGTGAAGCTTTCGGGCATCGGTTGGCCGTCCATCGCGGCGAGTTTCGGCTTGTGATCGAACAACTCGAGCTGCGAAGGCCCGCCAGCCATGGTCATCCAAATGACCCGCTTCGCCTTGCGGGGCAAGGGCAGTCCGGTCAATGGGCCGGCTCCCGGCGCTCCCAAAAGCCGGCCCGGCTCAAGAAACGAAGCCAGAGCCACACCTCCGAGGCCTTGGGCGGACCTTCCCAAAAACGCGCGGCGCGATGCGTCGACCGGGTTCATCGGACAGTTCGGCGGCCCTGACTAGGCCCGGGTGATCATCTCGTGGAGGTTGAAGAGAATCCGCGCCACGTGAGTCCACGCGGCGAGTTCGGCCCGGTCCACTTCCGGGGCAGTCGGGGCCAGACCGACCTTGAGAAGGGCTTCGGCGGCGGGCAAATCCGCACGATAGCCCGCCAGCCGTTGCTCCACCACGGGCAGCAGCGTCGCCAGCTCCCCGGGTTCGGGCTCCCGTTGCAAGGCCTCCTGCCACGCCCAGCGCAGCCGGGCCGTGGAATCGCCCCGGCATTCCGAAAGGATCCGCGCGGCAAAGGCCCGCGCGGCTTCGACGTAGGTGGGATCATTGAGCAGAACCAACGCCTGCTGTGGAATGTTGGAACGGCTCCGCTCCGCGCTGCATTCCTCCCGGCTCGGGGCATCGAAGGCCAGAAGGGAAGGGTGGAGAAAGCTGCGTTGCCACCAAGTGTAAAGCCCGCGGCGATACTGCCCCGCGCCCTTGTCCGCGTCATAGGTGCGGGTGGGGAAGTTCAGATTTTCCCAGTATCCGTCCGGTTGGTAAGGCTTGACGCTCGGCCCCCCGATTTCCGGCACCAGCAGGCCCGCGGTCGCCAGCGCCTGGTCCCGCACCAACTCGGCCTCGAGGCGGAACGGACTTTGGCGCGCCACTTCCCGGTTGTAGGGATCCAAGGCAAGCTGCTCCTTCGTGGGGATCGAGACCTGGCGATAGGTCTCACTGGTCACGATGAGACGGACCATGTGCCGCAGATCCCATCCGCTGTCCATGAATTCACAGGCCAGCCAGTCGAGCAACGCCTGATTCGGCGGGGTCTCTCCTTGCGCCCCCAGATCATCAAGCACCTTGCTCAGCCCGATGCCGAAGAACTGCTTCCACAACCGGTTCATGACCGTGCGGGCGGTCAGCGGATTTTCCGCGGAAACGAGCCAGCGGGCCAGATCGAGCCGGTTGAGCTCCCGATCCTCCACAACCGGCCGGGGAAGATAGGCCGGAAGCCCCGGTTTCATCACCTCGCCGCTCTCGTCCATCCAATTGCCGCGCGGCAGAATCCGCACGGTGCGTTTCTGCGCGGAACTCACGCTCACCAGACATTTTGGCAACGGGTTATAAAAGGCATCCCGTTCCTGCTGCGCTTTGGACAACGCATCGCGTTCCGCCTGAAACAGCACGGTTCCCCGGGCGAGGAAATAATCACGGACCGCTTCCTGTTCCGCCCGGGTCCGGGCCTTGGCCTCCTTCGCCAGGGAGGCCGCCGCCTTCTTCGCCCGCTGCACCTCCGCAGCCACCGCCGCCGCCCCGGGACGCAGTTCGGGAAGGGTCACCCCGTAGAGCGCCACATCCGCTTCCCACTGCGTCTGCGCGGCCTCGAGCTGGAGGCGGATCGCTTCAAATCCGGCTTTCGCCTTGTTGAGTTCGGCGTCAAGTTTGGCCAGTTGCGCCAATTGCGCGGGTGCGGCCACCACCATGCCATCCTCCCTGCGCCCGACGATCGGCTCGGATATGTCCGCAAAAAAGGCCCCCAGAGCGTAAAAATCACGCTGGGTGAAGGGATCGAACTTGTGGTCATGGCACTGGGCACAACCCGTCGTCTGGCCAAGCCAAGCCGCCCCGATCGCCCGGACCCGATCCGTCAGCATCCGCTGCTCGTAATCCCGGGCCTGGGCCCCGCCCTCCTCCGTAGAGAGGAGAAGCCGGTTGAATCCCGAACCGACCCGCGACTCCTGACTGGCATCCGCGAGGAGATCGCCCGCCACCTGTTCGATCGTAAAACGGTCGAACCGCTTGTTGTCGTTGAAACTCCGGATCACCCAATCCCGCCAGGGCCAGACATTGCGCGGCGTGTCGCTGTGGTAGCCGATGGTGTCGGCATAGCGGACGACATCGAGCCAGCCGAGCGCCATGCGCTCCCCGTGGTGCGGATTCCGCAGCACCCGGTCCACCAGCTTGCTCCAGGCCTCGGGATCGGGATCATTGACAAATGCGGTCACCTCCGACGGCTTGGGCGGAAGTCCGACCAGATCCGTGTGGAGCCGGCGGATCAAGGTGCGTCGATCCGCCTCTTCAGAGGGGTTCAGCCCCACCTCCTCGAGTCGTTTCCTCACGAGAAAATCGACGCCGTTCCGGCCCGCCGGCACCGCGGCCTTGACCGGTTTCCCGTAGGACCAATGCGGCTGATACTCCCCGCCCTGGGCGATCCAACGTTTCAAGATCTCCTTGTCCCGCTCCGTGAGTTTCTTGTGGGAGTCCGGGGGCGGCATCAGCTCGTCCGCATCGGTCGACAGAATGCGCTCGACCAACAGACTGGCCGCCGGATCTCCGGGCACGAAGGCCTCCCGGTCCAAGGCGTCCTCCCGGCGATCAAGACGGAGCTTGGCCTTGCGATGCGCCGGATCGTTGCCGTGGCAAGAGAAACAGTTGTCCGAAAGGATGGGCCTGACATCACGATTGAAGCCGATTTTCGACGGAAGGGGAAGCTCCGCAGCCCCCGTCGGGAACGGAATTCCAAATGGGAGCAGAACGACGAGGGCTTGCCTGAAAAGGGTGTGCTTCATGAGGACAGGAAAAAGCGGTCCGGCCAGGGACATCCACGGGCGCGGCCCATTGAATCTTCGCGAAAAAGCGGTCCCGGCCCGCCCCACAGAAAAAAAACGAGCGGGATCGAAATCAAATCCCCGCACCGGTCGATTCCTCTCATGAAGGCCCGAAGGCCCCAAAACAAATCCAATCCTCAACCGATCCCATGAAATCCATCCTCTCGATCCTCTGCATCATCGCCTGCCTCGGTCTCACCGGCGGCAACGCCCAAGCCGGCGGCAAGCGCTACTCCTATTCCAACAATCATTGCGTTTACAAAACGCACACCTGCGAGGTGAACCGCTGCCGACACAAAAAAATGGGCTACGACGCTTGCGGCCATTGCTACACCTACTGGATCACCGTGGTGACCTACCGCGATTACTACAGCAACGGCACCACCCGGAGTTATCAAGTCACCTACAACGGCTGATCCGGTGGCGCGGCCGGAACCGATCCGAACCCCGGACGAATCCACCTCCCGATTCCTTTCCATGCGTTCCCTGGTTCTTCCCCCGCCCTTCCGTCCTCCCGGTGGCAATACTTGCTCTTTTCCCGGTCTCATGCTAGGAAACGCGCGACCCGGATCCTCGCGGCCCATCGGTGTCTCGTGCCCGCACAGCCTGATTCCCCGCGTTCTGGTCAGGGTCAGAACTCCGGAAACCCTCTTCGCGGTCCACAGCTTGGCGGATCGCCAGGGGTTGTCCGGCAGGACCGCTTTCATGGGCACGGAACAGAGCAACACGGACAGGGAGGACGGGGGCGGGGCCCTGCCGGACATCCCCCTTGCCCTGCTCCGGGCCAACGACGCCACCGCCTGGCAGAGCGCCCAACGCATTCTCTGGGAACGCATGTGGCGCGCCGTCCACCGCAAAATGCCGTTGGCCACCGAGTCCCAACTCAGCGATCTCGTTTCCGAAATCCTCTGCGACCCGGTCGTCGCCCAACTCTTTGAGCCCGAATCCGACGCCTTCCGCGCCCTCAGGACGTTTTCCGACCTCGTGAATCTCGCCTGTCACATCGCCGGGCTCCGGGCCATCGACAAAATCCGGCAATCGGTCCGCCGGGGCCCCCACATCCCCTTGGAAGATGAAGCCCTTCCCCCGGTTTCACCCGGGGGCGACGAGAGCGACGCGATTCAGTCCGCCCTGCTCCAGATTGAGGATCGCTACCGGGAGCCCCTTCTGCTCCATTACTTCGAAGGGCTCGGCACCCAGGCGATCGCCGACCGGCTGACCCTCCCCAAAGGAACCGTTTGCACCCTCCTGAGCCGGGGTCGGGAAGCGATCCGCAAGGTTCTTGAGCAGGACGGCTTCCCCCTTTCCACCGCCCCTTCGCCATGAATCCCAACCCCGGCCCGCGACAGACGCTCGAAAACCTTTTCGGCCCGTTGGAACCCAACGAGGCGGACGAGGTGCTCGCGGATTTGCACCAACGGAATGCCTCGCTCTCCGGGGAGGAGCCCACCCACCTGCTGTTGACCCGGGCGGCCGCCCACGCCCCCAGGCCCCTCCACGCTCCGCCCCCCCCGATGCCGGACCACACCCTGCTCCGCCTCGAAGGCATCCGCCACCTCGGCGCTCAGTCCGTGGCTCCGGACCGCCTAGCCCCCGAGCCCCCGCCCCAGCGGCGTGATTCGGGCTGGTCCGCCTTTCTCACCCTGGCCCTTGGCGCCCTCGCCGGCGTCGTGGTCGTCGCGATGTTCTCCCACCGGAACCATCCCGCCACAGGCCCCTCTTCCGGTCCCGCCATCGCTGCCCGGGTTCTGACTCCCGGCGGGGAAACCGGTTTCACGCGCCCCACTCTGACTTGGGAGCTGAAGGACCCGGTTCCCGTCCGTGCCGAAATCGTCGAGACCGGGACCGGAAACGTCGTGGCCTCCGCCGGCCCGGCCTTCTCCCCGCTCACCTTCGAGCGGTTGTCCCCCACGGACCTCGTTCCCGGCAGGGCGTATGAAGTCCGGCTCATTTCCCCGGACCGCGTTCCGGTCCATTCGAAGGGGTTCAAGGTCGCTACCGACGCCCGGGGGGGCCCGGTCCGGGAACGCTCCCTGGACGGCGTCATCCGCCAATGTGAGGACTTCATCACCCGGAACCGGCCCGGGGACGCGTGGATGCTCTGGGCGGAACTGACCGAGACCGAAAAGAGCGATCCCAGGATGCAGGCCCTGAAGCGGCGCATCCTGGAACTAGCGGGTTGAAGCAAGGATTCCCGCTTGACCGTTCCCGCTCCCCCGCGAGAGTGAGCGTCCCATGAGCGGCGAATTTTTTCCAGGCATCCCCACCATAGCTTACGAGGGCCCCAAGTCCCGCAATCCGCTGGCCTTCAAGCACTACAATGCCAGCGAAGTCGTTGGTGACAAGACCATGAAGGAGCATCTCCGCTTCGCTTGCGCCTACTGGCACACGATGCGGAACGGATTGGCGGACCCGTTCGGCGGACCCACGGCGGAGCGCCCTTGGGATGATGGCAGTGATTCGGTGGACAATGCGCGGAAGCGGGTCTGGGCCATGTTCGAGTTCATGCAGAAGGTCGGGATCGACTTTTACTGCTTCCATGACCGGGACGTCGCCCCGGAATTGAACGACCTCACCGCGTCGAACCAAGCGCTGGACGCGGTGGCGGATGAATTGCTCAAGGCGCAAAACCAGACCGGCATCAAACTGCTGTGGGGCACCGCCTGCCTCTTTTCCCACAAGCGCTACAATCAGGGAGCCGGGACCTCGCCCGACGCCGACGTCTTTGCCTATGCCGCCGCCCAAGTGAAAAAAGCCCTTGAGGTGACCCACCGCCTCGGAGGGGAAGGTTATGTTTTCTGGGGAGGACGCGAGGGTTACGCGACCCTTTGGAACACCGACATGAAACGCGAACTGGGTCATCTGGCCCGCCTCCTTCACATGGCCGTGGCCCACAAGCGGAAAATCGGTTTCCAAGGCGCGTTCTACATCGAGCCGAAACCGCGGGAACCCTCCACCCACCAATATGATTCCGATGCCGCCGCCTGCCTCAATTTCCTCCGGGAGCACGGGCTGATGGGAGAACTCTCCCTCAACATCGAAACCAACCATGCCACCCTGGCCGGACACACCATGATGCACGAACTCCGCGTGGCCCGGGAGGCGGGAGCCCTCGGATCCATCGATGCCAACACCGGAGACGAATTGATCGGGTGGGATACGGACCAGTTCCCCACCAACATCTACCTCACCACCCAAATCATGATCGAGGTGTTGCGCATGGGAGGTTTTGCCACCGGCGGTCTCAACTTTGACGCCAAATGCCGCCGCGAGAGCTTCGAACCCGTCGACCTCTTCCACGCCCACATCGGGGGCATGGATGCCTTTGCGCGCGGTTTGAAAACGGCTCATGCCATCATCGGGGACGGGCGGATCGATGCTTTCGTGAAGGAGCGCTATCAGTCGTTCGACGCCGGGATCGGGGCCAGAATCGAGGCTGGAAACGCGACCTTGGAAGATTGCGAGGCCCACATTCTCGCCACTGGCGAACCCTCCACCCGCAGCGGCCGTCAGGAAATGCTCGAGAACATCATCAACGAGTTCATCTAAGGTCCGCATGTTACGCTTCGGGCTGTTCGGGATCACGGTGACCGTGGAGCCATTCTTCTGGCTCACGGCCCTCCTCCTGAATAGTCAGGCGTTCAGCGCCGGACCGGAGATGATCCCGGACCTGGCCGCCTGGGTCTTCGTGGTCCTCGTGTCCGTCCTCTGGCACGAACTCGGCCACGCCCTGGCCTTCCAGCGCTTCGGGTATCGCCCCGAAATCGTCTTGCAGGCCTTTGGCGGGGCCACCTCCGCCCCCGGTTCCTCCAAAATGTCCCGCTGGACGGACATCACCGTCACCCTCGCCGGTCCCATCTTTGGCCTCGGTCTCTGGGCCGTTCTCACGGTTCTCCAAGGGCGCGGCATCATCCCCCCGATGAACCAACTCCCCCGGGGCGGACAACTCATCATGGGGTATCTCCTGATGGCCAATCTCTTGTGGTCCATCCTCAATCTGATTCCCATCTACCCGCTCGATGGCGGAAGAATCCTCCTCGCCCTCTTCGGACCACGTCACCTGCGGGCGGCCCTGATCACCACCATCGGCGTCGGCATCCTCTTCTGCGCCCTCGTCGCTGCGGTCTACTTCGATCCCCTCATCCTGCTCATCATCGTGCTCATGACCTATCAAAACTACCAACGGCTCAAGGCGACCGGATTTTGAGTCCCGGTCCGGCGATCCGTCCATTGCGACATCGCTCCCGTTTTGTAGTGGTGCAATGTCCTCACGTAGGCAATAATGCAGGATGAGCGATAACGGGAATCATCGATCCGTCGGCAAATCCATCGTCACAGGGATCTTGGGCCTCCTCTCCTTGGCCTACCTCGTGAACCCCACGTTTGGTGTTTTTGAATTCATTCCGGACAACATTCCGGGAGTGGGAAACCTCGACGAAGCCGGCGCGGCGGCAATTCTGATCGCTAGCCTGGCCTACTTCGGGCTCGACATCACCAAGTTGTTCGGCGGAGGGAAGAAGGGGGCGGAAAAGCCGGTCTCCGGGAAGGTGGTCGAGGACTGAGGTCCCCGCCACACGGCCTCAGAACGGAATGCGGACGCCAAGACGGGCGACCGTGAAATTCTCCTGTCCGACGACCCAGTTGTAAATCCCGTCTGCGAAAATGCCGGGTCCTCCGGGTTGGAAACGGACGTCAAGCCCCCCCCCGAGGCGATAGAGGGCTGCGGAATCACCATTGGTCCGGGCGCCGCCGCCGATCACCAGGTAAGGGGCGATGCTGGCCTCTGAGATGGGGTAGCGCAGCACCACGTCCGCGCTGACGGTGTGGATCTCATCCTCAAAAGCGAACACGCCGTAACTGGCGTCGATCCCGACTTCGGGCGTGAAAAAGTAAGCGAGGCTGACGCCGCCACCGAACTCGCCGGATCCCGAACCATCCGGGATGGCGCCGCCACCGAAAACGCCCAGCTCGAACCCGGTGCCGAAATGGCTCGGGTCCTCGGGAACGGGGTCCTTGGCCCAGCCCGAGCCCGGAAACCCGAAGGCCAGAAGAAACATGACGATGGCGCGACGCATCTATGGTAGCATCCCGAGCAACCACCCCTCCGTCAAGAGAAATCGGGTCAACAGGTCCCTTGGGATGCCTCTGGCCACGCCCCCAGCAAAAACCTTTTTCTATTTGCGTTCCCCGGTCTTCGCCATCATGTTTCCTCCCTGAATCCTGCGGGGTGGAGCAGTCCGGTAGCTCGTCAGGCTCATAACCTGAAGGTCGTCGGTTCAAATCCGGCCCCCGCGTTTGCTTCAAGGCTCCGATCCACATGGATCGGAGCCTTTTTCTTTGCCGGACCGGGGTTTGCCCGCTCTCCACAGTTGCCAAACCTCCCGGCCTTGCCGAGGATAGCCGCGCATGTCCCGAACGCTGGAAGAGATTCGTGTCGCGATCGACGCCCTCGATACCCAACTCCTCAATCTGCTGAATCAGCGGGCTGATTTGGTGCACGAAGTCGGTGAGATCAAACGCCGCGAGGGGCTCGAAATCTATGCGCCGGAGCGGGAGGAGAAACTTCTGCTCCGGTTGATCGATTTGAATCAAGGGCGGCTCGCGCCCCAATCCATCCGGGCGATCTACCGCGAGATCATGTCGGCGGCCCTTGCTCTCGAGGAAGACCTTAAAATCGCGTTCCTCGGCCCCGAAGGAACCTGGACCCATCAGGCGGCGGTCACCAAGTTCGGCCGCAGCCTGCGCTACGTCGCCCAGAAAAGTCTGGCGGACGTCTTCAGCGAGGTGGAGCATCGCAATGCCGATTACGGGGTGGTCCCGGTGGAAAATTCCATCGAGGGAGCCGTGCACCACACGCTCGATCTCTTCGCGAATTCCCCGCTCAAAATCTGCGCCCAGATCCAGATCGGCATCGAAAACAATCTATTGGCAAACGCTCCGGTGACCCGTTTGCATCGCCTCTACTCCAACCCCGAGGTCTTCGGCCAATGCCGGCGTTGGATCACCGCCCACTTTTCCCACGCCGAATTGATCGAGGTCGCCTCCACCGCCGAGGCCGCCGCGATGGCGAAAAATGATCCCGAGGCCGGAGCCATCGGGGGAGCCCTTCTCGCTGAACTGCACGGAATCGCCATCCAGGAACGGGCGATCCAGGACGATGTCACCAACACGACGCGTTTCCTCGTCATCGGTCACCGGACTTGTCCCCCGACCGGGCACGACCGCACGTCGATCGTGTTCGCGATCGCAGACGAGCCGGGCGCGCTGCATGACGCCCTGCAACCCTTCAACCGATTCAAGATCAATTTGGCCAAAATCGAGAGTCGCCCCAACCGGCGAGAAAGGTCGGGCCACCTCTTCCACGTGGATGTAGCAGGCCATTTCACCGATCCCGAGTTGCAGACCGCCCTGGAAGACCTGCGGGAACATTGCAGTTCCGTGAAGATTCTGGGGAGCTACCCCGACAACTCGACCGATCGTTGAGCGGCCCGGTTTCAACGGCAACTCCTTCAACTCCAACCGCTCCCTCAAATCCATGGATCCGATCTCCAACCGATTCCCCCTCCGGCTGACCCTTGGCGCCTTTGCCGCGTGGTTCCTTGCCATCGCCGCCATCTGGCTGGTCACCCGCAACCTCGATGAGCATTCCGCTCCCGCGATCTTCCTCGGTCGGTTCCATATCCTGATCGTGCACGTGCCGATCGGTCTGCTTTGCGCCGCCCTGATTTTCGAGGTTCTCGGACTGACTTCCCTCTTCCCGCGGCTCTCGGATTCGGTGTTGCCCTGTCTCTGGCTCGGGGTGGCCGGGGCCATGGGAGCCACGGTGGCCGGTTATCTCCTCATGGCCGGGGAACAGATCGAGGGCAAGGACATGACCCTGCACATGTGGACCGGTCTCGGTGTCGTCGTCCTCTCCACCCTCTGCCTCTGCGCAAAACTGGTCCGGGTCTCCCCGCTGGCGATGTCCGCCCTGCTGCTGGTGACGGTCGGGTTGACCGGGGCCTCAAGCCATTTCGGAGGCAACATGGTTCATGACAACGACTACCTCTCCGAATACGCTCCCGACCTGTTGAAACCGTTGTTGGGACATCCTGCGGAAAAGGAAGCTTCCGTTCCCAACATCCCGTTTGGGGAGTGGCCGATCTACGCGAGGATCGTGCAGCCGATTCTCGATGCCAAATGCACCGAGTGCCACGATGAAAACAAAGTGGAGGGAGGTCTGCGCATGGACTCGTTCGAAGCCCTGGCCGCCGGAGGTGATCTGGTGAAGGACGGCGATATTCCCGGTGAATTTGTTGCCGGAAAAGCCGACGAAAGTGAGATGATCCTCCGCGTCACCATGGACCCTTCCGAGGACGATTTCATGCCACCAGGCAAGCGGGAACATATGACTCCCGCGGAAATCGCCTTGGTCAGCTGGTGGATCAATCAAGGCGCGTCGCCCACCATGACCGTCGCCCAGGCCAAGCCGGATGCGTCCGTGACCCCGTTGCTGGACGAATTGAAATCCGGGCACGCCAAGTGATTGGTCCCCGCTCCCCCTTCCGCATGATCCCCCGCCCCTTTACGTTTCTCCTCCCCGCCTGTTTTCTGGCAGCCTGTGGCCAGTCCAAACCGGAACTCATCTCCCACACCCGCGAACTGACCGGGTCCGAACGCAAGCCAGTTCTGGATGCGCCCGCTTCCGAGCGTTTTCAATTCGCCATGCCCGCCCCGGCCCCACCCCAACCCGGGCCGGAAGCCGCCTCGGGACCGCGGCTCGCATGGGATACTCCGCCCGGCTGGAAAGAGACCCCGCACCCCATGCGGGACATCAGCCTCTCCTTCGGGGATGGCGGCGAATGCTCCGTGGTCCGCGCCGGGGGATCACTGGTGGACAACGTGAATCGCTGGCGCAAGCAGATGGGGCTGGAGGCCATCTCCGAAACCGAGGCCGCCGCCCTGCCCACGCGCAACCTCTTCGGAGGTCCCGGCGTTCTGGTCGAACTGGATGGCAGTTACCAGGCCATGGGGACCTCCGCCGCCACCCCGGGTTATCGCATGGTGGGAGTCATCCTCGCGGTGCCCTCGGCAGATTCCGCCATCTTTGTGAAAATGGTCGGGCCGCGCGATTTGGTGCAAGGGAATGAAGCGGCCTTTGAAGCGTTTTGTGATTCCCTCCGCATCGTCAACTCCTAAACCGTCCCCATGGCCAAATCAAAAATCACCGCCCTGACGTGGGAGAACCTGCCGGAAGCCGGGCTCCGGCTCCTCACCTCGTTCGGCCTTGCCGCGGCGGTGCTCGCCCTGCTCACCCTCGTCACCCTCATGGGGACCCTGAACCAAATCGAGGAGGGACTGATCGATTCCACCGCGAAGTATTTCGAGTCCGCCTGGATCGTTGACACCATCCCGCTCGGGAAGTTCACGGTCCCGGTGTTTCTCCCCGGCGGCTACCTTCTCCTGGCGATCCTCTTCTTCAACATCCTGGCCGGCACCATCTTGAAAATCCGGCGCAATTGGAAGGCGATCGGGCTCTATGTCTCGCACATCGGCATCCTCATCCTGATCTTCAGCTCTTTCGTCACCCGGCATTTCGCTTGGGAGGGAAACATGGCGCTGCGCCCCGGCATGCAATCGTCCGAGGCCTTGCACTACCGCAACTGGCAGATCGAGATCCTGCCGGTAGACGCCGGGGGCCAGGCGACCCAGGCTCTGGTCATCCCGCACGGGGAATTGGAATCGATCGGTTGGAAGGGGCAACGGACCTTCACCACGCCGGACCTCCCCTTTGATCTCCGGATCACCCACGCGGCGCGCAACGCCACGCCGATTCCGGTCTCCGCGCCGATGGCGGATCGCTCTGACTCCCCGGAAGTGGACGGGTTCAAGCTCCTCCAACTGCCGAAGGAAAAAGAGGCGGAGCGCAACTCGGCCGGATTTTGCGCCGAGTTCATTCCGAAAAACGGCGACCCCTCCATCCCGGCGATCCTCTGGGCGCACATCGGCGGCAACTTTGCCCCGGTCAAACCGTTCACCCTGCGGACCGGGGGCAAAACCTTCGCCGTTCAAGTGGTGCGCGAACGGATGGCCATCCCCTTCACCATCCGGCTCGACCAGTTCCTCTTCGAGAAATACGCGGGTGTGATGACGGCGAAGAATTACCAGAGCAACATCACCAAACTCGAGGACGGGCGGGAGGAGAAGCTCGAGGTCAAGATGAACGAACCATTCCGCCATCGGGGTTACACCTTCTTCCAAGCCAGCTTCGGTCCGCCCGATGCGGGGCCGGACGACGAGCTTTACACGGTGTTCACGGTCTGGCGGAATCCGTCGGACCACTGGCCGCTCATTTCCCTCGTGGTGACTTTCGCCGGTCTTCTGGCCCACATGGGCTGGAAATTGGCCGAGCACCTCCGCCGTTCCACCCGCACCGCCTGAGCTTACCATGAACCGATTCTCCATCGTCCCCCTGCTGGTTGCGCTTTGTGGCATCGCCAACGCGGACTACAAACCATGGCCCGAACAGGCCGTCACTTCCTTTTCCAGAATCCCGGTCCTCTCGGAGGGGCGCGTCAAGCCGCTGCAGACCGTGGCCTATTACGCGCTGCTGGAATTACAAGGCCGCACCTCCCTGAAAACAAAAATCGACGGCCGGAACGTCAAGCTGAGCGCTTCCGAATGGCTCATGGACGCCATCTTCCGCCCGGAATTCTCCAAGGACTACCCCGTCTTCCTCGTGGATGACACCGCGGCGGTCCGTTCGATCGGCATCGACCAGAGCGGCAAGCGCAAGCGGGATCGCTTCACTTACAACGAGCTGCTTCCGGGCCGTTCCCAACTGGCGAACCTCGCGGCTTCCTTCGCCCAAAAAAAGGGCCGTGAGGAGAAGCTCACGTCCTTGGAGGAGCAGGTCTTGATTCTGGGCGGCAAGGTCAACGATTACGAAATGCTGGTCGCCGGAATCGCCCCGGCCCAACCCTCCCGGTTGATCAACACCTCCATGCTTCCTCCAGACATGTCGGAGCTCGCCTCCCGCATGAAACTTGGCGAGTTCCTCGGGATGGCCCCCAAACTTCCGGTGGAGGCGATCGAGGCCATGATGCAACGGGACCGGAACCAAATGACGGAGGACGAGCGCCAGGTGCTCACCGCGATGATGCTGGTCTACTTCTTCCACAAGACCGGGACCGCACTCACCCTGTTCCCTCCGCCGGACCCGTCCCGCGCCGAATGGATGTCGCTCGGCGAAATGATCGGCAACGCGATCGGCAGGGAGAAGACGGAGCGCACCTGGGAACTGGAACGTCTCGCGCTCGTGGAAAAGGTGGCCGGGAGCACGGGAGACCCGGCGGCTTTTTCCAATGCCATGGAAGCCCTGCGGGCCCGGATCCAGGCGGATGCCGCCGCGCGCAGGGAGGCCGGACAGATCGACACCGAGATCAAGCTCTACAATGGAAAGTATCTCGATAACGCCAAGGTGTTCTTCATCGCCGCCTTCTTCTTCGTGGTGCTGATGTGGCTCGGGCCGATGTCCACTCCCGGCAAGGTGTTCACCGCGCTGGCGATCTGGTCAGGGATCGCCGGTTTCCTCAGCCTGGTCGCCGGCATGTTGCTGCGCAGCCAGATCCGCGGCTGGGCGCCGATCACCAACCTCTACGAGACCTTCCTCTTCATCAGTGCGTCCGCCTTCGTCTTCGGCCTCTTGTTCGAGCGGTCCAACCGGCAGCGGATCGCCCTCTCGGCCGGCATCTTCGTCCCCACCCTCTGCCTCATCCTTTCCGGACAATTCCTCCTCATTTCCCCCGAGGACACCCTGCCTCCGCTGGTGGCGGTGCTCCGGAGCAATTTCTGGCTCACGACCCATGTCATCACGGTGACCCTGGGATATTCCGCCGGACTGCTGGCCGCCGTGATCGCCTCCATCTGGATTGTGGCCCGTTTTTTCCGGATCGCCGAAAACCGGCGCGACGTCTACCGGGACGCCACCAAGATGACCTATGGCATCATCCTGTTCTCCCTGCTTTTTTCCCTTGTGGGCACCGTGCTCGGGGGAATCTGGGCGAACTACAGCTGGGGCCGTTTCTGGGGATGGGACCCCAAGGAAAACGGCGCGCTCATGATCGTGCTGTGGACCTTGGTGATCCTCCATGCCCGTCTTGGAGGCTACATCCGCGACATCGGGCTCCACGTCATGGCGGTGATCCAAGGCATCATCATCTCGTTCTCCTGGTTCGGGGTGAATGCGATGGGTGTCGGTCTCCACAGCTACGGATTCATCGCCGGCATCTGGACAGCGCTGGGGATCGCCTGGGGAGTCATGGCCCTGATCATCGGCATGGCCACCCGGCTCAAACTCCGCGAGATGCCCCCTGCTGCAGCCTGATCAACCGCCATGCCCAAGTGCGACGTCAGCCGGATCCACGGCAAAATCCAATTCGTCACCTCGTTCCCCGACTACAAGGTGGAAGTGGTCTCCTCCTTCCCGGACCTCAAGGTGCAACTGGTGAACGCCTTTCCGGACAGTCCCGGAAAATGGCAGATCGTGGACTCGTTTCCCGACTTCAAGATCCAGATCGTCACCGCGTTTCCCGATTTTAAGATCCAATATGTGACCGCCTTCCCCGGCCCGGCGTAACCCCGGCATTGACTCCGGCGGCACCGGCCGCATGATGGAGGCTTGGAAACAAGCTCCCAACAGTTCGCCAGTGACAACTACGCCGGGATCTGCCCGGAGGCTTGGGCCGCTTTGGAATCGGCCCGCCACGGTCACGCCCCCGCCTACGGTGACGACCCTTGGACCGCCCGCGCCAGTGATCTCCTGCGGGAAATCTTCGAGACCGACTGCGAGGTCTTTTTCACCTTCAACGGCACGGCCGCCAACTCCCTGGCCCTGGCCTCGCTCTGCCAGTCCTACCACAGCATCCTCTGCAGCCAGGTCGCGCACGTCGAGACCGACGAATGTGGCGCCCCCGAATTTTTCTCCAACGGCACAAAGATCCTCCTTTTGCCGACCGATGGGGGCAAGATCCGGGCCGGGTCGATCGGGGAGACGGTCTCGCGCCGTCAGGACCTTCACTTTCCCAAGCCGCGCGCGATCAGCCTCACGCAGGCCACCGAAACTGGCACCATCTACCAGCCCGCGGAACTGGGGACCATCGCAGAGGCGGCGCGACGTTACGGCCTCAGCGTCCACATGGACGGTGCGCGCTTTGCCAATGCCGCGGCCTCGCTGGGCCGGGCGCCCCGGGAGTTCACTTGGGAGGCCGGAGTGGATGTCCTCTGTTTCGGCGGCACCAAGATGGGGCTTCCGGTGGGCGAAGCCGTCGTCTTCTTCCGCAAGGCGTTGGCCGCGGAATTCGCCTACCGCTGCAAACAGGCCGGGCAACTCGCTTCCAAGATGCGGTTCCTCGCCGCCCCGTGGGTCGGCATGCTGGAGAACGGCGCCTGGCTCCGGCACGCCGCTCATGCCAACGCAATGGCGGAACGCCTTTTCCAAGGCCTCTCCACCCTGCCCGCCATCCGCGTGGTCTATCCCCGGCAGGCCAATTCCGTCTTCCTCGACCTCTCTCCGGATGTCGCCACGGCCCTTCGCGGGCTCGGTTGGAGATTCTACAATTTCATCGGGGACTCGGGATGCCGGTTCATGTGCGCTTGGGATACGGAGCCCGCCACCGTCGACCGATTGCTCGCGGATTTCCACCGGGTAACCGCCGCGGCCCCTCCGGCGTCCTCCCATTAGCCTCCCACTCCCCGATGCGCCGAGGAATCCGATTTCGCACCAAGCTGATTCTGGCCATGATGGTCTCCACCCTCGGAGTAGCGGGCCTCCTCATTGTTTTCACCGGGCAACGCTCCACCGCCCGGGAGACCCGGAGGTTCTCCGAGAGATTCGCCCGGCAGGTCGATTATCTCCGCTCCACCCGCAAGGAGCGGGCCGATATCATCCTCCGCATCAGTCGCGAGTTCGCCGCCTCCAAGATCGTGGTCGCTGCCCTGCGGGACGGCGTGGCGCCACCCCCGGGTTTTCCTTGGAAGGATCTGGCGGAGCGGGCCCGGAACAGTCCGCAGCGCGGCTATCCCGGTTTCGAGGGCGGGTTCGGGGATTTCAACGCGATCCGGCTTCTGCTGGCCGGACCGGCCACCTTGGTGGCGTTGATGGACATCGATGGCACGGTGCGCAATTTGAGCCCCGGGATGGCCCCGCAACGCTCCTCCCGCCGGGCGGCGGAGACGGACGAGGAGATCCGGGCGCTCGTCGAGAGGATCCGGAACGATACCAGCCAACAGATCGGCTATATCGCGATCGATGACAGCACCGGAAAGCCGATCGCCAAGGAAGTCGCTTTCACCGCGGTGCGAGATCCGAAGAACGGCAAGATCTTGGGCGCTCTCATCATGGGCCTTCCAGCGATCACCACCGCCGAAGCGATGTTGGAAAAATTCGGCGAGGCGGAGGAAGGCGAGAGCGTGGCGGAATCCGCGATCCTGCTGAATGGAACGCTTTACCCCGCCGGACCGCCGCCTCCCTACCTGAAATCACTGGCCGCCGCCACGACCCGGCAGATCAACACGAAAATGGCGCGGACTGGCAAAATCCCTGCGGAAGGCCAGTTTACGACCCGGCTCGAAGGGGAAACCTGCAGTGTCCATTTCAGCCTGCTGAATCCCGATTCCGCCCTGCCGAAAGCCTGGCAAATCTCCACGTTCCGCCTTGGGAAACTCGAGGAGGAACTCGAGACCATGCACCAATCGGCGGTGGCGGTCAGCCTGGTCGCCTTGGCGCTGAGCTTCCTCATGGCCCTGATTCTCTCCCGGAGTCTGTCGGGTCCGGTCCGCGCCCTTACCTCCGCCGCGAGTGCCATCGGCGAGGGCAATTTCAAGGCCCGCGTTCCGGTACGTTCGCGCGATGAACTTGGCGAACTGTCGGAATCCTTCAACCGGATGGCGGAGGAACTGGCGGTCAAGGAACACTACCGGGAACTTCTCGTGAAGGTCAGCGACGAGGCGGTGGCCCAAGCCATGATCAGCGGCGGACTGGACCTTGAGCTGGGCGGTGAGCTGAAGGAGGCCACCATTCTCTTCTGCGATATCCGCGGCTTCACCGCGCTCACCGAGAGCATGTCTCCCTGCGAGGTCATCGCTATCCTCAACGAGCACATGACCGCCATGACGGTGGTAACCCGGGAGCACCACGGCGTCGTGGACAAGTTCATCGGGGACGCCATCATGGGCGTTTTCGGCTGTCTCAAAAGCTACGGGAACGACGCCGCGCACGCTGCCGGCTGCGCCCTGCGGATGATCGCCGAGCGCGACCGGCTCAACCGGGACTCCCCGTTTCCGCTCAGCATCGGCATCGGCCTGGCCACCGGCCAGGTCGTGGCCGGCTGCATGGGATCCAACGACCGTTTGAATTACACGGTGCTTGGTTCCCGCGTCAATCTTGCCGCCCGCCTCGCCTCCCGCGCCGGCAACATGGAGATCCTCATCGATGAAACCACGTTGGAGCATCTCGATGGATCCTTCACCGCCGAGCCCTTGGGACCGATCGACCTGCGCGGCTTCGCCTCCACCCAACCGGCTTTCAAACTGTTGCCCCCCGGCGCGGTATCCGGGGCCGTCGTCGTCCGTTCCTGACCGATTCCCCCTCCGGACTTTCCGGTGATCTGAAATTCGGGCTGGACCAAACGGCCCGTTGACTGGAAACTGGACCCATGGGTCTGCGCTATTTCCTGATCAGCACGTTGACCGGTCTCGCCCTTTTCGGGGGAGCCGCTTGTTCCAAGCAGCAAGAGGAAGAACCGGTGGAGACGCCGAAGCCACCGGCCATCGATGTCACCCGGGCCCAACCCTACCAGACCAAGGACGCCGAACTCAACGCCGCCATGCAGGAGGCGAGGAATTCCCTCCCCGCGTTCGTGGCCGAATCCATGAACAACGAGTCCTCCGGCACCGCGTTCACGGTCAAGGTCCACGCCGTCTCCCCTGCTGGCGAGGAAGACTTGTGGCTGACCGGGATCGTTCAGGACGGAGACCACTACACCGCCGTCGTCGAATCCGACCCGAAGGCGCTCGCCGCCGAATTTCCCATGGGCACCGAGGTCCGGTTCAGTCCCGGGGAGGTGGTGGAATGGCATTATTTCAAGGATGACAAAGTGACCGGAGCGCAAGTCACCCGCATCCTGCGCCAGCGGATGACGCCCGCGCAACGCGCCGAGCACGACGTGATTTATCCCTTCCCTTTCGAGTAAGATCGCTCACTGGGTCGCGACCTTGGTCAAAAGCCCTTTCTCCCGGGCAATGCCCAGGACCCAGTGCATCACCATCCCGGCCGTGGCGAGCCAGAGGAGGTTCAATCCGAAGGCGACCCCCAAGCCCTGGCCGACCCGGTCCTCGCCCGCCATGGCGTGGCGCATGGCTTCGAAAACGTGGCTCGAGGGAAGCGCAAGCGCCACCGGTTGGAGGAATCCGGGCAGCGTCTCCACCGTGTAATAGACGGCGGTGAAGGGTTGCAGGAGGAACGGAAGCGCCCAGGAAAGCCCCTCCGCCGCCTGCCCCCAGCGCAAGACCAAGGCGTTGGCCAGCATCCCCATGGACCACCCGAAGAGCAACAGGTTCCCGAAAAAGGGGATCAGCCAGAAATTGAAGTCCAGAATGTTGAACTGAAAGGCGGCAAACGCCATCAACGACAACACCGGCACGGTGATCAGGACCCGCAGGAAGCCGACCGCGCAGAACCCGGCCACCAATTCCCAAGTCCGCACCGGCGCGACGAAGACGTTGAGCAGGTTCCGGGTCCAAACGTCCTCGAGAAACGAAACCGAAACCCCTTGGGTGGCACGGAATTGGACATCCCAGAGGAGCACGCCCCCCAACAGGAAGGTCACCGGCAGGGCGACTTCCCCGGGGCCGGTTTGACTGAGATAACGGGTCAGGAAGCCCCAGACGAGCAGGGTGTTGAGCGGCCAGAAAAACAGCTCGAACGCCCGCAAACCGTTGCGCGTGTAGAGATAAAAATACCGCAGCACGATCCCGGTAATCGCGGAAAAAGGAAAGGCGTTCATTGGTCCCCAGCGATCTGCAAATCGCCCCCCCTGGCGATCCTGATGAACACGTCTTCCAAACTCGCGGAATCGAAACTCGCCTTGATCTCGTCCGGCGTGCCCATCCGGATGACGCGCCCGCGATGCAGAAAAAGGACCCGGTCACAGACAAGCTCAATGTCCTGCATGTTGTGCGAAGTGTAAATGATGGAGGTGCCCGACTCGCGTTGCGTATCCCGGATCAGCGTGCGCACTTTGTCGACCACGTCCGGGTCAAGGCTGGCGGTGGGCTCGTCCAGCAGCAGCAGTTCAGGCCGGTTGAGAAACGCCTTGCAAAGGTTCACTCGGGTCGCCTCCCCGGCGGAAAGATGCCCGGTGATCCGATCCGCCAGGGCTGCCACCCCGAAACGTTCCATCGTTTCGCGCACCCGGGAACGCCAGTCCCGGATCCCGTAAAGCATGGCGAACACGGCGAGGTTCTGCCGCACCAGCAAATTCCCGGGCAGGCTGGTGTAAGCGGACGAAAAATTCATGCGGCGCAAGATCTCGATCCGGTGCGATTCCAAGGATTGGCCGAAAATCTCGATGCGTCCGGAACTGGCGGAAATCAGCCCCAGGAGCATGTTCATCACGGTGGTCTTGCCGGCGCCATTCGGCCCCAGCAACCCGAGGATCTCACCTCTCTCCAACGCGAAGCTCACGCCGTCAACCGCACGGAACTCCCCGAAATCCTTCACCAGATTCTGGACGGTCAACAGAGGGGGCGGCATTCGAAGCAGGAAATTCGCATCCGCCCCGGGGTTTGGGAAGGGAGGAAATCGACAATTTCAAGAAAATCTCCTATCCGTTCATCAATCGCCCGGGTTCGTGCGTCTTTTCCCCGTCTTCCATGAACAAAAATTCCGGAGCCATGGCCCTCACCCTCGTCGGGGGACTCCTCGCGGCCGGGCTCTGCAGCCTGCTCGCCCGGTTGACCGCCGGCTTCCCCCCCACGCTGGTCGAGTCCTGGCTCGGTTCGACCCCGGCGTTCCTGCACCCCTTCATCGAGGAATTGGCCAACGGTTTTTCCCCGGATCTCAATCCGGACGACGTGCCGACCGCAGCCTTTCTCACCATTCAAACCCTTCTCTGGGCCGTGATGGTCTTCACGGGCTGGCAGATCTTGCGCCGGCCGGACTCCCCCGCCGTCCTGCTCACGATTCTGGCCTTCGCCCTCCTGTTCCGGGTTCTGCTCCTCCCCTCCACCCCCATCCACTCGGCGGAAGCCTCCCGCTATCTTTGGGACGGCGCTTCGACCAATCACGGGATCAACCCCTACCTCTATGAGCCCGCCGCCCTCATGATGCGGGAGCGCCAGATCGAACAACCGACGGAAATCGACGGACGGATTTATCGCGGACGCCCTTGGACAGAGGCGGACGGGGAACGCCTCGACCGACTCGCCGCCCTCCGCGAGGCAAAGCCCGACCTCCATGCCGGCATCACGGACGCGAATCTTCCCAGCCCGCACCCTCCCCTTGCCCAGGTCTTCTTTGCCCTCGCCACCCGGCTGACCAACGGTTCCCTGACCGGCTTCAAATCGATCGTGGTGCTTTTCGACCTCGGCGTCATCGTGCTCCTGCTGCGGCTGCTCCGCCGCCTCAGGCTGCGACGCGGCGGTGTCATCTTTTACGCCTGGTCACCGGTTGTTCTGCTTTCGTTTGCCAATGCCGGCCATTGGGAGGCGGTGCCTCTTTTCTTCTTCCTATGGGCCCTCACCCTGGCCGTGCGGAGGAAAACGTGGTCGGGCACGGTCGTCCTCGCCATGGCCTGTCTCGGCCGGACCGCCAACCTGCTCCAGGGGCCGGCCCTCTTCCGTCCCACGCGCCGACACCTTGCCGCCTGGCTTCTGCTCGGCGTCCTCACGGCGGGCGCCTTCCTGCCATTCATCCTTTGGCAAGGAGCCGGAGGGGCTCCCGTGCTCAACGGATTGCGTTGGACGGAAAGCAGTGCCCCCGCGCTTCCCGGGATCTTTCTGGCCCTGCAACGCCTCTCTGCCTCCTTCGTCTCCCTCCCGGAGCGGAGCGGATTTGCAGCCCTCGTCGGCTGCGGCCTTCTCTTCCTCACCATTTTTTTGCGGAAGGTCTCTCAGCCCGACTCCGATCCTGGCTCATTGCCGCGCAAAGCCTTCGCCATCGCCGCCACCCTTTTTCTCCTCTCGCCCCACGCCTCGCCGTGGCAACTCGTCTGGATCATTCCCTTCCTCTGCGCATTTCCCCAACCGAGCTGGCTCGTTCTCATGCTGACTCTTCAGGCCGGCTTCCTCCAGTTCCATACCGATTACGCCGACTTCAGTCTGACGGCCGCACCCGTCCCCTGGCTGCACCTCACCGTATGGGCCTCCTTTTGCGGACTTGCCTTTCTCGATCCCTTGCTTCTGCGCTTGCTTGAGCGCCCCTCATCGGTTTCTGGTCAGGATCCCACCGCCGTGCCGCCCTCATGACCGAAGCCCAAGCTCTTGACGAAATCGCCCGGCTCACCCGGGAGTTGGAACGACATAACCGGCTCTACTACGTCGAGGCTGCGCCCGAAATCACCGACCGCGAGTATGACGAACTTTATCGTTCCCTCGAGTCCCTCGAAGCCCGTTTCCCCACCCTCAAGTCCCCCAACTCGCCCACCCAAAGGGTCGGCGGCGAGCCTGCCACCGGCTTCAGGCCGGTCGAGCATCCCGTCCGCATGATGAGCCTCGACAACACCTATTCCGAGCAGGAACTGGTGGAATTCTACGATCGACTCCGCAAGCTCCTCGGGTGCCGGGACGTTCCGGTCGTCGTCGAGCCGAAGATCGACGGCGTGGCGGTCTCGGCGGTTTACGAAAACCGGGAACTGGTCCGGGTCGCCACCCGTGGGGATGGACAGACCGGCGATGACATCACCCGGAATGCGCGCACCATCCGGCGCCTTCCCCTCCACTTGCCCCCGGAGGCTCCGACCGGGCGCTTTGAACTCCGGGGCGAAGTCTTCCTGCCCACCGCCGGGTTCGCGACCATCAACCGCGAACGTGAGGAGGAAGGGGAACCCCTCTTCATGAACCCGCGGAACGCCACCGCGGGTTCACTCAAACAACTCGACCCCCGCGTCACCGCCAGCCGCCGCCTCGATGTCATTTTTTACGGGGTCGGTCTCGCTCCGGACCTGCTTTTGGAAGAGCAGGTTGATCTCCAGGGCTTTTTCCAACGGTGCCATTTTCCCTGCGGCGACAAAATCTGGTTGGCGAACAATCTGGAGGAGACCCTCGCGGCCATCCGCGAACTCGATGTCCTCAGGCATTCCCTTCCCTACGTGACCGATGGAGCTGTCATCAAGGTCAACTCCCTCACCGCCCAATCGGCCCTCGGCAGCACTTCCAAGGCTCCCCGTTGGGCCATCGCCTACAAGTTCGAACCCGAACAGGCCGAGACTCGTCTGCTCAACATCGAAATCCAAGTCGGCCGGACCGGGGCCCTCACCCCTGTCGCCCACCTCGAACCGGTCGTCGTCAGCGGCTCCACCGTGGCCCGCGCCACCCTCCACAACCAGGAGGAAATCGAGCGAAAGGACATCCGCATCGGTGATACCGTCGTTATCGAAAAAGCCGGGGAAATCATTCCGGCCGTCGTGCGCGTCGTCCGCGAAAAACGCGCCGGGGATCCGCCCAAATTCGCCATGCCCGCGGCCTGCCCGGCTTGCGGCACACCGGTCCGGCGCGATGCCGAACTGGTCAAGGTCTTCTGCCCCAACGAGCATTGTCCGGCCAAGCTCAAGCGCCGCCTCCAGCACTTCGCCAGCCGCACCGCGATGGATATCGAGGGCTTGGGCGAGCAACTCGTCGATCAATTGGTCGATGCCGGTCTGGCCCGATCGATTCCCGACCTCTACCGGCTCGACGCCTCCTCCCTTTGCCATCTTGATCGGATGGGCAGCAAGAAGGCGGCCAACCTGCTCCGGGCGCTCGATTCCTCTCGTTCCCGACCCGTCTGGAAACTGGTCTTCGCCCTTGGCATCCCTCATGTCGGCGCAACCTCCGCGCGAGAGCTCATTCGACATTTCGGGAGCATCGCCAACCTCGCCAACGCACCGTCCGACGAATTGGCCTCGCTCCCCGATGTCGGCAAAGTGGTTTCCGAAAGCATCCGGACCTTCTTCGACTCCCCGGCCAATCAAGCCCTGCTCGCGGAACTGGAGACCCTCGGCTTGCCTGTCGCCACGGGCGGAACCGCGCCGGGGCCGGCTGAGCCCGGCTCCTCCGGCGCCCTGGCCAATACCACCTGGGTCATCACCGGCACCCTGAGCCAACCGCGGGAAGTGTTCACCGAGCGGATTCTTGCCGCGGGCGGCAAGGTCGCGGGGAGCGTCTCCTCCGCCACCACCTACCTCCTCGCCGGAGAGAAGGCGGGTAGCAAACTCACCAAGGCCGCCTCCCTCGGGGTCCGGGTCATCGACGAGCCCACGTTCGAGGGCATGATCAACCCCGGCTGACGGTAATCCCGAACCAAATCAAAGCGGCCAGAAAAAGGACCACGGCAAGGAGCATGGTCTCACTTCCTTGCCTCCCGGATTCGCCATTGTTTTCTTTCCGGAGCATCGTCTCTCAGCGTAGACCGACAAAGGCCACCAGGATGATCACCCCCAACAAGCCCACCACCAGAAGGGGGAGGAACATGTTCAACCCGTAGCGAAACCACGTCAGAAAGCCGCGGCGCTCCGGTCGGAGACTCGCGAACAGGGCGGTTTCCGGCTGGCACGCCTCCATTCGGTCGATTTGCTGGACCTCGAGATCCAACTCTCGTTCCACCTCGCGCAAACCGCGTCTCGCTTCGGTAAGCACCGGCTCCTCCCGGGGATCGCTCAACTCGCTCCCCCCCTTCAGCGTGTCCAGAGCGCCACACAATCCAAGGACCACCTTCCGGGAACGGTCGAAGGCCACCGCCCGGTTCAATTCAAAAGTGCCCGCTCCCTGCAACTCGAGCAAAGCGCTCTTCACCCGAACCGCCAGCTCGTCCCGGCGCTTCCGGTAACGCTCCTGCCGTTCCTTCAATTCAAGCAATTCGGCCTGCTTGCGCTCCAAATTGCGCTTCTCCTCCCGCAAATGGTCGAGGCGTTTCTCCGTGTCGCGCACCTCTTCCCCAAGGGAATGCCGACCGACTTCCCGAGCGGAGGCGAGGCCGGGGAAAACGACATCATGCCGGATGGGATCGGCCGGATAAGACTTGGCGCGCCCGGCCATCCCGGTTGGGGACGAGAGGATCGTGTGTCGAGGCATTGGAGCAGCCCACTATTTTTAGTGGATGTGGAAAATTTACGGAACTCCGGACCTTCCGTCCACTACTTCTTCCAATATTTTCAAAATTCATGGAGCCGTGACTCATTTCTCCCCGATCACCAGGCCGACATCACCTCCACGATTAACCCGTGCAGATAATCTGTCTCCGGAAGACCCGGGATCACGGGGTGATCCGGACGCTGGCCGAGGGTCGCGCGCAACCGCAATCCCCGTTTGGCATCCACTGCGGCATCCACCAGCATCTGGAGGTAGGTGGCGCGGTCGACGTGATGGCTGCAGCTGAAACTGGCGAGCAGCGCACCGGGTTCCAACATCTTCAGTGCCCGCAAATGGATCTCTTTGTAGCCCCGCAACGCCTCGCCGAGGTTCGCCCGGGTCCGGGTGAACGAGGGAGGATCGAGCACGATCAGGTCGTATTGTTCACCGGCGGCCTGATCGTGCTTGAGTTTGTCGAAGGCATTGTGTTCAACGAAGCTCGCGTTCAGATTCGCGGCGCGGGCATTCTCCCGGGCTGTTTCCAGCGCCGGAGCGCTCACGTCGACCCCGATCACCTCGCGGGCCCCGGCACGGGCACAGTGCAGCGCGAACCCGCCCTGATTGGTGAAGCAATCGAGCACGCGGCGCCCCGCGGCAAAGGCGGCTACGCTCCGGTAATTGTCGAGTTGGTCGATGTAGAGACCTGTCTTTTGGCCGCCCGCCGGATCGGACGTGAGCGCCACGCCATCGAACCAGAGCAACTCGCGCCGCGGAACGCCGAGATGCACCCGGGTGACGGGCTCCAATCCCTCGGCCGCCCGGCCGGCACCCTCGTTGCGTTCCACGATCACCTCTGGAGCGAACACTTCCCGGATCGCCTCGACCAGCGTCTCCTTGACCCGGTCCATCCCCAAGGTGTGGGTCTGGAAGGTCCACTGCTCACCGTATCGGTCCACCACCACTCCGGGGAGACCGTCGCTTTCGCTCCACACCACCCGGTAAACCCGCGCCCCACCCGTGAAACCGAGGCTCTCCCGGTAGGCTTGCGCCCGTTCCAGGCGGCGCCGGAAGAACTCGAGATCCAATCCTTGTTTGCGACGGGAAAAGCGCCGGGCCACGATCTGGGAAGCGGGGTTGTAGATCGCACTGCCCAGGGGCCGGTCCTTGAAATCCTTCAAGGAGATGACCTCTCCCGGCTGGGGATCGCCGAAGACCTTTCTGACCTCCGTGCCGTAAACCCAATCGTGACCGTGGAAAATGCGTGCGCGGGGTTTGACGACGAGACCTCCCATCCCGCCTACTCCCTGCGAAACCGCCCGCATGCAAGCCCGAAATGGGAATCCCGGGGCCTCTACGGCATTTTCCGCTTGCCCTCGGGCGGGGCGAATTGCACAGGGAACGAACCCGCCTCGCGGTGGCATGCGTAAGCAAGATCAAGAACTTCCGCCCTCGGGCGGTCCCATCATGAAAGCCAACCTGCGCACGTTTCCATTCGATCTCATCCGGGATGAAGTCCGGCAAGTGGAGGACAGCTTGGCCTCCCAAGTCCGCCACTTCGACCGCGCCCTTGAGGGTTACGTGTCTTACGTCTGCGGGACGAGCGGCAAACGGATTCGCCCGGCGCTCGCGATTCTTTCCGGGGGGGCCACCGGAGGCGCGGGCGAGGCCCACATCCGGCTCGCCACCATCCTCGAAATGATCCACGTGGCCACCTTGGTCCACGATGATATCATCGATGGGGCTGAAAAGCGCCGGGACATCCTCACGGCCAACGCCAAGTGGGGCAACGGCATCAGCGTGCTCCTCGGCGACTGCCTCTTCGCCCATGCGCTCATGCTCTCCACCGATTTCGAGGAGAAACGGGTGGTGCGGCGCATCGCCCAGTCCGCCAATCAAGTCTGCACGGGGGAAATCCTGCAGACCCAGCGCCGGTTCGATCTACAGTTGACCAAGGGGGACTACTTCCGGATCATCGAAATGAAGACCGCCGCGCTGTTCGAGGCCGCCTGCGAACTCGGCGCCGCGCTGAACGGTTCGGAAGAAGCGGTTTGCGAGAACCTCGCCCAGTTCGGTCGGAATCTCGGCACCGCTTACCAGATCTACGACGACTGTCTCGATCTCGTCGGGGACGAGGCCACGGCCGGCAAAACACTGCGGACGGATTTGGAAAAGGGGAAACTCACCCTCCCCATCCTCAATCTGCTCGAGGCGGCCACGGAGAAACAACGGGAGAAGCTGGGGCACCTGCTCGTCCAGAAAGAGCCGTTCGACCTCTCCGCCCTTGCCAACATCGCGGACTACGAGGGGGCGCTCGAGCGCTCGGTGCAGCACGCACGGCAACTCCTCCGCGAGGCCCGGCAGGCGCTCATCGGTCTCAACGGCGGTCCCCACGCCCAAGCTCTCGAACAGATGACCTTCTTTCTGGACGATCTCCTCGACCAGTGCCGGTGCTAGGAGCCGGTTCTTTTTGGCGAAAGAAACCTTTCGCTTCCGCCATGGTTCCATGCAAGGTTGGATTGGATCCAACCGTTTTCTCCATGCCAGCCCCGTCTTTCATCCGCCACCTCGCCGCCGGCCTCTTCATGGTGGCCGCTTTCCCTCAGCTGTCCAGCGCCTTGGATGTCGCCAAAGACGGCGCTCAGGTCGGCAAGTGGACCATGGACTTCGACGCCGCTTCCAAGCTCGCGGCCGAGAAGAAGCTGCCCATGCTTCTCAACTTCACCGGCTCGGATTGGTGCGGTTGGTGCAAGCTGATGGACGAGGCCGTTTACTCGAAAAAAGAGTGGGAGGATTACGCCGCCAAGAGCCTGCTTTTGGTGACCATCGATTTCCCGCAGGACAAGACCATCGTTCCAGAGAAATACAAAACACGGAACAGCCGGATGCAACAGGACTTCGGCGTCGAGGGCTACCCGACCTATGTCCTGCTGGATTCCGACGGCAAAACCGTCATCGGTCGGCTCGGGGCTGGCAGGGAAAAAACCCCGGAATCCTTCATCGCCGAGGTGGAGAAGAGTCTCCAGCTATCCCCGGCGAACATCGAAAAGAAGGCTGCCGCGCTCGGTCCGGAAAAAGGGGCCGCCTTCAAGGCCGCCTTGGCCAACGTGAAGACCGTGGAAGACGAATTCAAGGCATGGCTACAGACCGGGCCGAAGCGCACTCCGGAGAACGACACCAAATTTGAGGCCTTCCAAAAACGGATGAAGGAGGCGAACGAGGCCGTAACCGCTTTCTGAGATCCGGCCTCCAATGCCCTCCACCAAGATCCGCGAGCTTCCGGTGGAGGAGCGCCCCCGGGAAAAACTCGCCAAGCTTGGCCCCGGGGCTCTCACCAACGCGGAACTGGTCGCCATTTTTCTCCGCGTCGGCGTCAAGGGGAAGAGTGCCGTGGCTCTCGCCCAAGAGCTTCTTTCGAGTCGGGGCTCCCTTCAGGGGCTCTCCCGCACCACCCTGACCGAGATGATGCGCTTCGCCGGGGTCAAGGTGGCCAAGGCCAGCCAGCTTTGCGCCGCCTTCGAGTTGGGGCGCCGCCTCGCCGAGGAGCAAATCTCCGGCCAGCCCCTCGACTCCCCCGAGAAGATCTTCGATTTTCTCGGCCCCGGAATGCGGACCCTTTCGCAGGAATGTGTCACCCTCGTTCTGCTCGATACCCGGCGCTGCCTCATCAAGACGGAGGAGGTGACCCGCGGCACGGTCAACGAAAGCCTGGCCCATCCGCGGGAGATCCTGCGGATCGTGCTTTCCCACGCTCCGCACTCTTTCGTGGTCGTGCACAATCATCCCTCCGGCAATCCTTTGCCCAGCAACGCCGACCGGGAAATGACCCGTCGGCTGGCCCGCGCCGCCGAGGCGGTGGGCGTGCCCCTGGCGGACCATGTCATCATCGGCGCGGCTTCGGTTGACGGCTCCCCATATTTCAGCTTTCGGGAGGCAGGTCTTTTATGAGTGCCCGCAGCGAAGTTCAAATTCACCCCACCGCCATTATCGAAGACGGAGCCATCCTTGGCCCCGGAGTTTTCATCGGTCCCTACGCCATTGTCGGGCCCCACGCCACGATCGGGGCCGGCTGCCGCATCGAAGCCCATGCCCAGGTCGTCAATGAAGTGCATCTGGGAGAAGATTGCCTCGTCGGGCGCGGCGCCATTCTCGGAGACCACCCGCAATCCATCTCCTTTGACCCCGCCACGCCGAGTTCGCTCCGGATCGGGGCGAGGAACCAGTTCCGCGAACACGTGACCGTGCACCGCGGCGCCAAGGAGGGGAGCGCCACCATCATTGGATCGGACAACTACTTCATGGTCGGGTCGCACGTGGGGCATGATGCCGTGATCGGCGACCGCAACATCATCGCCAACGCCTGCCTTCTGGGAGGGCACGTGGTCGTGGGGAACCGGGCTTTCCTCGGAGGTGGCGCCGGCTTTCACCAGTTCACCCGGGTGGGAGACCTCGCCATGGTGCAGGGGAACGCGATCGTGAACCGCGACGTCCCGCCTTATGTCATCGCCGGGGCCCAGAGCCAGCTCTTCGGACTGAATACCATCGGCCTGCGGCGGGCCGGGATTCCCCCGGAACATCGGGACGACCTGAAGCGCGCCTTCCATCTGGTATTCCGCGGAGATCTCAACCTGAGCCAGGCCTTGGCCCAAGCGGCGTCGCGGGAATGGAGCGAGGAAGCGGGGCGCCTCCTCGAATTCCTGCGGGCCTCGAGTCATCAGGGAATCTGCCGCGTCCGGGTCCGGAGTGGGGAATGAACTTCCGTTTCCGGGCCCGGGCGCCGCGCGAACGTTCCGCAGTTCCGCCGCGCTGCATTTTGCTTTCTTTTTCATTGGTGCTCTCCCAATCTCTTGCTAGGAGTGAGCAGGGTTATCTCCTGATGAAAATCCAGATTGCTTAATTGCCAATCATCATGTCAGGGTCCCTACCGCGATTGCACTTCATGTTGAGTCTCCGCCCGATCATTTTCCTCCTGCCGTTGATCCTGCTCGGCTCCGTCCAGGCTCAGGACCTCAGCACCTTGGCCAAAGGGGCCGGAGAGACCGCCGGTTCGGTCGAGATTGAGAGCCTGCAAACCAGCTACGACCAGACGCTCGGCGTCTTCCGTGCGGAGGGGCAGGTCGTCGTCAAATACGGCACCACCATGGTGCATTGTGACCGCGCTGAATATCATCAGGGGACCGGGGATGTCTTCGCCACGGGGAACGTGACCATTTACCGGCCCGGGAGCCTCTCCCGGGGCAACGAGGCGGTTTACAACATCAACACCGGGGAAATCACCGCGACGGAACTGGACACGGGAGCCAACTCCTTTTTCCTGAGCCTCGGAGAAGTGACCCTGCCTTCGGAAAATGTGGATGTGATCCGCGCCCAGTCCGCGTTCCTGACCACGGATGACAGTCAGACTCCGAACTGGAAGATCAAGGCCCGCAAGATCGTGGTCTACCCGGACCGCTACGTGGCTTTCCACGGGGCCACCGCCTACGTCGGGAAGATCCCGGTCTTTTATTTCCCCTACTTCGTGCAGCCGGTGAAGAGCGAGCTCGGCTACATGGTGATGCCGGGTTATAGCGATGCCTGGGGAGCCTTCAGCCTGAACCAATATGGCTTCATGATCGGGGAACACACGCTGGCCAAGGCCAAGCTCGACTATCGCTCGGCCCGGGGCGTCGCTGGAGGCGTGACCTTGGAATCGATGCGTTACCGCGGTGAACCGAACTTCGGGACCCTGCAGTTTTACTACGCGCAGGACGCAACCCCGAACGTCACTCCGGGTGGCCGTCCGAGGGACCAGTTGATCGATTCCGATCGGTATCGGCTCAATTTTCAGCACCGGGTCTATCTTCCCGGACCGGAGGAAAGCTCGCTCTACCTCGACGTGGATATCAACAAGTTGAGCGACCAGTTTTTCTATCTCGATTTCTTCCCGGGTGAGTTCCGTTACGACCCGCAGCCGGATAATCTCGTGAACTTGGTGAAATACCATCCGCGCGGCACCCTCAGCTTGCTCGGGCGATTCGAGCTGAATGATTTCTACCGGACGGATGAGCGCAGCCCCGAATTGGCCCTCGATCTCACCCGCCAACCCATTTTCAACGGGGGCCTGTTCCTGGAGGGCACCACGAGCTTCGCCGTCCTCGCGGAGGACTTGGCCGGTTTCGAGACGCTGAACATCGCCAACGCCATCACCAAGACCAAGGCAGATGTCGATTTCCTCCGCAGTCAGGAAGCCCTTGGGACTGACGAACAGCTGTCTATCAGCGTGCAAAGGATCGAGCAGCAGGATCTTCTGCGTCAACTCGAGCGCACCGTCGACCAACGCTCATACAATCGGTTCGACATCTTTCAGCAGCTCGTCCGCCCCATGCAATTCGCGGACTGGCTCAACGTGGTGCCCCGGGTCGGCGCGGGTTACACTCACTACAGTTCCGTGACCGCGAGGGGCTTGGACGGTCAATCGCTCGAGACGGTCGATTCCTTGGAACGCCCCTCCCTCCACGCGGGCGTCGACATGTCCTTCAAACTTTCCCGGTCCTACCCCGGGGTCCGCAACCGGAAGATCGGGTTGGATCAGTTGCGGCACATCCTTCAGCCTTACACCCGGTTCTCTTATTTGGCCGCTGATGACCTTTCCCAGAGCTTGCCCGCCATTGACCGTTTGGCCCCCACTACCAAGGACCGGCCGCTGGACGTCACCCGATTCACCGCCACGGACGCGCTGCGGAATTGGAACATCGTCCGGCTCGGCATGTATAACCGCCTCCAAACCAGGCGCAATGGTGGCACGTTCCCTTGGTTCGACCTCAATACCTTCGTCGATGTCTACGGCCAAGATCCGGAGTTCGACCGGCAGACTTCCAACCTTTTCAACGAGATGCGCTGGAGCCCGCTGCCCTGGCTTTCCGCCAATGTCGACTCCCAGCTGCCCATGAGCGGGGATTACGGCTTCAGCGAGGTAAACAGTTACCTCGCTTTCCAGCCTTCCCCCAATTTCACCTTCTCGCTCGGTCAGTTCTTCCTCGAGGATCATCCCTTTTTCTTCGACAGCAACACGACCCGGCTTTCGACCTACACCCGGGTCAATGACAACTGGGGGCTTGGCACCTCCCACTTCTATGAAGCGGAAACTTCATCGCTCCGCTTGCAACAATACACGATCCATCGGGACCTCTCGAGCTGGACCGCCGCGCTTGGTGCCCAGATCCGCGACAACCTTGGGAATGAAGAGTTCGGGCTCGTCTTCAGTCTCACGCTCAAAGCTTTTCCCCGCGTGGGCACGCCCACCGATTTGTTGAATCCGACTTCCAATCGGTTCGGCGGCTTCTGATCCCCCGCGCCCTCCGCATTGCCGGTCCCTCGATTTTCCCGGGATATCCCTCCCCATCTCGTGGCCTTTTCCCTGCGCCGTTCCGCCTCCCTGCTCCTGCGTGAGTGGGAACAGTCCAATGCGTTTGCCGCAGATCTGGTGGAGCAAAGCTCTTCCAACCTCCATCTCGATCCCCGGGACCGGGCTGCCCTGCAGCGTTTGGTCTATGCCGTCATCCGCCACCAACGGCTTTTGGATCACGTCATCGCTTCACTTGTCCGGGATCGACCGAATGCCCTGACCCGGCGTCTCCTCCGGATGGGATTGGCCGAATTGCTCCTCTTGGATGGAGCCCCGCACGCCGTGGTGAGCGAAACGGTGACCCTTGCCGGGCGGTCCAAGGGGCTGGTCAATGCCGTCCTCCGGCGTGCCATCCGAGAGATGGACCCGATTCGCGCCTCGTGGCCGGAGCTTCCCCCGGAGATCCGCTGGTCGGTTCCCGGCTTTTTGTGGAAGCGCTGGTGCCAACAGCATGGCCTGGAGAACAGCGTGACACTGGCCCGTTGGAACCTGCAGCCCGCTCACGTCTATCTCCGGTTGCATCCCCCTGAGGATGGAATGCCCAACCTCGAGGAAGCCCGGGTCGCTCCAGTGCCGGGCTTTCCCGCCTATGTGCGCGCGGAGGGCCCGCTTCCACGGCAGTGGCTTGAGGCTGGTTGGGCCTATGCCCAGGATCCGTCCACTCAGAGTGCGGTGGATCGCCTTCAGGTTTTCCCCGGGGCCAGTGTTCTCGACGCCTGTGCCGCTCCGGGCGGGAAGACCCTGGCCATTGTGCAGGCGGCACCGGATACCCGGATCCTTGCCACGGATCAAAGCCCGGAGCGGGTGGCGCAACTCCGGGACAACCTCCGGCGTCTGCGTTGTGACTCCAGGGTCGAAATCATCCGTCAGGATTGGCTGGCTCCCGAGGTGCCTCTCCCCGGTTCCGCGCGGTTTGATCGGATTCTGCTGGATGTTCCTTGCAGCAACACCGGGGTGATCCGGCGCAGGATCGATGTGCCATGGCGACTCAAACCCGAAGACTTCGCGCAACTCAGAGCGACCCAATTCTCGCTCTTGGAGCGCCTTTCCGGCTGTCTGGCCCCGGGCGGACGAATCGTCTACAGCACGTGCAGCCTTGACCGGGAGGAGAATGAAGAGGTCGTCGAGAGATTTCTCACCGCCCATCCGGATTTTCATCTGGCCTCCCAATCGTCCGTGAAACCTTGGGAAGACGGTTTCGACGGAGCTTTCAGCGCCGCTTTGGAAAGGCGGGCCCAATGAGCCGCCCCGCCCTCAGAACTCAAGGTCATCGGGAAAGTTCCGGATCAGATCATCCTCGGTGAAGGGCTGGCGGTCCGGGCCGTCGTAAATCAACTGGAAGCTGCCCCCGCTGGCGGAAATCACATGGATATGGATGCCGGACGCATCCGCCGCCGCGCGGAAGGCATCACGGGCTATCGCAGGATGACCGGGCTCGACGAAGACGAGCCGCTTCGCATTCGCGCCCGCCAAAGCCGCCCGCGTCTCCTCCCAGGTGCCGCTGGGAAGGGTGTGCAAATTGTTCCAGTAGTCGAGCAACAGCTGGCCGACGATGTCCGTCTGCTGCCGCGGGGTCAGCCCCGGCTGCAAAAACGCGTTGAGCGGAGAAGGCGGCAAACCTGCCAAGGGATCAGGAGACGGCCCCGGAATCTTGAGGATGGGATCGCCGGGCCCCGGTCCCTGCCCGGGACCTTGTGCCCACTTTCGGAAAATCCCCGGCCCCCACCCGCCATCCCGGACCGATCGCATTTCCGGCCCAAGGAAGAGGAAGAGGAGCAGGAGTCCCAGCCCGACCCCGGCGGACAAGATGACCTGATGCCTTTTCACCCAACCACCACCTCACGCGTTCATGAACCCGATATCGGGATCAAAATTCCCGATGTTGGGAAAAACATCGCGCATCCGGCTGCCGGGCAAGCCAAACCACTTCGCGAGCGTTGCCGCATACGGATCAACGCCCAGGGTGGGCACCCAACGTCCGCGTCCGGTATCGAGCGGATTGTTTCCAGCGAGGATGTCCGGGTCGGGATAACTGCCATAAATCCGCCGGCCCCGGACGGCTCCCCCCATGACCATGTAATGGCCGCCCCATCCATGGTCCGAGCCCCGCCCGTTGGAATCATAGGTCCGGTTGAAGTCCGAAGCCGTGAAAGTAGTCACGGCATTGGTCATGCCGATACTGGCGAGGGCGTCGTAAAAGCCCTTCAGGGCGCCACTGACACCGCCCAACAATTGGGCGTGGGGAGCGATGAAATCCCCGTGCAAATCATACCCGCCATTGCTCACGAAAAAGATTTGGCGCCGCATCCCCAGAGGACCTGCCGCTTGGATGAACTTCGCCACGGTCCGCAACTGGTTGCCCAGATCGGTGTTCGGCAGCGTCGGAAAACTTCCCGTTCCCTGCAACGCGGCATTGATCGTATCCGCCTCGATGATGGACTTGTTCGAGAGATCGGAGAACGCGTCCTCCATCAGATTGGCGTGCTCGGCATCCAGGATGCTGCGGAAGGCGGCATACCGCGTCACATCCTGGGAACGACTGCTCTGCCCCAGCTTGAACGTCGGGGTTCCTCCCGGCCCCGGACGGAAGGGCAGCATCGTCTTGCCAACCTGGAAGAAGTTGGTGCCGCTCAACGAGATGAGCATGGAAATCGACTGCCGTTCCTGCCCCTCCATCAAGGACTCGGCCAACCGCCCACCCCACCCGGTCTGGTTGTAAGCGGCATTCATCGATGAGGCACTGGTTTGCCAGGCGATCTGCTGGTCGCTGTGGGAAAACAGGTTGTCCGGGATGGCCGCGGTTCGATTCCGATAATCGGCGAGGGTGATCGGAGCGATCAGGGTGCCCAAGTTGGCCAACAACGCCAGATTTCCTTGGTTGTAGAGAGCCTGGCAACCGGACATGGAACCGTGGAGCCCCAGTTCCAACCCACTGTCATTGAGCGAATCCAGCGGTAGGATGCCGGACAAGGGCAGCCCGATCACCGTGCGATTGGCCAGATACTTCTGGTGAGCGGAAGCCGCGCGGGGAATCAGGAGATTGTTCGAGTCGTTCCCCCCGTAATGAAAGACGCACACCAAAGCCTTGTAGGGCGCGTCCGCCGGCAGGCTGTCAATGGTCTGCGCGTTGAGACCGCGCAACGCAAGAATGGTGTGAAGCAACCCGGCCGTGCCCATCCCGGAGCAGGCCGAGGCCCCCAGAAACTGGCGCCTCGTGAGGAGACCGGGACATGGGAGGGGATTCATGGCAGTTGCGAGGACCCGCGGGGGTTGAGATTCAGAGGTCGATGTTGAAATCCGGGGCGGCGAGGAGGACCTGAAGCATGGCCCTGACTCCCTCCGCGGCGCTGCTGTTCGCCGTGCGCACCCTCTCCAACGCGGCACGCAATTCCGCGGACATCGACCGCCCCAGGAGGAGTTTCTCCATCCGGGAATACAGCGCTTCGGGTTGGCCCCACAAGGCCTCGAAGGAGGAAAGGTCGAGCGCCAGCCGCGGGCCGGTCGAACTCCTCACCCCGCTGGCCACCGAATCGAAAAAGAAATTCGCCGTATCCACCGTGGTCAGCTCCGTGGTGATTTGGAATTCCGGCGCCACCAAGCCGGAAGCAGCAAGGGAGCCGGGCGGTACATAGTCAGGCAGGAAAAAGTTGAAGACCGTGGGCGCCTGGAGCGGGGCTTGGCTGAATTCATCCAAGGGGTTCCCCACCAGATAGCGTCCCATCACCGGGGGATTGCTGGAAGGCGGGGCCGCCACCGCCCGCAGCAGCCGGGTCAGACGGACCACCGGTTCCCCGAGCTTTCCATCCTCCGGCGCCAGCGCGGGATTGCGGGCCTCCGGGTCCAGAAGGATTGCTTTCACGGTGGCCCCGAGGTCCCCGCGCACTCCCTTCCCATTGTTCTCGAACTTCGACGCCACCCGGAAGATGTAGGCCGGGCTCGGGTTGCTCTTGACGAGGCGCTGGATCAACAACCGGGAGACAAAGGGGCCGACGTTCGGATGCGCGAAAATGACGTCGAGAGAGCGGGTGATGTCCTGACGGGCGCTCTGCCCGGCCGAAAGCGTAGCCCCGCCAAGGATCACCTTGCGCCCCCGGTCATGCTGGGTCTCGAAGGGCACCATCGGGTTGATCACGTCGCTTTCCGTTGTCCAGGTGAACGATCCCGAACCGGCGTAGGTCCAGCCGGTGAACGCTCTGGCCAATTCATTGATCTGCGCTTGGGTATACGTGGGCAGGGCGTTCCCATTCCCGTCCCGCTTGTAGGTCCCGTCCCGGTTCAAATGCTCCAAGCCGATGCTGAACAATTGCATCACTTCCCGAGCATAGTTTTCGTCCGGCTGCGTCTTGGAACTGCGCAGCATGGTCAGCCAGATGCCCATGATCGGGTTCAGGGTGACTTCCTCCAGCAGCGCCCGGTAGCTCCCGTTCCCGTGCTTCACCAGCCCATCGTAATAGTTGGCCATGCCCCGGGGATAATTGCGCAACGTCCCGGAACGGTCAGAGACCACGAGGATCTCGCTCAAGGCAAAGCCGATCCGCTGGCGCAATTGATCCGGCGCGTTCGCCGCAAGGGTCCACCAAGCCCAGAGCCGGTCATCCGTCCGCAGCGTCCCCACAGGCCCCGTCATGATCCTGCCCGGCAGGATGGACAAGGAACCGGACGCCTTCGCCATGGCGAGCACATCACCCCGGGCCCCCTGATACCGGGCAAAACTGTCCATCATCGCCAAGTGGGAACTGGCCGGCATGGCCAGCTGCTCGTCGATCCACCCTTCGAACCCCTTTTCCTTCACCCGCGCGATCGCGGCCTCCGTCGCTCCGAACGTCGCCTGACGAAGAAACCTCGAGGCTTCCAAATCCGTGATCCCGCCGGGCGGCGGACTCCACGGGGTCACCGAATGGGCTCCGCTTGTGTCCGGCGGATACACCGGCGCGACGTTCGGTGCCAAAGCAACGGTCACGGTGCGGGTCGCCACCTCCGAAACATTGCCCGCGGCATCGGTCGCGGTGTAACGGATCGTGTAGATGCCCGGCGTGGTCGTGTCCACCGTCCCCTCACTCTTCACCTTCTGCGACAGATCCCCGTCCACCGCATCAGAAGCGGTGAAGCCGGGATCCACAAAACTCCCGCCGACCTCGACCGTCACCGCGGAGCCGCCATTGAGCACCACGGAAGGGGCCTGGGCATCCGCGAGTTTCCACGGGGAGAGATACGCGCCATCGATCACTTCAAAGGAGGGCGCCCCGGGCGGCAACCAAGCCAGGGCCAGATGATCGTTCCACCCGCTCTCCTTCAGCCGGAGCTCCAGATAATAACGCCGACCGGCCACCAGATTCACCGGACGCGAGATCTGATACTCCGGAAAGCGACGCCACTCGTAGTAATTCACGGCCGCCGGCGAGAGACACAGCAGGGCCTTGTTTTCGGGCTTGTCATCCAGACTGAGATGCGCCTCGCCCCAATCATCCGAGGCAATGTTGAAACGGTAAACCCCGGTCAGCGCCGGGTGCAACCATCCGCGGATCACCAGACCATAGTTGTCCCCGCCGTTGACCCGGCTCTCGGCACGGACCAACTGCGTCCGCTCCGTCGGGTTGCCGGGATACCGACTGTGGCGCAGCAAGTCGGTCACCCATGAACCGGGAATGTCACGGAAAATTTCACAGAGGATGGATCCGGTGCCCGTGGCGAGCGGACTGCCGATGTTCGCGGTCAAGGTATCCGTTCGGGTCATCAACCCGTCGGTCACCGCAAGTTGCAACACATAACGGCCCGGCCCCGGAAAACGCACCTCGGTCTGCAACGAGGTCGGCGCGCTGAAGGTCACCTTGGCCGCACTGGCCGCCGGGGCCGCCACCCGGCGGATCCCTTTCATCGGGACCGGTGCGGCTCCGGACACAGCCGACCACCGAACGGCGAGGGCCTGGGGACCGGCCACGTAGTCGGCCGCAAGCCCTTGCAAATTATAGACCGCCCTCGGCCAAACCCCTTGAAGATCCGTTCCTGCCTCCACCAGCATCTGGGTGTCGAAGGCGTTCCCCTTGGTGCCGACGGGAGGACTTAGCAACGCGCCGGGAATGACCATGGCCTGGGCGTTGGTCTGGTCCGCCTTGCGATAGGCCACCGCCAGATAATCGTCCCCGCTGCCTTCCTTGTGAATCGCCTGCATGAAGTAGCGCTTCCCGGGCACCAACCGAAAGGAGGCCGACTGCTGCGACGGACGCGCCCCCCAGTTGTAACGCCCCGAAGCCCACGGACAATGCGCCACCCGGACCGCCCCGGCCGCATCCTCCCCGGCTTGGTTGAAAAGCAGCTCCGACTCGTCGTCGCTTGCCAGCAGGAAGACGTAATCCCCCTCCGTCGGAACGGAGAACAATCCGGTCAGCCGCTGCCCATAGTTGTCCTCCCAATTGAGCGGTGTCTCAAAGGCCGGCAACACGTCGCGCACCCGGGACGTGCCCGAGGTGTAAGCGGACGAATTCTTGAGATCATTGATCCCGCTCCCTCCAATCCCCGTCCACACCTCGCGCAAAATGCCCCCGGACCCGGAGACCAAGGGGTCACGAACCGTCACCAACACGGTGTCGCTTCCTGCATTGGCGCCGTCCCCCGCCCGCATTGTGATCTCGTAAGTCCCCGGCGCGGGGAACGTGACCCCGCTGACGGGCGCCGCCGGGCTGTCGAACTTCACCCCGCGCGAACTGCCACTCCATTGATACGTCACCGCGCCCGGCCCCGGCTTCAGGTCGTAAACCAAAGCCGCCAGGGTCACCTCGTTCTGTGGCCAGAGCAAGGTCCGGTCGCCACCCAACGAAACCGTCAGCTCCGGGTTGAACACCGGGGCGATCTTCGCAGGGGAGAGAAAGCCCCGTGAAACGATCTCCCGGCCGTTGGTGGCCGGCCCTTCCATGGCGATCGCGAGGTGATCATTGCCGCTCGCTTCCTTCATCACCGCCTCCAGGGGATAGGCCACCCCCGCCTGCAAATCCAGGGACGCGGACCGTTGCCAGGCATGACCGTCAAAGGCCAACGGGGGCTCCGCATGATCCGAGGACGCGATCCTTTGCAAGCCGCTCCCTCCCTTGCGGTCCAAGCTCAATTCGGCAGTCTCGTCCGAAACAATCCAGAAAATGTAAGCCCCCCCGACCGGCACCGTCAGGGTCCCCTTGAGCCGCGTCCCGGTAAGATCCGCCCAGTTCATCGGCGGTTCCACACCGGGGAGAAGATCCTCGAAATGGGGAAACGCCAAACCGGGATCCGCCGTCCTCAAGTCCGCGACCTGCGCCCCGTTGACGTCCAACCATACCGAACGGGTCAAAAAGCCGGTTACCCCGGCCTGCGCCCGCTTGACTTCGATGACCACCGAATCCCGATTGACCAAACCGCTCTCGGTCACGGTGAACTCAAAGGCGTAGAGCCCCGGGCCGGGAAACGAGACTTCCGTGACCGCCTCTCCGGGCGCACTCAAAACCGCCGATGCCCCGCCGGTCTGCCGCCACGCCACCGAAACGGGATTCCCCGTGTCCCGAACCCGGATCGGACTCCCGCTGAGCTTGGTCTTGGAGTGGGGCCACCAATAGACCCGGTCACGCCCCGCATTCGCATACACGTTCAGCCCGGCAGAAAACGGCGGCAAGTCCAGCGTCGGCTCCCCCAAACTGCCGTCGATCACCTGAAACCGGTTGTCCCCCTCACGCGCCCAGGACACCGCGAAAAAATCACTTCCCCACGTCTCCCGGTGCAGCAACTCCACGAAATACCGTCCGCCGGGCTTCAAGGCCACCAAGTCCGAAATCTGGGTCGACTCGTTCCGGTAATTGTTTCGCCCGCTCGGGCGCGTCGCGAAACAGATCCGCCGCAAATCCACCGGATCCGGCCCGCCCGCGATGGAGAACTCTACCGCATCGTCTCCGCTCACCGCAAACCGGTAATTCACCGTGGACTCCGGTCCCGGCGGGACCCGCAAAATGCCCGTCACCCGCGTCGCATATTGGTCCGCCCAATCGCTGTCCTGCCGCATCTCGGAAAGGTTGTCGCTTAAATCGGGAACCTTCGGAAAGGATGGATCCGCCCGGAACGCGTCCAGGGTGGCGAAATTGCGTTTCCACCAGACCTGACGGGTGAACGCCCCCGTGTTGGCCGACAGCGCGGGACGCACTTCCACGGTCACCTCGTCCGCCGACGTGTTGCGTTGCGTCTCCAGACTATACCGGAGCACATAAACCCCCGGCTTGGAAAACGCGGCCGATGTTTGCGCGCCTCCCGGTGAGGACAAGACCACGGCGCCCGGCCCGGAAACCCGGGTCCACGTCCGCAACGGGGTGTCGCTCCCGGAGCGCCTCTGCTCATAAGCCCCGAGCGCGACCGATTGCCTCGGGAGATAAATCACCTGATCCCGCCCCGCGTTGACGAGGAAATCGGTATCCAGCTTCATCTCCTGACTTCCCGCGAGCGCCCCCGCCAGATCCGCCGGCGGAGCCAGAAACTCGGCGGTGATCTCCTCGGCGTAGGCACTGCCGGGGCGTTGCCACCGCAACGCGCAGAAATCACTCCCCCAGTCATCCTTGTGGAGGATCCGGAAAGCGTAGCGCCGCCCGGCCGTCAGCTCCACGCCCTCACTCGGTTGCCCCAAGGCGTCCAGCCCCCCGGCCACCATTTGCGGCGCACTCACCGACGCCATTGTCCGGAGATTGGCCGGGGAATCCGTCTCACTCAAAGAAAACTCCGCGGATTCGTTGGCCGCGAGGAAAAAGCGATACACCCCGCTCTCCGGCACCAGCAGAAAACCGCGCGTCCGCGCCCCGAATTGCTCGGCCACATTTTCCACCGCGGAAAGCGAAGTCACCGTGCGGCGGGCATGGGGAAACGAAGGATAATCGAGACTGGCGGCCAGGTTCGCCACCGTCTTCCCTTCCACGCCAAGCCAATACTCCGACAAGGCTTGGCCCGCGTCCGGAGCCAGTTTGGGCAGGATCGTCACGGTGACCTCATCCGACACCGAACCTCCCGAAAAGCCGGCGGTGACCCGGAACACATAGGTGCCAACCTCCGGAAAATCGACCAAGGTGCCCGCAACCGCCGGGGTCCGGAGCAGAGCGGGCGAGCCGGAAACCTGGGACCAGGAAAACGACAGAGCCCGCGCGGCGGAACGAAGATCCACCGCCTGCCCCATTAGCTCAACCTGCAAATTCGGTGCATGTTGCCGGACTGCCGATCCGGCCTCGACCAACAGACCGGGGGAGACCACCGCCGGCACTTCGAACGGAGCGAGAAATCTTTCTCCGATCACGACGGGGGGACCATCGGGAGCCGCTGCCCAAGCGACCGACAAACTGTCCTGGCCCGCCCCCTCCTTCATCAGAGCCTCGATGTAATACTTCCGGCCGGCCACGAGCGGGACCGGGGCGGACTTCTGCTCCGGATACTTGCTCCACGCATCCACCGCAGTCCATCCCGGAACCCGGGCGATCCGCACCTTCTTTTCCGGGGTGGCATCACTGCTCAACCAGAGCTCACAGTTGTCATCCCCAGACACCCAGAAGGTGTAGGCACCATCGATCTCCGGCGTGAGAAACGCCCGCATCCTCAGCCCGTAGAAATCACGCCAGTTCGCCGGGGCCCGGAATTCCGGATCGACCACCCGATGGACCGGGGCGCCGGGGAAATTCGACGCCCCCTGGAGGTCGGCGACCGTCAGCCCGGGAAGATCCGTCCACACCTCCCTGAGCACCCCACCCGCCACCGCCTC
The DNA here is from genome assembly GCA_018970725.1 of Verrucomicrobiota bacterium. Lineage (GTDB taxonomy): Bacteria > Verrucomicrobiota > Verrucomicrobiia > Verrucomicrobiales > DEV007 > V1-115. Next base: position 149,513 of record JAGWVU010000004.1, read on the forward strand.
CGGGGCGGCAACCACGGACAGACCAAGCAGACCAAACGTAAGGAGAAACCTCATCACCCCCATCCCGACCAAGAATGGAGTGAAGATATCAGAGTTAGCCGGAGCAGACAATTTTTTTCATCCAGGCGGGCGGGAAAAATCCTCACACATCTCCACGGGCCGCGGCGGCCTGCTCCGCTTTCTCCCGGGCCTTGCGCAAAATCTCGTCCGGTGTCGGCAACGAGGCCAGATCTAGCCCGGCCAGCACTTCCGCCGGGATGAACCCATCATCCTGCAATTTCACCAGACACTTCTTCCGCTCCTCCAGCGCCTTGTCCGGACTGCGTTCCTTGGAAAAGCGCGATTTCGCGGCCTCGCTCCGCGTCCGGAGACTGGCGTAGATGTCCCCGCCCAGCAGCGCGGAGATGTCCACCTTCATTTTCTCCCGGTTGACATCCTGTTCGCTGACCGGAGCGCCGTTGATCGGTCCCCCGGAATACTTGGGGAACATGATCGCGACTTCCGGACAAACCCTCGAACAGGCCGGGCAATTGGTTTTGCAATTGTCCTGGTTCTGCACCTGGATTTTTTTCCCGTCGTCGATCCCATAAACATCAAAGAGACAGAAGCTGAGACACTGCATGCAGTTGGTGCAACGCGAGTAATCGATGACCGGAAACCAGGGCTTCCAACTCGTCCCCCCGGCCTGCGGAGGCTGATTCATGGATCCCCCTTCACGCCAACCCTCCACCGTCTCCACAATCCCTCCCACGTCCATCCCGGTGATGTCCCGCACCGCGATCTCCACCTCGCCCGCGGCATCTTCCAACCGGGGAACCCCGTCCACGAAGGATCCCAACACCAGCATCCGGTTCGTCCGTCCCGCCCCCGGCGCCGCCCCGGCTTCACTCCCGAGGACCGCGCGGATCACACTGTAGCCCCGCTCCAGAAGGCTCCGGAATGCATGGAATCGAAGGTCGCCATCCATGGGACGACTCCCCGTTCCATCATACCACACGATCGTCCAGGGCTGAGATTCGACCTTGAGCATAGGGATGGCATTATTGAACCTGCAATCGGGAGATGGCGAATGATTTGCGCGGAGTTTTGCGTCCGGCCGGAGACCACGAGGCATCGCTCCGATCCACATCGACGGGTCGCTACCCGGACAACAACTGATCCAGAACGGTCTCGGCGGATTCCTCGCGCATGTTACAAACCCGCGGCTCCGCCTCCCCCTCCGGAATGACCACTCCGCCCTGGTGCAACAACCATTTCACCGCCCGCGGATAGCAGGCGGCGATTTTGAGCGCCCCTCCCTCCACCAAAGCAGCCAGGGCCGGATCCTGCCGGGCCGACATCTCACAGAGGTCCGCCACCGTGGCGAAAGGGCGGCCCGACTCCGTCAACCCGCGCAAGACCTCCTCCTTGACCGCTTCCGGCACGACCTGCGCATACGCGCAATGGCAATAGAGAATTCGTTCCATCATTTTCCTCCCGCGTTGTCCGCTGAGGCGGTGACCGGCGCGATGGACCGGAGCAAGCCGCCCCGCTCCTCCGGCAGGTTTCCGTAAACCCCGAAATCGTTGAACCACAGAGACTTGGCGATCCGATACATCCAATGCTTCTCCGGCACTTCATGACCGGGAAGATACTGACTGCCTTTCGGCGTCATCGACCCGAGTTCCGCCCCCGCCGTCTGCCGGATGGTGGTGTCCCTGGCCCCGTGCCGCTCCGCCAGATCCTTCACCAGGTCCGGACGTTCCAGAACAATGCAACCCCGGGTATGCCGGGCCGCGGTTTCCCGAAAATCCCGGAGGAAAGCGGACTGCGTCAGGGCATCGTATATCCCCGCCTCCTGATCCACCGATTCCCGGGCGAACTGGATGATCGGGCACGGCTCGATTCCTCCCGTCGGTCCGATGTGATGGCTGATGCCCGTGGCCATCGGGCAGACGGCACGCCCCTCGCCATCGTAGTAAGCATCCACCAGCCCGATCGGCAACTTGCAGCGCATGTCCACAATGAATTCCCGGACCTTGCGCGCCTGGTCCGGCCGGAGCGCAAGCTCCTCATGAATCTGCGGCCCGACGGGCCGATAGGTGTGATACCAGGCGTAGTGCACCCCCATGCCGATGAGATTGCGCAACCAGCCCTCGGTCAACAGGAGGTCGATGTTGCTCTGGCACACACTGGTGGCCACGCCGGTCATGATCTTCTCGTCCAAGCAGTTCCTCAGACCCCGCAGGGTCCGGGCGTAAACTTCACGGTTCCCGCGCCGTTCGTCCGAAACCGCCGCGTCTCCCTCGATGCTGATCAGGGGCGTGGCATTGCCGATCCGGCGCAAGGTGCGGGCTTTCTTCGCTGTGATGAGTTGCCCGTTGGTGAAAATCTGGAAAAAGCAATCCGGATGCTGGGCCAGAAAATCGAAAAGGTCCGGATGCAGGAATGGCTCGCCTCCCAAAATTCCGAAGAAGCTGTTCCCATGTTCGCGAGCGTCGTTCACGATCCGGTTCAGGCGGTCCAAATCGATCTTGACCTGCGGTTTGTCGACGTCCACCCAACAGCCTTGGCACCGCAGGTTGCAACTGTTGAGAACGGAGATGTAGAGAAACGGCGGAAAATAAATCCCCCGGCGCGCGCGCCGCTTGAACAGCTCGATCGACGCCACTCCCTTGACGCCGAAATTCCAGATGAAGTTGCGCAGCAACTTCGGATCGACGCTGGACAGAATCCGGGTAGAAAGTTCGGGGAGCATGCTCGGGTCAGACTAATCCTCAAATCGACGGGATTGCAATCCCTTCACGACTCCGGTTGATGCTCCTCGCTCTGCATCCGGTTGATCAGTTGGTCGAGATGCTCGATGTAACCGTGCACATCCAGGCTCTCCGCCTCCGGCTCTCCCAGAACGGAGTAAAGATAGCCCTCCTCGTAGGGGCTGGACCGGATGACGCACGCGTCCGCCTCCAGGGCCGGGTTGATGCCCTGAAAACGGCCCCGCATCACACAGTAGACATCGCTGGCCGCCTTGAATCCCTCCACCCAGCCAATCTGGTCCCCCGGCTCCACCGTTCCTTCCACGGGAACGGTGAACCGCGCCTCGACCAATTCGCCCAGCATCCGCGTCGCAAACTTCGTGAAGCCGACGTGCCACAGGCCCGTCTCCCCATCCATCAAATGCATCCAGTAATGCGAGCGCGAGTAGCGGAAGCCACTCGGAAAGCGGGCCGAAAACCGGGCGTGTTTGTAACGAATCAATTCCACGGGCGCGCAACCTAATCGGTTTCCTCCCGCCTGCAAACCGCCTTGCCAGCGGATCTTGGAGGAAACCCGTGGCCAAATGCCCTGCGTTGTCTTTGAATACCGGCATGTCCCGGCCGTTTCTGGCACTCCTCGCCTTGACCAGCTTCTCCGGCTGCCAACTGCCGTTCTACGGACAGGCCATCCGCGGACAACTGGAGATCCGGAGCCGGGAACGCCCCGTGGCCCGCCTCCTCCGGGATCCCTCCACCCCGGATCCCCTCCGCGCCCGGTTGCAATCCGCCCGCTCCATCGTCGCCTTTGCCGAAACCCATCTCGGCCTTTCCGCGGGAAAAAACTACACGACCTACGCCGATCTCGGACGCGATCAGGTCCTCTGGAGCGTTTTCGCCACGCCCGAACTCAGCGTGGAGCCCGTCACCTGGAGGTATCCGGTCGTCGGCTCACTCGCTTACCAAGGCTATTTCTCCCACCAGCACGCCCTCGCGTTCGCCGCGAGCCAGAGCCGGTCGGGACGCGATGTCGCGATTGCCCCCGTCCCGGCTTATTCGACGCTCGGCTGGTTCAACGATCCGCTCCTCAACACCTTCCTGGAAGACGAACCCCACCAACTCGCGGCCTTGATCTTCCACGAACTCACCCACAAACGCTATTACCGGGCCGGCGACACCGCTTTCAGCGAGGCGCTGGCCGTGGCGGTGGAACGCGAGGGCGTGCGCCAATGGTTGCGGCACCAGGGCGACCGGGCCGGCTTGCTGACTCACGAAAGACAGCTCGCCGCCTCCGATGCCTTCGTGGAACGGATCCTGTCCACCCGCGCAACATTGGCGGATCTGTTTGCGGGCGATGCCCCGGACGCGGTCAAACGGGCCCAAAAAAGGAAAATCCTCGACCAACTGCAATCCGCACTGCGTGAGCGGTTGCCGACCGGGAAAGCCGGCTCCGCCGGTTCGCACTTCTGGCTGGGAAGCGCACTCGGGAACGCCCACCTCAACGTCATCTCGGCCTATCACCAGCGCGTTCCGGAATTCGAACGCCTTTTTCGGACCTGCGATGGCGATTGGGAACTCTTCTATGCGGAGGTGGCCAAGCTGCCCTGATCCTCTCGTGAGGACAAGTTGCCTTCAGCGGTCAGCGGGGTTGCTCCCCCACCGCGGCCCCGGCGCGCCATTGCTTGTAGCCGTGCCAGAGGAATCCGGCCGCGGCGGCGAACATGAACATTGAGAAGAACTGACCTTTGTTGATCCCCATCACGAATCCGGAATCCGCATGGCGCCAAGTCTCCCCGATGATCCGGAAGACCGCGTAAAGGAGAAAGAAAAGCCCGGTGAGGACGCCATACGGGAGACGGGGAAACTTCCACCGCAGCCCGAAGAGGATCAAAAACAGGAGGAGCCCTTCCAACAAGGCCTGGTAAATCTGGGACGGATGACGCGGGGTCAGACATTCCTGCAGCACTTCGCGGACCTCCGGATCATGCACCTTGAGCTTGATCCCGGGCAGACTGAGGTCCGGCAAACGGGAGAACACTTTCCGCTGGATCTCTGGGTTTTCGCCAATCTCATCGGGAAAAAGCATCGCCCAAGGCACCTTCTTCGGATCGGCTGGAACACCGTAGAGTTCGCCGTTGATGAAATTGGCGATGCGCCCGAAGAAAATTCCGACGGGAGCCACACAGACCAGATTGTCCCCGACCCCGCACCAATCATGGCCGTGCTGCCGGGCATACCACCAAGTGAACGCCACCAGACCCGCGATGCCTCCATGGCTGGCCATTCCGCCCTCCCAAAGCTGAAAAAAGCGCCAGGGGGCCTGGATGAACCCCTGGAAATCGTAGAGCAGCATGTAACCGAGCCTTCCTCCCAGCATCACGCCAAGAAAGGCGGCCAACGTGATGAAATCGGCCAATTCCGCCTCTTTCAACGGCCCGATCCGCGCCCGCGCCATCTGCCGCATGAGGACGAACGCGACCGCGAAGCCGAGGACATAGGCCACTCCATACCAACGGATCCCGATGTTTCCTCCGCCGAAACGGAGCAACCAGGGATCGATGTCATGGATGTAGAGACCGGAGACCACCGGTCCAAAGGAACGCATTCCGGGCCCCGGAGCAACCCAAAGCTGCGCCATGGAATTTTCCCAAAGAATCGCCATCGCCGGGTTGCAGGTGACGTTTTCTTCACCTAAGGAGAGCACTCCCCGCATGAGCGACCCCATCCACCATGAATGCGGCATTGCCTACATCCGCCTGCGTCAGGACCCGGCCTACTACCATGCCAAATACGGGACCGCGCTCTGGGGGTTCAACAAGCTTTTCCTTCTGCTCCTGAAGCAACGGAACCGCGGCCAGGACGGTGCCGGCATCGGCTGCTGCAAGCTGGATGCGGCCCATGGCAAACGCTTCCTCTTCAACGACCGCACGGTGAAGAAGGATCCCGTGAACCGTCTCTTCCAACGCCAGCAGGAGGAACTCGCCCAACTCATCCATGCCGGGCTCATCGACCTGACCAAACCAGCCACGGTGAAGGAGCATTTCCCGTTCGGCGGAGAGAATCTCGTGGGCCATCTGCGATACAGCACATCCGGAGGCGTGACCGAGGCTTACTGTCATCCCCAGGTCAGGGAAAGCAACTGGCCCACGAAGTCCCTCATGGTCCTGGGGAACTTCAACATGACCAACGTCTCCGACCTCAAGAAACACATGGTGGCGCGGGGGCAACATCCGTTCCATGACACCGATACCCAGGTGATCCTCGAGGAGATCGGCTTTCATCTGGACGAGGCCCACACGGACATTTACCGGGCGGAACGGGACAAGGGCACGGACGGCCCGGACATTCCCAAGGTCATTAGTAACCAGTTCGACATCCCGAAGATCATCGAGGAGTCGGCCCGCACTTGGGACGGCGGCTATACCATCGTCGGCCTCATCGGAAACGGGGACGGTTTCGTGATGCGCGATCCCCATGGCATCCGCCCCTGCTATTACATCGAGGATGACGAAGTGATCGCCTTCGCCTCGGAACGGACGCCCCTGATGACCGTCTTCCACAAGGAGGTGGAGGAGATCCGCGAACTGCCCCCGGGGCACGTTGCCTCCATCCGACCGTCCGGGGAATTCCGCATCAAACCCTTCACGGAACCAAAGCCCCGCCAATCCTGCACCTTCGAGCGCATTTATTTCTCCCGGGGCAACGACCCCGACATTTACCGGGAGCGCAAGCAACTCGGGGCGCGGCTCGTGCCCCAGATCCTCGAGGCCATCGACCGGGATCTCGACAAAACAGTCTTCAGTTTCATCCCGAACACCGCGGAAACCGGCTACCACGGCCTCATGGACGGATTGCGGGAGTGGCGCCGGAACCGGGTCCGCGAGGAACTGCGGGAATTGACCGCCCGGGGGGAGCGGCTCCCTGAGGAGGCCTTCGACCGGCTCATCATGTCCGGCTGGCCGCGCGGAGAGAAGGTCGCGAACAAGGACGAGAAGTTCCGCACCTTCATCAGCAAGGAGGCGGGCCGCAATGAACTGGTGGCCTTTGCCTACGACATCACCTACGGGGTGGTCGATGGCGACAATCTGGTGGCCTTGGACGATTCCATCGTGCGTGGCACCACGTTGCGGGAATCCATCCTCCGCATTCTGGCCCGTACCAAACCGCGCCAGATCATCATTGCCTCCACGGCCCCGCAAATCCGCTACCCCGATTGCTACGGGATCGACATGAGCGAATTGGGCAAATTCCTCGCCTTTCAAGCCGCCATCGGATTGCTCCGGAAACGTGGCATGGAACAGGTGGTGCGGGAGGTTTACGCCCGGTGCCTCGAAGAGGTGCGCAAGGATCCGGCCCTCATGGAAAACCGGGTCAAGGCCATTTACGCCCCCTTCTCCCCGGGCGAGCTTTCGGAGGAAATGGCGCGGCTGATCACGCCGCCAGACATCTCCTGGAAGGGGGAGGTCCACCTGCTCTTCCAAACGATCGAAAACCTCCACGCCGCCCTCCCGGATCATCAGGGGGACTGGTATTTCACCGGGAATTATCCGACACCGGGGGGATACGCCGTGGTCAACCAGGCCTACATCGACTTCTTTGAAGGCCGGGACGGCCGTCCCTACGACGGTTGGATCTGACCCGCCATCCCGCGGAACTTTGACAGACCCGTTTTACAACCGGCCCGGGTATGGCCTAAGATACGGGGCGTGAGTCCGCAGCCAGCATCACCGTCCACCTCCAATCCGGTCAAGGGAGAAGCCTTCATCCCTTTTCTGCGCCGGGAACTCCTCAGGATTTGCCTCGAGGACGGCCGACTCACCCCGGCAGATCAGGACAGGTTCGGGCGTTTTTGCGAGATGTTCGCCGCCTACACCCACTTCCTGTTTCATCGCAAGGCGGAGGATTTCAAGTCCAACTACTGGTGCTTCAACCCGGATCACGAAGGCCGGTCCTGCGGGGAGATGCCTCCGGAGGAACTCGGGAAAGCGGCCGGAGCGGTCGTCTCAAGTTTCAGCGAACTCGCCGAACTCGCCAACTACCACCAGGTCTCCCGCGAGGAGTTGGAACGCAGTTTCAAGGACTCCACCCTCGTCGAATTGGCCACCGATGTCGATCTCGACGATTTCGAGCGCGTCGCCACCTTCGCCCGTGGCGGCTCCCGGCGGAAAATCAAGGTCCCGAGGATGTTCCGCGAGGTGGAGATCGAGGCGGAGTTCTGGGATTGCGTCATCCTCCTGCTTCATTTCAAGGGAGAGGATCACTTCGTCACGGCCAAACATCGGAAGGCCGGGACCAAACCGGACCTCCGTTTCAAGCCGGGCAAGATTTACACCTATCACTACAAGGACGTCCCGAAATCCGATCTTGAGTTGCTCTTCCCCAACGTCCGGATCAGCATGACGAACAAGGACAAGCTCATGATGAGCGTTCCGGCGATCGGAGCCGGGGCCGCCGTTCTGGCAAAGGTCGGCGGACAATTCGTTCTTCTCATCGTCGCGGTGGCTCTCGCCATGGGCTGGAACTGGTTGCGTCATCAGATCGACCCCCTCGAACAACACAACAGCGTCCAAGCTCTGGCCGCACTCAGCGCCGTTTTCACCATCGTCCTCGCCTTGGCCGGGTTCGCCTTCAAACAGTGGAACACCTACAAGAACAAGCGGAACAACTTCCTCAAGCTCGTCGCCGAAAACTTGTTCTACCGCAATCTGGCCACGAACCAGTCCGTCTTCAGCCGGCTCCTCGACAGCGCGGAGGAGGAAGAGTGCAAGGAAGCGATGCTGGTCTTCTACCACCTCCTCGCCAACCCCGGCCCGGCGGTGACCGCGGCCGAACTCGATGCGACCATCGAGGCTTGGATGCGCGGGAAGTTCGGATCGGTGGTGGATTTCGATATCCAGGGGCCCATCGATCATCTCGGCCGCATCCAGGGGCGCGACCGGTCCGGAAAAATGACGCCCCTCCTGACGGTGGACGAGGCCGGTCGGTTGCAGATCCCCGGGCTCGACGATGCCTTGCATATTCTTGATGACCTTTGGGATACGGCGTATGGTTACAACCAAGCCCCGCCGGCATGAGCCAGACACCCCCCGCTCAAACCTCCCGTGACCCGCTTCACGGCGTCACCTTGGAACGCATGGTCACCACCCTGCAGGAAACCCACGGTTGGGAAACCATGGGGCGCCGCATCCCGATCCGCTGCTTTCTTCATGATCCCAGCGTCAAATCCAGCCTGACTTTCCTGCGCAAAACTCCCTGGGCACGTCAAAAGGTTGAGTCTTGGTTTATCGAACATCTCCGCCAATGCCCTGCTCCCCCACGAGAAAAGCCGTGAGATTCCCTCCTTGCCGGGCCTCGGTCCGGTAAGGCATGTTACCCGGACCCTGCCTGCCCTTACGAACGCCACCCACCCATGAGTTTCCTGCGCCGGATCTATCCCTTCAATCTTGAGCAAACGATCAACCTCCTGAGCGAGTTCGGCCCGCTCATCACTTTGTTTGTGGTGAACGCCATCTTCGGGGTCACCGCGGGCGTCTGGTCTCTCATCGGCACCACCCTGCTGGCCCTCGTCGCCATGCGGGTCTTCCTCAACAAACTCCCGATCCTCGCCCTCATCGCCGGCGGGTTCACCCTGATCTTCAGTTCCGTTTCCCTGCTGACCCATGACCCCGTCTGGGTCCAGATCAAGGTCACCCTGTTCAACGCCGCCTTCGCCGCATTCCTCGGGTTCGGTCTCGTCACGAGAAAAAATTTCTTCAAATACGCGTTCGAGAGCACGTTCCACTACACGCAGGAAGGCTGGAACCGTTTCACCCTCGGCATGATGATCCTGTTCCTCGTCCTCGCCGTGGCCAACGAGGGGATCCGTCTCGCGTTCTGGCACGCGAATTCCTACGAACTCTTCGGCCACCAGACCACCGGACTCCAGATCTGGATTCTCTTCAAGGTCGCCGTCGTCATGCCGGGCAGCGGTCTCTACGCGTTCCTCCTCACCCGCCCGATGCGCAAATATGCCATCCCGCCGGAAGACGTCGCCGCTGCCAAGACCACGGAGACCGCCGTCGAGGTTTCCATGATCCCCTGATCCTTCGCGCTCGACTCCGGCGGACCCGCCGCGTAGTCTCGGGCATGGATGAGTCTCCCCTGAACCGACGGCATTTCATCGTCAATGCCTCCGCCTCGATCGGATTTTCCGCTTGGCTCAGCGATCACCTCGCCGCCGCGGACGCCGCCGCCGGTGGTGGCAAGGTCCGGCATTCGGTCTGCAAATGGTGCTACCGTGGCATCCCCCTCGAGACCCTCTGCCAGGCCGCCAAAGAGGTCGGACTGGAATCGATCGAACTGCTCGACCCGGCGGATTTCCCGGTGGTCAAAGCCCACAGTCTTCACTGCGCCATGGTCAGTTTTCCGACCATCGAAGGCCCGGGAGGCGTCAAGATTGGCCCCATTCCCAAGGGCTGGAACCGGCTCGAGCACCATGATCTCCTTGTCCAGGCTTACGAACCTCTCTTGGAGGTCAGCGCAGCCGCCGGCTTCAAACAGGTCATCTGCTTCAGCGGCAACCGGGACGGTTTGAGTGATGAACAAGGCCTGGAACACTGCGCCACCGGCTTGCGTCGCCTTCTTCCAAAGGCCGAAAAACTCGGCGTGACCCTCGTGATGGAACTCCTCAACAGCAAGGTCAATCACCCGGACTACATGTGCGACCATACCGCTTGGGGAGCCGCCCTTTGTGAACGGCTCGACTCAACCCCGCACTTCAAGCTCCTCTATGACATTTACCACATGCAGATCATGGAGGGGAATGTCATCGCCACCATCCAGAAGCATCATCAGCACATCGCCCACTACCACACGGGTGGCGTTCCCGGCCGGGCGGAAATCGATGAAACCCAGGAACTCAACTATCCGGCCATCGTCCGCGCGATTCAGCAAACAGGATACGCTGGCTACCTGGGCCAGGAGTTCATCCCCAAAAGGGAAGACAAAATCGCCTCGCTCAAGCAGGCGGTCGGAATCTGCACGGTAAGTTGAAACCGCGGAGGAAAAAATCGGGCTGACTGGATTCGAACCAGCGGCCTCCTGCACCCCATGCAGGCGCGCTACCAAACTGCGCCACAGCCCGTTCATGCCCGGGAACTCCAAAGGAGAAAACCCGGGGGAAGACTTATCAACCGGAAATCCCGGATGATCAAGGACGAGATTCGATCAGTTGCCGGCCAGATAGGCGGCCGTGCTCGCATGGTCCGGCTTCATCGCTGCCGCCCCCTTGTGCCAATCCATCGGACAGACTTCGCCATGCTGTTCAAAATGTTGAAGCGCGTCCACCATGCGGAGCGTTTCCGCGACGGAGCGCCCGAGCGGCATGTTGTTGACCACCTGGTGTTGGACCACGCCTTCCTTGTCGATCAAAAACAGTCCGCGGTAGGCGACCAATTCACCCTCGACACACAGGTCACCGTCGTCATCGATGTCGTATTCCCCGGCGAGCACGCCATACGCGTAGGAGATGGTCTTGTTGGTATCCGCCACCAGAGGGTAGCCGACGCCCTTGATGCCACCTTGGTCGCGAGGCACCTGAAGCCATCCCCAATGGGAAAATTCCGTATCCGTGGAGCAACCGACGATGACGGTGTCACGCTTGCGGAATTCCTCGATCGCGTCTTGGAAGGCATGGAGTTCCGTCGGGCAGACAAACGTGAAATCCTTGGGATAAAAGAACAGCACCACGTAGGACTTTCCGAGGTAAGCATCGAGGGAAAAGTCTTCAACGACTTCCCCGTTAACGACTGCCTTGGCGGAAAACGAGGGGGCACTTTTGCCAACGAGAACGGACATGATGGTAGAGGTGTTTGCGATTGAGTTGAAAGAAACGCCGCGAATCTCCCCTGCTCCGGCCCAATGTCAACCACCGGACTCGGCCCGACGCGGCGCGGTGAAGGCTTTCAGGGCGTGATCCGCTTGAAAACGAGGTGACCGGTCCTTGCGAATCCTTCGGTCTCTCCATCGACAACCACCTCGATCCTTCCCTCGACCTCCTCGAGTTCACCGAAACTCCACTGCTCCCCGTGAGACTTCGCCGTCAGGAGCCGGCCATCGATCCGCAAGGTCCACGGAGGGCGGTCCGCATCCCGGGAGGCCTGCCAGTCCACCCGCACCCCGACCTTTCCCGCGGTCTTCAGATGCCACCGCAAAACGGAGGAACCGACCCGCTCGGCGTCTTCCTCCCGCAACCACAAATCCGGCGCCCCGGGCGGCCCCAACCACAGCGGAACCGGCTCGAGATCAAACTGTGAGACCTGCAGATACCACCTCACAAAATCCGATTTGAGGCGCGCCAGGACAAAGGGATACTCCCCGCCGACCTCGTAAAGCTGCAGCGGGTCCGCTTGCAAATCGAACAATTCCCACCGTTCCCCGGGAGCCAGCTCCGGATTCCGCCGCGTTCCGGGGTCCCGCACCGCCAGCCAATTCGTGTTCCGGAACGAGGTCCGGGCGGTGGAGGGATCACGCCCCCGGACCACCACATTTCCAATGTCCCGGTTCGGCCATCGCTCCGGGCGCTGGTTGCCCAACAGCGGCCAAAGGTTCATCCCGTCCATCGGCCGATCATCCGGCATCCGGGCTCGCGCCAACCCGGCGACGGTGACAAACAAATCCACGTTCTGCGCAATGTCGTGAACCGTCAGCCCCGGCTCGATCACTCCAGGCCAATGCCAGAATCCGGGAATCCTCACCCCGCCCTCCGACAGACTCCCCGGACCGCCAAAAAGCTTGGAGGAACCGTAGGCATCCGGCCGGTCGGAAACCAGGATCGTCAGCGTGCGCCCGGCCCGGGCGTCCGCATCGACCTGCGCCGACAAGGCTCCGGCCATCCGATTGAGCACGATGAGCCCCTTCTCCCCCGGTGGCACCGTCACCCAACAGAGAAACGGCCGCCCGCGGGATTCTTCCACGAAGGCCTCCGCCTCCGACACAATCCCGTTCCAAGGATCCGTCACGGCGGTCTCGGGACCCAGCCCCCGTTGGATCCAGTTCCGGTCGCTTTCCCAATCCGCCCGGCAACGTCCGGCAAAGCGGGAGAATCCTTGGGAGACCGGATGCTGCGGCGGTTGGGAACCGTGCCGCCACCAGCCGAAAAAACCCGTCGCGTAACCGGCCGACTCGCAGACCTCGGCCAGCGTCACCTCCAGCTCGTGAAGCAACTGCTCTCCGCCACCGTCCCCCGAAACCCCGTTGCGCAGGAAGTGACGCCCGGTGAGCAGCTCGGCGTGACCGGGCGCGGCCACCGGATTGCCGTGGAAGCGGCGCAAATTGGCCCCCTGGTCACGCAACCGGACCAAGGCATCGAGCGAGCCCCCCTGCCGCCAATCCATCGCCTGCTCCCAGCCGCATCCGGAAGCCACCAAAACGATCACGTTCGGCTGATCCGCCCCCGCGTCCCCGGCAACCACCGTCCCGGATGCGGAGAACATCAGGCACACCAGCTGGACCACCCTCGTTCGCACGAACGCCAACTTCCAACTTGCGCGCCGCTTCTGTCAAGGGAACGGTGGGTTTCCCCCAGAGCGGAGCCGCCTGGCAACCCATGTATACCGGGTATTCACACACCATGTCCGGCCGGAAGCGCAACTTCACGGACCGCCGCGCCAACGAGGACCGGGTCCTCGTCCGTCCTCTTCCGGGTTCGGACCACGCGATCCTCGCCGCGGTGGCGGACGGCGTCAGCAACTGCGCGGACGGAGGGGCCGTGGCCCATTGGCTGATTCACGACCGCCTCGGCCTCGATGAGCTCCCCACCGGACCGGGGACCGACTTGGGCCGCCTCATGGCGCTTTATCTTCGCACGGTGCATGACGATTTTTTGGCCCGGTTTGAGTCTGACCCGGACATGATGGAGAGCGCCTGCACCCTGGCCGGGGTATTGGCCAGAGGGACCGAGGCCTGCGTGTTTTGGTGCGGCGATTCCCCGGTCCACCTGCTGCACCGGACCTCCTCCGGTTACGAGGGCGAAACCCTCACCATTCCGGACAAAATCGAAGGCACCGCGATGCTGACCGACTGTTTCTGCGGCCTCACTCCGTTTGACTTCGGCAGCCGGTTGGTCGCGCTTTCCCCCGGGGATCTCCTCATTTGCGCCACCGACGGTCTGCTTCCCTCGGCCCGGGATCTGGCGGAAAGCGTGACCCTCCACGGCTTCGGCGCATCTTGGATTGAGCGGATCTGCGCCGAATCCCATGCCTTTCCGGACTCGGACGATGTCGGGGTGGCGGCGTTCCGCTTCGACTGATATTCAGCGGATTCGCCAGCATTTCGTGAAAGAAGCGGCTCACCAGGCCCGTTTTCACGAGAGCCCCATGCATCGACTCTCCCACGCCATCCCCGCGCTCACCGTCGCCGCACTCCTGCAGACAGGGTCCTTCCCCGGTATCGCCGAAGAAAAGGCGGCGCCCGCCGCCAGTTCGCAGAGCCCCGTGAGTTATTACAAGGAAGTCCGCCCGGCACTCCAAGCCAAGTGCATGGGCTGCCACCAACCGGCCAAGGCGAAGGGCGATTACGTTATGACCACCTTCGCCCAGCTCATGGCCGGAGGGGAAAGCGGTGCCGCGATCGTGGCCCATCGGCCCGCCGAAAGCCGGCTCGTCCAACAAATCACCCCGGTGGATGGCAAGTCCGAGATGCCTCCCAAAGGCGAACCCCTCTCCGCCGATGAAGTGGCGCTCGTCAACCGCTGGATCTCCCAAGGCGCCAAGGACGATACCCCGTCCAATGCGGTGGAGCGTTATACCCCCGAGCATCCCCCGGTCTACGCCAAGCCTCCCGTGATTTCCGCGCTCGACTTCTCGCCGGACGGCAAACTGCTGGCGGTGGCCGGCTTCCATGAAGTCCTCCTCCATCATGCGGATGGATCCGGCCTCGTCGCGCGTCTCGTCGGGCTTTCCGAACGCATCCAAAGCATCGAGTTTTCTCCCGATGGCACCCTTCTGGCTGTTGCCGGGGGCCTACCGGAGCGAATGGGTGAACTGCAGATCTGGGATGTCGCCAAACGATCCCTCAAGGTTTCCATCCCCGCGGGTTTCGACACCATCTACGGAGCCAGTTGGAGCCCGGACGGCAAGCTGGTCGCTTTCGGCATGCCGGACAACAGCGTCCGGGCCGTGAAAGCCGATTCCGGAGAACAGGTCCTTTTCATGGGCGGCCACAACGATTGGGTTCTCGATACCGTTTTCGCCCACGCCGGCACCCAACTCATTTCGGTCGCCCGGGACATGTCCGCCAAGCTGACGGATGTCGCCACGGAAAGATTCATCGACAACATCACCTCGATCACCCCGGGCGCCTTGCGCGGCGGGATCGCCACCGTCACCCTGCACCCCGTTGCGGATCACGTCCTGGTCGGCGGGTCCGACGGCATCCCGCAGATTTACCGGACCAAGCGGGAAACGGCCCGGAAGATCGGGGACAACGCCAATCTGATCCGCAAATATCCGGCGATGGAGGGCCGGATCTGGGCCACCGCCTTCCGACCGGACGGGAAAAGCTTTGCCGCCGGCGCCAGTCTCGATGGCCGGGGATCCGTTCACTTCTACCGGTCCGATTACGATGCCACGCTGACCGCGGAATTGAAGCGGGCGATGGAGCAGGCAAACGTCCGCCCCGGTTCGGCGGAATACAAACTGATCGAGGAATTCCAGACCCGGGGGGCTGAACAAACCGGGGCCCTGAAGTTGGACTCCGCGGTCTATGCCCTCGCGTGGAGCCCCGACGGCTCGACCGTCGTCGCCGCCGGGGCGGACGGTAAGCTGCGCTTCATCGATCCCTCCTCGGCCCGCATCACCAAGGAAGTGGTCCCGGTGCAGGTCACCGCCGCATTGGCGGACGCCTTGCGGCCTCATATGGACAAGGATGCGGCCTCTCCCGGAGACAGGGCCGTGACCGCCTCCATCACCGCCCTCGAAGTTTCTCCATCGCAGATCCGGATTGACGGGCCCACCCGCTACAACCAGATCGTGGTCACTGCCGTGGCGGCGGACGGTCGCAAGTTTGATGTGACCCGGAGCGCCCGGCTGAAACCGGCCGCGGATCTGGTGCGCATCACGCCGCGCGGGAAAGCGCTCCCCGTGAAGGATGGCACCACCACGCTCCAGGTGGCGTTCGGCTCCGCCTCGTTGGACGTGCCCGTTACCGTCAGCGGCGCCGCCCAAGCCTTTCATCCGGACTGGGTCCGGGATGTCAATCCGGTGATCAGCCGGATGGGATGCAACATGGGAACCTGTCACGGAGCCCAGGATGGCAAGGACGGCTTCAAGCTCTCGCTCCGCGGCTATGATCCGTTCTACGACGTCCGCGCTTTCACCGATGACCTCACCAGCCGCCGGGTCAACTACGCCTCTCCCGACGACTCCCTGATGCTCCTGAAAATGACCGGTGCCGTGCCTCACGAAGGCGGCCAGCTCGCCATCCAGGATTCCACTTACTACCGCGTCGTCCGCGATTGGATTTCGCAAGGCGCCCGGCTCAATCACGGCTCGGCCAAAGTCGTCTCGATCGAGATTTTTCCGAAAAATCCCGTGATCGAGGAAATCGGAGCCCGGCAGCAGATCCGGGTCGAAGCCCGTTTTGCCGACGGCACGCGCCGCGACGTCACCTCGGAGGCGTTTGTGGAAAGCGGGAGCAGCGAGGTCGCCACCCATGACCAGAACGCCCTCATCACCACGGTCCGCCGGGGGGAGGCTCCCATTCTCGCCCGTTACGAGGGGGCCTACGCCGCCACCACCCTTACGGTCATGGGAGACCGCTCCGGTTTTGTCTGGAAGGATCCCGCCTCCCACAACCCCATCGATGAACTCGCCGCCGCCAAATGGAAGCGGCTCAAGATCCAACCGAGCGATCTTTGCACCGATACCGAGTTCATCCGCCGGGTTACCCTCGACCTCACGGGTCTCCCCCCTTCCCCGGCCTCGGTCCGCGCCTTCGAGGCGGACGCCTCCCCCCAACGCGAGAAGCGCGACCGCCTCATCGACACGTTGATCGGCTCTCCGGAATTCGTCGATCACTGGACCAACAAGTGGTCCGACATGCTGCAGGTGAATTCCAAGTTCCTCGGCCCGGAAGGAGCCAGACTCTTCCGGGACTGGATCCGCACCGAGGTGGCGGCCAACACGCCCTACGACAAGTTCGTCTACCGGATCCTCACCGCCACCGGCTCCAACAAGGAAAACCCGGCCGCGGCCTACTACAAGATTCTCCGAACCCCGGAGAACATCATGGAGAACACCACCCACCTTTTCCTCGCGACACGCTTCAATTGCAACAAGTGCCATGATCACCCCTTCGAGCGCTGGACCCAGGATCAATATTTCGAGACCGCGGCCTATTTCGCCCAGGTCGAGCTGAAGCGGGATATGAAAAACGCGCCGAACCAGTCGATCGGCGCTTCCGCTGTGGACGAGGCCAAACCGCTCTACGAGATTGTCAGCGATGCCGCCACCGGGGACCTGAAGCACGGCCGCACCGGTTTGGTCGAGCCCCCGGACTTTCCCTTCGACGCCGCCTTGGCTCCGGTGAGTTTCCGCAGCCCGGACAAGCCGTCGCGGCGGGAATCGCTGGCCGCCTGGATGACCAGCGCGGAGAATCCCTACTTCGCCCTGAGCTACGCCAACCGGATCTGGGGCTACCTGCTCGGCACCGGGATCATCGAACCGCTCGACGACATCCGCGCCGGCAATCCGCCTTCCAACCCGGAGCTTTTGCAATGGATCACCAAGCGCTTCGTGGAGAGCGGGTTCAACGTGCGCGACCTCATGGCGACGATCTGCAAGTCCCGGACCTATCAGCTGTCGATCGCCTCCAACCGTTGGAACGAGGACGACGAATCGAACTTCTCCCGCGCCAAGGCCAAGCGCCTTCCTGCGGAAGTTCTCTACGATTCGATCTACGCCGCCACCGGGGCGACTCCGGACATTCCCGGAGCCGGCCGTGGGGTGCGCGCCAGCCAGCTGCCGGACGCCCAGATCGATTTGAAGTCCGGGTTCCTCGCCAATCTCGGACGACCGGTCCGCGAGAGCGCCTGTGAATGCGAGCGCAGCGCCGATCTGCAGATGAGCGCCGTCATGGCCTTCCTTTCCGGGCCGGCCATCAGCGATGCCATCGAGGCAAAGGATGGCGGCTTGGTGAAACTCGCCTCCTCCCAACCCGACGACCAGAAACTCATCGAGGAGATCTACTACCGGGTTTTAGGGCGGTCCCCCCGCCCTGACGAGATCAAGACCGCCCTCGGAAACTTCGCCGCCATCTCCCGGGACCATCAAGCCCTTCAATCGATGCTTTCCGAGCGGGAGCGTTGGTGGGTGCCGGTGGAGGCTTCCCTCGAGGAGGCCCGTCTCAAGGAAGTCGTGAGCGCAACCTCCGCTCTGGACGCTTATGTGCCCCAATGGCAGGAGAAGCAGCGTCAGGCCCAGACGGCCCGTCAGGCCCGGTTGGAGGCCGCGACGAAGAACCTGACCCTCTTCAATTCGACGGTCCCCAGCTTGATCCAGGCCTGGGAGGCCGCGTTGCCTCCCGAAAGCCTCGCCACCCAATGGCAGCCCTTGAAGCCGGTCACGGCGAAGTCTTCCTCCCCGGCCATCAGTCTGAAGATTGATGAGGATGGCGCCGTCCTCGCCTCCAGCGCCTCTGCCGACCAAAACCGGTCCACCGATTACGTTCTGGATTTCCAGATCCCGGCCGGCGGTCCTTCCTCTGTCACCGGTTTGGCCATCGAGGCCATGCCCCATGCGTCCCTCCCCGGTTTCGGACCCGGACTGAGCGGGACCGGGAACTTCGTGGTCACGGAAGTGGAGTTGGAATCCGCCCCGGCCACCACCCCGAACCAGTTCGCCAAGATCCGGTTCGCGGAGGCGCGCGTCGACCACATCCAGACCAACTTCGATGCCAAACTGACCATCGACGGGAACCCCGGGACCCAGAACGCCTGGGGCATCGGGGGCAAGGAGCGGCTGCCGCACACCGCCCGCTTCTCCCTACAGAAGCCGTTGGCGGCTGCTCCGGGCACCAAGCTGCGCCTCAGGATCTCCTGTCGCTACGGCGGAGGCGATTATCCGCTGGGCCATTTCGCCGTCCGGTTGACCGGTGGCACCCAACCCCTCGCCGCCGGTCTCCCGGCCCCGGTCGCCTCGGTCCTCGGCAAGCCCCCGGCCGATCGTTCCCCGGGTGATGCCGCCCTCCTCGAGGCCTATTTCCGGCGGACCTCTCCCGCCGCCCTCGGACGCGTCTTCGCCGTGGTCAGGGAAGAGCGCCCGCTGCCGGCCGATCCGGCGATGGAAGAACTCAAGGCCAAGCTCGCCATGGCCCGGGCCCCGATCCGGATCGACGCCCAACTCCGGCAGCTCCGTCAAGACTTCGATCAATCGACACTTCAAGCCAAGAACGTGCGCTTGACCGCCACCCAGGATCTCACTTGGGCCTTGATCAACAACCCGGAATTTCTTTTCAATCATTAACCCAATCCAACCATGTTCCGCATCGCTGGGCCCACCGCCAAAGACCTCTGTGATCCCCATCTCAAGCCCTCACGCCGCGATTTCTTCCGCGTCGGCGGCGCTGGAATGCTGGGGCTCACCCTGAACAACATTCTCGCCGCCCAGTCCGCCAGTGCCTCCTCCTCACTCGTCGGTTCGCCGGGTTGGGGCAAGGCCAAGAGCGTGATCATGGTCTACCTGCAGGGAGGGCCGAGCCACCTCGACCTCTGGGATCCGAAGCCGGACGCACCGGACAACGTCCGCTCCATTTTCAAGAGCATCCCGACCGCGGTCGATGGGCTCCAGTTCACCGAGATTCTCCCGAATCTGGCCAAGGTGACCGACAAGTTCACCACGATCCACTCGATGAGTTACACCCCGGTGGGGCTCTTCAACCACACGGCCGCGATCTACCAGATCATGACCGGCTACACCACGGACAAGGTCAGTCCCTCCGGCCAGCTCGAGCCTCCCACCCCCAAGGATTTCCCCAACTTCGGGTCCAACATCATCCGGCTCAAGCCCACTGAGGAGCCGATGCTGCCCTTCGTCGTTCTCCCCCGTCCCTTGCAGGAGTCCGGCGTCATCAACAAGGGCGGCACCGCCGGGTTCCTCGGCAAGGCGTTCGATCCCTACTACCTTTTCCCGGACGGGGATGACATGAACATGGGCAAGCTCAACTCCGTCAAGGTAGATGACCTGCAGCTGCGTCCCGAGGTCTTCTCCCTCCGCCTCCAGCGCCGCGCCAAGCTCCGCGAGGCGCTCGATGCCCAGATGTCCGCAGTGGACAAGGCCGTGGCCCGTTACAATCTGGACGAATATTACGATCAAGCGCTCAACCTCATCGTTTCGGGCCGGGCCCGTCAGGCTTTTGATATCGATTCCGAAGACCCGAAAATGCGCGACGCCTACGGGCGCAACACCTTCGGCCAAAGCTGCCTTCTGGCGCGGCGTCTCGTCGAGGCCGGGACCAAGGTGGTGGAAGTGATCTGGCCCAAGGTCGCGAATTCCGACAACCACAGCTGGGACCACCACACCGGTCTTCCCAAGCGCATGAAGGATCAGTCCGGTCCCATGCTCGACCAAGGCCTCTCCACCCTCTTCAAAGATCTCGATGAGCGTGGTTTGCTTGACGAAACCCTGGTCGTCGCCATTGGCGAGTTCGGGCGCAGTCCCGAGAAGGGCGTTTCCACCAGCGGCAACGGCAACAGCAGCGACGGTCGGGACCATTGGCCTTACTGCTACACCTCGATCATCGGGGGAGCCGGGGTCAAGCGCGGCGCGGTCCACGGAAAATCGGACAAAACCGGTTCCGCCCCGGTGGAAGCGCCGGTTCATCCCCGGGAAATCCTCGCCACCATCTACCACGCGATGGCGATCGATCCGGAGACCATCGTTTACAATCACCTCAACCAGCCGCGGGAGCTGGTGAAGGCTCAGGCCGTGACCTCCTTCTTCGCCTGATCGGCTCCGATGGCCCGCTTCGCGCTCCTCGCTGCCGGCGCCCTCCTCTTCGGCGGCTCCGCCCTTCTTCTGGCGGAGCCGCTCTCCTGCGTTGCGGTGGATGGCCAGTCCTATCAACCCCTCGAACGGGGCGGGAAGAAAGCTTCCGTCCTGTTTTTCGTCTCCCCATTTTGTCCGACCTCCAACAACTTCATGCCGGAGATCAACGCCATCGTGAAGGAGTATGGGGACCGCTTCGGCTTTTTTGTCGTCGAGGCGGAACCCGGGCTCCAACTCCCCGATGCCTTGCGGCACATCGAAATCTCGGCGATCACCGCTCCGGTGCTCCTCACCGACGGTCTGAAGCTCGCCAGGTTGACCGGGGCCACCATCACCCCGGAAGTCGTCGTCATCGGGGAAAAGGGAGCCAAGCTCTACCAGGGACGGATCAACGATTACTACTTGACACCGACCCGGAAACAAAAGCAACCCACCACCCGCGACTTGCGCGATGCCCTTGATGCCGTTCTCGCGGGACAACCGGTCAAACCAGCCTCGATTCCCGCCGCAGGTTGCCAGATCAGCGGGCTGGAGTAAGCGCTGAGGTTTCACTGGCACCCCGCGTCCGGTGCGTTACGATCTCCTGTGAGGCACGCCGTATACGCCGGAAGTTTCGATCCGATCACCAACGGTCATCTGTGGATCGTGGAACAGGCCCGCTCGCTGTTCGACAAATTGACCGTGGCCATCGGTCATAACCCGGACAAGCATCACACGTTCTCCCTGTCCACGCGTCTCAACCTTCTCCGGGACTCCATTCCGGGTGGCGGTGAGGTGGAGATCACCCACTTTGATCACCGTTACCTCGTTGATTACGCGGCCGGGATCGGAGCGCAATATATCGTCCGCGGGATTCGTTCGCCTTCGGACTACGAATACGAGCACGTCATGCGGCAGATCAACGAGGATATCCGCCCCGAGATCGCCACCATTTTCCTCATGCCCTCGCGCGCCGTGGCGGAGGTCAGTTCCAGCATGGTGAAATCCCTCGTCGGTCCCCACGGATGGGAATCCCAGGTCCGCCGCTACGTTCCGGAACCGGTCTTCGAGCTTCTCCGCCTCCATCACGAGCAACACCAATCCTGGTCGATTCCCCAGATGGAAGTGTAGGCTGAAGAAAACGGCGCCCCCCCCGCGAACTGCTTCCCACGGAACTCTCGCCATGAACCACCTCACTCCTTCGTTCACAGACCTCCAGCAGTGGTGGCAGGCTCGAGCCAAGGCCAACCCGGAATTGCGCGCCCTCCAGCGGGAGATCGACAAATTCCTCCGGCGTTCCGAAAACCTGGTCCAAAAATCCGTCGACCAGCTTTTTCCCGAAGAAACCTGGAAACAACTGGAGGCGCCAATGCTCCGCTTGCTCTGCAACTTCGCCCTCGCCGATGCCATCGCCAACCATTACAAAGGTTTGCAAAAACATGGCCCGACCCGCATCGCCACCTTCGTTTCCCTGACCACCGCCGCGGTCTGGGCCTTCCAGCATGGCGATGCCCTCGCCAAGGGATGGCCGGTGGTCGCCGGCGGACTCAACGCGGTCCAACTCACCGGACTCGTCGGCATCATTCTTTTCACCGCGCTCTCGTTCCTCTCACGCTTCCGGTTCAAAAAATTACGGCACAATTTCCTCATCGCCCGCTCGCTGGCGGAAGCGATTCGTGTCGACCTTTTCCAACGCATCGGAGGCACGGGCTTCGATACCTTGCAGACCATCAAGGCCCATCACGAAACGGGAGCGGACCCGAGCGTGATTCCAACCGCGTTGGAAGCGACCTTCGATTCCTGCGGATTCAGCGCCCAACCCCGGAGCGATCCGCCCTCACCCCTCGCTCCGGAAGACCTCGAACAAATCCGCGAACGTTGGCTGGACGACCAGGTGCGGTATTTCACCGAAGCCGCGAGCCGCGAGCGGAAGGTCGCCGACTCTGCGGAGTCGCTTCTCTCTTCGTGCCTTTTCCTCACCGCCACCGCCATCATCATCAGCCTGCTGCTTCTTATCCTGCCCAACCTTCTGCAATTTCCACTCGTCCAAACCTGCCTCCGCTTGGAGCCCGGGCAGATCGCCGCCGGGAGCTTCCTGCCCCCGGGCCTGATGGACCTGCTGACTCCGCTGCTTGGCATCCTCGCCGCATTTTTCCACCAAAAATCCGCCGAGCACGCCATCATCAGCCAGAAATATTCCCGCGCCGTCCTGATGCTCTCCCAAGCCCTCACCGATCTCGAGAAGAAAGACCCTCGCGAAGTCCTCGAAAGCATCGGGCGACAGGCCATCTCAGAGACCTCGGACTGGGGCGTGCACCAGCGCGAGCAGTCGAGACACATCGCCTTCCGCTAATCCAACGCTGCGACTCCCTTGCCAGTGACAGTAAGCGGGGCGGACGGCAGCTTGATCCCCCTCTAATCGGCTGGCAACCATTCCGGAGTGTCTGTCGAATCCTGCCCTAGAGGAACGCCCAGCCGAAAAAGACGGCATCTTCCGGTTCTTTTCACCGCCGCCTGGAGGATCGCGTCGGCGGATGACGTGGAAGACGGCTTTTTGGGGCACGGATGAAACACGGAGGGGCGGGATGACACGGATGGGAAGAGACATGCTCTGCTTTGGGTCCCTCTCCGTGCCATCCGTTTTATCCGTGACTCAT
>JAGWVU010000026.1 GCA_018970725.1 Verrucomicrobiota bacterium
CATCCTTCCAGCGGTCAGGGGCGGAGAAGGGATCGCGGATGCTGAGGTTTCGTGGCGGAGAGCGGACGAATCCGTGTCGTCGGGGCCCGGCGGATCAGGTTCCGAAACGCCGACGCCTCAGCGCGAACGATCGGCGGGAGTGGGTCCGGACGGCGCTTGATAGACGGGTGTTTTCAGCGAGGCGTCCCGGCTGATGAGTTTTCCGGCGCGCACGTCTTCTTCCCGGAGGGTGGCCATGACGATCCGGCCGTTGAGGCGCTCCTGATCGTAGACGATTTGGATGCGGCCGTCGGGCGACTGGATGCCGTCGGGATAGCTGCAAGGCCGCTCGTCGAGCAAGAGGCCGCCCTGCCAGGTCTCGCCCTCGTCGTCGGAGAGATAGGCGGTGAGGTGGGTGCGGCCGGTTTTTTCCTTCAATCGTCCGTGCTTCACGAGCAGGACCTTGCCGCTCTGGAGTTTCATCATGAAGAGGCGTGAAGCGGGATGCACCAGCTTCGATGGCTCCGGCGTGGACCAGGTGCGGGCGCCGTCCGTGGACCGGGACTCGCACAAGCCGTAGTTGGTCCGGAGGAGGCAGCGCAGCTCGCCGGACGTTTTCTCGATGAAGTGCGGCTCGTCCCAATCCCAGGCCTCCGGCGGTGCGGTCACCCCGCCGCGGCGCTCCCACGTGGTTCCCTGGTCCTTCGAGACGAAGCAGTTGCTCATGCGCAGGGGATCGAGTTCGCGGAAGAGGTCGCTCTCCTTCATGTCGCCCATGAGGATGCCGATGCACTTGCGCGGAAAGAGCGTGGCGGAGAGCAGCCAGCCACCATCGCGCAGGATGACCGGTTTGTTGACGTATTCGCCATCGGCGAGCCGTCGTGGGATGCCCCAGGTGAGCTTGTCGGCATCGGGGTTCTCGCAGACCGCGGCCCAGATGCCGGAGCGGCCGTCGAAGATGCCGAGTGAATACGGGAAGAACCACCACAAGCGTCCCTGTGGATCGGTCCACAGGTAGGTGCCGTTGACCGAGCGGGGAAATCCATTCGGTGTGGGCGGCTCCTTGAGCAGATAACGCGGCCCGGTCCATGTCCGGCCCTCGTCGTCGCTCGAGGCGAGCATCGAATACCCTCCGGGCCCGTCCTCGCCAGCGCCCCAGCAGACCCAGAGCCGACCCCGGAGCGTTCTCGCGATGCCCGGATACGCCACATGCTGCCTTCCTTCGAGCAACTTGGGATCGTTGAACTCACGAACGCGTGGCGGGACAAGCATCAAAGGCAGGTCTTCGCGGACTTTCGCCACCTTTGCTTCCGGCGCCTTCTGGAGAGCCGCTACGCCCCGGCTCATGCCTTGCGCCCGGCTCTTCACGAGGTTCTTCAGCGCCGCGTCCTTGCTGACGAGCTTGCCGGCCTGGACGTCTTCCTCGCGGAAGCGGGCAAAAAGGATCTCGGCTGCGCCGGTGCGCTCGCGATCATAGTGGACGTAGATGTCGCCGTTTGGAGCCTGCGCGATGTCGGGGTAGGAGACGTCGTTGCGTTCGTCGAGTAGCAGCTTGCCGGACCAGCTTTTGCCTTCGTCGCTGGTGAGGAAGGCGGTGAGTTCCTTACGCTTGGCTGTGGCTTTCGTGATTTCCCGACCGTGGCGGATGATCAGCAGGTGGCCGGATTGGAGGCGGCGGATGACGGCCTTGCTGTTCACATGCGGAAAGGCGGTGGACTGCGGCTGCCAGGTCTTGCCGCCGTCGGTCGAGAAGCTCTGGAAGGTCGCCTTCATGCCGCGCGAGAGCATCCAGAGGCGACCGTCGTTCAATTCGGCCACGGTGTGCTCGTTGAAGCAACTGTCCTGATAAATAATGCCTCCGCGGTAGCGCCAGTGCCCGCCTTCGTCATCGGAGACGAAGACGTTCGCGCCGCGCACGGCGTCGAGTTCGTGGTAGCAATCGGCAAAGGGCTTGTCGATGTGCCAGCGTTCCCAGAGCGACACAGGCAAGATCCACTCGCCGTTCTGGCGCACGATGGGTTTGTTCAGCGAAGCACCGAAGCCGATGTAAACCGGCTGCGTCCACAGGGGCTTCTCCGCATCGGGATCATCGCAGCGAACATACCAGTTGCTGCAACTGCCGTCGAACATGCCGCAGGACTGATGGAAGAACAACCAGAGCCGCCCCTTGGGATCGCACCAGAAGGAGCCGAGCCGCGTGCCCATCTTCAAACCGTGGGCCTGTGGATCGATCACGAACACCGGATCACGCCACGACTTGCCCTGGTCATCGCTGTAGCTTGCCAGGAGATAGGCGTTCGGCCCGTCCTGCCCGCCCGCCCAGCAGGTCCAGAGCCGGCCTTTGGACGTGGACTCCATGCTCGCCGCCATGGCGAAGGGCAGATACTTCTGCCCATAGGCGGGCATCGGATTGAAGATGAGCTGCGGCGGGACGTGGATGCTGTTAAGCAGCTCCTGGGTCACTTTGACGGCAGGCTTCGGTGGATCGGCCGCCCGCGTGGTGGCCGGAACCGGGCCGAGCGCGGTCATGAGCAGAAGGGCGGTCCGGAAGGCGGAGCGACAGGGTTTCATGGGGGAATCATACCATTGGCGATTTCCTATAATTGCAGAAAAGTTTTTCGACATCATGCTATGAACGATTTTGCAATGAGCGACAAACCGCCTGCCGGCTGCCCGATCATCACTTCGGCCGACTCACTCGGGCGTGACGACGTCGTTTTGTCCGGAGCGCAACTCTCCTGCGTCGGGCTGGATTACGTGTCGACCAACACGCGGTTCACGGCGCATCCGTTGGGCTGGCACAGTCATCGCGGGGCCGAACTCATCTTCATGTTGAGGGGAGCCAGCGGATATTCGTTTGCGCAGGGGCCCGAGCTTTCTTTGACGGGCGGGCACTTTCTCATCATTCCCCCCGGGATGGCGCACCGCGGGAGCAAAAACATCCGCGAGCCTTCGACGGTGTGCGCCATGATCCTCGATTCCCGGGACGGGAGCCCAAAGGAGGGAATCTTCACCGACCGGGAGACAGCGTGGTTGCAAGCGAGCCTCTCCACGGACTTCCCCCGGATCCGTCCGATGACTCCGGCGATGCGCCAGACCGCGAAGTGGCTCCATGAAGGCCTGACGCGGCAGGATCGCGTCGCCGGGGAGGATCCCACGCTGTTCGCCAATTTGCGTCTTCAGGTCAGTTCGCTCCTCCTGCATGCAGCCCAGCAGATCCGTCAACAGGCGCGCCTTCCGCCCCCCGGTGTGGTCGAGCGGGCCAAGGGCCTCATGGTCGCGCGGTTGGCCGAGCCGATGACGATCGACGAAGTGGCGGATCGGCTGGCGTGCGGGCGGACGCGCCTTTTTCATGCTTTCAAGCGGGAGACTGGCATGACTCCGGTGGATTGGCTGCAACGGCAGCGGGTGGCCACGGCGCTGGAACTGTTGCAGAGGACGGACCGCACCCTCACCGACATCGCCAACGCGGTCGGTCTTTCCTCCTCGGCCTATCTCTGCCACATCGTCAAGCGATATACCGGCCGTCCTCCCGGGGCGCACCGCAGGATGGTGGGCGGAGGGTGAGACAAGGGTGAGGACGGAGGCGCGGCGCCTCACCGGTCACCTCATTCCGGGCTGGAATCCAACTCCGGCCGGAAGTCGGCGGCATGGTAGGAACTGCGGACGAGAGGACCGGAAGCGACATGGCGGAAACCCTTGCTTTGGGCCACGGTCTTGTACTGCGCGAACTTGTCGGGATGGATGTAAGCGACGACCGGGAGGTGGTTTTGGGAGGGGCGGAGGTATTGTCCCAGGGTGAGGACGGTGACTTGGTGGGCGCGCAGGTCGTCCATGGCTTGGAAGAGTTCCTCTTCGGTCTCGCCGAGTCCGAGCATGAGGCCGCTTTTGGTGGCCACGGAAGGGACCATTTCCTTGGCCTTGGCGAGGACTTCGAGAGATCGGTGGTAGCGGGCCCGGGAACGCACCAGTGGAGTGAGACGTTCGACGGTTTCGAGGTTGTGGTTGAAGATGTGAGGGCGCGCCTCCATCACCGTGTGGAGGGCTTCGTCTTTTCCGTTGAAGTCGGGCACGAGAACCTCGATGACGATGCCGGGGTTGGCCTCGCGCACGGCTTCGATGGTGCGGGCGAAGTGTCCGGCGCCGCCATCCGGTTCGTCGTCCCGGGCCACGGCGGTGATGACCACGTGGTTGAGGCGGAGCCGTTTGGTGGCTTCGGCAACGCGCCCGGGTTCATCCGCCTCCAAGGGAAACGGTTTGGCGGTCTTGACCGCGCAGAAGCCGCAGGCGCGGGTGCAGCGGTCTCCCGCGATCATGAAGGTGGCGGTGCCTTGTCCCCAACATTCCCAGCGGTTGGGGCACTGTGCCTCCTCGCACACGGTATGGAGGCGGAGGTCCGAGACGAGTGCCTTGGTGGACCAGAAAACCGGGTTGTTGGGGAGACGGACCTTGATCCATTCCGGTTTGCGCTCCTGATGGAGTTGGGGATCGATCGTGGGCTTAGGCATCGTGGGAAAGGTTGCGGCGGTGCTGGAAGGCCCGGTGCAGTGTCAGGGAGTCCGCGGTGTCCAGACCTCCCCCGACCGGCATTCCTTGGGCCAGACGGGTCAGACGCACATTCGACGAACGGAGAATTTCCGCCAGATAATTCGCCGTGGCTTCGCCCGCGACATCGGCCCCGGTGGCGAGGACCACTTCCTCGAATTCTCCGGTGCGGATCCGGTCCATCAATTCTCCGATCCGCAGATCCTCTGGTCCGACATTGTCCAACGGCGCGAGGCGTCCGCCGAGCGCGTGGTAATGACCGCGAAAGGCCCCGGTCCGTTCGATGGGGAGAATGTCGGTCGGTTGTTCAACGATGCAGAGGAGGCGGGGATCGCGATCCGGAGCCTGACAGATGGCGCAGCCTTCCCGGGTAGCGAAGAATCCGCAGGAAGCGCAGGGTTTGATTTCCTGTTCCACCTGGACCAAGACCTCGGAGAGGGCGGCGAGGGTGCCGACGGGTTGTTGCAAGAGCCACAACGACATCCGCTCCGCACTGCGCGACCCGATGCCGGGGAGGCGTTTGAGGTGGAGGATGAGCGATTGAAGTGCGGTGGGGTATTCGAGATTCACCTGAATGAAGACCGGCTCAGAGGGATTGGAGGATTCGGGCGTGACCGTGACGGAGCAGGGGTTGCCCGGTGGCCAGTTCCTTTTGAGGGGAGTCCACGAGGCGGTCCTGCGCGCGCCCGATGAGATACTGCAGAGGACGGTCGAGCGGATGCGCGGAATGCAAACGGCTGAAAATGAGGAGAGCTTCTTCGGCGCGGCCTTCCCGGTAAAAAATCACGGCTTCCCAGAAATCCCGGATGCGCTGGTGATCTTCCTCGGTGAGGGCGTCCTGGCGGTCGACGAGTTCGTGGATTTCCGACATCACCTCCCGGCGGGTGTCGTAAACGAGTTCCATGGGCCGGGAGGCGAACACCTGGCGCACGGCGGCGTAGGTGTTTCCGCCGAGCAACACGAGGGAACCGTAGTCGCGGTTCGCCCCGGCGATGCGTCGGGTGGAGTCGATCAGGTCGCCTGTGGCGCTGAGGCGCGCGGCGTTGTCGGATTCGTAGATTCCGACCGTCATGAGACCGGTCTCGATGGCCATCCCGCACTCGAGACGGTGGAAGTAGCGGCTCTCGAGGAGTTGGTTGAGGTTGCCGAGGCGGAGACGCAAATCCAAGGCGGCCTGGCAGGCGGCGGTGGCGTGATCCTCCTCCGGGGAGAGGAGGCCGAAGTAAACCCGGACACATTCCGGGTTGGATTCGTCCAGATAGCCGCCGCGACCGGTGAGGAATTCCCCTGAATTGCGGAGGAACAGATTGGTGACTTCGAGAATCTGGGCTGGACTCATCTCCTCCCGGAGCTGGTCGAGATTGAAAATGCGGACGGTCACCGCGGTGACCTGGAGATTCTGGCCGTTGAGAAACGAAGGGGCGGGTCCTTCCAACAGGCGGGCGCAGGCGGTCTGCGAAATCCGTCCGCCGAGGAAGCGTTGCAGTCGGCGCTTGCGGCTGCCCGGCTCGGTCGCGGAGTAGGCCAGGCCAAGGGCGGTGGTCACGAGGATGGCGACCAGCGAGGAGAAGGGCTCGAAGAAAATCCCGGACATGGCGAGGGTCAACGAAAGCGCTACCAGAAGCAGGGAACCGCCGATGACCACGATCCCCTTGTGGACGGGTTGGGGGATATCGACCACGGCCCAGGCGTTTGCCAGGGCGACGAAAATGAAGGCGAATCCGGGCAATCCGCGGTGGGCGGGCCCGATACCGCCGATCCAACCGGCGTTGGTGTAGCAGGTGGCCAGTTTCCGGGCAAAGTGGTGGAGCACGCCGAACTCAAAGAGCAGCGACGTGGTCAAAACGCCGATCGCGCCGATCACCAGGGCGATGAAAAGATACCTGCGCATCCGTGGAATGGGTCGCTAAGGGAGGGGGGTGGGGGCGTCGCTTCCGGGCTCGCATCCGGACGGGGCGGCGGCCCGTGCATAGGATTGGGCAACGAGATCGCTGAGGTAAGGGGAAGGATTGAGCACGGCGGCGCGGGAGAGGAGGAACTCCGCCTGCCCCGTGTTTTTTTGGATCAGGCTGAGCCCGAACTGGTAATCCCGGAAGACCCGTTTGCAGACTTGCAGCGCGCTGGTGCAGTCGGCCCGGGCCTTGGTTGCCAAGGCTTCCACCGCGTCATCGGCAAAGAGGATTGCGAGGCCGTGCTTTTCCTGAAAGTCCTGCCGAAAAAGATCCACCTCCGCCGCGGCCTGTCGCTGAAAATCGCCCTGGCATTCGGCGAGGAGTCGTTGCAAGGCGTCGGCGGGATTTTTCACCAGGTCCGCATCGATCACCAACTCGGTCACCGAAGTCCCCGGCAGTTCGAACTTGAAGTCGCGCAGCAACCGTTCGCAGACGGTCATGAGACCACGCGCGCCGGTCTGTTCGACCTCGGCCTGGGCCGCGATTCCGCGCAAGCCGGAATCGGTGAACCGGGCGGTGATGCCGAAGGCGTCGAAGTCCCGCTCGTATTGGTGGATGAGGCTTCCCTCGGAATCCTTGAGGACCGAGAAAAGTTCCGCGGCCCGCAGCGGTTCGCAGACGACCCGGACCGGGAGCCGACCGATGAATTCCGCCTCGAACCCGAAGTCGAGGAAGTCCCGGGTGGTCGCGTCGCGGAAGAGTTCGTGGTCCAGGGTGAGCGAGCGGCGGTCCGCGCCAAAGCCCATGGTTCCCTGGCGAAGCCGGTCGCTGATGATGGTTTCGAGACCGGAAAACGCCCCGCTGGCGATGAAGAGGATGTTCCGGGTATTGATCGTTTGGGGAGGGGTGTTGAAGGGGCTCTTTGCAAAGGCCGCCTGCCAGTATGAGGAGAGATCCCCCGCAGGGCGCACCTGGACATCGGTTTCTTCCATCAGCTTGAGCAGCGTGGTTTGCACGCCGCGCCCGCTGACGTCACGCCCGATCATCGAGCCTCGCGTGGCCAGCTTGTCGATTTCATCGATGTAGACGATTCCATACTGCGCCAGCAAGAGGTCTCCCCGCGCCTTTTGCACCAGCTCGCGGATGAGATCGTCGACATCCGCTCCAACGTAACCGGTCTCGCTGAATTTCGTGGCGTCGGCTTTGACAAAGGGGACACCGATGAGATCGGCGATATGCTTGACGAGGTAGGTCTTGCCCACGCCGGTGGGACCGATGATGAGAACGTTCTGCTTGGCAAGCTCAACCTGCCGGGCCAGAGCGGGATCTTCCTGCTCTAAACGTCTGATGGTCCGGGCGTGGTTGTAGTGGTCGCACACCGCGATGGCGAGCGCCTTTTTCGCTTCGTCCTGTTTGATGACGAAGCGATCGAGATGCGCCTTGATGTCCCGGGGACGAAATTTGAAGTCGAACACCGCATCGAGGGGGGACGGTTCAGGAGCGGGTCTCTCTTCCCGGGGCATCCGCGCGAACTCTTCCTTGCTGGGGAACGAATTGGAGGAGGCTTGTTCGGCAAACTTCGCCTTCAAGAATTCGACCATTTTGCGGTTCAACTCCTCCAGCGAGTCGGGACGATCGTCACCCTTGTCCATGAGGATGGAGCATCGGCGAGGAGCAAGGATCCGACAAGTCCAACTCACTTCGGACCGAACGTCAGGGCGCGAGAGTGAGGGCTTCCCATCGGTCCGCGAAGCCCGGAAGCTCGTGAAGCTTTCGCGAGAGATCCTTGGCGTAGGCTTGATCATCGCTGAGCCAGGCGAAAAAGGCGGCGCGCTCCAGCAGGTCGGGTCCGGCGCTGGTGAGGAAGGTTGCCTTCGCGATCTGGAGGATTCCGGCGGAGGAGATGGCGTCGAGGGCGATCGGAGTGGGGCCGAAGCCCAAGTCCACAAGAAGTTTGTCCGCGGTTGCGGAGACGATGCGGGCGGCGAAAGGAGGCCCGCTGGTGCGGAGGATCGAGCCGGAGTAGGCGGCCTCGCCGACCAGGGAAACGAAGTCGGAGACAAACTGTCCGGCGCGGGTGCAAGCCTCGCCGGCGAGGCGGGTTCGTTCGCGTCCCCAATCGGAGGTGGGCTTGGCCCCGGCCCAGGCTGCGGCTGCGGCGGCGAAGTCGCGGGACTTGGCGAAGCCCGCCGCCTTGGCGGAAGTCTCCCGGAGCAGGTCATTGTCCTTGGCCTTGGCCTGCTCGAGCCCCTTGATCTGCACCTGGACCAAGGCGGCTCCGAGCCGGGTGATCTGCCCTTGGGCGAATTGGCGGGCGGACTCGCTCCGCAGTTTGGCGAACAACCCGGTCCAGGCGTCGAGCGCCAGCTGGAGGGAAGCGGGGTCGTCCTTGGCCGGTTCCCCCGGTGGTTTGGCGAGGAGACGGGCGTCCGCGAGAGCGGATTGGCAGGCTCCTTGGTAGAGGCCTTTCCAAGCTTCCCCGGGTGGAAACTTCGCCTCGCGGTAGCGTTCGAGAAAAGTCGCCGCCGCCGGGTAATCCCCGGCGAACAGGGCGCGGAAACCGAGGGGAAGGGCGGCGAGGGAATCATCGGCCGGGGCGGTTCCCTTTTCCACCGTCTCGAACCACGCGGCGAGGTCGGGGGCAGCCTTTTTTGCATGGGCGGTGGCCAAGGCGCTCAGGCGCTGGGACTCCGGGGCCTTTCCCTTGAGGGCTGCCTCGATGGACAGGTGGAAAGCGGCCCACGCCCGGAGATCGGCGCGGAGCTTGTCGTCCTGCTCCGCTTGGGCGAAGAGGTCCAAAGCCGCGGTGGTGTGGCCCTCCGCATACCGTTTGCGGGCGATTTCCACGGAGCGCAGACGGGCGGTTTCATCCGCGGACACGATCAGTTCGGTGCCGCCGCTCTGGAGGAGGGGGGGAGGATTTGAGCCGCTCTTGGCGGCGTCTCCCTTGGGCTTGAACATTTGCGCGGCCAACGCGAGAAGGAGCAGCCCGGCGAGCGCGCCGGAAGCGGCCTGGATCCAGACCGGGCGGTTTCCGGGGCGCCCCGGGGCCACGAAATTCGGGTCGGCGGCGGCCCGGGCCTCCTCGATCGCGCGGATCAGGTCCGGGTAGTTGCTGAAACGATCCTTGGGATCGAAGGCCATCATCCGGTTGACGAGGGCGATGGTGCGACCGCGGAGGCGGGGTGCGGCGGCGCGGAGGTTGGCCGGTTGGGACTTGATTTTCAGGATTTCCGCCGTCGAGACGGTGTCGACCGAGTGGGGCGGTTGACCGGCGAGCAGGTGGAAGAGGGTGGCACCCAGGCTGTAGATATCCCCGCGGAGATCATCCGGGAGCCCCTGCAATTTCTCCGGCGGGACGTAATGAGGCGTGGCCCAGACGTCCCCCATGACCTCCTCGGTGCCGAGGATCAGGGCCAAACCGAAATCGACCAGTTTGGCGGTCCCGCTCCGATCGAAGAGAATGTTCCCGGGTTTGATATCGCGGTGGATCAGGCCGATTTTGGCGGCGGCGGCAAGGCCGAGGGCGATCTCGTGGATAAGCCGGAGGGCGACGGCCTCGGGGAGCGGTCCGTTGGCCAGTTTGGCATCCAGATTTTCACTCTGGAGCAATTCCATGGCGATGTAGAAGTAACCTTGGTCCCGGCCGACGGAGAAAATCTGGACGACGTTGGCGTGGTTGATCGAGGCGGTGAGGCGTGCCTCTTTTTCGAATTGATCGCTCAGCTCGGGTTGGTCGCCGAAATGGGAGTGGAGGACCTTGAGGGCGACTTCGCGTCCGAGAGTGCTGTCATGGGCCCGGAAGACCCGGCTCATCCCGCCCTCGCCAATTTCGGCGAGGATGGTAAACTTGCCGAAGTTGATCCGAACCCGGACCGGTTGGCCGCAGTGAGGGCAGGAGATTCTCTCAAACGGTCTTACGGCGCTGACATCGATGACTCCAGCGCATTCCGGACAGGTGTTCAACAACGGTGCGGAAGAATTGGGCATGGATACCAGCGGACTCAGGGAATGAACGGGAATTTAGACCGAGAAACAATCACGCTGCAAGTGGAACACGGTGAGAGTTCCGGGGAACGGTTGGACCTCTTTCTGGTGGCCCGGCTGCCCGGCTTTTCCCGATCCCGTTTGCAGGCTCTGGCCAAGGAAGGGCGTGTCCTCGTGAACGGGCATCCGGCGGCACCAAAGCGGGCCGTGGTCGTGGGGGACCGGATTGAGATCCTGACCGGACCGCCCGATTCCGCGGCGCTGAGCGGTGAGGTGATGGCGCTGGAGATTCTCTTCGAGGATGAGCATCTTCTCGTTTTGAACAAGGCGGAGGGGCTTTGTGTTCATCCGGGGGCGGGAAATTCCACCGGAACCTTGGTGCAGGGGTTGCTCGAACATTGCGGCGGACGCCTCTCGGGCCTCGGAGATCCGGAGCGGCCCGGGATCGTTCATCGCCTCGACAAGGATACCAGCGGGTGCCTCGCGGTGGCGAAAACCGATCCGGCCCACCTCGCCTTGGTGGAGGCTTTTGCTTCCCGTGAGACTCGCAAGGAGTATCTCTGTGTGGTCACGGGGACGGTGCGCGGGGACTCCGGCCGGATGGAGAACCGGATCGGACGCAATCCGGGAAACCGCCAGAAGATGGCGATCGTGCCCGGGCCGCAGGGGAAGGTTGCCTTGACGGATTGGGAGGTGTTGGCGCGGGAAGGTGGTGCGTCCCTGGTGAAGTGCCGGATCCATACCGGAAGGACGCACCAGATCCGGGTGCACATGGCCTACGGGTTGGGGCATGCGATTCTCGGCGATCCGATCTACGGAAAGGGGACGCTGCAGCGGGACGGGGTGACCCGGCTGATGTTGCACGCGTGGCGGCTCGGACTGAATCACCCGGTGACCGGTGAACCGCTCGGCTTCGAGGCCCCGGTGCCTCCGGAATTCGGGCGCTTCGGCTGGAGCAAGGATTCAAGGTAGGGGGACAGCGGGCGTTGTAGCGCGATGCGCCAGGCCGCCGCGCGAACGATGGCGGTGGCTTCCTTCCGGGCAATCTTGACGCGCCCCGGGGACGCTGCGGCGGCGCTCGACCGCAGCTCGCGGATCGTGGCGGCGCCCAGCAGGGCGGGCAGGGCGGTGGCGAGGCGGAGGCGCCGGCTCCGGAGGGCCGTGGCGTAGCGAATTCCCTCGCGCAGACCGTGCCCGGCGCGGTCCAACCAATCCTCCGGGCGGTCCCCTGCCGGGAGATAGCCGCGCCCGTGGGGAAGATCCTCGGGAAGATCCCGGACGATGTTGATCCACTGCAGGGCCTGTCCGAAGCGGGTGCCCAAGGCCATCATGAGGGGCAGCGGGAGGTCGGCGAACGAGCGGTCCGACAGGGCGGCGATCCGGGTCCAGAAGCGTCCGACGGATCCGGCAACCTCATCCGCGTAGAGGATCAGGGCGTCGCGGGAGGGGAGGTGCCGCGGATCATCGGGGGTGGCGTCCCCGAAAAAATCGAGGTCGAGCAACTGCCCCCGGGTGATGGCATCGAGGACTTCGGCGAGGGCGGGGCGGACCGGGGAATGGGAGGCGCGGAGCGCGGTGAGGCAATCCGGGGCCCGGGCCACCAGCGTGCGTTCTCCCGGGTGCACGAGGTCGGGGAGGAGGAAAGCCAGGTCCGGGAGCGGGGCGTCGTGGAGGAACGCGGCGCGCAATTCCCGGAGGGCGCGGCGGCGATCGGCCAGGGGAGCCTGCGGGGCGTCCGCCACGGTATCCGAGAGACGGGCCAGGAGATAGCCCAATCCGCAGGCAGGTCGCATTGCCGGTGGCAGAAGACGGAGCGAGATGTAGAATGAGCGGGAGACATCGCGCAAGGTGGATCTGCCCAAATCCGATTGAAAACCGATAGCCTGCCCGGGAGTTGACGAGAGATTCACAACGAAAAGAACTGACCGTGAGTGGAACGAGGACGAGGGTCCGACATGTTTACGTCCATGTCCCGTTTTGTCACCGGATCTGTCCGTATTGCGGTTTTTACAAGCATCAACCCGGCAAGACTTCCTACGAGACGTTCGCCGGAGCCTTGACGAACGAGTTGCGTTTTGCGCTCCGGGATTGCGAGGTGGTTCCGCGAACCCTCTATTTCGGTGGAGGAACTCCCTCCATTCTTCCGGGGAACGTTTGGCGCGGGTTGGTGGAAGGAATGGGCCGGGAAGTGGATTTGTCCGGTCTTGAGGAGTGGAATCTGGAGGCGAATCCGCGGACCTTCGACGAGGCCAAGGCGGCGGTCTGGGTGGAGACGGGGGTGACCCGCGTGAGCCTTGGCGTCCAAGCCTTCGATGAAGGGTCGCTCCAGGTGCTCGGCCGGGATCATGGGCCGGAGGACGTGGCCGAAGCGGTGAACGCCTTGCGCCGGGCCGGCATCCGGGAAGTGAACATCGATCTCATGTTCTCCGTGCCCGGCCAACGGCTGGCGGATTGGGAGCGGTCCCTGCACGCGGCGCTGGATCTGGCACCCGATCACCTTTCCACTTACAACCTCACTTACGAGGAGGACACGGAGTTCCTCCAGCGTTACGAATCGGGCGAGTGGACCGCCGACGCGGACCGGGACGCGGAGTTCTTCCTCCTCGCGGACCGGTTGTTGGGTGAGGCGGGTTGGGTCCATTACGAAGTCTCGAACTTCGCGCGGCCGGGGCATGAGAGCGTGCACAACCGGGCTTACTGGGCCGGAGCGGATTATCTCGGGTTGGGACCGAGCGCGGTCTCCACCATCGGCGGGGCGCGCTGGCGCAATCTTCCTGACACGGTGCGCTGGGTGGGACAAATCCAAGGGGTGGGGCACGCGCGGTTGGATGGGGAGAGCCTCAGTGAGATCCAGTTGGGCATGGAACGCATGGCGCTCCTCCTGAGGACGAGCGAGGGCGTCCCCCGGTCCTGGGTGGAGGAGGATCTCGCGGAAAACCTCATCGGCGAAGGGTTGGCGGAATGGCGCGACGCGAGCTTCGTTTTGACCACGGGGGGCATGATGGTCGCGGACGAGATCGCTGCGTATCTCTGTTGATCCAGGGCAAGGCTCGGGGAAGGCGCGGAGAGTGGCGGGGTTGACAGGGGAAGGGCCCGGGTCGAGGTTACCGATGTCTCCGGAGAAGGGGTGGGGATGGGGCGCTCTGACTTATGGCGGAACGTTTTCCCAGACGAGTGTTCATCAGCTACAGTCGGCGGGACCGGGACTGGTTGGACCGGGTTATGGCCCACCTGGCTCCCCTGCGGCATGAAAATCTGATCGAGGCATGGATCGATTCCGGAAAGATCGATTACGGCGACCGGTTCAACGAGGAGATTGCCCGTGCGATTGACACGAGCCGGGCCGCGCTCCTGCTGGTGAGTCCGAATTTCCAAAACTCGAGATTCATCGTGGATCATGAATTGCCTCGTTTGTTGGGGCATGCGGATGCCGGGGACCTGAAGTTATATTGGCTGTTGGTGAGCGATTGCCTCCTCGCCGACAGTCTTGCCGGGGTCTACCAATGTGCCAATGATGCGGGTCAGGCGTTGGAGGCCCTCACCGCGGCGGAAGTCAACGGGGTTCTGGCGCGTCTCAGTCGGGATGTGGCGCATGCCGCTTGCGAATGGGCGCAAACAGGAGCGGAGGTGAGGGAGGAGAGTGAGGGCCTGGTCCCCGGCAAGTTCACCAATTCGCTGGCTATGCCTTTCGCGCCGGTGCCGGGGACCCGGGTGCTGTTCAGCAAGTGGCTCACCCGGGTTCAGGATTACGCCCTGTTTGCGGCGGAATGCTCCGCGGCGCGGTGGAAGTGGAAAAAGGCCGCGCTGAAGCAAGGGCGGGATCATCCCGTGGTGCGGGTGACATGGCAGGAGGCGGCCGCGTTTTGCGCGTGGTTATCCCAACGGGAGGGGGTGCGCTATCGTCTTCCCTGTGACGCCGAGTGGACCTTGGCCGTGGGCGGAGGGGACGGGACGGAACCCGCTTATCCATGGGGCAGCGAGTGGCCGCCGCCACCGGGCTCGGGCAATTATGCGGGGGACGAAGCCAAGGGAATGGGCGTCTTGCGCATCGGAGGGTATCGCGACGGGCATCCCTTCACCGCTCCTGTGGGAAGCTATGCGCCGAATCGATTCGGCCTCTACGATCTGGGGGGCAATGTCTGGGAATGGTGTGCGGACGCCTGCGGCCCGGCGTCGAGTCGCCGCATGGTGAGGGGCGCTTCCTGGCGCGACAGCCAGCCCCGAGAATTGGCGGGCGCTGCCAGGGTCATGAGGAATCCCGCACGCGGGTATGACGACACCGGATTCCGTTGTGTGTTGGAATGGGCGGGCTGAGAGGGGTTGAGGGGCCATCACTGACCGATCACGCTGACGGCGATTTCGCGGGTATGGGGAGCCTTGCGGTGTTCGAAGAGAAAAATTCCCTGCCAGGTGCCCAGCGCGAGATCGCCGTCAAGGATGGGAACGGTGAGGGAACAACCGGTGAGGACCATGCGGATGTGTGAGGGCATGTCGTCCGGTCCCTCACAAGTGTGCACGAACCATGGCGCGTTCTCTGGCACGAGGCGATCGAAGAATCCATGCAGATCCGTGCGGGCGGAGGGATCCGCGTTTTCCATGATGATGAGGCTGGCGCTGGTATGACGGACGAAGATCGTGGCCTGACCGGTCTTCACGGCGCTGTCCCGCACAATGCGCTGGATCTGGCCGGTGACCTCGTAGGTGCGCTTGCCGGAGGTGGGGACGAGGAAACGGTCCGCGTGTGCCTTCATGGCGTGTCCGGGAAAAAGGCGCGGATCAGGGAGAGGGCTTTTTCGGTGGGGAAGACGCTGCGTTCCATCTGGTTCATGACGTAGGCAAAACCGATTCCGCGCGAGGGATCCGCCAGGGCGTGACTGCCGCCGGCGCCGGGATGACCGAAGGTTCCGGGCGGGAAAGAGGGGGATTGGCTCATGAAACCGGTCGTGAACCGGGTGGGGGAAAGCAGAACCTTGTCGAACGATTCGCTGCGGAGCATTCCGGCCCAGGCGACGACCTTTTCCGGAAGAAAACGGGATCCGTTCGCCCGGCCTCCGGAGGCGAGCACGGCGTAAAAACGGGCCAAGGCCCGGGCCGAGCCGATGCCGCCAAAGCCGGCGAGGGCGAGCCGGCGCACTTCGGGTTGATTGATCTCCGAAACGGCGTGGAGACTCCGCGGGGAGGTGAAGGCCCGGGCGCTCAAGCTATCCGGTTGGCTCAGGGCGCGATAAAAGTCGTCGGAGGTGGCGTTCGGGTGGACTCGGGGGGCGAGCATCTCGGCGACGCGATGATCTTCGGCCGGGGGAAGACCGATCCAGAAATCGAGCCCGAGCGGCTGCGCGATGCGGGTTTGCCAGAGCTGGCCGAGGGGAAAGCCGAGGCAGCGGCGGACCAGTTCGTCGGTCAGGAAGCCGAAGGTGCCCGGGTGATAACCGTGACCCTCGCCCGGGAGCCACCGTGGCGCTTGGGCGTTGAGCGCGGAGACCACGGTCGCATGGTCGCGGATGGAGGTGGCTTGGTCGAGGGCGGCAAGCCCGCACTGGTGGGAGAGGAGCGAGGCCAGGGGGAATCGGGCGAGCTTGCCCTGGGCCAGCTCCGGCCAGAGGTCCCCGATGGGGCTGTCCGGGGTCAGCCCGCGTTCGTGGAGGGCGAGAAGGGTGGTGAGCGCTGCCGGTCCTTTGGTGGCGGAGAAGACGGGAACCAGGGTCCGCTCGTCCCAAGCCGTGGTGCGTGCCCGATCCCGGAATCCGCCGTG
This sequence comes from Verrucomicrobiota bacterium, assembly GCA_018970725.1. Classification (GTDB taxonomy): domain Bacteria; phylum Verrucomicrobiota; class Verrucomicrobiia; order Verrucomicrobiales; family DEV007; genus V1-115. Next base: position 16,156 of record JAGWVU010000026.1, read on the forward strand.
CAACGAGAGGACCTCGGAATCCCCGACCCAAAGGGAAACGGCGGCTCCGACCTCCCCGCGGAGATCGAAGTTGCTGGCGAAGGCGGCCCGGATGGCTTCCCGAGCGTCTTCCGTCAGCATCGCAAGGTATTCCAGAGAGGCACCAGATCGGGATCGTTCTCCGCGATTCCGGCCAGCCGTTCGTCGAGTTCAAACGAGCGTTCGAGCAGGGCGCAGGCCTCGTCGAAGCTGCCGAGGTAAACGGAGTAACAACTCAGGTTGTAATGAAAAAGCGGTTCCTTCTGAAGGCAATCGGGGCCGCTGCGGAGGACTTCACAGGCCTCGCGGGTCCGCCCCAGTTCATGGAGGCAGAAAGCGGCGTGAATGAAGCCGCCGGATTTGGTCGGGAGAATTTCGCAGATCCGGAAGCTCACGATGAGCGCCTCATCCCATCGCTTCTGCTTCATCAACAGACTCGCCATCACGTGGAGGGCGTCGGGCAGGTCCCGCTGCTCTCCCTTGAGCAGGGCCAGTTCGGACCATGCCTCATCCGGCATCCCAAGCTCGAGGTAGCCTTGGGCCCGTTCAAGACAGGGAATCCGATGCGATGGGTTCATGGTTTCGGGGCGGGGCGGCTCATCTCAGTGCTGGGTCGCCTCGAGCACCGGCGCTTGGATGTTCGACGCGGCCTTGAGGCGGCCGACGATTTCCTGAATGCTCGTGTCCCGCCAGTCCTGCAGGTATTGCCGGGCCAGTTCGTCGCGGATTTCCGGGAAGGGAAGCGGAACCGGAGGTTTGCGGTCGACCACCTTGAAGACATGGAAGCCGAAGTGGCTCGAGACCACCGGGCTGATTTCGCCGATCTCCATGGAAAAGGTCACGATTTCCAGTTCCCGCAGCATCGTGCCCTGGCGGTAAAAACCGAGGTCCATCTGATGCTCCGGGCGGCAAAGCTCCTGCGCCTTGGCCTCGAAATCGGCTCCGCCCAGAAGGGCCCGCCGGGCCTCGCGCAGGGATTCAAAACATTGGACCGCGTCTTCCGCTCCCATCGGCTCCAGATAAAGATGCCATGCCCGGATTTCTTCCGGACTCTGGAAGTGTTCGATGTGCGCCAACTGGAACTGCCGAAGCTCCTCGTCGGTGGGCTCCGGGTCGGGGCCGAGAAGGTGATCCAGAACCCGGGTCACCGCCAGGGTTTCGCTCACGCGCTGCCTGATCTTGTCTTCCTGCTGCGGAGTGTAGCCCGTGTTGCGGTAAAAATTCTCGTCGCTCCCGTGCTGGGCCTTGAGATCGGCCACCGCCTGATCCAACTCCTCCGCCGGATTCTCCCCGAGAACCCGGAGACACTCCTGCCGCAGCAGGGTCCGGTTGATCACATGATCGAGCGCCCTCTGCCGGAACTCCGGATCCCGGTCACAACAAACCACCTCCCCGCGGGATTCGTGATGTTGCTTGATCGCGTCGAATTCCTCCTCGATCACGCGGTCCTCGACTTCTTCGCTGTTGATCACCAAAGGCATGGGGGCTAACATCCTGAGCCTATAATCTCCATATGTCAAATTTGCGACGCAGACTTGACATCATTGATGCATTTTTGATACTCGATACCAAGATGAAAATCCGGACCGCCTCTTTTCTTGCCGCCGCCATGCTCCTTTCCAGTCCGGTCGCCCAGGCCGGGTCGGTTGAAAAGAAGCCCTTGAACCTTCAGGAGATCACCCAACTCGCCGTTGAGGAGGAGCTGGACAAGGAAGTTCTGGCGGAGACCGAAGCCGGTCTCAAGAGTGGATCGGGCCTCGTGATCCTGCTCATCATCGGCGTCGCGGTGCTGGTCGCCCTCTGATTTTCCGCCTGATGGCGGGTTGGATGGAATCGGTTTTTCGGCAACGCTTGTCGGTTGTGGCGCAGCGCGGTGGCGAGCGGGAGGAGGATCGTTTTGCAGGCGGGAAGCCCGCATGACCTCACAGCCGAGACGGTTTTGTCCCGGCCAGAGACGGTCATCCCGCTTGACGGTCGCCAGGCTGCGGCAGGAGGTCAGCGGAGTCCCTGGGGGCTCAGGAGGTAGCTCTTTTCCGGGACGACGCTAAAGCGTTGTTTCATCGCCTCCCGCCCCAGGAGCATGCGGAAGGTCATTTTCTCCCGGTTGGTCAGGTTTAGATCGATCGTCCACTCGTGGGTTCCCAAGAGGACCCGGGTGCGGATGAAGGGGCGCCGTTCCGCGTGGCCCCCGGAATCCTTGACCACCCGGAATTCGGTGACCGGTTCTTCCCGGGTGACTGCGATGGACGGGTCATCGGTGAACGGATGCAGGCGGAACCGGACGTAGGGAAGACCGCCCTTGTCCACGATTTGGTAGTCGTGGGTATGCAGGGCGGAAGAGCGGGCACCGGTATCGATTTTGGCCTTGATGGCCGGAACTCCGAGATCTGGCAGGGAGAGCCACTCGCGCCAGCCGATCTGCGGGCGGGGAACGTGGGTCATGCGGAGAGTGAACTGGCGATTTCCTTGAGGTAAGCGAACGTGTAAATGCCGGTCCGGTGACCGTCGCTGAAAGAGAATTGGACGCCATAGCCCCCGACCGGAGCCCAACCGGTTACGGTTACGCCCGGATAATCCCGGACCATCGAGCCGCCGATGGTCTTTCCGAGGAGATCACGCTCGCCCTGTTGCTCGGCACTTGGGGAGAGGGCCCGGAGTTTCTCCATGGGCAGATAATCCTCGGAGCCATCCTGCCAGCGGATGGCGACCTCCTGGCCGATGCATTGAATGTCTTCCGGGCGGATCATGGTGACGAGGGGGGGGCGGTCTGGTTCTCGATGGCTTCGCAAAGGGTATGCCCGATGAAAATGTGCGCTTCCTGAACCCGGGCCGCCTTTGGCGAGGGAACGATGAGCACATGTTGCGCCATTTGGGCCAATTTTCCGCCGGTGCCGCCGGAAAATCCGATCGTGGTCAATCCCATGCGGTTCGCGGTGTCGATGCCCCGGAGCACGTTTGCGCTGTTGCCTGAGGTGGAGAGTCCGATGATTACATCACCGGGGCGGCACAGTCCCTCGATCTGGCGGGAGAAGATGGCCTCGTAACCGTAGTCATTGGCGACCGCGGTGAGGATGGAGGAATCGGTGGTCAGGGCGATGGAGGGGAGGGCGGCGCGCTCCCTCTGGAAACGCCCGACCAATTCGGCCGCGAGATGTTGGGAGTCGGCGGCGCTTCCCCCGTTGCCCATGAAGCAGATCTTGGCGCCGGACTGGATGGCTTGGGAGGCGATGCGGGCGATCTCGAGGAAGGCGGCAGCCTGGGTTTCCAAGGCGCGCATGACATCGAGGTGTTCGGTGAGCCGGGTTGAAAAAAGATTGGGGTCCATGGCGGGGGGTCAGGCGGGGATTGACTCCCGTAATTCGGTGGGGGTCAGGGTGGCGGTTCCGAGTTTTCCCACCACCACGCCGCTGGCCAGATTGGAAATCTGCACGGCTTCCAGAGCGGAACCTCCGGCCGCGAGGGTGAGGGTGAGCAGGGCCACGGCGGTATCACCCGCGCCGGAGACGTCAAAGACCTCCCGGTGCCTTGCCGGGACATGGCGGGGCGTGCCGGAACGGTCGAACAAAAGCATGCCGTGTTCCCCGAGGGTGATGAGGAGCATGGCCATGTCCCAGCGTTCCAGCAGAAGACGTCCCACTTCAAGGAGCGGGAGATCCTCCAGCGGATTTGGCGCCGGAGCCGGCTCGGGAAGACCGGCCATGCGGAAGGCCTCCAACCGGTTGGGCTTGAGCACGGTCACCTTGTCCCATGACAATTTGTTGTTCGGGTTGGGGTCCGCGGTGACCACGATGCCGTGCCGGTTGGCCAGGGAGACGATGCCCTCGATGATCGGCTGGTGGAGCAGGCCCTTCCCGTAATCTTCCAGAATGATGGCATCGATCTCCTCCGCGCGGCTCTCCAGACGCTCCATCATCCCGTCGATCTGTGTCGCGGACAGGGACATGGGGGATTCCCGGTCGACCCGGCAAACCTGTTGATGCCGGGCGACGACCCGTGTTTTGACGATGGTTTCGGTCAGGCTGTCGCGGACGATGCCGTTGGTGTCGATCCCCTCCGCGGCGAGGAGTTGCACCAGATGGGCCCCGTAGTCATCCGTTCCGATGAGGCCCATGAGGGAGACATGCGGGGTGAAGGGGGTAAGGTTGCGGGCCACGTTGGCCGCGCCGCCCGGGTAAGCGCTCTCTCTTTGGACGTGCACCACGGGCACGGGAGCTTCCGGGGAGATCCGGCTGACGTTCCCCCAAATGAAACGGTCCAGCATGAGATCCCCGATCACCAACAGGCGCTTGGATCGGTAACTGGAGAGGAATGCATCGATGCGGTCGCGGGTCATGGGCTATCGGGACAATACCTGCCCCTTCACTCAACGCGAAACATCGGTTGTGGCCAGTCGAATGTTTTCCTTCTTGCTCAAGATGTCCAACGTGACCGTGACCTCGCGGACTTCGCCGAGAAGATCGAGAAGGATGCGGACGCGATCGCGCGCGGGGAAGATCCGGGTGATCACGGTGCGGATGCCCCGCATGGGGCCCTCGACGACCTCGACTTCGTCACCGGGCTGGAATTGCTCCGTGACGGTGATCACTTTGCGGTCGTCCACGGCCTGCTGCCATTCGGCGATGATCTCGTCCGGAACGGAGGGGTAGGAGCCGGAACCGAAGCGGACCACCCGAAGGACGGCGTGGGCACCGTTGACCGCCCGCAGGCTGCCGAGGATTTTGAAACGGGCGAACAGGTAGCCGGGAAAGAGGGCCTCGACGAACCAGACCTTTCCGCGCGCGGTCTTCTTCTGAAAGCGGATCCGGGGACAAAAGACCTCGACGCCCTCGAGATGCGCGAGATTGGCCGAGGCGATGTGTTCGCACTTCGGCTTGGTTTGCACGCAATACCACTGACTGTCTTTGTTCGACTGGTTTTCGACCATGGGACCTTGGGACGCGGGAGGCTTGCAATCTACGCCGTTTGGACGCTCCCGCCACTGATTCCCGTCCTCGGGGCGTTCATTTCTCCAGTGTCGTTCGCCCGGATGCCGGGCTCGAACGTATCCCGGGCGATGGTTCTACGGAATTTGGTGGTGGTGCTGGGAGATCAACTGGATGCCGATTCAGCCGCATTCGACGGCTTCGACCCGCAGCGCGATGCGGTCTGGATGGCGGAGGTGAGTGCCGAGAGCACCAAGGTGTGGAGCGCGAAACCGAGGATCGCCCTGTTTTTGTCGGCGATGCGTCATTTCCGGGAATTCCTGCGGAGCCGGGGTTGGACGGTGTTGTATCAGGAGATGGTGGCGGGCACCTTGGGCGGCCATCTCCGTGAGGCGGTCGCGCGGCATGCCCCGGAACGGGTGATCGCCTTGGAGCCGGGGGAATGGTCGGTCCGGTCGGAGTTGGCGGGGGTCGAGGGCATCGAGTGGCGGGAAGACCGGCATTTTTTGTGTGGGCGGGACGAGTTTGCGGCGCATGCAAAGGGTCGGAAGCAGTTGCGGATGGAGTTCTTTTACCGCGAGATGCGCCGCCGTCACGACGTCCTGATGGAGAATGGCCAGCCCGTCGGGGGCGAATGGAATTTCGATCAGGAGAATCGCGGAAGTTTCGGCAAGGAGGGGCCGCCGCTCCATCTCCCGCCGCGCCGTTTCGAACCCGACGCCCTGACGCGCGAGGTCATTGCCCTGGTGAACGAGCGGTTCGCGGAGCATCCGGGAGATTTGACGCAATTCGACTGGCCGGTGACCGCCGGGGAAGCCTTGGAAGCGTTGGATGACTTCATCGAACGTCGTTTGCCGCAGTTCGGGGAGTGGCAGGACGCGATGTGGACCGGGGAGCCGTGGCTTTTTCACGCGCGCCTCAGTGCGGCGATGAACCTGAAACTGCTCAACCCGCGCCGGGTCATTGCCCGTGCGGAGGAAGCCTGGCGTCAGGGGCGGGTTCCGCTGGCGGCGGCGGAAGGGTTCATCCGCCAGATCCTCGGTTGGCGGGAATACGTCCGGGGCATCTACTGGCAGTTCATGCCGGATTATCTGGAGCGCAATGCGCTGGGGGCGGATCAATCCCTGCCGCCGTTTTACTGGACCGGGGACACCTCGATGGTTTGCCTGCGGGAATCGATCGGACAGACCCTCCGGCTTGGTTATGCACACCACATCCAGCGCCTCATGGTCACGGGGCTTTACGCCTTGCTGCTCGGGGTTCGGCCGCGGGAGGTTCATGAGTGGTATCTGGCGGTTTATGTGGACGCCGTCGAATGGGTGGAGTTACCAAACACATTGGGTATGTCTCAATACGCGGACGGAGGCATCATGGCAAGCAAGCCTTATGCGGCCACCGGGAAATACATCCAGCGGATGTCGAACTATTGCGCCGGATGCCGGTTCCGACCCGGCGAGTCGACCGGTCCCGATGCCTGCCCCTTCACTTCGCTTTACTGGGATTTCCTGCTGCGGCACGAGCCGGAATTGGCGCGGAATCCGCGCATGGTGATGCAGGTCCGCAATCTGGCGCGGCTCTCTCCCGACCAGCGCGCCGCCATTCAGGAGCGGGCCGGCCGGATCCGGGCGGGTGAGGTGGGGTGAGGCGGAAAGCTCTTGCCTTTCGGAGAGGATCACGCGCAGAATCCTCCTCCGATGGATCGCACCTTTCGCACCGGCTTCGCGCTCATTCTCTGTTCCTTGACAGTTGCCGCCGCCGGCCCTTCGCCTGCGGAGGTCAAGGCCGCCCTGGTGAAAGCGGTGGGTTTTTACCATGCCAAGGCTTCCATTCATGGAGGTTATGTCTACCGTTACAGCGGAGATTTCAGCTTGCGCGAGGCCGAGGGGATCCCCGGGCCGGACACCATCTGGATCCAACCTCCGGGCACTCCGGCCATTGGCGCGGCGTTTCTGGATGTGTATGAAGTGACGCGAACCCCGGCCTGTCTCGCTGCGGCCGTCGACGCGGCCCACGCCCTGACCCGGACGCAAATGGCTTCCGGCGGATGGGATTATGCAGGGCATTTCGATGCTGGCAGCCGGGAGAAGCGATTCTACCGGCGGGATCCGGCGGGAAATTTGTTGGAGCGTTCCGCCGCTCCGGGCGGGGAGGCCGGGTGGCATGTTTGGCGTCGGCGGGAGCACCACGAGACCAATTACACCACGTTGGACGATGACGTCACCCAGAGCGCGCTGCGCCTGCTGATGCGGGTGGATCAGGCGCTTGGTTTCGGGGACGCGGAGATTCACGAGGCCGTCCTGTATGGATTGAAGGCGATTTGTCAGGCCCAATATCCCTGTGGGGCTTGGTCGGCCGCTTTTGAAACCTACCCGCGAACGCCGCCGGATCCCGCTCTTTACCCCGTGAAGCAGGCTTCCGCCCCGGACTCTTGGTCCAGAACGTGGACGAAGGATTTCACCGGCTGTTATGTCACCAATGACAATCTGCATGCGACCATGATCCGCACCTTGTTGCTCGCCGGACAGATCTACAAGGACACCGTGAGTCTCGATGCCGCCCGGCGCGCGGGAGAGTTCCTGATCCGGGCGCAAATGCCGGAGCCGCAACCCGGATGGGCCCAGCAGTATGATGAACGGATGCAGCCGGTTTGGAGCCGCGCGTTCGAACCTCCGGCCGTCAGCGGAAGGGAATCCCAGGCCATGATGTGGGCCCTGCTGACGGTTTGCGCGGCCACGGGCGACAAGAAATTCCTCGGACCGCTGCCGGCCGCCCTCGCTTACTTCCGGAAGTCGCTCTTGCCGGACGGTCGCTTGGCGCGGTTCTATGAGTTGGGGACGAACAAACCGCTCTATTTCAAGCGGGGCCCTGGCGGCAAAGGGCATGAACTGACCTATGAGGATGACAACACCGCCTCGAATTACGGATGGAAGTGGGCTTCCGAATTGGATGCCATCGAGGCGACCGGGAAAAGACTTTCCGCCGGAGGGGTTGCTCCCGGACTTTACACGTTGCCGCCCGTGTCGCGCCCCACCGACGCGGAAGTGGAGCGGATCCTTGACGGCTTGGATGCGGACGGGGCGTGGGTGGAGCGTGAGGGAGAGCGGGGGATCATGCGCAACGCGGAAGGGAAAAAGACGCAACCGGCCCGAGGGGTGATCCACGGGGATGGCTTCGTGGCCAACGCAACCTCCCTTTGCATTTGGGTCCGGGGCCGATAAGTTGCGCGGACCGGAATTCTCCGATGCGTCTTTTTCCTTTCTATTCCAACCTTCTGGCCCTGTTTTTTGTTTCCGTGGCGGGAGCCGGAGATGGGTTCACCTCCCTGTTCAATGGAAAGGATTTGTCCGGTTGGGAAGGAGATCCGCGGCTTTGGAGTGTCCGTGAAGGAATCCTCACCGGAGTCTGCAGCGGGCCCGGGGACTTTGCGAGGAACACGTTCCTCATTTGGCGCGGGGGCGTGGTCAGGGATTTCGAATTGCGCGTGGTGATGCGGGTCAAGGGAGACAATAACTCCGGGATTCAATACCGGAGCCGGCCCGCCCCGGACGCCGGGCCCTGGGCGATTTCCGGTTATCAATGTGATGTGCATCCGGCGGTGGAACATACCGGCATGACCTACGAGGAGAAGGGGCGGGGGATTTTCGGGTTGAATGGGAAATCCATCGTGCTGGACCCGGAGGGCGGGCGCTGGTTGGTCGGTGAGCATGAACCGGTCAGGGTCGATATCTCAGGATGGAACGAATATACCGTCATCGCGTCAGGCAATCGCCTGATCCACCGGGTGAACGGCCGGTTGACCTCCGAACTCGTGGATTGTGAGGAGAAGGGTAGGGCCCTGGAGGGCTTGTTGGCGATCCAGCTGCATCATGGCAACCCGAACACCGTCGAGATCCGTGAGGTATCGCTCAAGGTCTTGCAGGGCGGGGAGGAAATGATTCCCTTTGACGCCTCCAAACTTCCGGCCGGAGCGCGCCGGATCGAGCGACCCGGAACCAAGAATCCTCAAGGCGTGGGGCCCGCCGCCCGTTGAGTTCCTGCCCTCCGGGCGGAAGCGGTCGGCTGCGGCGTTGGCGATCCGGGATGGGTTGCGAGCGGGACGGGAATGGCGTAAGAGTGGGACAGAGAAGCGATGGAGATGGGGAAACTGCTCGTGACGGTTGGTCTGGCGCTCGCCTTGGTTGGTGCGCTCCTCATGTCGGGCGTCGGTTTCGGTTGGGTGGGGCGCCTTCCGGGGGATATCCACGTGGAACGGGATGGATTCAGCTTTCATTTTCCCATCGTCACCTGTCTCCTGGTCAGTCTGATCCTGACCGTGCTGCTGGCCCTGCTGCGCCGGTGAGCGGAACAGTGGCAGTGCAGGAAAGCCGGCGTGGCGTCAGGCGAGGATGCCCTTGACGATTTCCCCGTGGATATCCGTCAGGCGGTAGTCGCGGCCTTGGAAGCGGTAGGTGAGGCGGGTGTGTTCCAAGCCGAGGAGGTGCAGGGCGGTGGCGTTGAGATCATGAACCGCCACCGGGTCCTTGATGATATTGTAGCTGAAATCGTCGGTCTCGCCATGCACATGACCTTTCCTGACGCCCGCGCCCGCCATCCACACGCTGAAGCAGCGGGGGTGATGGTCGCGTCCGTAGTTGTCCCGTGAGAGCACGCCTTGGGAATAGACGGTGCGGCCGAATTCTCCGCCCCAGATCACGAGGGTATCGTCGAGCAAGCCCCGCTCCTTCAATTCGCCGAGCAGGGCGGCGGTCGGTTGATCGGTATCGTGACACTGGCTCTTGATGCCACCGGGCAGGTTGTTGTGCTGGTCCCAGCCGCGGTGGTAGAGTTGGATGAAGCGGACCCCGCGTTCGGCGAGGCGGCGGGCGAGAATGCAGTTGGCGGCAAAGGTTCCCGGTTTCCTGGATTCGGGACCGTAGCGTTCATGGATGTGGGCCGGTTCGCGCGAGAGATCCGCCAGTTCCGGCACGGCCGCCTGCATCCGGAAGGCCATCTCGTATTGGTCGATGCGCGCCTGGATCTCCGGGTCATGGGAATCGGCCAGTTTCAGCCGGTTCAGGGCAACCACATCGTCCAGCATGGCGCGGCGCCGGGAGGTGTTGATGCCCGGAGGGTTGGAGAGGAAGAGGACGGGATCCGCGCCGGAACTCATGCGCACCCCCTGATACTTGGAGGGCAGGAAACCGCTTCCCCACATCCGTTCATGGAGGGGCTGGGCGTTGGTGGGGCCGCTGGGGCGGGAGATGAGGGCGACAAAGGCTGGCAAATCCGAGTTTTCCGAACCGAGACCGTAGGAGACCCAGGAACCGAAGGACGGGCGTCCGCCGATCTGGTGACCCGTTTGGAGGAGGGTCATGGCGGGATCATGGTTGATGGCCTCCGTGTGCATCGAGCGGATCAGGCACAGGTCGTCGGCGAATCCGGCCGTGTGCGGAAGAAGCTCGCTGAGCCACATGCCGCTCTGGCCGCGGGGCTGGAATTTGAAGACGGACGGAGCAATGGGAAAGCGTTTTTGGCCCGCGGTCATCCCGGTGAGTCGTTGCCCGTTGCGGACCGAGTCCGGCAGATCCTGGTCGAACCGGGACTCAAGGCCGGGCTTGGGGTCAAACAACTCGATTTGGGAAGGGGCGCCGGCTTGGGTGAGGTAGATGATGCGGCGGGCCCGGGGGGCGAAATGCGTCGTCGCGGCAGAGAGAAGACCGGGGTCCGCCAACGAGGCGAAGGCGAGGGTTTTCAGCCAGTCGCGCCGGCCGAACGGGGCGGTGGAGGGGACCGTGTTCATCATCTTGCTCTTGGGGTCACTCGCGGGAGATGGTTTCGTCGAGATTCAGCAGGGTGCTGGCGAGGAGGGTGTAGGCGGCGACTTCGGCCGGGGACGCGGGGGCAACGGTTTTCTTCTCCCCGACCGAAAGAAATTCGGTGGCGGAGGCGGGATCGCGGCCGAAGTCGGACAGAGCACGTTGCAGGGCCGCCAGCAGAACGGCCTTCTCCGCTGGTGCGGGTGGCCTCGCCAAGACGAGGCGGCAACCGTGGGCGACCCGGCTTTCGGGCGTCGCCCCGCCTTCTCCGATCATGCGCAAGGCGAGGAACCGGGCGGACTCGACATAGGTGGGATCATTCATGAGGTTGAGAGCCTGAAGCGGCGTGTTCGACCGGGTGCGGCGCATGGCGCAGACTTCGCGGAAGGGGGCATCGAACAACAACATGCCGGGGTGGGGCACGCTGCGCTTCCAATAGGTGTAAAGACTGCGGCGGTGGAGATCTTCACCGGTGCCCTGCTGGTAGGTGGCCTTGGGGTTGTCCCGTTGCGCCACGACTTGTTCGTAGAGACCGGGTGGATGATAGGGTTTGACGGCCGGACCGCCCATCTTGCCGACCAACAGACCGCTGGCAGCCAGGGCTTGGTCCCGGATCACCTCGGCGGGCAGGCGGTGCCTCGAGGCGCGGGCCAGCCAGACGTTGGCGGGATCGGCCTCCCGCGCCGCCGCATCGTCCGGGCAACGGGACGATTGGCGGTAGGTCTCACTCATCACCAGAAGCTTCAGGAGTCCCTTCACATCCCAACCGGATTCCCGGAAGGTCACGGCCAGCCAGTCAAGCAGTTCAGGATGGCTGGGCAAATCCCCCTGGGAGCCAAAATCCTCGCTGCTGCGGACCAAGCCAGCGCCGAAAAGCTGCTGCCAGAACCGGTTCACGGTGACGCGGGCGGTGAGAGGGTTCTCCGGGGCCACGAGCCAGCGGGCCAAACCCAACCGGTTTCCCGGGACATCCGCCGCTGGTTTCGGCAGGACGGCCGGGGTGGCCGGGGCGACCCGCTCCCCCGGTTTGTCATAGGCGCCGCGCAGCAGGACAAAGGTCGGTCGCGGGTCCTTCTGCTCCTCCATTACGAGGGTGGTGGGAATTTCCCCCTCCGCCGCAGCGATCTCCCTGCGCAAGGCGACCGCCTCGTCCGAGAGACGCCGGTATTCCGGCAATTGGGAGAGGCGGAATCCGGTCAGCAACTTCTGATCCTGGGGCGAGCGGGAAGCCGCCGGGGTTTTGGCGACGGCCACGAGGGAGTCCGGGACCAAAAGCTCCCGCGGCGCAGTGGTGACAAAGACGCGCCACCGCGTGCTGCCGCCGGCGTTTTCGACGCCGAGGGTGAGCGTGAGTTCCCCTCCCGCGAGCTCCCCTTCGAGCTCGAACAGTGCCTGAACCGGTTTCCCCGGGCTGATCGAGAGCGGCGAGCGGGTGCGGCGATCGTTGTCGAGCAGGTTGAGGAATGCGGGCTCGAGCGCGCGCGCCCGGGCGTGGGGAATCCGCAGCTCGCTCCACTGAAAGCTGGCGGAGGCATCGGCGGTGGCGCACTCGATGCGGAGTCCGGTGAGTTTCGCGGTCGGCAGGCGAAGGGTGAGGGCAAGGTCATTGGGGCGCGTCTCCTGGGGGCCGACGACCACCGCATCGCCCTCGATCCGCGGCGGTTGATCACCCCCGGTCGCCTTGACGGGCGGGAGGATTTGCCAATCGATCGAGGTTTGGGCGAGGCGCTGGGCCCAGGGTTCCAAGTCTTCGGACGTAAAGCGCTTCTGATGTTCCTCGACGTCCTTCAGCCGGCCGTTGAGCGAGTTGATGCGCGCTTCGAGTTCCGGCGAGGGGAGTTTGAGGAACGGAGGCGCGTTGGTGCGGACGGGATTGCCATAGATGCCGACGCCCCGCTCCGGCACGTTGTGGAAGAAAGCCTTCATGGCGTAGAAATCCCGTTGGGTGAAGGGATCAAACTTGTGGTCGTGACAACGGCAGCAGTTGAACGTTTGGCCGAGCCAGACCGCCGCCGTCGTCTCCACCCGGTCCGCCGTGTATTCAGCCAAAAATTCCTCGGCGATGATTCCCCCCTCCTCGTTGAACATGTGGTTGCGGTGAAAGCCGGTGGCGATGCGCTGGTCGAGCGTTGCGCCCGGTAGGAGGTCGCCGGCGAGTTGTTCAATGGTGAAGCGGTCGAAGGGGAGGTTCGCGTTGAAAGCCCGCACCACCCAGTCCCGCCAGGGCCAGAGTTCCCGGTCCCGATCCACTTGATAACCGTTGGTGTCCGCATAGCGGGCCGCGTCCAACCAGGCGACGGCCATGTGCTCGCCAAAGGCCGGCTTGGCGAGGAAGTGGTCCACCATGGCCTCGTAAGAGTCCGGAGGGGCAAAGCGTTGTTGTTCCTCCAGGGTGGGTGGCAAGCCGGTGAGGTCGAGGGCGACGCGCCGCACCAGGGTGGTCTGGTCCGCCCGTGGGGCCGGGTGCAACCCGCGGGCGGGCAACGCGGCTCGGATGAAATCGTCGATTCCCGTGGACGGCGTCGCTTTGACCGGAGGCACGAAGGACCAATGGGATTCATAGCGGGAGCCTTCCTCGATCCAACGGCGCAAGATCTGTTGTTGGGAGGCGGAGAGTGCCTTGTGGGCCTTGGGCGGAGGCATCACCTCATCCGGATCGGTGGTGAGAATCCGCCGGATGAATTCCTCCCGATCCCAATCCCCGGGCTGGTCGAGCCGCAAACCGGCCTTGCGGTTGGCCGCGTCCGGGCCGTGACAGGCGAAACAATGATCACTCAAAACCGGACGCACCTCGCGGTTGTAACCGACCGGTGCGGCGGAGAGTGTGAGGAGCGGTAGGCAAAGGATAAGGGTCAGGGCGGGTTTCACGGAATGGGGGGCTCAAGCGAGGATTTTTCCGACCCGTTCGCCATGGATATCGGTGAGGCGGTAGTCACGACCTTGGAACCGATAGGTGAGCTTCTTGTGATCGACGCCGAGAAGATGGAGAATGGTGGCGTTGAGGTCGTGGACGTGGACCGGATCGCTCACGATGTTGTAGCCGTAGTCGTCGGTCTCGCCAAGGGTGAATCCCTTCCTGACCCCGGCCCCGGCGAGGAAAACGGTGAAGCAGCGAGGGTGATGATCCCGGCCGTAGTTGGTCTCGGTCAGGGCGCCTTGGGAGTAAATGGTGCGCCCGAATTCACCGCCCCAAACGATGAGTGTGTCTTCGAGGAGACCGCGTTGTTTGAGATCGAGGATCAGGGCGGCGGTGGCTTGGTCGGTGTCCTTGCATTGGCCCTTGAGGGCGGTGGGGAGACCACCGTGGTGATCCCAGCCCATGTGGAAGAGTTGGATGCAACGGACATCCCGCTCCGCAAGACGGCGGGCGAGGAGGCAGTTGGCGGCGTAGCTCCCGGGGCGCTTCACGTCCGGACCGTAGAGGTCGAGGATATGCGCGGGTTCCTTGGAGACATCGATCAGGTCCGGAACGCTCGCCTGCATCCGGAAAGCCATCTCGTATTGGGCGATCCGTGAGTCGATCTCCGGGTCGGCATAGGTCTCGTGATCCCTCCGGTTGAGGGCGGCCAGTTCATCGAGCATGGACCTCCGGACCCCGCGATTCATCCCCGCCGGATCGGAGAGATAGAGGACGGGATCACCGGAATTGCGGAACTTCACGCCCTGATGCTGGGTCGGGATGAAGCCGGCGGACCAGAGGCGGTCGTAAAGCGGCTGGTCGTTGGGGCGACCGGAGCCGAACGAGGTGAGAACCACGTAGGCCGGGAGGTTGCGGTTTTGAGTTCCCAGCCCATAACTGAGCCAGGACCCGATGCTCGGCCGACCAGCGAGCTGGTGCCCGGTTTGGCAGAAGGTGATGGCGGGGTCATGGTTGATCGCCTCCGTGTGCATGCTCCGGATGAAGCACAGCTCATCCGCGATTTTGGCAAGGTTCGGCAGCACCTCGCTCATCCAGGCTCCGCTCTGGCCGTGCCGGGCGAACTTGAAAAGGCTGGGCGCGATCGGGAAATTCTTCTGACCGGAGGTCATCGTGGTCAACCGCTGGCCCTTGCGGATCGACTCCGGCAGATCCTTGCCCCGCTCTTTCTCCATCCGGGGTTTGGGATCAAAGAGATCCATCTGGGACGGGGCCCCGGATTGAAACAGGTAGATGATCCGCTTGGCCTTGGCCGGGTGGTGGGGAAAGCCAGGCAATCCCGGAGAGGCCTCCTCCGCCCGGGCCAGGGAGGCGAGGGCGGTGGCTCCGAGGACGCTCCCGCCCCGACGGAGAAACAAGCGGCGATTGAGAAAATCCTGGATGGCGGAGGGCTCCGGGGATTCGGTGATTCGGTTCATGCGGGCAGGCGATCAGTCGCGGGTGATGACCCGGTCGAGGTTGAGGAGAACGTTCGCCGTCACGGTGTAAGCGGCAAGTTCCTCCGGCGGCAGCGCCGGATCAGGTTTGGAGGATCCATGGGCCACCAACTCCCGGGCCGCACCGGGGTTGGCGCGGTAATGGGCGAGCCTGGCCTCGAGCCCTTGCCGGAGGATCGTGAGCACGGCCGGATCCGGACGGCGTCCGGAGGCCAGACGATACCCGGTGGCGAGGCGGTCCCCGGCGCTGGAGCCTCCCTCCCGCAGCATTCGTTCCGCCAAAGCCCGGGCCGCCTCGACGAAAGTGACTTCGTTGAGCAGGGCGAGGGCTTGGAGAGGGGTGTTGGTCCGCGAGCGCCTCGGCGTGCAAACTTCGCGGGCCGGGGCATCGAAGAGCAGCATCGTGGGAGGCGCGGCGGTCCGCTTCCAAACCGTGTAAAGCGTGCGCCGGTAGAGATCCGCCCCGGACCCGGCCTTGTAGTTCCGGAGGTCCCCGTAACGGGACGTTTCGTCCCAGACGCCCTCGGGCATGTAGGGCCGTACGCTGGGACCACCCGTCACCGGTGCCAACAATCCACTGATGGCCAGAGCCTGGTCACGAAGCAGTTCCCCCCGGAGCCGGAACCGCGGGCCGCGCGCCAGAAGGCGGTTTTCCGGATCGCGCCGGTGCAGTTCGGGCGTGCCGGTGGAAGCCTGCCGGTAGGCGCGGCTCATGAGGAGGAACTTGAGCATCGCCTTCATGTCCCAGGCGGAGGCTGGTTTCCCGCCGACCGCGGGCAGAACGGTGGGTGAGGTGAACTCGACGGCCAGCCAGTCCAACAGTTCCGGGTGCATCGGCCATTCGGCTTGGGAACCGAAGTTTTCCGAGGTCTTGACGATCCCGGTACCAAAGAGCCGCTCCCAAACCCGGTTGACCCAGACACGGGCGGTCAGCGGGTGCTCACCGGAGACCATCCAACGGGCCAGACCGAGCCGGTTGAGGGGCGCCCCGGCAGGCAAAGGAGGCAGGATCGCGGGCAGGGCCCGAACCACCGCCGGCCCCGGCCGGTCATATTCGCCACGGCCCAGCACAAAGGCCGGGCGCGGCGCGGACAGTTCCTGCATCACCATGGTGGACGGGAGGCTGGACTCCAAGCCGGCCCGGGCCGTGCGTAAGGAATCCAACGCGGCTTGGGCGCGGCGCACCGGATGGTCCGCGGAAGCGCGGAAGTGCTTTTCCAGCGCCTGCCGGTCCGCGGGGGACAAACTTTCCGGGGCGGCGGTGAGAAGCTGGACGACGGCAGGAGGAAGGCCCGGTCCGCCGTCGAGGGAAACCTGCCCGGCCGGTTGTCCGGTGATGGAGAGACGGAAGCGTCCGATGTTGTGATCCCCGAAGCCGGACGCATGGCGGAGCCGGACGGTCAACCGGTCCCCCGGCTGGATGGGCACGTTGGCTGCGGGAAGGAACATGGCCCGGCGCGGGAGACGCTTGTCCGCTGCGTTGCCTTCGATGGCCCAACCCCGGCCCTTGGCGGAGGGATCGATGACCGAGGCCACCGGCCAGCCTGCCTGTTCAAAGGAGGCAGAAGCCTTGGTCAGGGGGATCGGCGTCGCTCCCGCCTCGCCCCGGGCGGCCGGATGAAGGGCGACCTCTACCCCGGTCAGCACGAAATTGCCATTGACTGCGCGCCCCAGGCTTTGATTGGGTAGGGAAGGGTCCGGAAAGACCTCGAGGAGCAGGCCCCCGAAGGAATTCCCGGTCAGGGGAGCGACGACTTCGTAGGTGTCGTTGGGAGCATTGCGTCCGCCCGCCAGCCAGGAGCCATCCGGTTGCCGGGTCAGCGATGCGCCCCCCGAGCTTCTCGCGGTCCCGTCGGTCAACGGAGCCCAAGCGGACGGACCGGCCTTTGCCGAAGCGAGATCTGTCCGGGTGGAGGAGAGCCATCCGCTGAAGGCCGCGGGCATTTCGTCCCCGGCCTTGGCGAGTTTGGCCGTTGCTTCGGCGATGGCCGCGTCCAGTTCGGCGAGCCGGGCGACCTGGGCCTCCGAGGGGACGCGCATCAAGGGAGGGGTATTGACCTCCTGCTTGCCCTCCGGACCGAGGACTCCGCTCTCCTGCACGGAATTGAAGAAGGCGAACAACTGGTAAAACTCCTTCTGGCTGATCGGATCATACTTGTGATCATGGCAACGGGCACAGTTCAGCGTCAGGGCCATCCAGGTCATCCCGGTGGTTTCCACGCGATCGATCACGGTCTCGACAAACCACTCCGCCTCGATCCGCCCGCCCTCGCCGTTGAGCCGGTGGTTGCGGTTGAATCCGGTGGCGATCACCTGATCGCGCCCGGGGCTCGGAAGAAGATCGCCCGCCAGTTGTTCGATCGTGAACTGGTCGAAAGGCAGGTTCCGGTTGTAAGCGTGGATCAACCAATCGCGCCACAACCACATCTGACGGCTGCTGTCGGTCTGGAATCCGTTGCTGTCCGCGTAACGGGCGAGGTCGAGCCATTCCATGGCCATTCGTTCCCCGAAGTGGGGGGAGGCCAACAGCCGGTCCACCACCCGCTCGTAGGCTCCCTGCTCCGTATCCCTTTCGTAGGCGTCCTGCTCGGCCAAGGTCGGAGGCAGACCAGTCAGGTCCAGGGAAACGCGCCGGAGCAAGGTGGCCCGGTCCGCTTCCGGTTGCATCCCGAGCCCTTCCTGACCCAGCCGCTGGAGCAGAAAGGCATCGACCGGATGGTCGTCCGGGCTCGAACGGGGAACGGCGGGACGCACCGCCGGCAGGAAGGCCCAATGGCCCTGATATTCCGCGCCCTGCTCGATCCAAAGTTGCAACTTGCGCTTCTGCTCTGCGGAGAGGGTCTTGCCGCTCTCCGGGGGCGGCATGGCGTCGCTGTCCGAGGGGGCGAGCCGGACCCGCTCCATGACTTCGCTTCGACCGGGATGGCCGGGAGCGATCGGGATGGCACCGGATTTGGCCGGCTGAAGCGCCGCCGCGGCCAGATCCAACCGAAGACCCGCCTTGCGATTTTTCTCGTCCGGCCCGTGGCACTGGAAACAGGCGTCCGAAAGGATAGGCCGGATATCCCGGTTGAACAACAGCATCTCCGCGCCGGAGACCCAGGCGGGGAGGGCGATCAGGGAGGCGAGGACTGGACCGGGAAGCAGCGGGCGGGGCATCAGGGAAAACGCTGCAGATTCTCACGGGAGAACGGCTACCATTCTTTCAACCGGGCAATGAGGCCGGGACTGCCCGCGGCAAACTGAAATCCCCCGCCGGGTCAGCGGCGCAAACGGCCGGAGTCCCGCCAAGCCGCGAGATCCTCGTCGTATTCAGCCATCCGGCGGTAGGAAGCGTCCAAGCGGAACGCCTTCTGGAGTGCGGCCCCGGCCCGGCCGACCCGTCCGAGGCAACTCTCGTAACAAGCGAGATTGTACCACCAGATGGCCGAGGTATCGCCAAACTCGGCCCCGTGACGGAGGAAGGTGTAGGCGGCTTCCACCGATTCCGCATGCCGGATCGCGAAGGCTCCCATCACGTAGAATTCGGGCGCGGGAGGACGGGCGGCCAGATTGTCCCTGGCCAAGGCGGCGGCCTCCGTCCAGTGGGCCAGTCCCTGGAGGATCGAAAGGCGTAAGACGTTGATGTCGCGATGGTTCCGCAGGTGATCGGGCAGATGGTCGAGGCAGGCCATCGCTTCGTCGTGCAAACCGAGGAAATGATAGGCTCCGGCCCGCTCCACCTGTTCCGAGGGACTGATCCGCGACGTGGCGGCCGAACAGATGCCCCCCTGCTGGACGACCGACGAATCGCCGGACTCGGGATATCCTGTGGAGACGATGCGGCTCATGAGGAGGAGACTCGGAATTGCAACCATTCGGTGACAGCCTCGTGTTCCCACCCATCCGGATTCAACTCGGCGGCGGCGATGTCCCGGAGCAGGAGCGTTACCAGATCAGTGAGGTTTGGGACCCCGAGATCCCCCGCGATGCGCTGGAGGGCGGCGGTTTCATCCCCGGTCAAACCAAAGGCGGAATCGGGAGGCGGATCGGACACCACTGAAGAGAACATCGGAGCAACGGGCTAGCGGTGAAATATCAACAAGTCTTAAATACTAAGGCCTGCGGTAAATTCAAGCGCCACGTTGCAGGAATTTTTCGGCCCGGGAAGAATCCTGCTCTGCGGAAGGGCCCGCGGAAGGGCCCGGTTTGTCCGCTTTTGACTTGGATTGTCACGTCGGACGCATTAGGATCGTCCGATTATGTCCATGCGTGTTTGCCTAGCCGGTTGTTTCCTCTTGCCCTTCTCCTTTGCCGGGGCCGCGGATCTTCCCAAGATCCCGTCCAAGCCGATCGCGCAGAAGAAGGATTTGCTTTTCTCCGATGATTTCGAGTCGGCCGCCCGTCCGGCGCAATGGCACAAGGTGGTCGAAACCTTCGCATTCGAGTCCGGCGCGTTGAAGGGGACGCAAACCCGCGAGGTCACCATTCCCGCCACCGGGGACAAGCCGGAGATCAAGGCTCATGCCGCCGTCCACGGGCTGGAAGTTCCGACCCGCGACAGCATCGTTGAGTGCCGGATCAAGTTCGACGGGGCGACCATGATCGATGTCGAATTCGACGACCGGAAATATACCGGGGCGCACTACGGCCATATCTGCCGGGCGCAGGTCCGGCTCAACGGGGTGACGATCATCGACGAGCGGGATGGCAACATGCGCAACGACATCCGGGCCATGGCCAGCGGTCCGGAGAAGAACAAATTGCTGGAGGGGCGCCAGGTGACCTATCCGGTGAAGCTGCAGCCCGGGAAATGGTATCTCCTCGGGGTCGAAACCGCCGGGGATGAGATGCGGGTGACGATCGACGGCAAGCGGGTCGCCTATTTGCAGTCCTCCGGGATCGGGCACGAAACGAAGTCCAAGATCGAACTCGGCGTGGCCGGGAAGCACGGATGGTTTGACGATGTCAAGGTCTGGAGCGCGGTGCCATCCCGGTGAGCGGGGCGGTTCCGCCGCTCCCCTAGGCTGCAGAAGCCCGAGGTTGGTCCTTGCGGACTCCTCCCGGTTGCGCTAAGGACCTGATGTTGTGGCGCTCTTGAGGTCCATCCTCCGCATTCTGCTTCTGACGGCCGGGCTCTTGGGCGGGCTGCCCGCTCCCGTCTGCGCCGCGGAGGTGGCGGACCGCTTCGCGCCGCTTCCCTTCCACGTGGCTCCCTTGCCGACCGGCTTTGGCGATGACCACGACACCTTGTTCCCCGGTTGGCTGGCGATTCCAGACCTTCTGCTCATGGTTTCGCCCACGGCTCCGGCTCCAGTGGAGATTTCCCTCCCGGAGGACTTGGAGACCTCCGCCTGGCTGGGGTATGGTGAGGCCTTCGGTTCCATGGCCGGGGATTTTCTCGTCACCGATTCCGGGGGGTTGATTTCTCTGGTGAAAGGCTTGGGACGTTTAAAATTTTGGTCGGATCGCCGTGCCGAAACCTCCCTCCTCGCGGATTTGGGCCCGGATCCGGACCATTGGAAAATCAAGGTCAAGGCGGGACCGGTTCCGAGCCTGATCCTCCGCACCAGTTGGTGAGGGAAGAGTCCGGGAAATGTGGCCCGGGTGTGAGCCGCCTTGCAATTGGGCGCGGGATCGGTCAACTTGGGCCGCGATGCTCCTGGCGATCGAACCCACCCAGATTCATGATTCGCTCTACGCGTTCCTCAGCATTCTGCTGGAGGGGGCGTTTTTCATCTTCATCGGAACCGTCATCTCGGGATTCATCGATGCCTACCTCCCGCCGACGTTGCTCGACCGGCTTTTGCCGAAAAACAAGGCGCTGGCGGTGGTGGTGGGGGGGCTCCTCGGCGCGGTCTTCCCGGTGTGTGAATGCGCCATCGTGCCGGTGATCCGGCGGCTGGTGGCCAAGGGTTTGCCGCTCTCGGTGGCGATCACCTACATGCTCGCCGCGCCGATCATCAACCCTGTGACGATGGTGAGCACCTTCGCGGCTTTTTCGGAGCGCGGCGATGCCGGGGTGCTTGTGGCCTCATCGCGCGCTCTCCTCGCCTATGGGATCACCGTTCTGGTCGGATTGGTGATGGTGAGGGTGGCCTTGGCCGCGGTCCTCCGGCCCCAGATTCAAGCCGCCATCAGCCGCGCCGGCGCGGCGCGGGACCACGATCACGATCACGATCACGATCACGGGGGGGCGACCGCTGGAGGCAAGCTGGTCCACGCACTTCAGGTGGCGCAGCGGGATTTCACCGACGTGGCGATGTATTTCACGGTCGGGGTCGCTCTGACCGCTTTCTTGAACAATGTGATTCCGCGCGACTGGATCGCTCCGCTGGCGGGGAACGATGTGACGGCCATCCCGACGCTGATGGTGGCGGCCTTCATCCTTTCGCTCTGCAGCACGTCCGATGCCTTTGTCGCCGCCTCGCTGGATGAATTTTCCTACGCGGCCAAACTCGCCTTTCTCATTTTCGGTCCGATGGTCGACTTGAAACTGATTTTCCTCTACTCAAGCATCTTCAAGCCGAGGTTTGTTTTGATCTTGGCCTGCGTCTTGTTTATCCTCACTGGAGTGGTCTGCCACCAGTGGGGGGTGTTTGATCACGCCGCTGCCCGATGAACGCGACTGCAAGGAATTGGACATTTTCCCGGACGGAGGTCTGCCGGTTGATGGGGATTGCGGCCATGCTCGTCTGGGCCGTGGTCTTGCTCTCCTTCTATGTGAGTGGACGCGTTGAGAGCTACATCCGCCCCGAATATTTGCGGACCTGCACCCTGCTTGCCGGTCTCGGGTTGCTCGCACTGTCGCTCTTCAACCTGCGCCATCTCCGGTCTTCCGTCTCCTGTGGCCACGATCATCATCATGACCAAGATCATGGCGGCTGTGACCACCATCACGACCATGATCATGCCCATTGCGATCACGATCATGGCCTCGATGTCCACGATCATGAGGACACGTCGATCTCCGGGAATGGCGCGCTCTTGGCCATCATGGTGGTGCCCGTTCTCGTCTCGGTTTTCTATTCCCAGGATCGGTTTCTCTCCGCCGCGACCATACGCAACAAGGGGTTCGTTCAGGACACCAACGCGGTGGCGGCCCGGGTTGAGAAGGAGATCAACGCGGCGGCACCCGGGACGGTGTCCAAGAGCGGGGAGGACGGGATCCTCGAATACACCTTGGCAGATCTCGAGAAGGTGGTGCAGCGCAGCCCCGAGGGGAATCTCATGCTCACCGTGGACCAGCTCTTCTACACCGCGGGTGACGCTGAATTGCAGCGCGTGCTCAAAGGGCAAGCGGTCGAGGCGGTCGGCCAAGTCATTCCGGATCCGGATTCCGGCCGGAAGAACCGGTTGCGGCTCTTCATCCTGATGGTCAGCTGTTGCGCCGCGGATGCCCAGCCCGTTTCCATTGCCGTCGAGTTCCCCGGCAAGCCGCCGGAGCACAAGGAGATGCAATGGGTCAAGGTGAGCGGTACCATGGTCTACAACGTTGAGAACGGGCAAAAACAAGCGGTCCTCAAGGCCGCCAAAATGGAGCCGACCAAGGAGCCGGCCAACGATCTGCTGTATTAGTCCCGCCACGCCCCGGGACACTCGGGCACGGAAGCCTCCTCTCAGGACGCGGGCGTCTTGCAAGAATCGCCGGGCCCCGCACGTGAGCCGGAAGGCACCCCGGGATCTCATGGCGCGAATCGCTTTTTTTTTCGTGACCCTGTCTCTTGCCGCTCATGGCGCGGAGACGTGGTGGTCGTTGCAGCCGCCTGCCAGCCTCCCCGGCGCAACCATCGACAGCCTGCTGGACGCGGAGCTCGCCAGGAACCATCTCCAGCCCAACGCTCCGGCGGACCGGGCCACCCTTCTCCGGAGATTGCACTTCGATCTGACCGGCCTGCCGCCCTCGGATGGGTCCGTCCCGGAGAACCTCGAGGAGTTGGTGGACTCCCTGCTGCGGAGTCCCGGTTTTGGCGAGCGTTGGGGGCGCCACTGGTTGGATCTGGCGCGCTATGCGGACAGCAATGGACGGGACCGCAACGTGATCAACTACCATGCCTGGCGCTACCGGGATTACGTCATCGCCAGCTGCAATGCGGACAAACCCTACGACCTGTTCATTCAGGAGCAGATCGCGGGGGACCTGATGCCGGTGCAGGATGCAGCGCGGCGGGATGAGAGACTCACCGCCACGGCCTTCCTCGCGCTCGGAGCAAAGGCCTTCGAGGAGTCCAAACAGGATCTGTTTCACATGGATGTGGTCGATGAACAGATCGAGGTCATCGGGCGCGCGGTCCTCGGGCTGACGATCGCCTGCGCCCGTTGCCACGACCACAAATTCGATCCAATTCCGACGGCGGATTATTATGCCATCGCGGGTATCCTCCGCAGCACGGAACCGCTCTACGGGCATGGGCCGCGCGGCATCAGGGCCACGGCTTTCCACCACACCGAATATCACCCGCTCGGCGGGGAGGAGGGGCGCAGGCTGGCCCCGGCGGCGTTGGACTATTTCACCCGGCTCGATGCCGAAATTCTGAAGATGCACGAGGCCCGGAGCGCGCGGTATGGGCTCCAAAAACGCCTTCCCGAAGCCAGGCGGCTCGTGGAAACCTCCACCGGGGAAGCCAAACGCAAGGCGGAAGCCGATTTGAAGGCCAAGGAGGACGCGATTGCCGGGTGGCAGGTGAAAGTCAAAGAATTGGAGGAAGCCGTGGAATCGCTCAAGGACGCCGCGCCGCCCCAGCCGCCGTGGACGATGGGGGCGCGGGATCGGGACGTCATCGCGGACTGCCGGATCCATGTTCGCGGGGAGGTCACGACGCTAGGGGACCGGGTGCCGCGCGGGTTTTTGCGCGTCATTGCGATTCCGGAAATCAAGCCGCCCCCGGCGTCCCGGAGCGGGCGTCTGGAGCTGGCGCAGTGGCTGACGCATCGGCGCAACCCGCTGGTGGCGCGCGTGTTGGTCAACCGGGTGTGGCAGGAACTTTTTGGGCGCGGACTGGTGAGCACTCCGGACGACTTCGGCGTCAACGGGGCTCCGCCGAGCCATCCCGGTTTGCTCGATCATCTGGCGGTCCGTTTCATGGACCAAGGATGGAGCGTGAAGACGCTCATCAAGGAAATTGTCCTCAGCCGGGCCTACCAGCGCTCTTCCGAGGCTTCACCGGATGCGCTTCGGGTCGACCCCGACAATGTTTGGCTCTGGCGGATGACGCCGAAGGTGGTCGAGGTGGAAGTGCTGCGCGATGCCATTCTCCGGCTCGGCGACCAGTTGGAACCCGGGCCCCCGGAGACGCAGTTCCTCGATCGTTTTCATCCCCAGAAAGACGCCGAGCTTTTCACCTTCAAGCCCTTCCTCATACCGGCGGATCTCGTGAGCCGTCACCGCAGCGTCTATTTGCCGGTGGTCCGGGGGACGCTCCCGGAAATCTTCGGGGTATTCGACTTCGCGCCGCCCGAGCGCAGCATCGCGAGACGGGAGGAGAGCATCGTCCCGGCGCAAGCGCTCTTCCTCTTGAACAATCCCTGGGTGCTCGACCAAGCCCGGCACGCCGCCCTCGGTCTTCTGGCCGATCCCACCCTGTCCAATGACCGGGAACGCCTCCACCGCCTTTACGAACGGGCTTTTTTCCGGCCCCCCACCGCCGCCGAGGAATCCCGTGCCCTCGATCACCTCGGGGAGGGCGACACCGGGAGCGCATGGACCACCCTCTGCCAAACCGTCATCGCGTCCGCCGAGTTCCGGATCGTCCGATAAGCCCTGATCTCCCTCATGATCAATCGTCGCCAAGTCTTGCAGCAAGCCTCCGCCGGTTTCGGCTACCTTGCCTTTGCCGGTCTCAGTTCCGCTCAAGGGCGGCCCGGTCCGCATTTTCCCGCCCGGGCCAGGCGCGTCATCTTCCTCTGCATGCGAGGCGGTCCCTCGCACATGGAGACATTCGACCCCAAGCCGGAACTGACCCGGCGCCATGGCGAACCCGGGCGGAACAAGGGCACCAAGCTGCTCGGCTCGCGGTGGAAGTTCGCGCGGCACGGGCAAAGCGGGATTGACATCGTGGAGCTCTTTCCGGAACTCGCGAAGCATGCGGACAAGCTCTGCGTGCTGCGCGGCATGCACACGGACAACGAAAATCATCCACAGGCGCTGGAACAGCTCCATACCGGCAGTTTTCAGTTCGTGCGTCCATCGGTGGGGTCCTGGACCGTGCATGGATTGGGCACGGAGAACGCCGACCTGCCCGGATTCATCAGCATCAATCCGCTCACGGCGCTCGGCGGCCTGCGCTACTACTCCAGCGCGTTTCTCCCGGCTGCCACCTCGGCCACCTTGCTCGGCAATGCCAACCAGCCGGAGGCCCGGCTGCAACTCGGCAACATCGCCAACCCGCGGCTCGACCCGGCCGCGCAACGGCAACAGATCGATCTCCTCCAAGCGATGAACCGGGAGTTTCTCGCGCAAAACGCCGATCCCCGCGTGGAGGGCATCATCGCTTCCTACGAACTCGCCTTCCGCATGCAGGGGGAACTCCCCCGGGTCATGGATCTGACCCACGAGAGTCAGCCTACGCTGCAACTTTACGGCGCGGACAAGGCGCCGACCGAGACGTTCGGCCGCCAGTGCCTGCTCGCCCGGCGTTTTGCCGAGGCAGGCGTGCGTTTCATCGAGATCAGCCACCTCGAGTGGGACCTGCACGGCTCCCTGCAAAGCGGGATGACGCGCAACTGCGCCCAGATCGACCGGCCGATCGCCGGGCTGTTGCAGGATCTCGAACAACGCGGTCTGTTGGAGGATACGCTGGTGCTTTGGGGCGGCGAGTTCGGGCGCACGCCGGACGATGCCACCCAAGACGGGCGTGGTCACAATCGAAAAGGTTATTCCATGTGGATGGCGGGAGGCGGTGTGAAGGGGGGGCTGATCCACGGCGCCACCGATGAACTCGGCATCGAGGCGGTCGAGGGCAGGGTCCACATCCATGACCTCCACGCCACCATGCTGCATCTCCTCGGGCTCGATCACGAACGCCTCACCTTCCGTCATGGCGGACGCGATCACCGCCTTACCGACGTCAAGGGAAAGGTGGTCCATCGAATCCTCGCCTGAAGACAGGGAGGTCAATGGCAGGTCGCCATTCGCAGGAAAGAGGCGGCTCGCCAGCTTGGGCAAATCCGAGGCCTGGAGGTTCACCAGGGCGCCCGGGATAACCTTCTTGAGCGTCTCGGTCTCTTCCCCGAGCCCCAGGGCGGTGATCGAACTTGCCTGACGGCGCACTTGTTGCAGGGAGCGGCGGGTTCCGTCCGGATCATCGGGCTTCCTATCGCCGAGCACCCAGAGATGCCGTTGGCGGTGCGGAGCTTGTGCAATGGTCCTGGCCGCCAGATTGAGACCGGCCGTCATGTTCGTGCTTCCGTCCGGCCCCGCGCGGAACTTGCACAGCCCATCGATCACCCTCGTGAGATCCGGCTGGGTCCAATGCTGCAGCACCGTGGCTTCATTGGCGAAGAGAAGGATGGTCAACGGAATCTCCAATCGCAAACACCGCGGTTTCATCGATGATTTTGAATTCCTCTTCAGGGGGGGAAACCGCCGTTTGGGTCCTTTCCCCCTTTTCCTTACGAATTTTTTGGAAAAGGTTACAGATCGGGGCGCACAAAAAAGACGCCGCCCCTGATGCGGGACGGTGCGCGGTGGACGGCGGGGGCAGGTGGCGGCGGGGCCGGCTCAGAAGAGGCCGTAGCGCTCGAGGCGCTTGCGCAGGGTGCCGCGGGTGATGCCGAGGAGCTTGGCGGCGCGCACCTGGTTGTTTCCGGTGCGGCGCATGGCATGCAGGGTCATCTCACGCTCCAACCAAGGCAGGAGTTCCAATTCCTCGTTGGCGGCGGCGGCGTTGAGGAGAATCTCCACGGCCTGTTGCAGCTCGGGGGTGGAGGCGGCCAGATTGGTGGCCTGGTCCGCCTCAGAGACCGGAGCGCGGTCACCGGAGACTTCGGAGTCATCGAGGGATTCAGCCTCCATCTCCGCGTCGATGTCGCGCTGGGTCTGGTAAGGGGTGCGGCCGATGGGGAAATCCTTGGGGAGGAGAATCTTGCTGGTGGCGAGGACGCAGGCGCGCTGCACGGTGTTTTCGAGTTCCCGCACGTTGCCGGGCCAATCATGGTCCATCAGCAGCTGCATCGCCTCGGCGGTGATCCGGATCCGTTCGGTGCGGCGTTGCTCGGCCATGCGTTGGAGGAAGAAATCCACCAGCAAGGGAATGTCTTCGCGCCGTTGCCGCAACGGGGGGATATGGATGCGGACAACGTTGAGCCGGTAGAACAAATCCTCGCGGAAACGGTGTTCCGCGACCTCGCGCTCCAGTTCCCGGTTCGTGGCCGCAATGATCCGGGCGTCGCTTTTGAGGGTCTGATTGCCGCCGACCCGGGAGAATTCGCCCTCCTGGAGAACGCGCAAAATCTTGCTCTGGATGTTGAGGGGCATGTCGCCGATCTCGTCCAGAAACAGCGTGCCGCCGTCGCATTGTTCAAAACGGCCGATCCGTTGGGTGGTGGCTCCGGTGAAGGAGCCTTTTTCATGGCCGAACAATTCGCTTTCCAGGAGATCCGCGGGGATGGCGGCGCAGTTGATGGCCACATAAGGCCGGGCCGAGCGGAGGCTGAACTTGTGGATGGAACTGGCGACGATCTCCTTGCCGCATCCGCTCTCCCCGGTGATGAGCACGGGGGCGTCGGCCCGGCTGACGCGCCCGATCATTTTGAAGACCTCCTGCATCGCGGCGGATTTGCCGATGATGGTTTCCCGGTAATCCTCCGCGCGCAGTTCGCCTTGGTGGGTTTGCCGGGCGGCGGCGCGAACGGCTTCCTGGGTGCGCAACGCGGCTTCGACCACGGGGCGCAACTCGAAGTTGAGGGCTTCCTTGCGAAGGAAGTCGTAGGCGCCCAGCTTCATCGCCTCGATGACGGCGCTGGTGGGTGGGAACCCGGTGGTCAGGAGCACGGTGGCGTTGGGATCGTGCTGACGGATCTTGCGGAGCAGGTCCAGCCCGTTGAGCGGGGCGATCCGCAATTCCACGATGACCAGGTCCGGCATCGCCTTCTGTGTGGCGGTCAGCGCGGCGTCGGAGCTGTTCACGGTGGCGATGCGGACTCCGCTGGCGGCCAGATGCCTCTGGCACCAGAGGAGGAAGTCCTCGTCCGCATCAACGATCAGGATGGATTGGTCGGTCATTCAAGGGGCAAAGCAGAGGCAAGTCGGAACATTGCCCCGATCGGGGGAAAAATCGAGCGGCACGGTGGGGAAAATGCCGGGCACCGCTTCAAAGTCCGCCGTAGCGCCGCTTGCGGGAGGCGAATTCCTCCAGAGCGGCGTGGAGATCATCCTTTCTGAAGTCCGGCCAGAACTTGCGGGTGATGACCATCTCGGTGTAGCTCAGTTGCCAGAGAAGAAAGTTGGAGAGGCGCATCTCCCCGGATGTGCGGATCATGAGATCCGGGTCGGGGTAATAGCGGGTGTAAAGGTGCTTGGAAAAGAGTTCCGGATCGAGCATGGCGATGTCGACATGCCCCTCTTGGATGTGGCGGAAGAGGCTCTTGACGCCATCGACGATTTCCTCACGGCCACCGTAGCTGAGGGCGAGGATGAGGGTCAATCCGGAACCGCCGGCGGTCGCTTCGATGGACGCGTGGAGTTGGCGCTGACAGGCTTCCGGCAGGTCGTGGAGTCGGCCGATGGCTTGAAGGCGCACGCCGTTGCGGACGAGGTCGGGGGTTTCTTGTTTGAGGAAAAATTCGAGCAGTGCCATCAGGGCGTGGATCTCGTTCTGAGGGCGGCGCCAGTTCTCCGCGCTGAACGCATAGAGCGTGAGGTAACGAACCCCGAGGCGGTTGCACTCCTCGACGATCCCGCGGATCGACTCCGCTCCAGCGCGGTGTCCCTCGGTGCGGGGGAGACCGCGCTCCCTGGCCCAACGCCCGTTGCCGTCCATGATGACGGCAATGTGGCAAGGGAGTTTGGAGGCATCGCTGGCCATGAAGGGAGGTGGGCAAGGTTCCCGGATGGAACCGGAAGGAGGGACGCCTTGTTGGTCAGGCAATGGCCGGGAGTTCCCCGGGACGGACGCGGATCGAAGGATTTTCGAGGGTGTTCCACCGTGGGTCGCGCAGGAGGGTCTGGGTCCGGTCCGCTCCCACGCTCACGAGGCCCACGGGGACGTGGAGGAGGGATTCGAGGCGCTGGATGTAGCGCCGGGCGTTTTCCGGGAGTTCCTCCCAGGTGCGGCAGCCGCTGATGTCAGTCTTCCAACCCTGCAGCGTTTCGTAAACGGGAACGGCGCGTTCCATCTCCGCGATGGTGGCGGGGGGCAATTCGACTTGGCGACCGTCCAGATCGTAATGCGTGCAAATCCGGATCGGGTCGATTTGATCCAGGCCGTCCAGATTGGTTACGGCCAGGGAATCGACCCCATTGATCATGACCGCATGGCGCAGGAGAACCAGGTCCAGCCATCCGCAGCGGCGCTCCCGTCCGGTGGTGGCCCCGAACTCGCGGCCCATCCCGTGGAAATGATCTCCGAGAGCCTCGTTCTCCGTCGGGAAGGGACCGGTGCCGACACGGGTCGTGTAGGCTTTGGCGACCGCGATGACCCGGTCGATCCGGTTCGGCGGCACGCCGCTGCCCGTGCAGGCTCCCCCGGCGGTGGTGTTGGAAGAGGTCACGAAGGGGTAGGTCCCGTGGTCGATGTCGAGGAAGGTTCCCTGGGCCCCCTCGAAAAGGAGCGTCCGCCCTTCGGTGACGGCCTGGTGGAGGAACGCCATGGTGTTCGTGACGTGGGGCCGCAGTCTCCCAAGAGCGGCGAGGACGCTTTCCACCACCCCGGGATCGACCGGGGCCATTCCGGAGGCGGTGAGCCACTCGTTGGTCTCCGTAATGCGTTGGCGCAAGGCGGGAATGAAACGCTCCGTGTCCAAGGTGTCCGCCATTCGGAAGCCGTTGCGGTTGGCCTTGTCCGCGTAAGTCGGACCGATGCCGCGGCGGGTGGTGCCGATCTTCTGGTCGCCGCGGGATTGTTCGCGGAGACCGTCGATTTCCCGGTGATAGGGGAGGGTCAGGTGGGCGCGGTCGCTGATGAGCAGTTGATCCGGTCGGACGGTGATGCCCTGACGTTCGAGGGTTTCGATTTCCGTGACCAGTCCGATGGGGTCGAGGGCCACGCCGTTGCCGATGACGCAGGTTTTCCCGGGCCAGAGGATGCCGGAGGGCAGGAGGTGAAGGACATACTTGCGCCCGTCGCAGATCACGGTATGCCCGGCGTTGTTGCCGCCTTGGGCCCGGATCACGACGTCGGCCGAACTGGTCAGGAAATCGACGACCTTGCCTTTGCCCTCATCGCCCCATTGGGCGCCAACGATAATGGTGTTCGACATAAGGGAAGGGACGACGGGGAAGTTAGGGCAATGGTTGGGATGTCAGGCGGAAGGGCAAGAGAAAAGCCCGTGGGAATGCCAGCGGGCGGAAGTGAAGGTGCCCCCTTACGGAGGAGGAATCAACTGCAATCTGGAAAAGGCTCGACCGGGTTACTCCGCCTGAAGCAGGGTGAAGACCGCCCCGACGAGGCCGAGGGAGACGAGAATGGAGAGAACCGCGAGCAGCGCGGCGATCGGAGCCGCCGGATCCTTCTTTTTCCGGTTCTTCGGGACGGAAGAGACGGAGACGAAATTCGAAGGGCGTCCTTTGGCGGGGAGGTCGGGCAACTCGAAAGCCCGTCGGGAAATTCCCGAGGGAGGGGCCGCCTCGACCGTGTAGAAGCTGGCGCCAACTTCACCGAAGGCGATCTGGGCGTAGGGCGGAAGAACTGCTTCCGTGACGGGCGCGCCGTTGATGAAGGTGCCGTTGGTCGAGCCCAGATCAGAGAGGGTGTAGGTGCCGTCCGGGTTGAGCATCATCTGGCAATGCGCGCTGGAGAGCGAAGGATGCGGGATCACGATGCTGTTGCCCTCGGTCCGGCCGATGGTGATCAGCGGTTCGTCGAATTCGTAGGCGACTTCTTCCCCGTCGGGGACTTGGACAATCAGCTTGGGCATAGCAGGGGAACTCTATCGGGAGTCTGCGGGGAGGGCAAGCCCGGAATCCGCCTCAGCGGGTCGTTTCGATCAACGCGGCGAATTCAGCGAAAAAATATTTGGCGTCGTTCGGGCCCGGAGCGGCCTCGGGATGGTATTGCACACTGAAAACAGGATGCTCGAGGTGGCGCATTCCCTCGACGGTTCCGTCGTTCAGATTGATGTGGGTCACCTCCACCTTGGTCTGCAGGGACGCCGGATCGACGGCGAAACCGTGATTTTGCGAGGTGATCGCCACCTTTCCGGACCGGAGGTCCTTAACGGGTTGATTGCCTCCGCGGTGCCCGAACTTCAGTTTGAACGTGTTCCCGCCGAAGGCATGGGCGAGGATCTGATGGCCGAGGCAGATGCCGAACAACGGCTTGCGGCCGATCAGTTTCCGGACTTCGTCATGGATCGAGCCCAGCGCCGCCGGGTCGCCGGGGCCGTTGGAAAGAAAGATTCCGTCGGGGTCACGCCCCAAAACCTCATCGGCTGGGGTTCCCGCCGGGACCACCTCGACCGCGAAACCGTGTTGGCGGAGGGAGCGGAGGATGTTCCGCTTCACCCCGAAGTCGTAGGCCACGATCTGGTGCCGCACCGGGGGCAAGGGGCGGACATACTCGCCGCGCTCCGCCGCGACGCGCCGCTCTTCCGGCTCGCTCGGATTGTCCAAGGTCCACTCACCGCTCTCCCGGTCCAGCTCATCCCAGCGGTAGGCCCGTGGAGTAGTCACCTCCCGGACGAAATCGCTGCCGGACATGGGGGGCGACTGGCGTGCCAGGTCCACGGCGTCGTCCGCGCTGAGGGAAGGATCCGCGGTGAGGGCGGCGCGCATCGCCCCCGCCGTCCGCAGGTGACGGGTCAGCGCCCGGGTATCGACCCCTTGAATTCCGGGAATGCCCCATCGCGTGAGGTAATCGTGAAGTGGTTCCGCGGAACGCCAGTTGCTGGGCGACGCGCACAGTTCTTCCACGACGAACCCCCGCGCCTGCGGGCGATCGCTCTCCCCGTCCGAGGGGTTCACGCCGTAGTTGCCGATCAACGGATAGGTCATCGCAATGATCTGGCCGCGATACGAGGGATCTGTGAGGATCTCCTGATACCCGGTCATCGAGGTGTTGAAGCAGGCCTCTCCGGTGGCCGTGACGGCAGCCCCGAATCCGGTCCCTTCGAACACCCTTCCGTCTTCCAGTGCGAGAAAGGCGCGAGTCATCGACGCGACGTTCGGAGGGATGCGTTGGAGTTTCAAGCGATTCCTTGAGCAACCGGAGCCTCCGGAGAGGCCGGGCGTTCAGGGGTGGGGAAGTTTGCCTGCTTCAATGGGCGCAGAAAAATGGGCTGATGTTTTATGATATGTTGATTGAAACTTTAAAATTATAGATTACCCATACCGACTTTTATTATAGAGTGGGCGCCGATTCATCGCTCGCCGTGCTTCAGGTAGCTTGGGATCATTTGGTGATGACGTCGGAATCCATGAAATTGCCGCTCTCTTTCGGGCAGGGGCAGCTCTGGTTCCTGGAGCAGTTGGCTCCGGGCAGGTCGGATTATCATTCAACCGATGCGGTGCGGATTCGCGGGGAGCTGGATCCCGGGCGATTGGAGTGCGCGCTCGGGGCGCTGGTGGAGCGGCACGATTCCCTGCGGACGCGCTTCATGGTGATCGAGGGTCAGCCGTTCCAGACGATCGAGAGCCGGGTGAAAGTGGAACTGCTCCGTTGGGTGGCCGGAGGGGAATCGGCGGAGGAGAGGGAGTCGGCGGCCAGAGACAGGATCTCGAGCTTTTCCCGGGAGCCGATCGATTTGGCCCGGGCTCCGTTGTGGCGGGTGCAACTGATAGAGATCGGGCCCAGCGAATATTGGATGGTTCTGGTGATCCATCACATTCTATTCGACGGATGGTCGTGCGGACTCTTTTGGGAGGGGCTGATGGAAGCCTATCGATCGCATGGGGGCGATCGGGATGGGATCGATACCGGGTCTGATTTGCAGCTTGCAGATTTCATCCGTTGGGAGCGGGATCATTTGCAAGGGGCGGTCTTGGACGACCTGTTGTCTTATTGGAAGGAAAAGTTGGGCGGAACGCTTCCGGTAATGGAGCTGCCCATGGATTTCGCGCGGCCCGCCGAGGCGAGTCATCGTGGAGGCAAGAGATCTTTGGCCTTGCCGGCGCGTTTGGCGACGCGTCTTCGCGAATTGGCCCGTGAAGCGCAAACCACGCTCTTCATTACCCTCCTCGCCGCCTATAAAGTCTTTTTATATCGCTACACAAACCAAGAGGATTTGGTGGTAGGAACGCCCTTTGCCACCCGGTCTTGGCCGGGGCATGAGACGATTTTCGGGTTTTTGGTGAATACCTTGGTGCTGCGGAGCCGGGTCCGGGAGGAAAGCAGTTTCCGCGATTTTCTCGCGGAGGTGCGGGCGACTGCAGTCGAGGCCTACGACCATGGCGAGCTGCCCTTCAACCTATTGGTGGAAGCGCTGCAACCCGAACGCACCGCCTCGGGCAATCCATTGTTCCAGACAATGTTCCAGATGAACGGGCGGCAGGAGATTTCCGGGGGGGGGGCGGGGATCTCGTTGGATCCGCTGGTGCTGGATGGGGAATTCTCCAATTTCGATCTCACGCTTGAAGTGTTGGAGACCGGAGGCGGCTTGATGCTGCGGATGGAATATGCCTCGGATCTTTTTCTGCCGGCAACGATCGACCGGATGCTGCACAATTATCTCTTCCTGCTGGAGGAGATTGGCGCGGACCCGACGAGACCCATCGCAGAGTTGAGGTGTGTCTGTGCGGATGAGGCGAATACCTTGCTTGAGGTTTGGAGTCGGGAGGCGTCCGGTGGAAATTTTCGGGGCGCGATCGATCTGAGTCTTTCCCTGAGAACGTTGCCCGATGGAGTGCGCGCGGAAGTGGTGCAACATGGCGAACGTTTGTCGAAGCAAACTTTGCTTGCAGCATTGGAGAAATGCGTCGCGGGGTTGCGCGAATCCGGTGGAGTGAGCTCGGATGGCGGGCGGCGGCAGAGTTGGTCTCTGAGCGATTCCGCTTCGAGCTATTCGGTGGACGCGCCGGTCCATTGCCTGCACACCTACATTGAAGCGCAGGCGGCGCGCAATCCGGACCGGATTGCCGTTTCCCATCAGGACCGGGCCCTGACCTACGGCGAGCTGAATGCGGCGGCGAACCAACTCGCCCATGAACTGATCGGACGTGGAGTACGGCCTGACATGCCAGTGGGGATTTGCCTCAGGCGCTGTCCGGAGATGGTGGTTGCCTTGTTGGCGATTCTCAAAGCAGGTGGAGCCTATCTGCCGTTGGATCCAGGATATCCGCTGGAGCGGCTCAAGTTCAAGGTGGACGATGCCAACATCCGGGTGCTCGTCACCGACCTTGAGTTACACGAGAAATTGGCCCTGCCGGTATCTGTGGTGCTTTGTGTGGATCGTGACGGACCGGAATGGGCGGGATTGAGCCGGGAAAATCCGGTGGTGGATTTGGATCTTTCAAATCTCGCCTATTTTATTTACACTTCAGGCTCTTCCGGGAGACCCAAGGGTGTGATGATCGAGCACCGGGCGGTTTCTCATTTCGTTCAAGCCGCGATCCAACACTATGGGATCTCCTCTGAAGATTGCATGTTGCAGTTTGGTTCGATCAGCTTCGACCTGGCGGTGGAGGAAATCTTCACCTGCCTGGTTGCCGGCGGGCGATTGCAGTTGCGGGATGAGGACATGATGGGGTCGTCCTCGCTGTTCATGCGCCGGTGTCAGGAGTGGGGAGTGACGATTTTGGACCTTCCGACCGCCTATTGGCATCAGCTGGTGGCCGATCTGGAACAGGGCGACCTGCGGTTTCCGAAGGAAGTCCGACTCGTGATCATCGGTGGAGAACGGGTCTTGCCGGGGGCGGTGCAGGCATGGCTGCGGAAGGTCGGGGGGCGCCCACGGCTCTTCAATTCTTACGGACCGACGGAAACCACGGTGGTGGCGACCGGTTATTGGATCGATGATGACCTTCCGTCAAGAAGCCAGGTGCCGATCGGCAAGCCTTTGGCCAACACGGAAATCTATGTCTTGGACGGTCGAAAAAGGTTGGTTCCGATCGGCGCGGAAGGCGAGTTGTATATTGGTGGGCAGAGCGTTTCCCGGGGGTATCTCAACCGTCCGGAATTGACGGCCGCTTGCTTCGTCGAAGATCCATTCCGAGCCGGTTCCGGACGAAAACTCTACAAGACCGGAGACCGGGTCCGCTTCCTGCAGGATGGCAGTCTGGAGTTTCTCGGACGCATCGATACCCAGGTGAAGATCCGGGGGTTCCGGATCGAGCCGGGGGAGATCGAGACGATGCTGCTGCGTTGCTCTGATGTCCGTGAGGCGGTGGTGTTGGCCTTGCCGGACTCATCCGGGGGGCATTTGCTGACCGCTTATGTGGTTCCGTCCAAGGAGCGCCCGGTCGCTCCCCGGGAGCTCACGGGATTCCTCAAAAAGAGTTTGCCCGGCTACATGGTGCCGGCGGCGCTGGTGTTGTTGGAGCGTCTGCCGTTGACACCCAACGGGAAGATCGACACCCGGGCCCTGCCTGCCCCTTTGCCCTCCGATATGACGGCTGAGAGTCAGGATGTGAGCCGGACCGGGCCCAACAATCCGCTGGAAGAGAAGTTGGCCCGGATCTGGGCCGAGGTCCTGGGACTGCCGAACGTGGGGATTGGCGACCGCTTTTTCGATCTCGGCGGCCATTCGTTGCAGGCGTTTCGCATGCTCACGATGATCCGCCAGCAGTTGGAGGTCGAGATCCAGCTTTCCGCCTTGTTCCAGGCACCGAGCGTGGCGGAAATGGCGGTTTTGTTGGCGCAGAAGGGAGTGGAGGTTCCTTGGTCCCCGTTGGTGCCTTTCCAGGGGCAAGGCACGCGACTGCCTTTTTTTGCGATTCATGGCGGGCACGGCGAAGTTTTGTTCTACAAGGGCCTCGCGGAGCATCTGGGGCCGGATCAGCCGTTTTATGCGCTGCGCGCCCGGGGAAATGATTTCCCGGATAATCCCCATCGGACGGTGGAGGAGATGGCCGCCGACTACATAAGGGCGATCCGTTCGATCCAGCCCGATGGGCCCTATCGGATTGGAGGGGCGAGTTTTGGCGGGATTGTCGCGTTTGAAATGGCGAAGCAGTTGCAGGAGTCGGGTCTTGCGGTGGAACGTTTGATTCTATTTGATACCGGTGGGTTCCGTGAATTCCTGACCCCTTTGCCTCTGGGCAGAAGAGTATTGAACCTACTCCGATACTTGCCGAGATACGGACTCCGGGAAGTCTGGCACCGCCTGAAGATCCGGATCCTGCGCTTTTTCGTGAGTGAATCGGTGGTGGAATTCTATCGGGCCACGGGCACGCTGCCGAAGGAGTCCTCCGCCATCATTTTTACCTGGCAGGCGGTGTGGCAGGCGAATCTGGAGGCAGCGGACCGCTATGTGCCGACGGTCTATCCCGGTGAACTCACCCTGATCCGTGCGGTGGATGACGGAAATTATATGTGGTATCGTTACGACTCTGATTACGGATGGGGGGAATTATCCGAAGGTGGCGTGGTGGGTTATGATGTACCCGGGACGCACATTGGCATGTTTCAAGAACCGTATGTGAAGAGGCTTGCCGAAACCATGGAGGTTTTATTGAGTGGGGCGACGCAACAAAGGGTGGGAGGGGGCGCCGTGCGATGAAGGTTTTGCTTTTTGTCTTCCGCACTTCCCCCTTGGTCGTGAGCCTCGCGGCCGGAGCCGCGGTATTGAGCGGCTTGGCGAGCGGAGGTTTGATCGCCTTGGTGAACAGCGCGCTGAGTGGCGGGCCCGGGAGCGGAAGTGGCCTTGGGTGGAAGTTTCTCGCTCTGGTGGTTTTGAGTCTGGTCACGGCGGTCGCGGCGAATGTGACCGTCGCCTGGTTCTACCGGAAGGTGGTGTTGGAAATGCAGATGCGCCTCGCCCGTCGCATCACCGAAACCCCATTGCGGAACCTTGAGGAAGTGGGAAGCGCACCGCTGCTCGGTGTGTTGACCGATGATGTGGCGAAGATCGGGGATGTGGCGACGGTGATGGTGCCGTTGATTGCCAATTTGGCGACAACGGCCGCCTGTTTTGTTTATCTGCTCCGGCTCTCGCCCCCCGCCTTTGTCGGCACGGTGATTTTCCTGGTCTTGGGCGGATTGTCCTACAAGCTTCTGACGGGCCGGGAGCGGGTCCTGCTGGCAGAAGGGCGAAACCGGATGGACAGCGTCTACCGCTATTTTCATGACCTCACGCATGGTTTGAAGGAATTGAAGCTGAGTCACGCGCGGTGTGAGAGGTTTCTCGGAGGGGTCTTGCGTCCGGCGGCCGCCGTCGTGCAGAGACATTTGTTCCTTTGGGACGTGACGTTTGCCGCGATCAGCACCTGGGGAAGATTTCTCATTCTGGTGGTGGTGGGGTTGGTGCTTTTTGTCCTGCCGCGGTTTGTTTCGTTTTCACCCGGAGTCTTGAGTGGTTATGTTTTGGTGCTGCTCTATGTGCGCTCCTCGCTGTTATCCGCGCTCGACTCCCTGCCGCACCTTTCGGCGGCGGCGGTATCGCTTCGGAAAATCGAGTCGTTTGGCCTGGACGTCACGGCCGAGCCGGTGCCCGTCTCCGGAGAGGGTCATCTTCCGTCAGGCTGGAACACGCTCACGTTGTCCCGGGTGACCCATAGCTATTATCACGACCGCGAGGACTGCCAGTTCACCCTGGGGCCGATCGACTTGAAGCTGCGCCGTGGAGAGATCGTCTTCGTGGTCGGGGGGAATGGCAGTGGGAAAACCACAATGTCCAAGGTGGTCATGGGCTTGTATCCTGCGGAGGGCGGGGTGATTGATCTGGATGGAACGGTGGTCCGGCCCGGTGATCTGTTGGAATACCGGCAGCTTTTCGGTGCGGTTTTCACGGATTTCCATCTCTTCGAGGACCTGCTCGGTTTGGAGGTCACCAAGTTGGAGGAAGAGGCGGAGGCCTATCTCCGGAGGCTGGATTTGGATCACAAGGTAAGGATCGAGGGCGGTCGTCTCTCGACGACCCGTGCGCTCTCCAGAGGGCAACAACAACGATTGGCCCTCCTCGCCGCCTATCTCGAGGACCGGACCTTTTATATTTTCGACGAGTGGGCCGCCAATCAGGATCCGTCCTTCCGCGAGGTCTTCTACACCGAGTTGCTGCCGGAGTTGAGGGCGAAAGGCAAGGGAGTCCTGGTGATCAGCCATGATGACCAGTATTTCGGGGTTGCGGACAGGATCCTCAAACTGGTCGATGGGAAGATCATCGCCGATGAGAAAGTGGTCCCGGCGGGGAAAACACGGCCCGGGAAGGCGGCGTAGATACCGCTCCCTCCGGGGCATCCCCGGCTT
This sequence comes from Verrucomicrobiota bacterium, assembly GCA_018970725.1. Classification (GTDB taxonomy): domain Bacteria; phylum Verrucomicrobiota; class Verrucomicrobiia; order Verrucomicrobiales; family DEV007; genus V1-115. The sequence goes on from JAGWVU010000026.1 coordinate 54,718, forward strand.
TCTCGTTTTGCGTTTCAGCGGTCGCTATATTCCGCCCACGAACTGCTGGTTTCCCAGACCCGGATGCGGACGATCCTGACCGCGGCGCGGAGCGGGTAGCGCGGAGACGTTCGGGCCCGGTAGTCGTGGAGTTTTCGGGCGAAGGTATCGTGGATGACCCGGGCGAGGACTTCGGTGGTGGGATCCACGTTCTCGAAGGGGATGATGCGCTCGCCGTAGGTTTGGCGGAGGGTGGCGAACATCGGGTCCGCGGTATTCACGCAGAGGGAGTGATCGAGGGCGTCGAGGTATTCACCGATCACTTCCTTGATGATCTTGAAGTCGCAGACCATGTCGTTGGCATCCAGTTCCTCCGCCTCCAGCTCGATCTCGACCTTGCGGGTGTGCCCGTGGGGGAAACGGCACTTGTCCGGATGTTTGGAAAGCTGGTGACCGCTTTCGATTTCGATGGTTTTGCAGATGCGATACATGCTGGGGGGCGATGACGGGAACCGGGTCAGGTTCCCCTGGTGTTTCCAAAGAGATGAATGTGGACGCGGTCGCAATAGCGATAGCCGAATTGTTTGCAGAGTTCGGTCACGAGAGGGGCGCGGGCGAGAATCTCATGGCTCGTGATGCCTTCGGGCATGAGGAGGACGCGGTCTGGCGGAAATGGAGGAAGTTTGGCAAGCAGGGCCTGGATTTCCTCGAGATCGCCGGCAGAGGCGATGACGAATTTGAGCTGGACCTCATATTCATGGATCCACCGGGCGAGGACATCGGGTTGCAAGCGTCGGGACTCGTGGCGCTTGATCCAGGCTTCCCCGATGGTGCCGCGGGCCGGCGTGGAATGCCGGAGCTTGGGGCTGATGGAGGCCAGATCACAGGCGATTCCCCCGGGAGGAACGGTTCCGGCGGTTTCGAGGGTGATGTGCCAGGCACGGCGCTTCAGTTCGGCCGCGAAGTCGTGGATCCCCGAAGCCACCATGGGTTCCCCGCCGGTGAGCACGGCGTGCCGGGTGGAGCGGGGAAACGATCCGAGGCGGTCGAGGAGTTCCGTCGGGGCCAAACTGTCACCGGTCGGTTTCCATGAAGTGTAGGGAGTATCACACCAAGCGCACCGGAGATTGCAGCCGGAGAAGCGGAGAAACACGGAGGGAACGCCGGCCAGCGTGCCTTCGCCTTGGATGGAATGGAAAATTTCGGAGACGAACATCTCGGCTGGATCGGGGCCGGGGGTTACGTCGGTTCCGGGAAAGAGGCTTCCACGGTCAGGCCAATGCCGCCACGTGCCGCGAATTCCCCCCGGACGTGGAGACGCCGCGGAGAGCAGACGGTCAGGAGATCCGCCGCGATGCGGTTGACGATGGCCTCGTTGAAGGCGCGGGTGTTGCGAAAAGAGGCGAGGTAAAATTTGAGGGACTTGGTTTCCACGCAGCGATCCGCGGGGATATATTCGATGAAGAGCCGGGCAAAATCCGGTTGTCCGGTCACGGGACAAAGCGAGGAGAATTCATGGCAATCGAGCTTGATCCAGTAGGCGCGCCCGGTGGGGCTGGGAAAGGTTTCGAGGATATCGGGTGACGGTGCGTCGGGAAAGCTGCTGGCGTGTCCGAGAAGCGTGAGTTGATCCATCGCCGGACGTTCCATGCGTTCTGGGGAAGGTGCAACCCCGGCTTGGGAACCTATTGAAGACCTCCGCGGATCCGCGAAGGCGGAGGGCTGGGACAGAGGTCCTGCGGGTTCTGCCATCGGTCCCTCAATTTCCTCCGGGCCCGGCACCGGGCGGAGATTCGGCGTAATCCGCGCCGGTCAGACTGTGGAGCACGGATTCCTGCCAGATCTGGAGCCCGCGCCGCAGTTCCGCGACCCGGCCGGGTTCTTGATCAGCGAGATTTGTTTTCTCGGCGGGATCGGTCATGAGGTCGAAGAGTTCCACTTTTGGCGGGCCGGTTCTGGCGTCGTGAAGAATCAACTTGTGATCGCCATCGATGAACGAGCGAGGTCCGCGGAAATCAGCCGGGGTCATCACGGGAAACCGTAGGTTGGTGAAGTCCCGGGTTGCTTTGCCCTGCACTTTCTTGACGAGCGGTGTGGTGCCTTCCTGGAGGGCGGGCTCGAGGTAGGGCCGGTATGGCGTTTCCCTGAGGTGAACGAGGTCGAACTCCCAAAAAGCGAGGGGGGCGGGGCGTGGGACCGAGTCTCCGCGGAAGACAGGTGAGAGATCGATGCCATCCAGTGGCCGGTCGGGGAGGGGTTGCCCGGCAAGGGCGGCCAGAGTGGGCAGGAGATCGGTCGTGGAGGCGCGTGTCCGGACGACGATGGGCTGGGGAATGCGGGAAGGCCATTCGATCAAGCCGGGGACGAGGGTGCCGCCCTCGTAGAGTTCTCCCTTGGCTCCGCGGTGGGGGACGCCGAGGGCGGCATCGGGGGAAGTGCCGTTGTCGCCGCAATAGAACAGCAGGGTATTCTCGCGCAGACCGCTATCCTTGAGGAAGGCGCGCAGGCGACCGATGGCGCGATCCATCGCGGTGATTTCCGCGTATCGTTCGCGAAGAACAGCCCCTTGGGGCCTTTGCACGGGGTCGCCGGTTTCGGTCGAGGTGAGTCGAACCGGCTTGGAATAGCGGGAGGGAAGGTGGTCGTAGAGGGCCAGGTCCTGGGGCAAACCGGCGTAGGGTTCATGGGGAGAACCAAACCAGATGAGCTGGAGGGAGGGTTTGCCGGCGTCGCGGGCCCGTTTCAGGGCTTCGATCGACTCCTGGACGAGGATGTCCGAGCTCTCGCCCTCGAACCGGGTTGGAGGGCCTCCGTTTCGGGACAGGGTCGGGTCCAGTTCGAAGAAGTTGTCATGGGAAAGCCATTCATCGAAGCCCATGGCACCGGGGCAGACCGGGGACTCCTTCTTGACCGGGCCGACGTGCCATTTGCCGAGATGGACGCAATGATAACCGGCCCGGCGGAGCAGATGGGCGACGGTGATTTCTTCCGGGCGGAAGGACCATCCGGGGGCGAAGGTGCCCATGCGGTTGGGGTGACGGCCGGTGAGAAAGCTGGCCCGGGTGGGCGAGCAACTCGGGTGGGCCGCATAAAAGCGTTCGAACCTGAGGCCGGTTGCGGCGATGTCGTCGAGAACCGGGGTTTTGACGTGGGGGTGTCCGTTGTAACCGGTCTCCTCCCAGCCGTGGTCGTCCGCCATCATGAGAATGATGTTCGGCAGGGGCGGGGGCACCGGAGTGGTGCAAGCGGGGCCCGCGAAGCCGAGCAGAAGGAAGGCCTGGATTCCGGGAAAGCGGAGCGGGTGGAGCATGAGACGGGGGCTCAGGAGGGATCGGTGGACCAGCGGATTTCCCCGCCGACGATGGTGGTCACCGGGGCCAGGGTTCCGCTTTCAAGGATGGCGAGATCGGCGAAGTAGCCGGGCGTGATTTTGCCGAACCCCTCGAGCCCGAGCGAACGGGCCTGGTTCCAGGAGGTGGCGGCGATGATCTGGGCCAACGGGAGGCCGGTGACCTCATGGAAGATGGCGAGGCCACGATGGAAGCGGAGAGTGCTGCCGGCGAGATTTCCGGACTCGAGCCGGCAAATGCCATCGCGGACGATGACTCGCTGGCCGCCCTCGATGCATTCCCCGTCCGGTCTTCCGGAAGCGGAGATGGAATCGGTGATGAGCAGGAGCCGATGCCCGGGGATCAGCTTGCCGATGAGTCTGAGCATGTCGGGACAGAGATGGACTCCGTCGGAAATGACCTCGGTCAGGATGTCGTCATCCAGCAAACCGGCGCCGACGATGCCGATGGCGCGGTGGTGGAGCGGTGTCATCTGGTTGCCGAAGTGGGTGAGGTGGGTGAGTCCGGCCTGTTTGGCGGCCACGAACTGTTCGTAGGAGGCCGCGGTGTGGGCGAGGGAGGAGACGATTTCCCGGGTGCGCAAGCCACGGATGAAGTCGATGGCGCCCTCCAATTCCGCGGCCACGGAAACGAGGCGGACTGGCGCGATGGAGCGGAGGCGATCGATTTCCGTGATGTCCGGCAGGCGGACATGCCGGGGATTCTGGGCCCCCACGCAGTCCGGGTTGAGATAGGGGCCCTCCACGTGAACGCCGGGGACGCGGGCCTGATCCATTCGTTCGCGGTAGTCGGCGATGCCGCGGAAAGCGTGTTCGAGCGCATCGGGCGTCTCCGTCCAGGTGGTGGGGAGGAATTGGGTGACCCCTTCCTGCAACTTGGCCCCGGCGAGGGCGCGGATGGCGTTGCCGGTGCCGTCCATGACGGAGATGCCGGAGGCCCCGTGGGTGTGGATATCGATGAATCCGGGAACCACGAGCCGGCCGGCGGCATTGATTTCCCGTGGGGCGCGGGGGAGCTCGGACGCGGGGCCGATGCGGGCGATGCGGTCGCCCTGGATCCAAATCGAGGAGAGGGGAAGATCAAGATCCGGGGAAACGATCCGGGCGTCGCGGATGAGGAGGCTCATGGGAGGGGCGGGAGCCGGAGGATCAAGTGTTGATGAGGTCGAGGATGGTGATTTCCGGGCGGCAAAAGAGCCGCGCGTGGATGGCCACGGTGCCGAGGCCGCGTGAGACATAGAGGTTCGTCCGGGGGGAGATCCGGTAGAGCCCGCGGGTGTATTTGACCCCGTGGGGAACGGTGCGCAGGACGATGCCGCCGGGGGCGCAAATCTGTCCGCCATGGGTGTGACCGGAGACCTGCAAGGCGATTTTGTCCCGCCACTCCAGCGGGATGGCAGCGATGGGATCCGGTTCGTGATACGCCAGGAGGAGTCGCTCCTCCTGATGCAATCCTTTGAAGAGGCCTGGGTCGGGCAGACCGGTCCATGCGGAATCGAATCCGGCGAGAACGAGGGTTCCCGCCGGGTGCCGCAAGCGGACGAGCCGGTCCCGGAGCAGTTCGATGCCGTTGCGATCCAGCGAGGTGGTGACCGAACGCCGTCCGTGCGAGCAATCGTGGTTTCCCAAGACGGCTTTGACTCCCATGGGGGCGCGGAGTTTGCCGAGGATCGAAAGGATTTCCGGCGCCGCCTCGCCGACGGAAGTGATGTAGTCTCCGAGGAGAAGGATGAGGTCGGGCCGTTCCCGGTTGGCCAGCGCCACCGCGCTCTCGAAGAAAGCGCCTTCGAACAGAGGATCGTAGTGAAAATCCGTGAGCAGGGCGACCCGGAGCGCGGGCGGAGCGGAAGGGCCGAGTGCGATGGGCAGCCGATGCCGGACGATCTCGATCCAGTGACGTTCGAGGGTGGTGCCGTGGAGATAAGACGCTCCACTGGCGAGACCCGCGGTGGCGTAGGCCAGCGCTCGACGCCGGGAGGGGAACAGGGGGATTCCGGGCCGCATAGCGGAGGAAAGATACGCGATTCCGGCTGGTTCGTCCAATGCGACCGGTCTCAAGCTGCAGGGGAGCCGGAAAGTGCGGGCCGGGGATGGTTGGCCCACCACGTCTCCAAAAGAAGAAGCAAAAGGAGGATGGGGAGGAGCCATCGCCAAAGGCGCTGCTCTCCTTCTGATTCCGCGGCCTGGAGGCGAAGTGGGGGCGGACCCGCTCCGTCCGGTCCCCCTTGGGCCGGTGCGCCGACCGGAATGCCCAGGGCGGCGAGGCTTTCCACCGGGAACGTCTCCAACCGGCTCTCCCCCGGGGGCAGGTTGCAGGCCACCAAGCGCTCGGTGACGCCATCCCGGGTCGGAAAAAGCCCGGGAGCGGTGGCCCGGAACGGCGCACCCGATTTCCCGGGAAAGACATCGCCGACGAGGTAACGGTCCGGCTCACGGTGCCGGAAGCCGGCCTCCCCGAGCATCGCGTAGACCAGGGGCACGAACTTGGAGGAGAGCGGAAGCTGGGAGTCCGACGGCACCCAATTGAACGCGCTCAGAAAGATGCGGCCTTGCCCCAGCGGCCATTCAACGAGCGCGGGAGCTTGCGAATCGAACCTCGCGAGGATACGGGCCTTGGGCGGAAGCTTGATGAGCCGGTGCTTCCAAGTATGGATTTTGCTGAAGTCGCGCAGCCCGGGAATGGCGAACGGTCGGAAGACGGGGTGATCGAAGTCGATCTCTCCGAAGAGGGCATAGTCTTTGACGGGGGCCTCCGAGACGGCGAATCCACGGTCCAACCCGGTCAACCATGAACTGGAGATCGCGTCGGGCAGCAGGAGAACGGCGGTGCCGCCCTCCCCGATGAATTGCCGCAGAGACTGCAGGTTTTGCGCATCGGGGCGACCCGCCAGAACGACGACATCGACGTCCTTCCAATCGGATCCGGTGAGTTCGCCGACGGGGCGGGACCTGACCTCGGGGCGCAGGGTCTCCGTGGATGTGAGGGAACGGCTCAGGAAAAACAGGGGCGAGGTGGTGTCACCGGGCGCGGCGGGCGGACCTGTGTAGAGGATGCGGACCAACCGGGCCCGGCGTGGGGCGACAAAGGCGCGATTGTCGAAAGGCTCGGCATCTCCGGTCAGTTCGAGTTCGGTGGCTTCCGGGGAGGGGCGGGGAGGGGCGCTCAAGACGCGACTGGCTCCGGGAGGCAGCCGGATTTCGACCGCTGAGGCGGGCTGATCCTTCCAACGGACGGAGAGAACGGCGTCCCCGGGGGCGCCATGGGAGCGGGCCAGCCGGAGTCGGATGGATTCAAGGTTCCGTGGGCCTGGGGCGGGCTCGTCCTCCTCCGAAGCCGAGGCCACGACCTGAAGGGAAGCGTTGAGACGTCGTGGCCCGGGGTTGGTGGGCACGGGCACCCCGGTCAGGCGGAGGCCGGGTGGCCAGGCAAAGGTCCCCAAGCGCTCCCGGGCGGAGCTCTCCTGGAAATCACTGATCAAAAGGATCTCCTGGCTGGTGCTCCTGCCGCGGGACTCCGCTTGGACGAGGGCGACGGCAGCGGGCAGTGCCTGATCCAGAGAAGTTCCGGCCCAACCCGGCGCGAGGGAGGACAGCACGGTCGCGAACCCATTCCTTGCGTCCGGCGCGGAGGCGAAGGGGACAAGTACTTCCAAATCCCGGTCGAAGGCGGCGAGGGCGATGCGGTCGCCGGGAGCGGTTTCGGAGGCGAGTCGTTGGACGGCGGCGAGGGCGTCGTCCCAAGCGCCCGTCTGGCGCATGGAGGCGCTGCGGTCGAGGAGGAAGAGACGGACGGTGAGCGGGGTGGCGGCGGGTGGGGACGGGCTCCGCCAGAGTGGTCTGCCGAAGAGAAGCGCCAAAAAGAGGAGGGCGGCGCAGCGCAGGGCGAGGAGGACCCAATGTTCAATGCGGCTGCTGCGGCGTTGTGGCGGGTCCTGCGGGTCGAGGAAGAGGGTGGAGCTGAACTCGATCCGGTCCCGGGCCGGACGCCGCCGGAGGTGGAGAACGATCGGGACGACGACCGCCAGGGAGCCCAAAAGGTAAAGCGGGAAGAGGAAGCTCACGACCGGATCGGCAACGATGACGCCGCCCGGAGACTTTGCCACCACTTCCAGCCGAAAACCGCGAGGTAAGAGGCCGCGGAGAGCAGAATGATGGCCGGGCCTGCCGGGATTTCCACCGTGTAGCTCCAAGCGATGCCGAGCGTGGACTGGATCATGGCCAGAACGGTGGCGAGACACATGGCGTGCCAAAGTTTCCCGGTGGCATGGAGACCGGCGGCGGCGGGAAGGACGATAAGGGCGATGGCCAGCACAATGCCGGCGAGCTGGACCAACAAGACCACGCTGAGTGAGGTGAGGATGAGGAGCAGCATGTAGTAGAGCGGAACATTGACTCCCCGGAGGCGGGCGAACTCCTCATCGAAACAGACGGCCATGAGCGGGTTGTAAAAGAAGAGACAGAGGAGCACAACGACCAGTCCGAGGGCGCCCATGATCCAGAGATCGGCGGGTGCGATATATAAAATGCTTCCGACGAGAAAGCTCTCCAGATTGCCGTTGAAGCCGGGCGAGTAATAGAGGAAGAGCAGGCCAGCGCTCATTCCAACGGCCCAGACCACGCTGATGATGGTGTCCTCGCGCTCGCGAAGATACAGACTGACATAACCAATGATGATGGCGGAGATCACGGCCGCCACGATGGCTCCCAAGACCGGCGCGCACCAGTCCCAGCCGAAATGGGCCCGGGCGAAGACGGCGAACCCGATTCCCGCGAGGACGCTATGGGCGATGGCCGCTGCGATGTAAGTGATGCGACGCGCCACCACATAGGTGCCGACCACGCCGAAATTGACACTGGCAATCAAGCTCGCCAGCGTCGCCAACTGGACGATGGAACCCGGGGTGAGGACTTCCTGGAGAAACGCGTTCATGCCGGGGGTGTTCCGGGACCGGAAACCTCATGGTCACAGGGGGCGAAATGTTGTTCCCGCAATTCCGCGCTGTAGATTTGCCGCAAGGTCTCCCCGTCGAGATCCGAGACCCGGTGGCGGTGCACCCGGCGGTTGACGCAGATCACTTGATCGGTCAGTCGTTCCACCAGTCCGAGATCGTGCGTCACCAGGACGATGGTGACCTTCTGTCTCAGCTCCTCGAGCAGTTCCACGAAACGCTCCTCCACGGTGAGATCGACGTTCGCAGTCGGTTCGTCAAGCAACAGGAGGCGCGGTTCGGTGCAGAGCGCCCGGGCAATGAGGATGCGCTGTTTCTGCCCGCCGGAGAGGGCGGCGAAGGGGCGCTCCTCGAGACCGGACAGCCCGACCCGCCGGAAGGTCTCGCGGGCGGCTTCCCGGTCCGCCGCGGGGTAACGTCCCCACCAGGGAAGCCTGTCCAACCGTCCCATGAGGACCACCTCCATGCAGGTGATGGGGAACTTGGGATCGAAGTGAAGATGTTGCGGCACGTAGCCGATGAGCCGGCAACCGGTGTGCGGAGCATGATCGAAGACCTGGATGCTGCCGCTATCGGGCTTGAGCAACCCGAGGGCGAGTTTCAGCAGGGTGCTCTTGCCGCCGCCGTTGGGCCCGATCATGGCGACACACTCGCCTTCCGCAACCCGCAGACTCACATCCATGAGGACGGAAACCTCCCGGTAACGGAAACTGGCGTGGCGGAATTCGATCGCGGCAGCCACGGGATCGGTTCAACGGGAGGCTTTGACGGCGTCGCCCAACGCACGCAGGGTGGCGATGACATCCTGATCAAGATCATTGACAGGGTGGACCGTGGCACCGATGGCCCGGGCCATTTTTTCCGCGCTGGCCTGACTGAACTGGGGTTGCACCAGAATCAGCTTCACGCCTTCCGCCTTGGCGCGGTTGATGAGTTCGGTGAGATGCTTGGCGGAAGGTTCGCGGCCCTTTGTCTCGATGGCCTCCTGTTGCATCCCGTAGGTGCGGGCAAAGTAGCCGAAAGCCGGGTGGAAGACGTAGAGCGTGGATCCCTTCAGGGGAGCCAGACTTTCGGACAGGGAGGCATGGAGGGCGTCCAACTCCTTTTCCAAGGTGACGGCATTTTCCTCGTAAGACGCGGCCCGGGCGGGATCGACTTCGCCGAGGGCATGAGCCATGGTATGGGCCTGTTGTTTCAAGAGGACAGGCGAGAGCCAGACATGCGGATCCTTGGTTTCATCGTGGTGTTCCTCCTCTTTGCCGTGCTTTTCCCCGTTGCCTTCGTGTTCGTGCTCGTGTTCGTGTTCGTGCCCCTCGGCCAGTTCGATCCCCTCGTGAACCGGGATGATGCGGAGACCGGGAGCGGTCTGCTTCAGCTTCGCGATCAGGTCTTCTTCGAACCCCATGGAGACGGTGAACCAAACCTTGGCCGTGCTGAGGTTGGTGACCCTCCGGGGGGGCGGTTGAAAGGAATGCGGATCCTCCCCCGGCTCGAGCAGGGAAACCACGGCGACATGATCCCCGCCAATGCGCCCGGCCAGCCAGGCATAGGGAGGGAGGCTCACAGCCACAGGAACCTTGGCGGGATCGGCGGCGGGGAGGTGGTTCGCGCCGAGGACGAGGAGCAGGATGGGGAGAACGGGAAATGGATGGCGCATCAAGGCCACAATTACCGCAACCTCGTTGCGAAAGCAACTGCTCGTCCATTCCCGGTGGCACGAGTCTCTGCCGGTAGAGGCCAATCAGCTGAGAAGCCGGATGCGCTTGTTGATGTCGGTGTTAATGGAGTGATAGGGCTGGGAGAGGTTCCCCGGTGCGAAGAGGGTGGTCCGGGTGTGCTCCATGTCGTCCTGACCGATGGCCCCGGTGAAGATGGGTTTGAGGTAATCGGCCCCGAGCTTGGAAGGCTTCATGAGAGAGTAGTCATATAGGTCGGGGTGCATCTGCCGGGCATGGATGAGGCCCCAGCGGTCGCGCAGCCGGTTGGCATCGTAGCCCTCGACGTGGAAGCCGCGGTCGATGCTGTATTGGAGGATGGAGAGGGCGTTGTTGTGACCGTCCTTGAGCAGGTCGACGGTCTTGGCCCCGAGTTCCGCGGCGTGGAAGCGGTCGAAGAGCAGGGGGCGGCCGCCGCGCTGGGTGTGCCCGATTTTCCGGGTGAAGATGGCCTCGGCGGCGGTGCGCCCGCGCCGATAGTTGCGGAAATAGGTGTCGCCGATCAGCTCGATGAGGCGCGAGCGCAGGGCTTCGGAGGCCCCTGTCAAGGCGAGGTTTCCCGCCGGATCGGTGGACGATTTCGCGGCCCCGAGTTCGCGTCCCTGTTCATCGACGATCCCCTCGCCACAGACGATGACCACGTTTTTTTGCAGGTCGTAGATCTGTTTGACGCGATCGACGAGGCGCTCGACATCGAGGGGCGTTTCCGGGACAAGGACGATGTCGGGACGGCCATAGGAAGAGCCGAGGGCGATGTAGCCCGAGTGGCGGCCCATGACTTCAATGATGGCGATGCGGCGATGGCTTTCGGCGGTGGTGCGGATTCTTTCCACGCCGCTGGCGGAGACGAAGACGGCGGTGGCGTATCCCGGGGTGACATAGTTGACGATGTGGTCGAGATCAAAGGAGCAGCGGGAGTTCATCCGCCCGTTGCGGTAGCCTCCCGGATGGTCGGGGGAGGCAATTCGGGTCCACTCGTCCGGTTCGCTGGCGTAGTTGAGGCCCAGGTCATTGTCGATGGTCTTCGGGGCGAGTACGGCGGGGATGCGCTCAGCGATCGGCTGCAGACCATTGAGCGTGCCGTCGCCCCCGATGCAGATGAGACCATCGATGCGGAGTTGCCGCAGGCGTTGGGCGATCAGATCGAGGTTCGCGGTATCGTTGGGATCCACATAATCGCGGGAAGATCCGATCAAGGTGCCGCCCATGGCCGGATCCAACTCCGGGATGCATTGGTAAAGCGGGTTGAGGTGAACGTGAGGGACGCGCGGGTTGAAGAGGCAGTTGAAGCCCTTGATGAGCCCGAAGACTTCGATGCCGAGTTGATTGGCGCGGGTGACAGCTCCGTAGATGGTGGCGTTGAGAGCGGGCGTGTCGCCACCGGCGGTCAGGATGCCAATTCGTTTCATGGGAAAAGATGGGGGGTGGAATCGGAAGAGAGCTGAGCAGGCTTCGTACCAAACCAGAGAGCTTCCCGGCGATGTCGTCAAGGGACGAGCCCGGGAGTTGAGATCCGCGCCATTCTGGTGAAGGATGGCCGGATGGATACCTTAGCCGCGGTCCTGCGCCGAGCCGGAGCCCCCCTGTGCCTGGAACGCGTGGAGATTTTGCCGCCGGGCCCGGGTGAGGTCCTTGTCCGCATCGAGGCGGCGGGGGTCTGTCACAGTGACCTGCATGTCATCAAGGGGGATCTTCCGATGCCCACCCCGATCGTTCCCGGTCACGAAGGGGCGGGCGTGGTGGAGGCGATCGGTTCCGGCGTGACCACGGTGGAGCCGGGCGACCACGTGATTCCGATCTGGCGGATGTCCTGCGGGCGGTGTGAGTATTGTCTGGGAGGGCGGCCGGCATTGTGCGATGTGGGAACGAAGATGCGGTTCACCGGGCTGATGCCGGATGGGCAAACCCGGATCCGGGACGCATCGGGAGCGCCGGTGCTGCATTACGCGGGGGTCTCGACCTTCGCGCAGCGGAGCACCATGCCCGAAGCGGCGGTGGTGAAAATCCCGCAGGATGTGCGGTTCGAGCATGCCGCGTTGATCGGTTGCGGCGTCATCACGGGGTTCGGTGCGGTGGTCCATGCCGCCGAAGTGCCGGCGGGCAGCCGGGTGGCGGTTTTCGGTTGCGGGGGCATCGGGTTGAACATTGTCCAGTCGGCCCGGTTGGCCGGGGCCGGGCAAATCATCGCGGTGGATCCGGTGCCGTTGAAGCTGGAGTATGCGCGCCGTCTGGGGGCGACGGATTGTGTGCTTTCCGGGGAGAACGATCCGGTGGAGGCGGTGAAGGACTTGACCGGTGGGGCCGGAGTGGATTTCGGGTTTGAGGCGGTGGGACTGCCGGAGGTGGTGGAGCAGGCGTATGACGCGACGCGGAAGGGCGGGACTTGTGTGGTGGTGGGGATCGCGCCGGCGGAGAAGCGGGCCCGGATCAACATCAACGCCTTGGTCTATGCGGAGAAGACGTTGAAGGGAACGATTTACGGGTCGACGCGCCCGCGGATCGAGCTGCTGCGCTTGATTGAACTGCATCGCAGCGGGCGGATCGAGCTCGATGCCCTGTTGACGCGGACGTATCCGTTGACGCAGATCAACGAGGCTTATGAGGCGCTGCAACGGGGGGAAGTGGCAAGAAGCTTGGTGATGCCGTGGCAGGAGTGAGCCCGGGATTCCGAGAGCGGCCGGAATCTCATGGACTACGGGGTCCATCTGCCGCGCCCGGGGGGAAAGAGCGGCTGTCCGGACCCGCCCATGACCCGCCAGAATTTCAGATTTCGTCTTTTGCTGCCCTTGCTGGGGGCCTGGATGCCGGCGTGCGGACCGGAAGAGGAAGCCGCTCCTATGAAGACGGTGCGTCCGCCCGCTCCGGTGAAGACGGCCACGGTGGGGCACGGGGACTTCGCCCTTCCCTTGCGGGTCATCGGAACGGTCAACGCGGACGAAAGCAGTGACATCAGTTCCAACGTGACCGAAACCGTGACCGGTCTTTTCTTCGAGGACGGTCAGCAGGTGCGGAAAGGCCAGATTCTG
>JAGWVU010000005.1 GCA_018970725.1 Verrucomicrobiota bacterium
CGAGGTGCCGGAGCTGGTTCGCGGTCAGCAGGCGCAGTGTTTTGGTTCCGGTCACCTCAAGGTTATCGCCAATGACCACCGCCCCGCCCAGCGCATCCAGCCCGGCCGTCTTGCCCAATTCCAGGGTTCCTTGCAAAACCCGGGTCGTTCCCCGGAACACGTTCGCTTGGGTCCCGGTGATTTGCAGGGTGCCTTCGCCCACCTTGTAGAGGTTGTTCCCGTTGCCCAGCCCGGAGGAGATGACCCCGCTGAGGTTCAACGTGCTTCCGGCATTGACGCCGATGAGGTTGTTCCCCCCGGTCAGTTCGATCCCACCAGACCAAGTGTTGGTCCCGGCCAGGCTGCGAAGGGCTCCGAGACGCGCCAAGGCTGCGGGATCGGCGCCATCGCCGAATCCGACGCCACCCTCGCGGATCGCCAGCGGGTTGGCGATGATGATCCCGCCGGAGACATGGACCGAGGCCCCGGCCTGCACGGTGACCAGTCCGGTGCTGAACGCGCCACCGTTGGAGGCCACGATCACCCCCTGGCGCAAATCCGTGATCCCTTCGTAGGTGTTGGCGGCGCTGAAGGTCAAAGTGCCACGCCCGAGCTTGGTGACGCTGCCCGCGCCGTCAATGACCGCGCTCACATTGGTGGCGCCCGCCCCGTCGAAGGTGAGGGCGGACGTGCCGGCCACCGAAGCCGTGCCCGGCAAGGCGCCGGTGCGGATCGGACCGGTCAGGTTCAGGACCGCCCCGTTGTTGGCGTTCATGATGGTCTGCGCGTTGACCAACGTGATATCCAGCGCCACCGTGTTGGTGCCGGTCGTGTGGTTGACCGTCAGGCCCCCATACAATTCAATCGAATTCCCGGTGAGGGTGAACCCGCTCCCGTTGATCTGGATCGTCTGGAACCGTGTGTTGGGAGCAAACCCGCTGAAATCGATGGTCCCGGCCCCGGCGGAACCGAAGACGAGATCGTCCATGGTCGATGGCGCGACGCCGCCCGCCCAGTTGGCCCCGTTCGCGGCATTGCCGTCCCCGGCCGTTCCGGTCCAAACAAACGCGGCCGTCAGGTATTCCACGCCATCCGCGGCGAGACTCACTTGGGCCCCCTCGGCCTGACCGGACACTGGAATCCGGCGCTGCCCCGCCTGGAGGAAGGCATACATCACATCGGTCTGCCCCGAGCTCTGGTCCGCAAGGCCGAGGACGTGCCCTTGCTCGTGCAGCAGCAAGCTAAGCAGGTCGTATCGATCCGACGCCCCCGTTCCATCCAGGGCGTTGACCCCGTCCGAATCCCCGAGATCAAATTCCTCGTCATGAGAAGCGGTCCGGTCGACGAACCAAGCACGCCCCGCCGCGTCCGAATCGATCACGATCACCATGCCGTCCGCGTATCCGAGGCGATTGCCCGCCAGGTTTTCGATGCGGTAGGAAATCCGTCCCAGAGCCTCGAGTTGGTCCTGATTCAAACCGGTGCGCGTCCAGCGCGAGACCGATTCCCGGGCCAACTCCGCGATGTCGGCCGAATTGATCCCCGTTGTATCCGGCGTCCCCACGCCGGTGGTGGACGCTCCGCCCCCGCTCTCCGCCTCAATCCCGAAATCAATCGTGCCGATCTGGACCGAGGGATCCGCCGCCAGAATCTCGTCGGCCCGAGCCGCCGCCGCCTGATCCAAAGCCACCGCATGGGCCTCAACCGCCGGAAGACTCACGGAGGGCGGACGCACGGCTTCGGTGGGCAAGGCCTGCGCCACATCGGCCGACTCGGCCTCCGGTTTTGCCTCTTCGACTGGGGCCTCAACCGGGGCGGCGGAATACAGGATGCGCGGCTCCAGCTGTTCCCACTGCAAACCTGTCCGAGGGTCGAGGGATTTCTTCGAACGACGGTTCGACGTCCGGTTGGACTTTGCCTTGGCGGGCTGGTCGGACTTGCCTGGCTTCTTCGGTTTCATGTCAGGTGGCGAGCGGAAAAGGGGTTGCGGAAAATTTCAAAAGGATCGGTGCCCCGAATCGATTCGGCGGCAAAAAGAGGTGGGGCCGGCGGCGGCCAAAAAGGCGGAATCCACCCAAAGCGTCTTGTCGCGGAAGGCACTTCCGTGACGCAAAGGGGAAGGAAACGCTCCCGGTCGCGCTTCACGCCGCTGGCGTCGGCGGGCCTTACGACCCGCCACCGGCTCTGGCTCCTCGCTCTCGTCGACTTCCGGCTCCCCTACGCCCGGGACGGGGGGGAATGCGGAATCGACGGCGACTCCCGCCGGGATCGAGGGGTGGCAACTGCGACCGCCCGGATCGGGTCGCCCGGACGAACGAGGGCCCCGCCGGGCCGGAACGGATTCCGTCTTCCCGTAAATCTTGGAGGGAGCCCAATCGGCCGACGCCTCCCGGGAACAGACCGGTACCGCCCCGTCCAGCCTGAGCCGGAGGGCTTGGGCCTGAAGGGTAAAAAGGTCCGCTCGGCGCGAGCGGAAGGAACGATGAACAAGAGCGGACGGAGTCACAAGGGCGGACTGCCATTCAATGGGAAGAGGGCCCTCAAAGGCAAGCAGGAAATCGGAAATTGTCGCGGATGCCGGCACCGCGGCCCGCCGCCCCGGATCCCCTCCTCCTCCGTTTTCGCACACCCGGACTTGCGCCCCACCCTAACATGCGCCTTACTGCACCTCCTTCCTTCCTCAACCGTTATGCCCACCACCCGCCGCTTCCTCGATTGGAACCGCCCCGTGCTCGAACTCGCGGCCGAGCGCCTGCTGGCCGGGACAACCCCGCCCGTGCTCGACCTGGGGCATCTTCTGGTCGTTGTCCCCACCAAGAACGCCGGGCGCCGCCTCCGCGAGATGCTCGCTCATCTCGCCGCGCGGGAGGGCCGGGCGATCTGCCCTCCGCAGGTGGTCCCGCCGGAGTTCCTTCTCAGCCTGATCTCCGGCCCGGACGACGGCCGGGCCGCCAGCCCGGAGGAAGCATTGCTCGCCTGGGTGACGGTTTTGCAGAAAATCCATTTGGACGATTTTCCAGCGCTCTTCCCGGTGCCTCCAGCGAACCGGGATTTTCAGTGGGCGCTGGGCACCGCGCGCAGCCTCAACGACCTGCGGAACACCCTCGCGGAGGGAGGGCTGTCCATCGCCGGCACCTGCGAACTCCTCGCGGAGTCCCTGGAGGAGGCGGCGCGCTGGGAGGATCTGGCCCGGCTTGAGGCGGAGTTCGTGGCCACCTTGAGGCAGAACGACCGCGAGGACCTGCTGACACGACGTCAGGCGAACCGGCAGTCTCCGCAGCTGCCCGCTGGAATCACGGCCATCCGTGTCATCGCCTGCCCGGATCCGATCCCCCTCGCCATCGAAGTGCTGGAGCATTTGGGTGAACAGCTTCCGCTCGAGGTCTGGGTGCATGCCCCTGGATCGCTGGCGGACGCCTTCGACTCCTGGGGCCGCCCGATCCCGGAGGCCTGGGCCCAGCGCCGCATCGAGTTTCCCGGGGGAGAGCTACCGGTCCATGTTCTGCCCGGGCCCGATGCCCAGGCCGCTCTGGTGGCCGGAGCGATTCCCGACGGTGACACGCCCTCGGCAGTGGTGAGCATCGGCATCCTTGACGACGAGGTGACCGGTCCCTTGCGGCGCCTCCTGGAGAAGGACGGAAGACCGCCTTTCGACCCGGGCGGGACGCCGCTGCGCTCCGAGGGGGTGCTGCACTTGTTGCGGGTCCTCCGCGAGTTGCTGGAGAAGAAGGGCATCGAGGCTTTCGCCATGCTCCTGCGGTGTCCGGATTTCGATGCCTATCTGGCCAAAACCCTTCCGCAGTGGAACGCGGTGGAGGCCCTGCGGGTTCTCGACAGCTCGCGCCGCAAACACCTCTTTGCAGACCTGCCCTCGTTGCAGGGATGGTTTGCGCGACCGGGCGGGAACACTGCCTCCTCATTGACCGGGGCGCTGGAGGTCACCGGACAATTCCTCGCCAGGTTGGGACAGCAGCCCCTGACCACCTCCCTCCTGGACGGACTCAGGGATCTTCTCGGAAGCCGCCCTTCTTCCGCCGATCCCCGTCCCGCCCGGGTCCAGCAAACCGTTTCGGAGGCCATGGTGCCCCTGCTCGAAGCGGTGGAAGGCCCAATCGGCACCAGCTTGAAACTGCGGGCATCCGACCTTTTCGCCCTCCTCCTCGCCACCTTGGAGCAGGAGACGCTTTACGAAGAGCGACGTCCTGGTTCGATCGAATTGCTCGGTTGGTTGGAACTGCATTGGGACGAGGCGCCCCACCTCATGGTCACCGGCTTCAACGAGGGCTTCGTGCCGGAGTCGCTCACGGGGGACATCTACCTCCCCGAAGGACTGCGCAAGCGCCTCGCCGAACTCACCCGTTTCCCCACCAACGAGAGCCGATTGGCGCGCGACACCTATCTTTTCGAGGCGTTGCTCCAGTGCCGCCGGGACGGGGGAAGAGTCGATTTTTGTCTGGGACGACACAGCCGGGGCGGCGATCCCCTCCGTCCGTCCCGCCTCCTTTTCCTCTGCGCGGACGAGGATCTGCCGGACCGGGTGAGGACCCTTTTCCGCGACGCCCCGCTGCCGCGCGGGAACCTTGCCTGGACGCCCGGGTTCGAACTTCAGCCCTTTCCGGGCAATCCTCCGCCGTATGCCCCAAAAACCCTGAGCGTCACCGCTTTCAGGGAGTATCTCTCCTCACCCTTCACGTTCTACCTCCGGCGGGTCGAAGGTATGGAGACGGTGCCCGACGATCCCCAGGAACTGGACGCACTCGGGTTCGGGAATTTCTGTCACGAAGTTCTCCGGCAGTTTGGCGCTCACCCTGAGGCGCGCGAGTCTTCCGACGCCGCGCAGATCCGGAAATTTTTCCGTGACCGGGTGGACGAACTCGCCGTGAAGACTTTTGGATTCCATCCACCGCTCCCGGTCCGCATCCAGCTCGACGGGATCCGCGCCCGGCTGGACCAAGCCGCCGAAGTCCAGGCCAGAAGCCGCGCGGACGGTTGGCGCATCATCAAATCCGAATACCAGCTCGATAATCCGCCTTTTGTCCTGAAAGGCGTCGAACTCCACGCACGCATCGACCGGATCGACGAACATGAAAAGACGGGGGCGGTCCGTGTCCTCGATTACAAAACGTCCGACAAAGCGGTAAAGCCGGAGACCGCTCACTGGACCAAGGTAACCAAAGGCACAAAGCTCGACTGGGTGCCGGAGTATGCCAGGTTTTCGATCGATTCCAAGAATTTTCGGTGGAAGGACCTGCAGCTCCCGCTCTACCGGCTCATGCTCAAGTCCGAATATGGCGACGCGATCGAGTGCGCTTACTTCACGCTGCCAAAGGCGGTCGAGGAGACGGCGATCCTTCCTTTCACCGAACTGGGCCCATCGGAATGCACCCACGCACAGAATTGCGCCGAAGGCATCATCAAGGACATTCGCGAGCGCCGCTTCTGGCCCGCCCCTTCCCCGAAGGCGAAGGATGAATTCCACCGTCTCCATCTCGGCGCACCGCTCAAGACCTTCAATCTCGCCCCCATGAACTCCCCCCGCCCCGTCCATGAAAAACCTGCGGAATGAAATGATCCTCGCCTCGGCCGGATCAGGCAAGACCTACCGGCTAACCAATCGATTTGTCCATCTCCTCGCCCTCGGCGTTTCCCCGGAGCGCATCATCGCCCTCACCTTCACCCGGAAGGCGGCGGCCGAGTTCCTCGACGAAATCCTCAAGAAACTGAGCACGGCCGCCTCGAACCCCGGCTTTGCCACTGAACTGCGCGACCAGCTCGAGCTCGAAAACTTCGGTTCGACGGAGGCGCTGAAACTGCTTCGTCTGGTAATCGACCGCCTCCACCTGCTCACGCTGGGAACACTCGACTCTTTTTTTCACCGGATCCTGGCCTGCTTCCCGGCCGAGTTCGGTCTCGGCGCCAAGTTCGAGGTCTTGAGCGACCACGATGCGATCGCGGCGCGCGCCCGGGTCTTTGCGAGCGTCTACGCCAACCGGACAACCGAGGACGAGTTCATTGAGGCCTTCAAAAAGTCCACGTTCGGCTCCGAGGAGAAGAACCTCCAATCGATTTTGGACGACTTCGTCACCAGCCACCACCAGACCTACCTCCGGCAGCCGAACCCGAGCCGATGGGGTCGCAAGGAGACGATCTGGCCCGGGAGCGCCCCGTGGCTTGAGCCCCGCTCGACACCGGAGGAAGCCTGTCGCCATCTCCGCGCCGCCACAGCCGGTTTCCATCTCGACAAAAAGGCGCTCGCGATGTGGGAGGGCCTCCTCGACTTCCTCGAGCATCTCCCGGGAGCCCAAAAATCAAAGCCTTCGGACACGACGCTGGAGCGCTTCCTCCTCGCCTACACCAAGGCGATGCGGGGCGGGCCGGTCGACCTGAAATTCAACCGGAGTCCCTTCACCCTCCCGCCGGATCTTTGTGCTTCTCTCGCGGATCTGGGGCACCACTATCTCGCTTTCAAGATCAACCCGTATCTCGAGCGAACCCAGGGGATTCACCAGATCCTGAGAATCTTCGAAGACACCTACGGCCAACAGATCCGGCGCGCCGGCATGCTGGGATTTCTCGATATCCGCCTGCTGCTCAACGGCACCCTCCTTTCCGAGAACTGGCACCAGGAGCTGAGCGCCTGCGGCGGCGAGGGGAAGTTGCATGTGGACTATCGTCTCGATGGAAAATTCGATCACTGGCTCCTCGATGAATTCCAAGACACCAGCAACGACCAGTGGCAGGTCATCGCCAACCTGATCGACGAGGTCCTGCAGGATTCCGGCGGGCAACGGAGCCTTTTCTATGTGGGCGACGTCAAACAGGCGATCTTCGGCTGGTGCGGAGGCGATTCAGCCCTGTTCAATGACATCCGGAATCATTACAATTCCCGTCGCCCCGATTGCATCGCCACCGAGCAAATGCAGGACAGTCGTCGCTCCGGCCCGGCCCTGATGGAGACCATCAACCGGATCTTCGGGGATACCGCCACCTTGCGCTCGCTCTTTCCCGATCATGAGGAGTTTCTCCAACGCTGGGAGGCCGATTGGGTCCCGCACACCACCCATCACCAGGATCGTTCGGACTATGTGGAACTCCTGACCCTCGACGAGGATCCGGAGTCCGAGGAGTCTTCCAAGGAACGGGGATTTGCGGCCGTCGCCGCGCTCGTCGCGGAAATCGCCCCCCACGAGCAAAACCTCTCCTGCGCCATTCTCGTCCGCACCAATGACGACGCCTTGGAACTGGCCAACACGATCCGCGCCCGCACCGACGTTCCCGTCACCGTGGAGAGCGATACCCTGATTGGCTCCGACCACCCGATCGCTTCCTCTTTTGTTTCGCTCCTCCAGTCCGCCGCCCATCCCGGGGATACCACGGCGTGGCGGCACGTCCTCATGACCCCGGCCTTTGCCGCGCATCCCTGTCAGGAACACGGATCTTTGCAGCGCAGGATCCAGCGGCGCGTCCTGACCACGATTCACGATTCCGGGTTCGGCGCCACCTTTGCCCTCTGGCTCGATCTCCTCGCCCAGGGCGGTTTTGTCCCCGACGAATTCGCCCGGCACCGGATCGACCAATTGCGACAATCCGCCGAGGATTTCGATGCCGACGGCAACCGGTCGATCGCCGACTTCATCCGCACGATCGAAAGCGCCGCCTCGCGCGAAGCCCCGGCGGAAGGCGTGGTCCAGATCATGACGGTCCATAAATCCAAGGGACTGGGATTCGATGTCGTCATCCTGCCCGATTTCACGGCCGAACGAAACGTGAAGTCCATCACCTCTCCCGGAATCCTTTCCCTCGTCGCCCACCAGAGTGGTGTCGGTCTGCACCGGGAGATCGACTGGGTTCTCAAGATGCCCAACAAGGACGTCTGCCTCGCGGACCCCACCTTGCTCGAAGCCCGCCAGAAACTGGAGAACGAAAGAGCTTACGAGGAACTTTGTGTGCTTTACGTAGCCTTGACCCGGGCGAAATACGCCACTCACATCCTCTGCGTCCCTCCGAAGATGGCCTCCGATCCTGACGCCACCCCTAAAGGGAGCACCCGGGAGATCCTCCACACCACCCTGAAACAGGATTCCGGCGTCGGGGCAGCCCGGACACTGGGTGAGGAAGTTCTCACCCGCGTCTACGCGCTGGGCCATCCGGACTGGCATCACACTCATCGCGGGACCCGCCCGGCCCCGAAGCAGGAGACACGGATCCCGCCGGTCCACCAACGGCGCCCGTTCCCTCCGATCCCGCGCGCCCTTCCCTCGAGCGGAGCCGATGATGCGCACGCCGAAAAACAGGGGAGCCACTTCCTTTTTTCACGCCGCTCAAGGGAAGCCGCGAACCACGGCACCAAGCTCCACGCCGTTTTTGAACGCATCGACTGGCTCGACCACCTCACCCCTTCCACCCTGGAAGAGACCGTCCTTACAGGGCTCGATCCGGCCGATCCCTCACAGAGCGCCCTCCGCGAAGAAATCCTCACCGCGTTGCGCGCTCCCGCCATCCTCGCTTTGTTCCAGCGCACCCGCTTCGGCCCGGACCCGACCCTCTGGCGGGAGAAGCGTTTTGAGATCATCCATGAAGGATCATGGGTCTCCGGCACCTTCGACCGCGTGGTCCTGACAGCGGAAGAAGCCTGGATCCTCGACTTCAAGACCAACCGGGTGAGCACGCCCGGGGAAATCGCCGCGGCGGCGGAATCCTACAAATCCCAGCTTGCGGTCTATCGCCACGCCTTGTCCCGTCTCACCGGGGTTGCGCCGGAAAACATTCACACGCATCTCATCTTCACAAAGCCAGCGGTGCTGGTGTGAGGACATCCTCCCCTAAAAACAAAAAACCCCGCCCGGCGAACCGGACGGGGTGAAGGAATGAAACGGAATCAGACCGCCATCCTAGACTCTAGCTGTGGTCTCAGATGAGGGATCCCGCATGAATCTGGTGAGGTCTCTCGCGGTTCTGCTCTTCTCCTTGTGCATTCTCGTGGGAGAACCACCGAAAGCGCCACGCTTTTTTGCCTCTCTGACCGGGCTGATGTGACCGGGTCTGGCGACTGGCCAGCCGGGCCTCTCGGAGCTTGACGGTGCATGGACCCAGCCCTCCCTCGACAAGTCCACTCCCTCGGGATGAGAATGCGATTCCGAGAAGGGCTCTTCACCCGAAGCCAAACTTGGTGCGATGGATGGCACCGCGGATTCAGCCGATCCGACAGGAAGCGCCGGAACCGGCCCTGTTTCCACCGGACCAACCCCGGGCGCGGCCGGGCCTGGGGAAGGCTGTGAAGCAAACTCAACCGCCTCCTGACGGGTCGTCGTGGTCGTCGTCGAACGCCCGGCCACGGCCACTGGCGCCAGCGAACCTGCTTGCGCGGGAAGCGTCATGGGCTGTGCGGGAATGGAAACCGGAGGCACCGCGGCCACTGGAGCCATCGGAGCCTGCGCCATCATCGGCTGAACCGGAGCGAGAGCTTGTACGGTGTGCAACTGCTGCTGCAGGAGGTAATGCAGAACCTGGGGCGACAATTGCGACGCCTGCATCTGTTCCAGGGAGGCATACGCAGGGCTGGAGGCATCGAGGCGCTGACCGCCGTTCCGCCCGTGACCGTGCATGCTCCACGCCAACAGCGCGAGGGTGAACTCGGGAATGAGGAACACCACTGAAGCCCACATGATCAACCACTGCGCGGGATGCGGATGCTCGTCCGCCATCTGCAGCAGAATGTGCCGCTCGGCATCGGTGACCGCCGTCGTGGAGGCCGCGGCGATGGTCTTTGCCTGCAAATCATCAACCCTTGCCTGCACATTGGCCAGATCCGCCTTGAGCGACTCCGCCAACGCGATTTTCCCGGGAATCAATCCATCGTTGGCCCCATTCCCGTCGTTGTCCATGTTGGTATATTCCTGGACAACCGCCGCGATTTGCGCCCGGATGGACTCAGCCTGCTCCTGGGTGGACTTCAGCTGGGTCCCGATCGCCCCCTCGTTGGCCGAAGCCGCGTGGAGACCGGAGTTTTGCGTCTCATTGAGCAACTCCCATACGGACACACCATCCAGGAAGGAGGCGAGCGCCGTCATGAGACACATGGCAACCAGATAGAGCGGGTTGTTTGTGGCTCTGAACTGATAGGCACACGCGCTGGCGAGGCCCACCACCAATACGGCGATCGCAATCGCCAGATACCACGGAAACAGGGCGGCAGCTCCGATCGCGCTCAGTGTCCCGAGAGCGAGGAAGCCCACCGTCCAGATGAACCGTGGACCGTTATGGTCTTGTGAATACATGGGCCCGTTAATAACACTCCTCTAACAGTAAATCAACATTAACATTACGCAAACCTGAACAATCGCTATATCTGAAATTTAAGGCATTCTTTAGTATTTTTCAGAAGCCTCGCCCCGTCCTTCCGACCGTCCACGCCGGCAACACCCACCGTGTGTTGGTAAATTCCAAGTTCTGCGATCCACCCCCACCAAAACTCTCACACTCCCGCCAACAGCGCCGCGATCTGGCGCAGGACCGGCCGATAGTTGGCACGCTCCCGGCTCCAGGCCAGCGTCTGTTCCACGTCCAGCACGTCCAGCCCCGGGACGCGAAAGGCCTCCACGTTGGCACTCATGCGGCTCTTGGCAAAATGTGGCAGAAAAGCGGCATACTCCATTTCCACCGCCTGAGCCACCTGAGTGAGCGAGCTGCACTCCAGTTGGATGTTCGGCTTTGCGCCTGCCTTGAAGAAGAGCCGCTCGAGGGCCGTGCGGGTCTCCCCCCCGCCCTCCAGCACCGCCAGAGGGTAGCGTTGCAGATCAGCCACCGAGGGACAGTCCGGCAACTTGGGCCGCACCCGCCGCAAGACGAAAAAGTGGTAGGTCTCGACCCATTTCCCGGCCGTCTCAAACTCAAGGCGGTCGAGGATCCCCGGCCTGAGGAGACCGAAATCGAGCGTGCCGTCCTCCAGTCCCTTCACAATGTCCTGCGTCTTCCGGTTGAGGAAAAGCGAGGTCATCCCCGGATACGCGGTCCGCAGCTTCGGCAGCATCTCCGGCATAATGATCCACTGGATGAGCCGCTCCCCGGCTCCGATCACGACCCGGCGCGTGCCCGCTGCGCGCGACGCCACGAAGTCGTCCAACCCGGCGAGGAAGTTCCGGGACAAGCGCGCCAGTTCTTCGCCTTCCGGGGTGAGCCGGTGCGGTTTTACGCTCCGGTCCAAAAGAGCCACCCGGTTGTCGCCCCCCAGAAACATCTCCAGTTCCGCGATCTGGCGGCTGTATTGGGACTGCCGGTTTTGCAAGGCGGCCTTGTCGGAAGCAGCCAAACCGTGGCCCGCCGCCGCCATGATCCCACCATGCTCCGCGACCCGGCAGAGGGTGGCCAGCCGATCCAAGGAAAAGCCCCGTTGTCCGATGAAAGATTCCCACATGATCCTGCAAGCCGATTACACCGGAAACGCCGCTTGGACAATCAAGAGCCCCATTGTTCCCACAGCAACTTCAAGACCATCGCAAAGACCGCGCCGAGGAAGATCCGGCGGATGAAGAGGGCGCCGTGCCGCACCGCCAACCCGGCCCCGAGTCTCGCGCCGAGCAGTTGCCCGCCGATCATGGCCCCCGCGAGATCGTAGCGCGCCAGCCCGGCGGGGAGGAAAACGCAGAGCGCTGCGAGGTTGCTGGCCAGGTTCACCACCTTTGTTGCCGCGGTCGCCCCGGCCAGACTCTTCCCGCGCAGGGAAATCCAGCCCATCGTCCAAAAAGCGCCCGTTCCGGGTCCGAAAAAGCCATCGTAGAAGCCGAGCGTGGTTCCGGCCATCCAGGCGAACGGTCCTGCCCCGACCTTCGGCTCCCGATTTTCTTCCCCGAACCTCGGACTGAATAGCGCGTGCGTCGCCACCAGCAGAAGCAACCACGGGATCACCCGCCCCAAGAGCTCGTTGTCCACCCGGGTCAGGCAAAGCGTTCCCGCCACGGCGCAGGCAAAGGTCACGCCCACCACCCGGCCCAATTCCCGGCCCTCGACCCACCCCGAGCGCAGGTAATGCCACACCGCAATCAGCGTGCCCACGCTGCTTTGCAACTTGTTCGTTCCCAGCGCCAGATGCGGCGGCAACCCCGCCCAAAACAAGGCTGGAACCGAAATCATCCCGCCCCCACCGGCCACCGCGTCGATGAACCCGGCGCAGAGCCCGGCACCGAACAGAGGCAGCCAGACTTCCGCGTTCACTTCGGCTCGAACCCGGGGCGGATGGACCCGTCGGGAGCGAGAAGCGGGCGAGGTTGGGGGTGACGTCCCAACGGCCGGCATTCCGGACCGAAACCCGTGGTCCCAAGCCCGCCCTCCATCTTCCCCGCCAAAACGCGCAACCGCTCCACCTCCGCCGGCCGGTTGGAAGCCAGATCACGCGCTTCCCCCGGGTCCGCTTCCAGATCATACAACGCCCCCGGGCCGAGGTGCAGCTTCCACCGCCCCTCGCGGACGGCTTCCAGCACGGCTCCCCGGAAATAATGAAAGACTTCCCGCGGCCTTCCCCCGCCCGTCAAGGCAGGCCAGAGATCGACACCGTCGAGCACCCGGCCCGGGGGCAGCTCCGCCCCGGCCAATCGAGCCAACGTGGGAAGCCAATCGAGGTGGCCGGTGATGGCGGTGGTCCGTCCGCCCGCAGGGATCCGCCCCGGCCAGCGGACGATCGTCGGAACCCGGATCCCCCCCTCCCAAGTGCTTGCCTTGAATCCGCGCAACGGCGCATTGGAACTCCGCGTCGTGCCCCCGTTGTCGCTGGTGAAGATCACCAGGGTGCGGGCATCCAAACCCAATTCTCCCAAAGCCTGAAAGATCCGCCCCGTGCTCCAGTCGACTTCTTCAACCCAATCGCCAAGCAACCCGTTCTTCGATCGCCCAAGGAAACCCTCTCCGGGATACAGCGGGAAATGCACGGCCGTGTGCGCCAGGTAGAGGAAAAAGGGGGAATCCCCCGCCTCCTTGAGAAAGCGCACGGCCTCCTCCGTGTAACGCCTCGTCAGGGACGCCTGCCCTTCCCGGCCCACCCGCTCGATGACGGTGCCATTCCGCATCAAGGGCAGGGGCGGCTGATCATCGCCGCGCAGCCCTGTCTCGTCCCCCTTCCCACCGGGGTTGGACTGCGCCTTGGGCGGTTTGGGTTCGGAACCGAAATCACTCTTGGCCCCGTCCTCCCGTGGCCCCATGTCATTCGAGTAGGGCAACCCAAAGAAGGAATCGAACCCCTGATCCGTGGGCAAAAGGCCCGGCTGATCCCCCAGATGCCACTTGCCGACGCAAGCCGTACGATATCCCTTTCCCTTGAGCAGCTCGGCGATAGTCACCTCGCCGGGATGGAGCCCGACTGCAGCAGCGGGAAAAAGAACATGGGGAATCGGCAGGACCCGCTTGGGATAACATCCGGTCAGGAGGGACGCCCGCGAAGGCGAACAGACGGGAGCGGCGTAATGATTGGTGAGGCACCTGCCCTCTCCGGCCATCCGATCGAGGTTCGGAGTGGCATTCAGCTTTGATCCAAAGGGCCCGATATCCGCATACCCCAGATCATCCACATGGATGATCACGAAGTTGGGGACCGTGCTGGCGGAGGAGACCTGTCCCCAACCCCAGGCCAGACAGAACCACGGCAGCCACCGCCCCATCACCTTACTCCCCCACCTTGCATTCTGGATCCCGCGGCACCGCCTTGCCGACCTTCTCAACCGGTTGGGTGTAGAGGTATTCCCAGACGGGTTCGAAGAGATAGGCGCCGCTCCCATCCTTGGGCGAAGCTCCCCCGGGCATCACCGAAGAATGAGCCCGGTCCGCGTTACCGCCGACGTCCGCCGCGGAGATGAGGCGGCGCGTGTTGCCGTAGGGTGGTTTCGCCGCATCCACGCTCACGATCTCACCGAATCGGTTCAGGTTCAGCATTTCCCAAGAGCGGCAGTAATGATCACCCGACCAACCGCCATCCAACACATGACTGAAGCCAAAGTAGCGCGCCGGTTCGGTGGCCGAAGTCCCGCCCTGCCAATCCTGATCCTGATCCCGGGGACCACACAACATGACGACCCGGTCCACCTTTTGATGCATCGCAAACCGGGCCGCCGTGGTGGAACCGTGGGAAGCTCCTGACAGGATCACCTTGTCCCACAACAAACCCTTGCCGTCGCGCGTCAGGAATTGTTTCCAGCGCCCCACCTCATGCTCTTCGGACAGATGCTTCACCAGTTGATAGGACCGTTCCATGATGGAGTCCGGTTTGGGAATGTCGATCTCGTCGCTCACATCCTCACCGATCGCCGCCTCAAGACGGATATCGCCCCTCGCCTTGCCGTTTTTCGGTTCCGGTTGGCACAACACACCGAACCACTGGTTGGCATAGCTCACCTGGATGGCATGCATTCCATAGCCGTTAAGACGCTCAAAGAGCGCGTCGTTGTATCCCATCAGCCAGATCACCAGCTTGCCCTTGGGATCCACCCTCGTGTCCACCGTGGCGACCTCCACATCGGTGGCCTTGCCGTCCTTGTTAAAGACAAAACCAATCTCCGGATGCTCCTTGCAACGCGGGTCGAGTTCACTGGCCCGGAACTGAAGTTTGTAGCGTTGCGGATTCTTGTCGCGATAGGACGGAGGCCTTTCGGCCGCTTGAGCCACACCGAGCAGGATCGCGAGGGAACAGGATAGGATGCGCATCACGACGCCGATCTTCTCAGAGAAGCAGGGCAAATCAAGCGCGATCGCTCGCGAAATCATGAGGCGATCACCGCTTGGGCAAGAGAAAACAGTGGAGGCGCGAGTCTTCCCCGTTGTTTTCACCGACATACAATCGCCCGCCCGCCAGTGCCGGAATCCCCCAGGTCTCGGGGCGATGGAGCAACTGGCTAATGCCCAAAACCTTCATCCCGGTCCGATCCGGCGCCAGCCAAACCAACGTCCCTTGTTCCCCGATTCCCAACAACTTTCCATCCACCGCCAGAAGACTGCCACGCCCTAAAAACACCCGCATCCGGCGCCCCTCGAACTCCACTTCCAACGGGTTCCCGTCCCTCCACAATTCCCGGCCGGAGGCCACCTCCTGACACACCAACTCCGCCCGCGACTCCGAGGCCCCGGAGAATCCGAAAAGCAATCCGTCCTGCAGCACCGGAGTGGAGAACTGGGCGGAGAATCCTGGGGCCTCCCAACGAACCGACGGTTCCATCGTTGCCGGCGCAAACTGCAGGAGCACGCCACCGGGACCGTAACCTTCCGTAAGGAAAACGCCGTCCCCAACGACCACCGGCGAGGCGGCGTTGACCGATGCAAAATTCGTCGCTCGCCAGGGGAACTCGCTCTCGATCCTCCTTTTTTCCGGATCGATCACCAAGAGCCCTCCGTTCGGTGGATCCGACATGCCTCCGGCGAAGACCAACACCCGCTCCCGCCCGTGCAAGATTGCGGGAACCGGCGAGGCATAACTTGCGTTCCACGGGTGATCCACGCCCCAAAGAAGTTCCCCGGTGCCCTTGTCAAACCCGGCCACGCACGGCTTGGATCCGACGTTGACGATCAATTGATTCTTCCAGACCAACGGACAGGAACCGCGCGCGAAAAAGAACGGTGCCTTCCCATACTCCCGATCCAGATTTTTCTTCCAAACCACCGATCCGTCGCCCAGTCGAAGACACACCAGTTCCCCGGTGAACCCACACACGTGGACCAGATCCCCGTCGATCACCGGACCGCTCCGGGGCGCGTCGTCGATTCCATAGCTCTGCCCCGGAGTGACCGGCGTGGTGTGGCGCCAAAGCCGTTTCCCGGTGGCCGCCTCAAGACAGTCCACGGTTTCCTCCCCTTCCCGCAAATGCGCCAGCACCACCCGGTCCCCGACGACCGACGGTGCCGTGTGGCTACGCCCTTTCGGGCAACTCCAGAGAAGGCGGGGCGCTTGATCCACCGCGAATCCCGTCTCGGCGGACTTCGCGTCGTGATGCGGCCCAAGGAAACGCGGCCAATCGTCCGCCCAACCGGGCAAAACCGCCAACGCAAGAAAACCGAGAAGGAGCCTGCTCATGCCACCGCTCCCGGCAGGTCCCTCCGGATTTCGGAAAGACGGTATCCAAATCCGGGACCGGAAACCGTTCCGCGGTCCAGGACGCCCTCCCGGCGCCGATAGAGCCCCGGGTGCACCGCTTGTTCGGGCAGCGAGGCATCGGGAGAAAACTGCATCCCGTTGCTTTCCACGCCCATGATGGTCCCGGCGTGGGCCGCCAGTTCCACATGGGAAATCTGAGCCATCATCGGGTTGGTCAGGTCCTGCACCATCAGGGTCATCCCATGCGCCTTGGCCCAACAGAGACTGAGCAGTGCCCCGGTCTGGGTCTTGCAGGTCTTCAGCGCGACCCCGCTCCATCCGAGTTCCCGGCCCATCCGGACGAACTTCCAGTCGTGCGCGCTTTCGTCCATGAACAAAGGCTTGCGGGCGCTCACGCTCCGCACCTCGATCCGGTTGGTCTCCAGATCGTAGGGAAACGGCTGCTCCACATACAACGTCTGCTGGAACGTCAGCGGGTCGTCGTCCCGCAGTTGGTCGAGAATCCCGTTCACATACGCCGGTTCCGTCACCGCGCAATTGAAGTCCGCCGTCAACCACCGGACGCCCTCCTCCCGACCGATCCGGCCGATCTTCACCATCCTCTCGTAGTCCCAGCCCGCGTCATTCCCCCGCAACTTGATCTTCAGGCAGGTCAACCCGTCCCGCCGGATCCAGTCCCGCAACAGCACCGGATACCCATCATCAGGCTCGCTTCCGGTGAGTTCGTCCGCCTCCAGCGGATCCAAGCCGCCCACCAAATGCCAGACCGGCAGGCGTTGCGGAGGGGCGACCAAAAAGTCCGCCGGCCGTTTTCCAGCGAAGTCCGCCGGACCACCCGGCACCGGTTCTAAAAAGGCACTCAGGTCCGGACCGAGGAAGTCCGGGCCGTAGGTGTCGTAGGTCCGGACCCCGTGGACGATTCCGTAAGCGTCGTGCAACGCCAAATCAAAGGCCGAAAAACTGACCAAGGCCGCCAGATGGGGGAACTGGGCCCCGGCACTCCGCTCCCGGTTAAACGACTCCTGCAAGTCGTGCAACCGCGTCGCGATGAACTCATGACCGATCTCCAACGCGTGTCCCCGGGCCGGGAACTCCCGGAAAGCGGAGGCGATCCGCCGGCAGAACTCCGTCATGGCCTCCAGCCGTTCCGCGTAAGTCAACGGGGCCGGCCAAACCCAGCTCACACTCAGCGGCGTCTCCCCCCAACCGTCCGCGACCGATCCGTCCGCCGCCTCCACCCGGACCCGGACCCGGGCGCAGACGGACTCCGTGACCACCTGGTTTCCAAATTTCAGGGGCATCCGCATCCGCACCGGAAGGAGGTGCAACGCGGTGTCGAGGATTCTGACGGCGCGGGACGACATGGGGGATCTTCGGAGGAACGCCGCCGCTGGTCAAGCGGAGCAGAGGGCGGGTGTGCCGGTCACTTGGCGGCCTTCGGTTTTGGTTTCTCGGGAAGCCCCTGTCCCGGTTTCAGATCGAGATTGGCCTTCAAATCGTCTTCCGTCACCGTGGAAGCGACCCCAGATTCCGGCACCTCAACGTGCGCCGTCCAGAGAATCGCGTTCAAGACCAGCTTGCGCTGCCCGTCGTTGCCCCAGCCCCGGTGAAAGTGCCCGCCCGTGAAACCGAATCCACGCCCCCCGTCGGTCCGCTCGCAGGCCCAGGCCACATGCTGCTTCTCCCCTCGCGCCACAGAGGCCCGGACCGCCGGATTTCCGCTGTGGGGGCCATCGGGCCGCGACATCGTGCTCTCGGGAGCGCGATCACTCAGAATCGGCGTTACGCCCTCCATTCCCTGCCGGAAACGCATATGGAAATACCATTCGTCTTGGGTCCCGAAGGGCTTCACCCCTCGGCTGATGGGGTGAGAGGGAAATTCCCGGAAATTTGCGTCCCAGTGAGGATTGACACTCCAATTCGTTTCGAAGCAACCGCCCATCCAAGCGAGGAATTCACGGTTGCCCTTCTCCAGCGTGGGCTCCACCGCGTAGTGAAGGGTGAGGAAGCCGCACCCACGCTTCATTTCACGCTCGAGTTGGGCGAGCCGATCCCCCTGCAACGCCGGGTGCCCGCCGCCGCCGTCCGCGTAGATCACCACCGAGTCCGCTCCGGCCAACTCTTGCGCTGAGGGCCATTCCCCGTTGAGGTGATGGAGCACGGTCACCTCGCCGCCCGCTCCGGCCTCAAGACACTTTTTCAACAACAGGATCCCCGCGTTGTGTTCGTGCTGTCCGGGACCGTGCGATGGCTTTCCGGCAATCATGACGATCGATTTCTTTCCGGCCGCCGGAAGCAGACCGGCGAAAAGGAGCGACAGGCAAAACGTGGTGAGGAATTTCATGGGTTTGGACTGGAGTCGACACGTTGCCCCATCCTGCCGCGCTTTCAACGAGTTTGCCGAAGCGACCCGACACACAGCTAAAGGTCTTGCCTCGAGCAGCGGTCAGGAAGACAATCCTCCGTATCCATCCCCCCCGCCCTGTCGATGAAATCCCGCCCTTGGCCCGCATTTCTCCTCTTTTTGTCCATGCTCGCGACCGGCCCCGCCACGCGGGCCGAATCGCGGATCGTCTGCCTCACCGTCGACGAGCCGAACAATTACGACGCCGTCAACACTTGCCGCGGTTTCGCCGACGGGGAGTGGAAAGCGCCCGGCCACCGGGTCACCGTCATCCAAGGCAACCAAGAGCGTCCCACGCATTTCGAAGGCTTCCTCGAGGCCATGAAGTCCGCCGATCTCCTCGTCGTCTTTGTGCGACGAGCCACTCCGCCCCAAGACCAACTCGACGCGATCCGCGCCCATCTCGCCGCGGGAAAACCGCTCCTCGGCATCCGCACTGCGAACCACGCCTTCAGCCCGTTGCCCGGCCAGGCGCCCACCGATCCGGCCCTCGCCTCCTGGCCGGAGTTCGTGCCCGAAGTCCTCGGTTGCCAGAACACCGGTTATGAGACTAAGGGACTGCCATATAAAGTGGGGCGCCACCCGCTCGCGCCAGGCGACAGCCCGCTCCTCCGCGGGGTCGACGTTTCCCGGATCCTCGGTCACGTTTCGCTCTACCGCGTCCTCCCGCTCGCCGCGGATGTCAGTCCCCTATTGCTGGGACAGGCTGAAGGCATCGAGCCCGCCCAACCCATCGCCTGGACCCGGCTCCACGGGCCACGGAAGGCCCGCGTGTTCTACACCAGCCTCGGCGCACCCGCGGACATCGTGCAACCTTCCGTCCGGCGGCTGATCGGGAACGCGGTGAACTGGACGCTTGGAGCCGACTGACGTTGGTTGGCCACTGGCTCAAGGTCAACTTGCAAGCCGGCTTGACCCATGGAAATTGCCGCCATGGAATTTTGGAAAATGAACGGGGCGGGCAACGACTTCGTGGTCATCGACAACCGCGACCTGCGCCACCACCTGGATCGCGAAGCCATCGCACGCATCTGTCACCGCCAGCGCGGAGTCGGGGCCGACGGCTTGTTGGCGGTCGAGCCCGCGCAAAGCGGTGGGGATTACCGTTTCCGCTATTACAACGCGGACGGTGGCGAGGCCGAGATGTGCGGGAACGGCGCGCGCTGTTTCGGGCAATTCATCAAGCATCGGATCCACGGGGGCCACCTCGCCTCCGCCACGTTTGAAACCATCGCCGGCCTGGTCAGCGTGGAATTCCCCGGCGACGGGGTCCAGATCGGCTTGAGCACGCCCCACGGTCTCGCGCTGAACCAGGTCATCGAGGTCGATCACCTGCCCCTGACCGTTCATTCGGTGAATACCGGAGTGCCGCACGCTGTCATCGTGGTGGAAGATCTTGATGCGGCGGAGGTCTTCCGGATCGGACGCATCGTGCGCCGGCACGAGGCTTTCGCCCCCAAGGGCACCAACGTGAACTTCATGAAGGCGCTCGGGCCTTCGGAAATCGCGATCCGCACCTACGAACGGGGCGTGGAGGACGAGACGCTTGCCTGTGGAACCGGCATGGTGGCCTGTGCCATCGTGCACCACGAGTTGACCGGGGCCCCGGCCCCCATCTCCGTGCGGGTCCGAGGAGGCGACACGCTCCGCGTCGAGTTTTCCCGGGAAGCGTCGGGCTATGGAAATGTGCGGTTGACCGGCCCCGCCGAGTTCGTTTTCCGCGGAACCATGGAAACGGTTTGAGACCGGGCTGCATCTTCGCGCACGTCAGGCTTGCAGTTTGCCCGGCCTGAAGTTCCTTGGCAGGCTTCCGAATCGGAAACCAAAAGATGTTCGCCGGAGTCCACACCGCCCTTGCCACCCCGTTCCGCAACGGGGAACTCGATGACGCCGCCTTCAAACGGCTGATTGACTTTCAGTTCGACAACGGCGTGCAGGGAGTCGTGCCCGCCGGAACCACCGGCGAATCCCCGACCCTGACCCACGAGGAGCACGATCGCATCGTGGAACTCGCGGTGGCCTATACCGCAGGGCGCGGCTTGGTCATCGCCGGCACCGGCTCCAACGCCACTGCGGAAGCCATTCAGATGACGCGGGCGGCCGAGAAAGCCGGGGCCAATGCCTCCCTCCAGGTCTGTCCGTATTACAACAAGCCTTCGCAAGCCGGACTCTTGGCCCACTTCAAGGCGATCGCCGACTCGACCTCGCTCCCCATCATTCTTTACAGCGTGCCCGGCCGATGCGGGATCGAGATCGGCGTGGACACCGTGGCCACGCTCGCCGTCACCTGCCGGAACATTGTGGCCATCAAGGAGGCCGGAGGTAGCGCGG
Source organism: Verrucomicrobiota bacterium (assembly GCA_018970725.1). GTDB lineage: Bacteria > Verrucomicrobiota > Verrucomicrobiia > Verrucomicrobiales > DEV007 > V1-115. The sequence continues at coordinate 20,781 of JAGWVU010000005.1, forward strand.
AGCGGGTCAGTCAGCTGGTGACGGCCACTCCGGAAGGTTTCCAGATCCTCTCCGGTGATGATTCCCTGACCCTCCCGTTCATTTCGGTCGGGGCCTGCGGGGTCATCAGCGTCGCCTCCAATCTCATCCCCGGGGTCATGAACGAACTGGTGGCCAAAGCGAACGAGGGGAAATTCGGAGAGGCTCTGGCCATCCACGAACAGCATTACGAACTTTTCAACGCGTTCCTCAAGCTCGACTCCAACCCCGTCCCGATCAAGGCCGCCCTCGCCCTGCGCGGACTCATGGAGAACGAGTTGCGCCTCCCCCTCGTGCCTCTCGATCCCGGCCGCATGGAGCAACTCCGCCACCTTCTGACCGATCTCAACCTCCTCTGATCCTTCATGTCCGCCACGGAAATCGTTGTCACCGGCTGCAAAGGACGCATGGGCCAGGCCGTCATCGAGGCCGCTGCCACCGCGGGGGTCAGGGTCGCCGCCGCGATCGATCTGGGTGATTCTCTGGATCAGGCCCTCGCCGGGGGCGCGACCGTGATTGATTTCTCCGCCCACGGTTTCACTCCGGTCCTCCTCAAGGCCTGCTTGCACCACGGCAACCGTCTTGTCATCGGCACGACGGGCCACACCGACGGCGAGCTCGCGCAGATCCGCGAGGCCGCCTCCACCCTGCCTTTGGTCTTCGCTCCAAACTTCAGCGTGGGCGTCAATGTCCTTTTCTGGCTCACCGCCAAGGCCACCGCCATTCTCGGACCCGACTTCGATCTGGAGGTCGTGGAAATGCATCACCGCCACAAAACCGATGCCCCCAGCGGCACCGCCCGCCGCCTCGCCGAGATCCTCGCCGAGTCTTCCGGGCTTTCCTACGATCGCGACTGCCGCCACGGCCGCTTTGGCGAACCGGGGGCCCGGACCCGGCAGGAGATCGGTGTGCATGCGATCCGCGGCGGGGATGTCGTGGGCGACCACACCGTGATCTACGCCAACGCCGGAGAAAGGGTGGAACTCACGCACAAGGCATCGAGCCGCCTCACCTTCGCCAGCGGAGCGGTCCGGGCCGCTGTTTGGCTGCAGGGCCGGGCGCCCGGTATTTACGACATGCAGGACGTGCTGGGTCTAAGGGCATGAGCAAGCATCACGTGGCCATCGCCTTGGGCAGCAACCTGGGGGACAGACTGGAGCACCTGCGCTTCGGACGTCAGGAACTCCTCGCCCGGGGTGACCTGCACCGGGTCCGCTCCTCCCCCGTCTACGAAACCGCCCCCGTCGATTGCCCGCCCGGCTCCGGAAGTTTTCTCAATGCCGTTCTCCTCGGCGAGACCATCTTCGATCCGGAAGAGTGGCTGGACCTGCTGCTCGCCATCGAGGAAGACGCCGGCCGGATCCGCACCGGGGCCTTCAATGCTCCGCGTCCCCTTGACCTTGATCTGTTGAGTTGCGGAGACTTCCTCCGCGACACCCCCCGGCTCGTGATTCCCCATCCCGGGCTCCGCTCGCGGAAGTTCGTCCTGCAACCCCTCAGCGACCTCACTGCGGATTTTCTGGTCCCGGGCCTCGCCTGCACCGTGAGTCAGATGCTGGGAGCCTGTTCTTCCGCCGAACCGGATCCCTGCCTCTACCTCCAGGATTGGTGACTCCCCTCATGAGCATTCAGGAGCGCATCGCCAATCTGCGACGGAACCGGGTCGTTGCCCTCACCGCTTACGACTATCCCACGGCCCGGATCCTCGACGAGGCCGGGGTCGATCTCATCCTCGTGGGGGATTCCCTCGGCATGGTCTTCGCCGGCACCCCGGATACGACCTCGGTGACCATGGAACAGATGATCTACCACACCTCGGTGGTTCGCCGCGGGGTCCACAACGCCCTGCTCGTCTCCGACCTGCCCTCCCATAGCTACGACACCGTTGCCGAGGCGGTGACCAATGCCCAGCGCCTCGTCGCCGCCGGAGCGGACGCAGTCAAACTCGAAGGCGGCCTCGCCGTGATCGACCAAGTCAAGGCCGTGCTGGCCTCGGGCATTCCGGTGACCGGTCACATCGGCATGCTGCCCCAGAGTCTCCATCGGGAAGGTGGCTACAAGAAAAAGGGGAAGACCGAACCGGAGATCGCCTCGCTTCTGGAAGACGCGCGGGTTCTCCAGGAAGCCGGCGTCTTCGCGATCGTTCTGGAGAGCATCGTCCCGGCGGTGGCCACACTTATCACCCGCTCCCTGAGCATTCCCACGGTCGGGATCGGGGCGGGATCGGGTTGCACCGGGGAGATCGCCGTCGTGCACGACCTGACCGGCTTTTATCCGTGGTTTACTCCACCATTCGCCCGACCGAAGGCGGACTTTGCCGGGCAACTCCGCCACGCCGCTGAAGCCTATGCCGCCGAGGTCCGGGCCCAGGATGCCGCGGGCTCCTGACCGATTCACTTGGCTTCTTGGAGCCGCCCGTAACTGCGGAGCCGCTCGTAGCGCTGGTCGAGCAACTTGTCGATCGACTGCCCCTTCAGCTCATCCAACTGACGGACCACCGATTCCTTGAGCCGGGCCGCCGCCGCGAAATGATCGTGATGAGCGCCGCCCGCGGGTTCGGGGATGACTTCGTCGATGATGTTCAGCTCCTTGAGATCTCCGGCGGAAATGCGCAGTGCCTCGGCGGCCTCGGGCGCCTTCTTCCGATCCTTCCAGAGAATCGCGGCACACCCCTCGGGACTGATGACCGAGTAGTAGGAATTCTCCATCATGAGGACCCGGTCGGCGATGCCGATTCCCAAGGCCCCGCCGGAACCGCCCTCCCCGATGACCACGGAAACCACGGGGGTCCGGAGCAACGCCATTTCACGGAGGTTGAAGGCGATGGCTTCCGCGATGTTCCGCTCCTCGGCCCCGATCCCGGGGAACGCGCCGGGAGTGTCAATCAGGGTCACCACCGGAAGGCCGAATTTCTCCGCCAGGCGAAAAACCCGCAACGCCTTGCGATACCCTTCCGGATGGGCGCTGCCGAAGTTGCGGTGAAGATTTTCCTTGGTGTTCCGCCCCTTCTGGTGCCCCGTGACGACCACCTTGTGGTTCCCGATCCGCGCGAAGCCGGACGGCATGGCGGCGTCGTCCCCGAAGTGCCGGTCCCCGTGCAACTCCACGAAATCCTGAAAGCTGTGCTGGAGATAGTCCAGCATGAAGGGCCGCTGCGGATGCCGCGAGATCTGAACCCGCTGGGCCGGTGTCAGCTTGCTGTAGACCTCCGCCCTGGTTTTCTGCAGCTTCCGCTCGATCTCCTCAATTTCCGGCTCCACTTCCAACCGCTGGCCGGAGGATTCGCGCTTCAACTGCTCCAGTTGACGCTGGATTTCAAAAATCGGTTTTTCGAAGTCAAGGGGCTCGATGTTCATGAATGGAAGCTGGGAATGAGAGGTTCGACTGGATCAGGGCCTTTTCACTCCGTCAGGCGCAACTCGGTGCCCGTCCGGATGTAGGTATACAATTCGCTCATGTCCCCGGGGGCCAGCAAGAGCCCGGCGTTGCGCTCCACCGCGGCCCTTTCCGGTTCCTCCGGCGCGGCCTGAACCACCAGCCCGGGCCTTGAGGTCTGCAACCAACGATGCGCCGCATGATAACCCGCCGACCCAAAAGAGGCCCGCTTTCCGTTGGCCAGCCAAGCCGGTTTGTCGCTGATCTCCGCCGCGGAGGGCAACTTGACCGTGGGAGGCAGATTCGCGTCAAGAATCGGATAGCTCTTGAAGAAGACCTCCACCGGAGCCACGGAACCGCCTTCCCCGGCGGGCGCGCCCTCCTCACCCTCGCCCGGCTCGATCCGATAGACAATCAATTCCCGTCTCGCCAACCGCGCTTCCAGCGTGAAAATCAGCGGCATCAGCCAATACTCGTCTCCGGGGTGAATCACGTTCCCGGTCAAGCCGTTGGCGCGCACGATGGTATCGACCGTCGTCTTGTAGCGACTCGCAATGGCCGATAAACCGGCATCCCCACTCTTCACCACATACCGGATTTTCCCGGGCATTGGCGCCTCCGAAAGCAACAGATCCAGGTTGATCTCGCCGAGCACCCGCTTGGCCTCGCCGTATTTGGCCGACTCCGGGTAATAGCGCAGCACGTGGGCGAGCCGCTGCCTGGCGGACTCCGTGTCACCGGCCTTGATGAAGCCGAGGGCGGCCTCGAATTCGCGCGCCCCGGGGTCCGGGACTGTCTCCGGAGCCTCCTGCTGCCGCTTGATGGTTTGTAACGCCACCTTCTCGGGCTTGATCACCCGCTCGAAAAAATAAGTTACACCGACGATCGCCAACCCCAGGATCCCGAGCGCCACGATGGCAATCAGAAGGATGAAGGGTTGTGTCCGGGAGGCCATGGTCCAAGTCTCGCCTGGCTCAAAGAAGGCCCCGGCGTTTGAAATCAAAGTGGTTGATCGCTTGGGAGCGTTCGATCATTTGCAAGGTGAACCGCAACAAGGAGATTTCCCAAGCCTCGTCCACCCCGGAAATCACCGCCACCGAGGGATCCCCATGGTCCCGGACCTCCCTGACAATCCGGTCCGCCACCACCGCCATGGGATCGTGCACGATGATCTCCGTGATGTCCGAGCGGCGGAAATGGAAGCCATACTGGAGGAAGGCGAACTTTCCGCGATTCTGACGCAACCAATCCCCGAAGGCTCCGGCCTGTTCACCGAATCCCTCAAACTGGAATTCCGCAAGGAACTCCGGCCGAAGAATCTGGGGCTTCTCGGCGCTGATGCGGCCCTCCCGGACCCGCACCCGGCTCACGTCATCGAGAAGTTCCGTCACCAAACGAAACGCAAACTGAGTGGACCCGAAGGTGTCGATCCTCCGATCGGGCTCAAGAAGAACCTGAGTCGACTCGAACGCGAAGTGGATGTCGTCCTCCGAGTACATAGAGCGCAGTCGGAAATCCTAGACCCGCGCGACAGCCCGATCCAGCAATATTTGAAGGGAAGCAGCCCGAAGTCCGGCATTCCCCCAAAGAAACAGGCACCACCCCGGGGCGGTGCCTCGTCCGATCCATGCCAAAGCGCCGGAGATCAGCGATCAACCACGCTGCTTCTCCTCAACGTAGCGATAGACATCACCGACGGACTGAAGTTTTTCCGCGTCTTCATCGGGCACCTCGATTTCAAACTCCTCCTCGAAGGCCATGACCAACTCGACGGTGTCGAGCGAATCCGCTCCCAAGTCCTCGACGAATTTTGCTTCCGGAACGACTTGCTCGGCGTTCACGCCCAATTGTTCCACAATGATGTCCTTGACCTTCTCCTGAATACTGTCAGCCATAAAAAGTTCCCTGGGTGAATTTCCGGGTAGCCATACAAGCCCCCCCCGGCAAGCGCAACCAAAAAACCCCTTTGATACGGAGAAAGGGGACATTGTGAGGAAAAAATACGGTATTTTACCCCCCGGCCCTGCTCAAAATGCTTCTTGTCATCAACGATCAACCCACCCAAGTCCCTGAATCCTGCCAAACCGTCGCCAGCCTTCTGGCGCATCTGGACCTGGGGTATCCGGTGCTGGTGGAACGGAACGGCACCGCCCTCTTCCTCCGGGAGTTCCCGGAAACCGGTCTCCAAGATGGCGACCGCCTTGAACTGATGCGCATGGTGGCCGGCGGGTGAGGTCAACGCTCCCGCGGTAGGCAAACCATCAATTCCACCCAACTGGCGCGAGCCACATTGAATCCCTTGATCCGCCGGCTCGCCAGCCCCCTGCCCTCCATCGCCGCCCCGATCATTTCCCGATCGTCCCGGGACGGCGCACTGACCAACCCGCCTCCCTTCACGAGGGAGTCGATCTGATCCTGCAAACGCCACTCGCGCAGCAGGAAGATCAACCCGGCCCTCTCCTTCGCCAACGCCCAGTCAATCGAGGTGGTAACTTCCGCCGGCTTTCTCTTGAACTCCACCGGATGGGTGACATAGAAAACCAAATTCGGCTCCTCATATCCCCAGGCACGCAAGAGGCGCGGCCGGGCGCCCATCTCGTCGAATGCCTCCAGAATCAGGGGCGCCGGGTGGACCGAACGGATCACCTCGCAGAGCGCCTGGGTCAGGAGTCCTCCCACCGCCACCGCAGCCAGCGCCCACGGCCAGGTGCGGAAACGCGCGAGGATCGCCCAGCTTGCCACGCAAACAAAGAGCAGCGCACCGAGCACCAGAATCAGCCGGATCGCGTCCGCATCCGGTGCGATGGGGAGCCGCGCCCCGAAAATCGCAATCGGGATCGCGGGAACCAGCACGCTGCCGACGACGAACCAGAACCATCGGCCCGTCCGGGCGAGAACCTTCGGCCCGAACCGGAAGAGCAGCACGAAAAACGCGGGAAAGCCCGGCAGGATGTAGTGGGGTAACTGGGTCGCGTAGAGGCTGAAGATGAGCACGGGACCCAGCAACCAGCCGAGCAGCAGGGCTTCGCGTCGCTCCCATTTCCACTGGTCGCCCGGTTTCGGCCATGCCGCCGGCCAGAACGCACTCCAAGGCAGCAGCGAAAGGTTCACGAAGAACAGGTAATATAGGATCGGAATCTTCAACCGTCCGTTGAACGACTCCAGCCCCCGGTGCACCACGTGCTCCCCGATGCCCTCATCCCAGAACTGTCCTTTCGTTTTGATGAGCGCCGGAATGCCCCAGAGTCCCACCAGCAACAAGACGACCAGGACCAGGGACACCGGTTGAAGCCGTCGCCAGGGAATCGGTTCCCGATGCAAGACAAAGCGCGCCAGAAGAACCGCCACCAAGGGCACCGCGAGGGCGATGGGCCCTTTGGCGAGGAAGCCGAAGGACAATCCGCCCGCGAAGACCCAGAACCATTTCCCCCAACGGCCCGGTTCCCCGGGTGACTCCAAAAGCCGCAACATCCCCCAAAACGCCACCGTGACCCCAAAGAGCATCGGCATGTCCGCGACACAGAGCCGACCGTGAATGAGCACTTGAAAGCAGCTCAACCAGCCCGCCCCCGCCCAGAAGCCGGCCTGCAGTGAGTAAAGCCATTTTCCGATCTCCAGGATCACCAGCGCGCTCAAGATCGCCGCCACCACCGAGTGCAGGCGCGTGGCCAACTCCGTTTTGCCCAACAGGGTGTCGTGGATTCGCATCCACCAGTAGGAGAGCACCGGTTTGTCGAAGCGATACCGGTCGTTGAAATAGGGCACGAACCACTCGCCCCTTTCCATCATCTCCCAGGTCGCCTGGGCGAACCGCGGTTCATCCCGGTCCATCAACGGCAGCACGGCGGTTCCGGGCAACAGCAGGGCCAGGCCAAGCAGGATGAGGATGCATCTTGGCCGCCAAGCCTGGAGATACCAAGGGCCGGCGGCCGGAGAAGGCGGGTGCGTGGCGGGCATGAGACCTCAGGCGCGCATTTCAGCGATCTTGACCTCGCGTCCCTCGGCAGCCGAGCGATCACAGGCGAAGATCACCTCGAAAGACTTGTAGGCCTCCTGCAGACTCGTGAGTTCCATCCGGCGTCCCTCGGCCAAGGCTTCGAAGAAGGCGTCGAACTGCACCTGATACGGATGATCCGCCACGTCACCGGAATCCATCATCGACATGTGGAGATGGCTCCAACCATCCTTCTTCAACGCGCCAAAGCGCGTCGTGTAGAATTTGTTGTCGAGCAGGGAACCTTCGCTGCCCACCAGATGGGTGTGGAAATAATAGGGCTGCCAGCAATCGAGGACCGAGGCCGTTTTGCCGATCCGACCGTCCTTGAATCTGATGAGGTTCACGGCGGTGGTGGGATACTCGTATTGGCGGAAAGTCGCGTTTTCCGACCCCGTCGCATAGCTCGTCACGCTGTCCACTTCCCCTCCCATGCACATCAGCAGGGCATCAAGGGCGTGGCACCCCGCCGAGAGCAGCGAACTGCCTCCGTTCTCCTTTTTGATGTTCCAACGGAACTGCCCATACCAAGGGCCAACCCCGTGGTAGTAATCGATTTCCCCGTAGTGGATCCGTCCCAGCAACCCTTCGGCGATCAGCTTCCGGGTGGTTTGGAACTGGCCGGAGAAACGACACTCGAAACAGACGCAGGCCTGAACCCCGGCCGCCTCGACCGCGTCGAGAATGGCCCGGCAATCTTCCAAGCTCATGGCCAACGGCTTCTCGATGATGAGGTGCTTGCCTGCACGCGCCGCAGCCACCGCCTGTTGCCGATGCTGGGACGGATAGCTGGTGATGTCCACCACGTTCACCTCGGGATCCTCCAACATCGCCTCGTAACTGCCGTAAATCCGGACCGGCACTCCATACTTGGCCTCCAATTCGGCCGCAGAGAGAGACGAGGCGCGCGAGGAATACACCGCGCAGACATCTCCGAGACGGGTGTGACGAATGGCATCGATGTGCGCGGTGGCGGCCCAGCCATAGCCCGCTACACCAACTTTGAAGGGTTTGCTCATGGGTCTGCACCAAAACGGCCCCGGGCGGCTCCGTCAACGGAATGGTTCGATTCCGCAAAAATCAGCCTGCGCATCGGTCACACTGTGGAAGATGGTGACAATCCCCTGAAAACCGCCGCCTCCTCCGTGCTGAGCAACGAACAATTTGTCGATCTGGTCCGCGAGCATCAGTCTGGCCTGAGATCCTTCATCCGCTCGCTCGGCGTGGATCCGATGTGGGTCGACGACCTCGCCCAGGAAGCCCTCGTCATCGCCTACGAACGCCGCGGGGATTACGAAACCGGGCTCTCCTTCCGCAATTGGGTCTGGGGAATCGCCAGGCACTGCGTGCTCAATGAACGACGCAAGTTCGCCCGCCGCAGCCGCATCCTCAACGAGAACGTCACCGACATCCTGCTGGCCACTTCGGGAGATTCCCCGGAGGCGGAAGGATCTTCGGACGAGGACAAGCTGCGGGCGGCGGCGCTCAAAGCCTGCCTCGAGGCGATCCCGCAACGGAGCCGTGATCTGTTGCGGCTGCGCTACGAGGAGGAAATGAAGTCCACGGAACTGGCGGAGGAATTCAACATGAATCCTCCGGCCCTGCGCAAAGCCTTGGAACGAATCCGCCATTCCATCCGCGACTGCATGGAGGCCCGCCTGAGCCCGGTCGCCAACCGATGAACCCTGCCGATCCCACCATGAACCCATCCCCGCCCGAGCCCATCGAGGCTCTCATCAACGGCTTCATCGAAGGGAATCTCGATGAGGCGGGACACGCCCGGCTGATCGCATGGCTCGCCCTCGATCCCGCCAACGCCGGGAAGCTCCGCGGGGATCTCGCCTTTGCCGACCTGCTCGAGCAAACCCTCATCGCCCACCGGTCCCGCCCCGCCTTCATCGACGGATTGCAGACGCGCTTCCACGCGGAAGCCACCGCCGACGAGTTTCTCGAGGATCTTCTCCCACGGCTCCGCGAGGTGGACGAACGCCTCTGCGGAATTCCCTCTTTCCAGCCCCGGGTCATCCGCTTCCCCGTTCGCTGGAGCGTCGGGATTGGCCTCGCCGCGGCCGCGGCGCTCACCGTGGCCGCCCTGTTCGGATTCAGCCGGAACCCGGTGGTCCCCGCCAATTCCCGGGGCGTCGCCAAACTCACGCAGACCTCCTCCGACATCGTATGGTCGGGTCCGGACGGCAAGCCAGGCTCGATCGAATGGGAGCTTGGATCCGCCATTCCCGCAGGTGCCTCGATCCGGCTCGAATCCGGGACCGCCAAACTCGATCTGGCGGATGGAGGGATTCTCACGCTCGAGGGGCCCGCCGATCTCCAGCTGGAATCGCCCTCCGAGGCCCGGCTCGTGAAAGGAAACGTTCTGGCCACCGTCTCTCCCGGCGTGACCCCGGTCACCATCCATGCGCCCGGCATGCACTTCGAGGTCGATGGTTCAACCACCGGAGTCCGCACCTTGGAAGGGGACAAACTCGAGGCGTCCGTCCTTTCCGAAACCGGCAAAGTGACCGCCATGGCCGGGGAAAACACGGAAAGCAAGAAGGCCATCGGCCCCAAGGAGGCCCTTCTCACCCACGCGGAGGAAGGCCTCAAGGAGCTGGTTCCGGTCGATCCGGCGACTTACCGGAACCATTTCAACCTCCTCGCGGGCATCACCAGCCACAGCCCGGAGGTGGCGGTGGAGATTCCGGAGCAGCAACTCCCCTCCACCCGTGCCCCCATTGTGGTGGCTCTCGAAAACGACCGGGTGGAAACGAAGTCTCCGGTTCCCGTGGACATCACCCCGTCCCACGCCCTGCCGCTCTCCCATACCCGGAATCTCTCCCTGCCCAATCGCCCCGCCCTGACAGCCGGCACGAAAATGCGGGCCTATGTCGTCGATGTCGGCCCTCTCCCGCTCGATCCAAAAAAGAATCAGGCTGAGGAGGCCTTCATCCAATTCGACAAACGCATCCTCGGGATCGCCGCCACCCCGGACACCATGAACAACAGCGATGCCGTCGTCGGTCCCCAACCCGCCGACGCCAACCCGCTCCGGGGCCTTCCGGAGGGCGATGCCCTGTCGATCGGTGCGGACGGCAGAACCCTGCGGATCCGGCTCAAGGAGGGGGATCGCCGCTCACTGGCCAGCTTCCGCGTCTTTGTGCAAGACCAAGCGATCTCGGCACCGGGCCCTGCCACCGGGACCGCTTGGGCCACCCCGCGCGTGCTCCCCCGGGAGTCTCCCGACCTCACTGGCAAGGATCCGGACGGCAGGGCGCCGACCAAGCCAGTGCCGCCCCCGAAGCCCCAACCGGGGTTCCGCCCCCTGCCGCTGCCTTTGAAGAACTAATCTCCGGGGATGCGGGCGACCTCCCCGCGCGCTCACCCGCCCCGAAGCTCCAACAGCTGCCGACGGAGGGCCGTGGCGACGACTGCGGCGAAACGCTCCACGGTCCACTCTTGGCCCGACTCCCGGACCACCGAGGTCATGGTCACGCCTTGGATTCCGCACGGAACAATCGGCGTGAAGCCTTCGAGATTGTCCGCCACGTTGATGGCGAACCCATGCATGCTGATCCAATGACGCACGCCGACGCCGATCGATGCCAGTTTGCGGTCCTCCACCCAGACCCCGGTGAGACCGGGACGGCGCGAAGCCGCAACCCCCACGGCGGCGCAAGCTTCGATGAGACTTTCCTCCAAGGCGCGCAGGTAGCGGTGCAGATCACGACCGTAGGCGTTCAGGTCAAGAATCGGGTAGCCGACCAGTTGGCCGGGCCCATGGTAAGTCGCCTGCCCGCCCCGGTTGATCTCCACCACCGGCAAGCCCATGGCCTCGGTCTCGCGCAAACTTGAGCGGTCCCGGGTCCGCCCGATGGTGTAGACGGGATCGTGCTCCAACAACAGCACCGTGTCCGGAACCGCGCCCTGTCTCCGGGCCTCGACCAACTGGGACTGCAGACTCCATGCGGCTTCGAATCCCAGCCGCCGCTCCCAACGAAAATCAATCCCAACCTCCTCGTCCGCCACGGTTCAGATCTCCCGCTGCCCCTCACCGAACAGCGCCCGGTTGCCGGCGGTGTAGAGGTGCGTCATCCCCACCGCGAGAGCGTCGGCCGCATCCGGAGACGGGGTTTCGCTCAAGCCGAGAAGCGCCCGCATCATGAAGGAGACCTGCTCCTTGGAAGCCGCGCCCTTGCCGACGACCGCTTGTTTGACCCGCTTCGGTGGGTATTCGTGAATCGGAAGACCGGCTTCGGAAGCCGCGATCAATGCGGCGCCCCGGGCGGCGCCAAGGGTGATGGCGGTCTTGAAGCTCTGGACGTAGATCACCGACTCCACGGCACAGATTTCCGGTTGATGCGCGGCGATGACCTCCGCCAACTGGCGCCGGATGGCGACGAGGCAGGCGGACTGGGGCAGATCACGGTGGTTCCGGATCACGCCGTAAGTCACGGCGGTGTGCACCGGCTGACGGGTCCCCTCCCGGCGTTCCAGCACGGCGTAGCCCGTGTTTCGCAAGGCTGGATCCACGGAGAGGACACGGATGATGGCCTCCGGAGCGTGATTCATCGGCGCTTGCGGCGCGGAGCCGAGCTCTTCCGCTTGACTCTGGGCGGTGCCAGATTGTCATCCAACAGCGCCGTGTAGACATAATCGAAGTCCTCGAGGCGACGTCGTTCCACCTGCCGCCCAATCATCCGTTCCACCGCCTGGGCAAACTCAAGTTCGTCCGCGGAGAGGATGGTGAAGGCGTCTCCCTCCTTCTCCGCCCGTCCGGTGCGCCCGATGCGGTGCACATAGTCCTCGGGGTTCTCGGGAACGCGGTAATTGATCACATGGCTCACCCCGCTGATGTCCAAGCCGCGGGCGGCGATGTCCGTCGCGATGATCACATCGTATTCCCCCTCCCGGAACCCACGCAAGGCGCGCTCCCGCTTGTTCTGGGGGATATCACTGTGGAGAACGGTGACCCGGTGATCCGTCTGGCGGGTGATGATCTCGAACAACTCATCCGCCTCACGCTTCGTCCGCGTGAACAACATCACGCTGGCGAAATCGGTGCGCCGGAGGAGTTCGAGGACCAAGTCATCCCGTTGATCGATCGAGACCGGATAAAACGCATGGTTGATGGTTTCGGCAACGCTGCGGCGGGCCCCGATCTCGATCTGGACCGGATCGCGCAAGGCCCAGCCGGCGAGACCGGAAATCTCGGGCGGCATCGTCGCGCTGAAGAGCAAGGTCTGGCGCTCCCGGGGACACATTTCCACGATGCGCCGGACGTCCGGAAGGAACCCCATGTCCAACATGCGGTCGGTCTCGTCGAGGACCACGTAGCCGATCGACTTGAGACTGAGAGAACGGCGTTCGATCAGATCGAGGAGACGCCCGGGCGTTGCGATGATGAAGTTGGCCCCCTTCTGGAGGGCCTCGAGTTGGTCCTGGTAACCGACGCCCCCGTAAAGCAAGGCCGCCCGGTTATGGGTGAACTTGCCCATGGCGCGGAACGCATCGAACACCTGGCTGGCCAGTTCCCGGGTCGGTTCCAGAATCAGCACGGACGGGGTCTTGCAAGGCTCGATCCGGCTGAGGATGGGAAGGAGGAAGGCCGCGGTCTTGCCCGTCCCGGTCTGGGAAGCGCCGATCACATCACGCCCGGAGAGGACGGCGGGAATCGATTGCTGCTGGATTGGCGTCGGCTTTTCATAGCCGAGAACGCGGATGGCGGCCAAGACGCGCTCCGAGAGGCGCAAGGATTCGAAGGTGACGGGTTCGGGGGAATTCAATTCCTCCCCGGGATGACTGGACATAAGAGCTTGGCCGGACTTGTAAGCCCGCTCCCGGTCTGAAGCAAACTCCAGATCAGATTATGGTGTTTGAAGGAATCACCGCGCCCTTGGGGACCACGACGATGCCGTCCCGGATGTAGTAATTTTCCCCATCCAACTCGGACGGCTTGCCTTCGGGGTTGATGATCACGTGATTGCCGATCCGCGCGTTTTTGTCGACGATCGCCCGGCGGATGAAGCAATGGCTGCCAATCCCGACTGGCGGGAGATGCGTCTCCATCTCGCTCGCAGGCCGCTCCTTTTCGTAAAAGTCGGCCCCCATGATGACGGAATCGACGATGTGCGTCTTCGACTCGATCAGGGAGCGGACGCCAAGAATCGACCGTTCGATTCTGGCGTCGGTGATGATGCAGCCGTCGGAAACGATCGACTGTTCGATGTGGGCCGCGTTGATTTTGCTGCCGGGAAGAAAGCGCGGGTTGGTGTAGATGGGGCTGCGGGCGTCGAAGAAATCGTAATCCGGAACGATTTTGGCGAGGTCGAGGTTGGCCTCGAAGAAGGACCGGATGGTTCCGATGTCCTCCCAGTAGCCCTGGAAGACGTGGCTGAGGACGTCGTAACGTCCGATGGCCTGCGGGATGATGTGCTTGCCAAAGTCGGCGAGATCGTTGTCCAGGCATTCCTCGAGGACCGACTTGTTGAACAGGTAGATGCCCATGGAGGCGAGGTAACGGTCCTGCCCGGCTTCCAGCTTTGCGGTCTGCAGCTGCGCGGGAGACATCCGCAAGCCATCCAGGATCTCCTCCTGTTTCGGTTTCTCGACAAAGCGCCGGATGCGCCCGTCCTCATCCGTCGCCATGATGCCGAATCCCTTGGCCGCCTCGCGCCCGACGGGGATGGTGGCGATGGTGATGTCCGCCCGGGCCTCGAGGTGACGGGACAAAACCTCGCCGAAATCCATCCGGTAGAGCTGGTCGCCACTGAGGATGAGGAAATACTCGAACGGTTCGCGGAGGAAGTAACGGAGATTCTTGCGGACGGCATCGGCAGTTCCCTCATACCAGGTGCTGCCCTGGGGCGTCTGCTGCGCGGCCAGAATCTCGACGAAGTTCGGCCGGAAGTGATCGAACCGGTAGGCCGAGTTGATGTGCCGGTGCAACGAAACGCTGTTGAACTGGGTGAGGACGTAAATTTGGAACAGGCCCGAGTTGAGGCAATTGCTGATGGGGATGTCCACCAACCGGTATTTCCCGCCGAGCGGCACCGCCGGTTTAGACCGATCCTTGGTCAACGGGAACAAACGGGTTCCGGCCCCGCCTCCCATCACGATCGAGAGCGTTTGCTGCTGGGCCTTCTGTAGAGTAGACTCATCCATGGTTTCAAGTCGTGGGAACTAAAGCTTGCCGGGAAAAGAAAACAAATGAACTGGGGACAGAGCGCAGGCCCGCCTCGTTCGCTTAAACGACCTCTCTCAGAATCACAACTACTATGTGTGGAATCATCGGCTACGTCGGACGCGAGGAAGCGGCCCCCATCATGCTTGACGGCCTCCGGCGCCTCGAATACCGGGGCTATGACTCGGCCGGGATGGCCCTCAACCACGGCGGAACCCTCGAGCTGCGGAAATGCGCCGGAAGGATCGACAACCTCCGGGATCTCATCGGCCGGCAGGGAGCCCCAGGTTTCTCCGGCGTCAGTCACACCCGTTGGGCCACCCATGGCGCGCCGACCGACGACAATGCCCACCCGCACCTCGATCAAAGCGGCCGGATCGCCCTGGTCCACAACGGCGTCATCGAAAACTACCTGTCGATCCGCGAGGCGCTCCAAGCCGAAGGCCACCAGTTCCATTCCCAAACCGACACCGAGGTCCTCGCCCACCTGATCGGCAAGCACTACGCCGCCATTCCCTCCGGCGGCGTCCGCCAGAGGCTGGTGCAGGCGATCCGGATGGCTCTCGCGCAGGTCAAGGGCACCTACGGAATCGCCGTGGTCCATGCCGATGCCCCGGATTTCCTTGTCGGAGCCCGCCTCGGATCCCCGCTGGTGGTCGGCCTGGGCAAGGGGGAGAACTTCGTGGCCAGCGACGTGGCGGCTCTCGTGGCCCACACCCGGGACGCGATCTACCTGAACGATTACGATCTCGTGGAACTGACTTCGACCGACTTCCAGATCAGTTCGTTGGAGAGCGGGCGGGAGTCGAGTTTCGAGGTGCAACAGGTCGCCTACCAGAAAGAGGAGGCGGAGCTGGGTGCCTACCCCCACTTCATGCTCAAGGAGATCCACGAGCAGCCAGTCAGCATCGCCAACGCCTTCCGCGGTCGCATTTTCCGGGAAAATTCCACGGCGATGCTCGGTGGGCTCAACATGGGCCCCCGCGACCTCCGCCACATCGACCGCATCATTCTGTGCGGTTGCGGCACCGCCATGCACGCCGGGATGGTCGGGGAATACATGATCGAGGGACTGGCCCACATCCCCACGGAGGTCGAAATCGCTTCCGAGATGCGCTACCGCAACCTCCCGATCGACAAAAACACCCTCTTTTTCGTCCTCAGTCAGTCCGGAGAAACCATCGATACCCTGGCCGCCATGCGCGAGGCGCAACGGAAGGGGCATCGCGTCCTCGGCATCGTGAATTCAGTGGCTTCCACCATCGCGCGCGAGTCGGACGGAGGCTCCTACCTCCACGCCGGGCCGGAGATCGGGGTGGCTGCGACCAAGTCCTTCACCTCCCAGGTCACCGTGCTCACCCTGCTCGCCCTCTGGCTCGGCCGGACCCGCACGATGGGGCCAATCGAGGGCAACCGGGTGATCGACGAACTGCTCGCCATCCCGGACAAAGTGAGCCGCATTCTTGAGCAAAGCGATGTCATTAAGGAGATCGCCACGAAGTATCTCGATGCCGAGTCGATGCTTTTCCTCGGCCGGCAGAACAACTACCCCGTGGCCTTGGAAGGGGCCCTGAAGATGAAGGAGATCAGTTACATCTACGCGTCCGGTCATGCCAGCGCGGAGTTGAAACACGGCATCATTGCCCTCGTGAAACCAGAGCTTCCCAGCGTTTTCATCGTGCCGGACGACCATGTTTACGACAAAAACGTCTCGAACATCGAGGAGGTCAAGGCGCGCCGCGGCCCGGTCATCGCCGTGGCCACGGAAGGCAACACGGAAATCGCCAAGATCGCCGACGACGTGATCTACATCCCGCCTTGTCATGAGCATCTCACGCCCCTCCTCAGCGTCATCCCCCTTCAGCTGCTCGCGTATCACTTTGCCGTCGCACGGGGATGTGATGTCGACAAGCCGCGCAATCTTGCCAAAAGCGTCACGGTTGAATAGGTTCCCTGCCCACTGAAAAACCGCTCCCGTGGAACAGCCCGAACCGCCCTCCAGCGTCACCCTGCCTCCAGGCACCCCCGTCGTCCAACTCTCGGTCTTCCTCGAGAACCGGGTCGGCGCCCTCCTCTCCATCGTGCGCACCATCAATGATTGCCACGTCGATGTCGTCGGACTTTCGGTGGTCGATTCCATGGATGTGACCATCGTCCGGCTCATTCTCACTGATCCGGATGCCGTCGGAACCGTTTTCATCGAGCGGGGCATCCCGTTTTCCGAGACCCGGCTGACCGTGGTCCAGTTGGACGAAGGAGCCCACGGGCTTTCGGACTGCCTCACCGCCCTTCTCCAAGGGGAGACCAACATTCATTTCAGTTATCCCCTCCTTTCCCGTCCCAACGGCAAGGCCGCGCTCGCGCTGTGCCTGGAGGACAACGAGTTCGGCATCTCCGTCTTGCGCCGGAGCGGGTTCACCCTGCTCTCCCAGGAGGACTTGAGCCGCTGACCCCGGATCCCGCTCAGCCCGGAAAATCCGGCGCGCGCACCTGCTGGACGCGGATCTTCCGCGTCGCCAAGGCCTTCTCGAATGCGGCCCAAAGCCCGGCTCCCGAGCGACCGGAGAACAACTTCAGCCTGGCTTCCTCCTCGGCGGCCTTCACATCCACGGGCACATTCCCGTCCGGATTGTCCGCCAGAATCGGCGGCGGCGCCGGTTTGGGGGGCGGCTCGGGAGGCGCGCCCGGCCGCGGCCCGGGATCGATCCGCTCCGCCGCGGCGAACCCGGCGCGGACCTGCTGGTTGTAAACCTCGACCTTCTGGTTGTAGGCCACCGTCTCCATCCGGTGAAGGATCAAAGCCTTGTTGTAGGCTTCCGCCCACCCGATCAGTTCCCGGCGGTGGCGCTCGACCGCCTCGTTGTATTCCGCCACGTAACGCTCCCGTTTGAGTTCCCACCCGCGGGTCTCATGAAAGTAGCGGATGAGGGACGCCGCATCCCCCCCGCCATCGAGATGCGCGAGGTAATACAGCAGCAGGAGCCCGGACCGGTAGAAGAGGCCGGCGTTGCCCGCTCCCGACACCGCGCGCGACCAACGGCCGTGGCTGATCTCCATGAGTTCCCCGGGAGCGAGAACATCGACCGCCAACCATCCGCCACTGGTCGGAACGGCTCCCCCCGCCCGAAGCAGATGCTCGCGGATCCCCTCGTCGATCCGCTCGAAATCAAAGCGGCTCGACGAAAACGGAACCGCGGAAAGATACTCGGCCATGCCCTCGCAAAACCAGATCGGGAACACATCGAGCCAACGGTGCATCAACTGGTGCGTGATCTCATGCACCAGCGGGGACGGCTCGAATGTCTCCGGGTTGAAGGCCACCTGCTCGCCGATCACCCGGACGCCCAACGAAGCCAAGGGCACGAGGATCTCCCGGCTCGCCGGAAGATAGACCCCACCCGAGCCCTCGATGCCACCGGCCGAGAGAAAGTCCGCGTGTTGCCGGAACAGACGCACCCCGAAACGCCCCTCGTCCTTGGGCCCGGAGATGCGCATCGGAAGGATGCCGATGACCTGGTGCGTGGCCTCGAAAATCCTTGCGTATTGGTTGATCAAGCTCGGCGCCAGTTTCACATCCGCCCGGAAGGAGAAATGCGGGGTCCGGTAAACACGCCCCCCGCCTTCCCCGGCCACCTCTTCCACCGAAAACTCCTCCGCCGCCACCACCTCCCCGGGCCATCCCGGCACCGGAAGCGGTTCTCCGGGGGGCGCGAAAAGATGCTTCCGCCCGGCCACATACTCCTGATCCGCAGCGGTGAGATTCCCCACCGGCATCTCGATGACCTTTCCGTCGAACAGCAGACGCAACTTCACCGAACCGTTCTCCCAACCGACCATGCGCGCCCGGATCTGATTCGACCGGGAATCGGTCCAGTCCCGGAAAGGAAGATCCTCCCCCCGCACGGAAACCAGACCGGCCGCCGCCAACGTCAACAAGGCCAGCGGACGCAGCCATGCCGGAAAGAGTGTGCACATTGCTCGCTTTGAGTGTATCCCATCCCCCCGTTCACGCCAAGGGAATCGTTTTTTTCAAACGAATGTGCGACTTGGCGCCGCGGGTGGAGTTGAATCAAGCAGCCAGACCGGATGAAGGAGCCACGCCATACGGAAAACAAATCGTCGCCGGACGCCCCGCTCAGCGAGGAAACCGACGGCGTGTGGCAACTGCTCGCGAAATCACCGCCCCACCCCGCTCCCCCGTGGTTCGTCCTGAGGACGGTGCGCGCCGCCCGGGAGGAACCGGCCATCTCGCGAATGCCCCTCTGGTGGGCCCATGCCTGGGCTCCCGCCACTTTGATCGTAACCCTCGGGCTGATCCTCCGGTTCACCCTCCCCCTCCCGGTCCAACCTCGGATTTCCGAAGAATCCCGGAGCACGGAGCTGCTCCGCGAAGAACTCCACTTGATGACTTACGTCGATGAGTTGCTGACCGTTTCCGATCCGGCCACGCTGGATGACGCGGGGTTGGCCGAACTGTTCTGAGCCGCGCCCCCCGGAGTGGGCCGGACGGCAAGATACCAGATCACGGCCGCGCCCGCCGCCAGCACCTGGAGGAGCGCCCCCCATCCGTCGCCCCCGCTCCGCAGGGCTTGCCATGCGACGGCCCCCGACAGGACCGTGCCAAGGTGCAACACGATCGTCACCACGGGCCCTTTCCAGCCGAGGGCCAGCAACTGGTGGTGGATATGTTCCGCGTCCCCCCGGAGAACCGGGCGCCGCCGCAGCAGCCTCCGCAGAAAGGCGTGGACGGTGTCCAGCAGAGGCACGCAAAGAACCGTCGCCAGAAACGGAATGCCGCGCCCGTCCTCCCGGACCAAGGCCCAGGCCGCGAACAAAAAACCCGACAGGTAGGCCCCACCATCCCCCAAAAACATCCGGGCCCGGGGAAAGTTGAACAGGAGAAATCCGGCGGCCGCACCGGCCATTCCCCAGGCCATCCCGCCACCACCGGGCGTCAGGACCGACAAAAACCCCATGCCGATCATCACGATGCCCGTAGCGAGCCCGTCCAGCCCGTCGATCAGGTTCATCGCATTGGTCCAACCGACCAGCCAAAGGAGAGTGAACGAGAACGACAGCATCCAGGGTAAATCGACGGCCGTCCCTGAAAAAAACGGCCAGCTCTCGATCCGTAATCCGAGGGCATGGGTCAAAGCGGCGGCGGCCACTTGAACAAGCAACTTCCGACGGCTGTCGACCCTCACCAGATCGTCACAAAAGCCCAGTAAGAACAGCAGAACGCCCCCAAGCCAGATGGCGGCCGGTTGTCCTTGGAACCAACCGATGACAATCCATGCGACGAATAGCGCCAGCCCACCGGTCCGCGGCTTCGGCCCCAAGTGCATCTTGCGCGCTTCATCCGGATGGTCCAAACCCCATCCGGGCCGCCGGGAGAGCAGGGCCCATGCGCACAGCGCGGAGAGACCGCTTCCGAGAAAAAAGAGGGGGGCATTGGCTTGGAGACCGATCATGCGGGAACCATCTGGGACATACCGTCGCCGCCCTTACACCAGAACTTCAACCGATTGTTGCACGGGTCCGCCATTTTCCGCGCATTCCGCGTGATTCCATGTTACCGGGTGCGCGGCGATGAGTCCGGATTGGATCTGCAGTCAGCTGGGAGCCCGGGAGCACTACGCGATTCCCCGCGCCCTGCATCGCGCCGGAAGGTTGCGGGAGCTGCACACCGATCTTTGGTCGGCCGGACTCTGGCGCCATGCCCGCTTCCTCGGTGCCCCGGGACGTGATTTGGCCGGGCGGTTCCATCCGGAATTGGACCGGGCCGCGGTGCGCGCCCACCCGTTCACCGCCATCCCGATGGTGGGAGCCGCCCGACTCGGCCGGGCCGCCGATTTCGCCGGGAACGTCTTCCGCCAAAGTCTCCGGCTCGACCGGATGACCGCGGATCGTCTGCGTGCTCCGGGGATTTTCTTCAGCTACACCGGGACGTTTCTTGAGTCGGCCGCGCGCATCCAGGAACTCGGGGGCCGGGCCATCCTCGGTCAGGTCGATCCAGCCGCCACCGAGGAGGAGATCGTGGCGCGGGAGAGAGAGCGCCACCCGGGTTGGGAACCGGGCGCGGTCCCACCGCCTCCCGGCTGGACGGAGCGGCGTCGCGCCGAGTGGGACCGCGCGGATCTGGTTGTGGTGAACTCCGCATGGTCGCGGACCTGCCTCGAACAACAGGGAGTGCCGCCGTCGAAACTACGGGTGGTTCCTCTGGCCTACGATCCGCCCACCGAAACGGCTCGGGCCAGGGTTCGGGCCCGGGGGGCCGGAGTGCGGGTTCTCTGGCTGGGGCAGGTCATCCTGCGCAAAGGAATTGCCTGTCTGCTCGAGTCCGCCCGCCGCTTGTCCGCCCTTCCCGTGGAGTTTGTCATCGCCGGCCCCATCGGGATCTCGCCCGCGGCGGTGGCGGCGGCACCGGAGAACGTCCGCTTTCTCGGACCGATTTCCCGGACGCTCGTCTCCCGGGTCTACGCCGGAGCCGATCTCTTCGTGCTGCCAACCTTGTCCGACGGATTCGCCATCACCCAACTCGAGGCGATGGCCCATGGATTGCCGGTCATCGCGACCCCCCGATGCGGCGAGGTGGTGGTCCCGGGACAGAGCGGGCTCATCGTCCCCCCGGGCGATGCGGAGGCCCTCGCGGCGGCCATCGCCGGTCTGGTTCAAAACCGGGAAGCCCTCGCTGCCATGGCTCTCGAGGCTCTCGAACGTTCCAGGCATTTCGGGCTTGACCGGCTGACCGGGGCGTTGCTGGATCTGCTGCCCGAATGAAACCAGGATACCGCCGGATCCGGCCCGATGAGCTCGCGGAAATTGGCGATCCCGTGGTGGTCGCCACCTTCATGCGCTCGGGCACGCACCTCACCATCGATCTTCTGCGCCGGCAGTTCCGCGCGTTCGAATCCTCGAAGCGCCCTCTTGAACCGCTTGATTCCCTCTATCTTCCGGTGGACGTCCTTCTTCCGGGTTGGGAACCCCCGGACTGGAGCACGGACCGGGTTTTGGAGGTGTTGCGGCGCCCCCGGCGTCCGGTGATCAAGACGCATTTCCTCGATCCCGGTCTGACCAACCTCCGCGAAACCCAACCGGTCTTGGCCGATTGGCTGGCCAGCCGCGCCGTGTTCCTCCACGTGACCCGGGATCTCCGCCGGGTCATTCCCTCGTTGTGGGCCTTTCTCCAGGACTGGCGGCCTCAGGAGAGCGCTCCCTTCGATGAGACGTTCGCCCGGCATTGGATCGGGCAGGCTCTGGAGCACCGTCAGGCATGGGCGGCACGCGACGATTCGCGTAGCCTCGATTACGGCCAACTCACCGGAGATCCGATGGACAGTCTCCGCCGCCTCGGCGAATGGTTGCAGGAACCCCCGCTCCTGCGTCACCCGCTCTTGCCCCGCCCTCTCAAATCCCGCTGGCAATCCCGATTCCTGCGCCTTTGCGCCTGCGGGAGCGAGTCGACCGCCATTCTGGCATCGCGCGAAACACCGGTTTGGAACCCGGCATGGGATTCTCTTCTGCCGCCACCATGTCCCCGGGAATCCTCCAGTTGACCGACTCCATCTCCCGGCTGGGCGGAGGCGTGGCCGAAAGTGTCCGCGGTCTGACCCGGGGCTTGGTCGCCACGCCGGGCCAGGGTGAGTGGGCCCTTGCGGCGACATCGGATGCAGCCACCGATCTCGACCGTCATGAGTTCGATCATCTGGAGCGGGTCAAGACCTTCCCGGTTTGCGGTTTCGGTCCGCTGAAGTGGAGCCGGAAGTTGACCCGCCATCTGGCGGAATCCGAGGCCGACCTGATCCATCTCCACGGGTTGTGGGGGCCCTCCGGCCGGGCCTTGGCGGGTGCCCTGGGTTCCCGGTCCGATGCCCCGCCCTGGATCATTTCCCCGCATGGCATGCTTGAGCCGTGGGCCATGCGCCAGGGAAAACTGAAACGTCACATCGCTTGGAAACTTTGGGACGGAAGGATCCTCCACCGCGCGGCCTGCCTCCACGCCCTCTGCTCCGAGGAATGGGTCGGCTTGCGCGCCCTCGGGCTGGAGAACCCGGTCGCCCTCATTCCCAACGGCGTCGATCTCCCTGCGGAACCGGTCACGTCCTTGGGCGAACCGTTTCTCTTTCTCGGCCGGATCCACCCGAAAAAGGGACTGGCCGAGTTGATCAACGCCTGGGCCCTGCTTCCGGACCCTCCTCTTTTGCGGATTGCCGGTTGGGACGACGGCGGTCATTTGGAAAGCCTGCGCCGCCTGCGGGATGGCCTCGGACTGGCGGAACGGGTGGAATTCACCGGCCCCGCGTTTGGCGCGGCCAAGGAACGCCTCTTCCGCGAGGCCGGGGCCCTGATTCTTCCCAGTCACAGCGAGGGCTTGCCGATGACGGTGCTGGAAGCATGGGCCTACGGTCTCCCGGTCCTGATGACGGATCATTGCCATCTGCCGGAAGGTTTCACTCTTGGAGCCGCGCTGCGTGTCGAACCGCTCCCCTTCAGCATCGCCGACGGCATCCGCCAATTTTGCGATCTCCCGGCCTCCGAACGCCTCGCCATGGGAGCGCGGGGTCGCGCACTGGTGACCGCTAGGTATTCCTGGATCTCGGTGGCCAAATCCTTCCGGTCCGTCTATGACTGGTTGTTGGGCGGGCCCAAGCCTTCTTGTGTGCAATGAACCTTCCCGACTGGCGGTCCACCGCGATCTTTCTCTCCGTCCTCGGCGTGGCGGCCCTCCGCACGACCGGAACCCACGCCACGGTCATGGCCTCGGAGGTGGCCTGGATCGTCTTGGCCGGCCTCGGTGCCGCGTGTCTCCGTGAGGTCGTCACCCAACCGCCACGCCAATGGTTCCGGCTCGATTTGGCCGCGCTCGCCGGGGCCTATTACCTCACCCTGGCCGAATTCCTTGCCCCCCAACCCCAATTCGCCGGAGAAGTGACCCCAGCTTCCGCAGCCTTCGCCTTGCGCCTCGTGTTGCTGGGGTTGGCAGGGCTCGCGCTGGGACGGCATCTGGTCCTGCCAGATGCCCGGAAGGCCCCCTCCGGATGGCCCGACCCGGGAGTCAGGACATGGACCGCCCTGTTGTGGACCGCTTTCCTTCTGGCCAATCTCCACCTCTTCCTCAGCGTCCAATTCAACCCGGTTACTCTCCTCCGGGAGCTTGCCGCTCCACGATTCAGTCAGTCCTGGAGCCGTGAGCGCCTCGGGGACGGACGGGCGTTGCTCTCCGAGTGGCAACTCCTCAATTATCTGATCCCTCCGATCACCGCCTGGCTCCTCACCCGGAGGGCACCTTCGGCCTGGCATCGCGCCCTCTGCGCCCTTCCCTTCGCCTTCGTCCTGACCATCTCCTTTTGCAGCGGAACCCGTTATCTGATGGCGACCCATGCCGCCTCTTTCGCTCTGGCGCTGGCCTGGTCGCTGCCCAGCCTCTCCCGGCTCCATGCCGCTCTCCTGCTTTTTCTCCCTCTGGCCTTGCTTCTCATCGTCACCGTGGTGGCCTTGCGCTTCCGACACGAGGGACTCGGCCGCACCCTGACCCCGCACCGCACGGAATCGCGGGCGATCGCCCCTCCCAAACGATGGATTGTCGATAACAACGTCCGCACCATCGCCAAACTGACGGAGACCTTTCCGGCCCGGCATCCCTATCTCGGCCCCGAAATTCCCTGGCTCATGCTCGTCCGGCCGATCCCGCGCGCGTTTTTCCCGGCCAAGCCCACGAAACCGAGCCTTTCGATGGAAGAGATCATCGGGATTCCGCAGACCACGATCGCGGCGAGCTTCGTCGGGGAGGGTTTTCTCATGGCGGGAGCGCCCGGAACCTTCCTCTTCGGATTGGGACTGGGAATGCTCTGCGCCCTGTGGGGCCGGATCCCGGCGGACACCGGCAGCTCCTTTGCCATCATCCTCCACGCCTCCGGCGTCGTCTGGACGTTTCTCGCCCTCCGCAGCCCGATCTGGATTTCCGTTGGCTTGTTGCCCTGTGTCGCGCTCTGGTTGACAGTGAAAATTGCATTCCCGGTTGCCCTGCGCCTGCTTCCGGCACAGGGTGGATCGGACCATGGACCTCCTCGCCTTTGAAGCGACCAAAGCCAGTTTCGACCGGGGCGCCCCCCGATGGAAGGAGGCCTTGTGGGGCTTGGTCAGGATCCTCTTTTTCCTTTCTCCCTGGCCCTGGCCTTCCGCTTTCAAAGCCTCCCTGCTCCGCCTCTTCGGGGCCCGGGTGGGCCGCGGTGTGGTGATCCGCCCCCGCGTGCAGATCAGCTTTCCCTGGAGGCTCGAGATCGGCGATCACTCCTGGCTCGGGGAGGAAGTGCTTCTCCTCAATCTCGCTCCGGTCCGCATCGGCTCGCATTGCTGCCTCTCCCAACGCGCCTTTCTCTGCACCGGCTCCCACGATTTCCATGCCGCCGCTTTTCCCTTGGTCACCGCCCCGATCCAGATTCTCGATCGTTCCTGGATCGCCGCCGGATGTTTCGTGGCCCCGGGCATCACCTTCGGGCCGGACGCCATGGCGGCCGCGGGGAGCGTGGTCACCCGCGATGTGGCGCCACTCACCATCGTGGCGGGAAACCCCGCCCGGGTCAACGGTGAACTCCGGACGGATCCCGACGCCACCTTTTCCCAACCAGCATGAACCCGATTGAACCATTGCGGATCGGCGTGGCCGGTCTTCACCACGATCACGCCTGGGGCCTCCTCCACAGCGCCTTCGCCCTGCCGGGGATCCGGATCGTCGGGGCTGCGGATCCCTACCCCGCCCTGCGCGAGCGATTCGAGCGGGATTTCCATCTGCCCTCCCATGACAGTTACGAAGCCATTCTGACCGACGAGACGCTCGACGCCGTCTGGATTTTCACCGACAACCGCGCCAAAGCCGATCTCGCCTGCGCCGCGGCCGCCCGGGGCTTGCATGTCCTCGTGGAAAAACCGCTCGCGGCCGATGGCGCGGACGCGCGACGCATGATCGAGGCAGTGCAAAAGGCCGGGGTCCGCTTGATGGTCAATTGGCCCTACGCCTGGTGGCCCGCCTTGCAACACGCCATCCGGCTCGCGGGCGAAGGCCATCTCGGGAGGATCTGGCACGTGCGCTACCGGGGCGCCCATCAGGGCCCCGAAAACTGCGGCTGCTCCCCATATTTTCAGGAATGGCTCTTCGACGCCCACCGCAACGGCGGCGGCGTGCTCGTCGATTACTGTTGCTACGGAGCCAACCTCGCCAGCACCCTGCTCGGCCCGCCTCAATCCGTGACCGGCTTCACCGCCACCCTGACCAAACCCTATTTCCCGCTTGAGGACAACGCCACCCTGATCGTTCGCTATCCGGAGGCCATGGCCACTCTGGAGGGGTCATGGTCCCAGGTGGGCAAGCTCTCCAGCTATCTAGCGGTCATCCAGGGAACCGTCGGGACCTTCCTCGCGGAACCCTACCGGGAAGGGCGTCTCCTTCATGCCACCGCCGAACGACCCGATGGCGTGGCCCTCGACCTGCCGGAACCGGCGCCCGAAGCCTCTGACCCGGCGGCCCACTTTCTTTGGGCCCTGACCGAAGACAAACCGTTTCATCCTCTCTGCGATCCCCTGACCGGACTCCAAGCCCAATTGATCCTCGACGCGGGCGCCAAGGCCGCCTGGGAACACCGGGAGATCTCCCTTTGAATCCTGCGGGCGGAAAATCCGCCCCTCTTCGCAACCGAAAAGCACCGTCCTCGTCAAAGAAGAGGAACCTTTCATCCCCGCCCCCCAAGTTTTTTGTGCCAATATCTTTTCAAAGGCAACTCCGGAGAATCATTGACTGCAAACCCGGTTTCCGATACGGGAGTGGTGGCTGTCGTAAACTAACCTTCCCCTCGCCAGAACCATGAACACGAGGATCGTCCTTGCTCATCTACTCTTTCTCGGCGGTCTGGCCCATGCGCAGACCGTCTCGACCAACCCCGTCGGATTTATTCCCGTCACCGCCAAAGGGAATTCCGACACCTACCTCTCCATGCCACTCCACCGGGATGCGGTCTACCAAGGTCAACTGGCTTCAGTCAGCGGAGACACCCTGACCGTGAGCAACGCCACCTTCACGAACGGCCAGTTCAACGGCACGCACTACGTGCTCATCGCTTCCGGCGCCAAGGAGGGGATGTGGTACGCCGTTTCGGGGACCGGGACGGCCAACGTGACCATCGATCCCGCCGGCGATACCCTCGGCACTGCCGTGACCACCGGGACGAGTGTCCGCATCATCCCGTTCTGGACGTTGGACACCCTCTTCCCGGACGGGGCCGGTCTGAATCCTTCGCCCAACCTCCTTCCCCAGACCTCCATCCTGATCCCGGATCATGCCCGGGCCGGCATCAATCTCGCACCTTCCCAATCGTTCTTCTATTACTCCGGCACCCAGTTCGGAGGTGAGGGATGGCGCCGCTTCGGCAACGACCCGAACACGAAGTTCGATAGCTACACCCTGCTCCCGGATTCTTTCTTCGTCGTTCGTCACCATGCCGCCGGCGATACCACCATCAACCTGCCCGGCACCGTGCAAATGACCTCGCTGGCCACCGTGATCGGAACCTTGACCTCCGGCAAGGCGCAGGACAACGCAATCGCCTTCAATGTGGCCGTCCCCACCTCGCTGGGTGCCTCCGGTCTCTATGAGTCGGGCGCCTTCACCGGAAGTTCCACCATCGATGTCCCCGCGGACCAATTGCTCGTCTTCGACAATGCCACCGCCCAGTTCAACAAGGCACCCTCCGCCATCTACTACTACTTCACGGGCAGCACCAACGGAGGGCCGGGGTGGCGCCTCAAGGGAAACCTTTCCACCGTCCAAAACAGCACGCTCGTCTTTGAACCGGCCGCCGGCTACATCATCCGCAAGGCCTCCGCCGTCACCCCCGGCACCAGCGTCTGGACCGTCCGCCCCGCTTACGTGACGACCCCCTGACCGCGGCCAACCCGGATCGCCCTCCCGACGCTCCCCCCACCGCTCCAACCGATGCACCGCCCCTCGCTCCTACTCGCGTCCCTCTTCCTCCTCGCCTGTGCCGTTCCGCACCTCGAGGCCACCGTGACGCTTCAACTGGCCGCAGATCGCCTCAACACCAGCAGCGGCACCGCCGCACCATCCTCCACCCTCGTCCTCGTCGTCGCCGACACCACCCGCGACGGCTTGGCCACCGCCGTGCAGGGGAGCATCGCCACCGGCGCCGTGCTCCCTGGCGGCGGACTCGACGACCTCGTGGTTTTCCGGACCGACCTTTCGGCCCTCGCCACCCCGGGTGTTCTCTCCTCCCTAGCCACCGGAATCGATTTCTCGATCGATCCTCAGTGGAACTGGGACGCAGGCGACCCTCTGTATCTCCTCTGGTTTCCCAGCCTGACCACGGCGACCACTTCCCTCTCCGCCGGAGTCTCCTACGGCCTCATCTCGCTCGGGTCGACACCACCCGACGGCGGGATTGGGGATTACCGTTATGTCTCCCCCACCAACACCGGAACCTTCGGGAGCACCCCAATCCCCTCGAACGCAACCAATACCGCGGCCGACCAGACCTCCGTCGTCCCGCCCGCACCCGAGATCGCCCTCAGCGGGAACGGCAGCGGGATCGTCAGCGGCACGACCGTGACGTCGACGGCGAATCATACCGATTTCGGTTCCACGCCGGTCGCCGGGGGATCGGTCGTGCGCACATTCACCATCACGAATTCGGGGACAGCCCCCCTCACCCTCTCCCTCCCGGTTTCCATCAGCGGCCCTCAGGCGGCTGAATTCACGCTTCTCACGACGCCTTCCCTCTCGGTCGCGGCCGGAGGAGGAACCACCACGTTTCAAGTCTCGTTCGATCCCGCCGCAGCCGGTTCACGGAGCGCTGTCCTTAGCTTCGACAACAATGACGCCGACGAGAATCCCTTCTCCTTCGCCATCGGAGGCACCGGCACCAACTCGGCTCCGACGGACATCGCGCTTTCCAACGCGACTCTGGCCGAGAATGGCTCCGCCAACGCCGTGATCGGCTCCTTCAGCGCCACGGATGCCGATCCCGGGGACAGTCACACCTATTCCCTGGTGACAGGCACGGGGAGCACCGACAACAGCGCCTTCAACATCAGCGGAAGCAACCTCAGGATCAACGCCGGGGCGAATTTCGAGGCCAAAGCCTCCTACAGCGTCCGGGTCCGCGCCACCGACAACGCGGCAAGTCCCGCGTTTTTCGAAAAAGCCTTCGTCATTTCGGTGACCGATGTGAATGAGGCCCCTTCCAATCTTTTGCTTGGCACCAGTTCGCTGAACGAGGGAAGCCCGGTCAATACCACCGTCGGAGTCCTCTCCGCCACCGACCCCGACGCCGGAGAGGCACTCACCTACTCGCTGCAGGCCGGAACCGGGGATGACGATAATTCAAGTTTCACGATTGCCGGGGCGGCCCTGAAAATTGCCATCGTCACGGATTTTGAGACGAAGAATTCCTACTCGATCCGGGTCCGGGCCACGGACAGCGGCAATCCGGGGCTCTTTACGGAGGCCACCTTCACCATCAGCATTTTGGACGTGGATGAGACCCCCGGGGAGATCGTCCTTTCGGACGCGAATCTCGACGAGAACAGCCCGGCCGGGAGCACTGTCGGGAGCCTCTCGCTCAATGATCCGATCGCCACCCCGCCCGCGTCTTTCACCCTGGTAGCCGGTGACGGTGCGACCGACAACGCGGCTTTCGCCATCAGCGGCAGCGACCTCAAATTCAGCGGCGTTGCCAATTTCGAAGCGAAGAGAAGCTACAGCGTTCGCATCCGCTCCACCGACCGCAGCTCCACCCCGAGGGTCGTCGAGGAGACCTTCGTTATTGCCATCACGGACCTCAACGAAGCGCCGACCAACCTGCAACTCTCAGCGCTCACCCTTTCCGAAGATGCCGGAACCGATGCCTTGGTCGGCGCGCTTTCCGTATCGGACCCGGACGCGGGAGACCTGGCCCAGTTTGCCCTTGTCCCGGGAACCGGTGACACCGACAACGCTGCGTTCAGCATCCAAGGGTCCGGACTCCGTTTCAACGGGGAACCGGATTTTGAAACCAAATCAAGCTACCAGATTCGTATCGAGGCGAGCGATTCCGGCACCCCCGCCCTGAGCGTGGACAAGGCTTTCACCATCACCGTGAGGGATGTGAACGAGCCGCCCACGTTTGTTGCCGGAGCGAACCAATCCCTTCCGGCCGGCACCACCGGATCGCAGAGCCTCGCGAATTGGGCGACGGCAATCGACGATGGTGACGCCTTGGCGACTCAAGCCCTTTCGTTCTCTGTCGATGTCGTCTCCGGAGCCTCCCTCTTTGCCGTTCCCCCCGCCGTCAGCCCAACGGGAACCCTCACCTTCCGGTTGACCGGTTCGCCGGGCTTGGCCGAACTCAGTGTCACCCTCACCGACGACGCGTCGATCAACGGAACATCCGCCATCGAATCCTCTCCCCAGACGTTCAGCATTGCGGTCACCTCGGGTGACATCACGGTCACGGGCAATGGATTCGCCATCGGGCATGGCGATGCGACACCGGACTCCGTGGATGATACGGACTTTGGCATCGTCGATATTTCCGGCGGTGGCGAGGTCGGGACGTTCACCCTCACCAACGCCGGGGACGGGGTCTTGACCCTCGGCACCGTGGTTCTCCAGGGCACGAACAAGGAGGGCTTCACGATCACCCAGGTTCCGGATTCCACTTTGGATCCCGGCGCGTTTACCACACTTGAGGTTACCTTTGATCCAGCGACCGTCGGCGAGCGTTCCGCCACCGTTGTCATCCCCTCCAATGATCCGGATCGCGGCTCTTTCACCTTCGCCATCGAGGGAGTCGGTGGAGCCCCGGACATTGTGGTCGAGGACGACGGCACCAGCCTTCAGGATGGCTCCACCCTTTCGTTTGCCAGCGTGGCCCTCGGCGGTTCGACGGTGAAAACTCTGAGCCTCCGCAACGCCGGAGCCATTCCCCTGACCGGCCTGGCGGTTAGTTTGGATGGCCCGGACGCCGAAGAATTCGTCGCGTCCGACCTCACGGCCGATTCCCTCAACCCAATGGAGAGCGTGGAGATCGCCCTGACCTTCACCCCGGCTTCCACCGGCCAGCGGACCGCGACCCTGCGGATTGACAGCGATGATCCGGATGAGGCTCCCTTCCTGCTCACCCTGTCCTGCCTCATCGATGGACGCGATGGAAAGGTGGTGGCCCGGCCCGACACCGAAGCCGCGGACCCGGACCTCGAAGATTCCGACTGGGAGAGCGGCGCGGCCGGTCTTTACGAGGGGCTGCTCTACGTGAGCGATGCGTTAAAAGGGGCGGTGTCCAACTTGCGGATCACCGCGCCGTCCCCAAGCTCCACCGCCGGGGGCACCGTCTCCGCCACGGTGCGGCTCAACCGCACCACCGCCACCCTCAGGGGAAGTTTCGATTCCGCAGGGCGCTTGGTTTCGGCTCCCGGAGCTTCGCTGGCCTTTGATCTTCAGTTGAGAGGCAACGACGACGATTCCGCCTACGCCCTTACCGGAACCGTAACCCTCGGCGGAGTGACGGCCGATGCCTATTTGCCGAGGACCCCGTATTCAACCAAGATCCCGGTGCCCGAGGATCGTTTTGGGATCGGTCCTTACACGCTTTTGCTTCCTTCGAATCCGGGCGCCGGAGACACAACTCCCGGCGGGGACGGTTGGGCCACCGCCAACCTGTCGCGGAGTGGCAGTTTCAGCGTCACAGGCCGCCTTGGAGACAACACCAGGTTCACCGAGACAGCCTACCTCACGGCGGAGGGCGAGCTCTTCCTCTTCACCGAGTTGTATCCGAGCACGCCAGGGAAGGGATTGTTTGGCGGAAAGCTCACCCTCCGCGACCTCACCGGCAGCGATCTGGACGGTCGCATGCAATGGATCAAGGCGCTGGATACCCGGACGGGGAGGCGTCGCGAACATTCCTATCCGGAGGGCTTCAGTCAGGAGGTCTGGGCCATCGGCTGTCGTTTCACACCGCCCCTTTCCGGCGTGCGAGCCCTCGATGACCTGGCGGATCAGTATTACAACGCGGAGATTTCTCTCATCGGGCCCTCCGGTCCAGGCCTCAATGCGGCCGGACTGGACGCGGTGGCCACTTGGTTTCCCACCAACCAAATCAAGCATTTCGGCCCCCGCCCCATCGACGCCTCGGTGAACCCCCGGAACGGTTCCTTCACCGGAACGTATTCGGATGCGCCGGCGCGGTTGACGATCAGCTTTGATGGCGTGGTCTTCCAGAAACAGGAAATCGCCGCGGGCGTCTTCATCAATGCCAACAAGACCGGCGCGGTCCGGATCAAACCGGGAGTCGGCTTGACTTACCCCGGCAGCGAGGACGCGGGCCTCCTGACTCGACTTGAGAAGCCCTCCCCCCCAGCCTCCGCACCCAACCTCACTCCGGAGCCCACCTTCCCATCCGCTGCTGCCGGCACTTACAACGGCGTGCTTTCGGTGGCCGAAGCCGGGACCGACGCCCCTTGGCCCCTCCAAACCGCAGGTGGCCTCGAATCGATCGTCGTCACCTCCTCGGGCGGGTTTTCTGGTGCCCTTTGGCTGGACGGGGCGCGGTATTCCGTCCGGGGAACCATCGGCCAAACCACCACTCTCTCCAACGGCATCACGCTTGAGTTAACCCTATCGTCCATGACCGGAGTCACGGGCGGCTTCGTTCTGGAGGGAGCCGTCACCAGAGACACGGACGAGTTCATTCTGAGCGGCCAACGCCGTCCCACCCACACCCGCTCCAATCCCTCCCCCTGGAAGAATTCCTACACCATGGCGGTCTGTGCGCCCGCCGGGGCGGACGCCGCCAACCAACCCGCCGGTGACGGCTACGGCAGCCTTTCCGTCGCCTTCAGTGGCAGCTGTTCGGGGATGGTCACGCTTGCGGACGGCACCAAAGTCACCTTGGGTGGTCATATCGGCCTTCCTTACACCGATGCCACCACCCAAACCGCCATCTGGAGCTTCCATCGCGGAATCTACGGTCGCACCCCCAAGGGCTATGTTGCCGGAGCGATCACCTTCCGCACCGTGGCCGGCGTCTCCAGTCTCGACGGGGAATGGCGCTGGGTGAAGCAGGGTGGCGCGAGCCCTGCCTCCGTGTATCCCGACGGAATCGACATAACGACCGAGGTGCTTGGTTCCATCTATGTCCCTCCGGCCAAAAACGTCCAGGCCATGACCGGTCTCGACCCAACCCTGGACAACGTCTGGCTGCGTTTTTCGAAGACCGACCTTTCAACATTGGCCAGTCTGGAGTTGACCGGGAAGGACCTTGCCGGTACCTGGCAAGCCGACAACAAGATTATCCACTACGGTCCGCAATCCGTCACGATGACCTTCAACGCTTCCACCGGACTGCTCACGGGGACTTACAAGGATACCGCCAACGGGATCAATTTCTCCTTCGGCGGGGCCCTGATCCAATCCCAGAATCTCCTCACCGGTTCCTTCCTGACCCAAAACAAATCAGGACTTTTCGTCATCGAAAAGCGCTGAACCGGACCTGACAAGGGACAGGACCGCCTTGCAGGCCCGCGGCGATCCATCGCCACAGCGCCATGCCTCAAAGGCTCCCCGGTTCCCGCCCATCCTCGCCCGACGGGCCGGATCGAACAAACTCACTGTTAGGGAGAACCCGTCGCGAGCCCTGAAAAAGGCAATGCAGGCGCTCCCTGCTTTGACGAGCGCACCCGTAGGGATTCGAACCCCAAACCTTCTGATCCGTAGTCAGATGCTCTATCCAATTGAGCTACGGGTGCCGCACGGCCACTGGCCGGAGGGGAAAGGTGCGTGGAAACCGGACCGAATCAAGGACTTTCCGCTTCAAATTCAGGCCAGACCTCTTTTCCTGACATTCATCCCATTTGATTGCTTGCCTGAATGAAATGTTTAGGCCATAGCGTGATCCGTGGAACTTAAGGATCTCCAGGAATTCCTCGGCAAGTCCCCGGCCGTGCGCCTTCTCCGCGCGAACCACGGAGCCGTCATCCTGCATTTCCTGCATCGGGAGTTCAAGGAGAGCCAGCGTTCCCTCGTTTCCCATGAGCAAATCAGCGCCGACCTCGCGGAGTATCAGGCTTGGCTCGCCGGGTCCGGTGAAGCCGAAGCGTCGCTCCTCGGTGAGCCGTCCGAGTATCTCAACCAATGGTGCAAGAGCGAGGTCCGTTTCCTCCAGAGGTTCTACCAGAGCGGGAGCGAGGAACCCGTCTACCAGCTCACCTCGCCCGCCGAGACCGCCCTCCGGTTCGTGCGCGAGGCTCTCGCCAGTGATGGCCAGTTCGTCGGTGCCCAGAGCCGCATGAGCCTCATCGTGGAGACCCTGCGCGAGATCTCCGTCTTCGCCCAGGACAACCCGGACCGCCAGATCGAAGCGCTCGAAGCCGAAAAAACGCGTCTCGAGGCCCGGATCGAACGGATCCGCAGCAGCGGTCAGGCCGAGCGCATGGATTCCACCCAGGTGCGTGAGCAGTTCCATTTCGCGATCGATCTCCTGCAACGGGTGCTCGGGGATTTCCGACATGTGGAAGACAAGTTCAAAGAGATCACCCGCGAGGTGCAGGACCGACAGATGGCCGGTGACCGCCGGGGCGGGCTCCTCGAGTTCGTCCTTGATGCGGAGTCGCTCCTCAAGGAATCCGATCAGGGCCGGACGTTCCATGGGTTCGTCAATCTCATTCTTTCTCCGGGCCGACAGGAGAAGCTGCGGCAGTTGGTCGATGCGATTCATCAGGTCCCGGACCTTGCCGGGTGTGGCGAGGGCTTGGAGATGCTGCGCCAAATGATGCCCGCGCTCACTGCCGAAGCCGAGCAGGTGATGCAGACCAACCAACGCCTCTCCGCCTCGATCCGGCGGCTGCTGGACGGAAGGGTGGCCGATGAGCGTCGCAAGATCGCCCTGACGATGGACGAGATTCTCAATCTGGCCCGCCAGAACCGGAACGCGCCTCCGGGCGAGGAGGAGATCGACCTTGAAGTCGAGGATCCCATCCGCGTCTTCTCCTGCTTCAGCCGGCAGTTCTGGACTCCGGCGGCCGAGGTTGAATCGGTCAGTCTGGTCACGGACGCGATCTCCGCCGAGGATGTGGACGAGGCTTTCGACCTCTTTGCCGGGATGCAACGGCTCGATTGGGGAGCGATGCGCCGCACCATTGGAGAGCTCACCGCGCGGGAACCATCGGTCTCCCTCCCCCGCCTCCTCGAAGTCCGTCCCCCACGAAGCGGGGTGGTCGAGGTGCTCGGCTACATCCAAATCGCCTCGGACGACGACCACGTGCTCCTCGGCGAGGAGAGCGATGTCGTCCACGTGCCCGGCTCGTGCGCCCTGCAGGTTCCCCGGGTCATTTTCCGTCAGCCGGTCTAAGCCTGACCGCCCCATTTTCCCCATGAGCTTGTTGCCCGAATTCCACGAATCCAGTATTGCCTCGGTGAAACTCCTGCAAGGAGCCGTCTACAGGGACGACACCAAGGCATGGGACATCATCCTCACCAACCGGTCCCGTCTCGAGAGCTACTTCGGCCGCGTCGGTCTCGTTTTGGTGATCGATGAGCCGGAGGGTTTCGCCTACCTGCGCCAGCTGGAGGAACACGAGTTCCCGGATGGTTACGACCGCATGCCGAAGCTGATCCGCAAGAGCCGGCTCGGCTATGACCTGACCCTGTTCTGCATCCTCCTCCGGGACGAACTGCGGCGCCATGAGGAACAGGGAGCCGAGGTGGGACGATGCATCGCCGATCTCGATGATCTCTTCGTCCGGTTGCGCGAACTGATGCCCGATGCCGAAGACGAGGTTCGCTCCCGGAAGAAGTTGGATCATCTCGTCGTCCGCGCGCAGGAACTGGGTTTTCTCCGCCGCCTGCCCTCCGAGCCGCCCGTTTACGAGATCAAACCGATCCTCAAGGCCCGCATCACGGCGGATCGTCTGGAGGAATTGAAGGAACAACTCGCCGTCTTCACCGCCGCCCGCAAAGAAACGCTCCATGCATGACCCCACCTTTTCCCCGAACGCCCTGCCAGGGTATCGTCTGGCCAAGGTCCAAGTGATGAACTGGGGAACCTTCGACTCTTCGAAGGGCCAGATCCACACGGTTCGTCCGGACGGCCGGACCTCCCTGCTCATTGGCCAGAACGGCAGCGGCAAGTCCACCTTGGTCGACAGCATCCTCACGCTTCTGGTGAGGCCGGGGGTTCGGAATTACAACGTGGCGGCCGGATCATCCGGCGGAAAGCGGGAACGGGACGAGCGCTCCTACCTGCTGGGGGCGTTCGGCCATGCCAGTTCGGACAGCGAAAACAAGGCCTCCACCCTCTACCTGCGCAAGGAGGGACGCCACCTCAGCATCCTCCTCGCGTATTTCCACAACGCCCAAACCGGCCGGGGTTTCACCATGGCCCAGGTGCTTTATTCCGGGGTCGATGGCAAGATCGAGAAGATCTTCTGTTTCGCCAAGGGGGAAAAGGATATCGCGGTCGACTTCGAAGGGCTCAAGTCCATCGATCAGATCTGTCCGAAACTCGAGTCCCGCGGCATCAAGACCACCCGGACCTTCCTGCAGTATCACAAATGGATGTTGGCCGAGACCCAGATGCGCGGCAAGGCGATGGACATCTTCAATCAAACGGTCGCGGTGAAGGACATCCGCAGCCTGACCGAGTTCATCCGTTGCCACATGTTGGAGGCCAGTGATTGGCAGGATCGGATCGACGACATCCTCAACCACTTCCAGCAACTCTCGGATTCCCACCGGATGCTCGTGGACGCCCGCGAACAGGCGGAAGCCCTTCAGCCGGTGGTGGCAGCGGGAGTCGACTACCAGAACCTCAAGGCATCCCTCAACGTGCGTGAAACGGTTGAGCGGGCCTCGGAGACCTTTTTCCGCACCCGCACCGCCCAGCTTTTCGGCCAGGCCAGGGCGGCCCGGCTCGCCGAACAGGAGGCCCTCGTCAGGGAAGTCACGCAAACCGGTCAGGATCTTGAACAGGGTGAGGATCAAATCCGCAGGCTGCGCAACGACATCGAGCACGCGGGCGGCGAGCGCCTGCGATCGCTCCCATTCCTCGTCCAACAGAAAGAGCAGGACAGCCGCCGGCGCCGGGAACGCGGCGAACGCTACCACAAGGCCTTGGCCAAGGCCGGTTTGCCCGGACCCGTGGAAGACCCTGCCACCTTCGAGATGCTGGAGCGCCAACTGGCCGGGCTGCGGGCCGAGGTCGATGAACTGGTTCAGGCTACCGATCAATCCCGCTTTGAAAACGCGCTCAAGGCCCATGATCTCAACCAACGCCGCGAGCACCTCGAGCGTGAGATCCGGGCGCTCGAGGAACGGCGCTCCAACATCCCCGAGTCGTTCCTGCGCCTCCGCCGGGATCTCTGTCAGGCTCTCTCCCTGGAACCATCCGACCTCCCGTTCGCGGCGGAACTCATGATGGTCCGCCCCTCGGAAAACCGCTGGCAGAGCGCCGCCGAAACGGTGCTCCGCAGTTTCGGCCTCGGTCTTCTGGTCCCTTCCCAACATTACCGGGAGATCAGCGCCCACCTCGACCGAACCAAGCTCCGCGACGCCACTGGCCGCGGCCAGAGACTGGTCTACCACCGGGTCGGGGAGATTTCTCCCGCCGCTCAGGAACTCGTCCAAGCCGCCACCCCGGATTCCCTGTTGCAAAAGATCGATTTCAGCCGGGAACATCCCTTTTCCGAATGGGTGCGGGCGGAGATCGCCCAGCGCTTCAACTACCGTTGTTGCGATACCCTCGAGGCCTTCCATGAGCAGCGTGCCATGGCGCTGACGCCGGACCGGCATGTCAAATCAAGCGTCAACCGTCTGGAGAAGGATGATCGTGAACAGGTCTCGGAGCCGCGCCATTTCATCCTCGGCTGGGACAACCGGGCCAAGCTCGATACCCTGCGAGGGGATCTGGGACTGATCCTGGCCGATATCCAACGCCTTGTCATCCAAGCGCAGCATCACGCGGATCACATCGCCGAGTTACAGGCGCGCCGCGAAGCCATCCAGCAGGCCCTCGAGGTCAAGGCCTTCGCGGAGATCGATCATGCCACGCCCGACCGTGAGATTTCCGCGCTCCTCAAGGAAAAGGAGGGTCTGGAAAACACCGACCAGATCGTCGCCACCTTGACCCAGCAACTTCAGGCGACCAGCGATCGCAAACACCGGCTCAAACAGCGCGAGTCCGAAATCACGAAACGCCTCGGGGTCATCGAACGCGAAATCGCCCAGGCCGCCCAATTTGTGGACGCCGCCGAACGACGACTCGCCGAAGCCCGGGCGCTTGGGGAACTTGAAGGGCACCAAGCCCACTTCCATCAGATCGAGACGGATCTCGCCGCCGCGGGCATCGTGCTCACCCCGGAAACACTCTTCGCCGGGGAGAACGCCTTCCTCGCCGGTCTCCGCGAGGCCATCGCCCGCATTCGCGCCGAGCTCGAGCCGCTCGAGAAATCCCTTCTTCAGTCCATGGGACGGTTCCTCCGGAAGTTCCGCAATTTTGAACACGAATTGCGCGACGACCCGGCCTACATCGAAGACTTCATCCGCCTTCACGATACCCTCGAGCATGAGGACCTGCCCAAGCACGAGCAACGATTCAAGGAGCGCCTCAATGAGAAAGTGACCACCGAGCTGGGCATCCTCAACAACCAGCTCACCAACGAACGAGAGGACATCCTCACCCGCATCGCCACGCTGAACCGATGCCTTGAGACGATCGATTACGACCCGCTTGCCGGAACCTTCATGCAGCTCGATCCCAAACCGGTTCGGGACAAGGAAATCGATGAATTCCAGAAGCTGCTGCGGGACTGCCTCAGCGACGCTTTCGACGGCGCGTTCGAGTCCGACGAGGCCCGCTTCCAGAAGATCGAAGGCCTGATCAACCGGTTGCGCGAGGAACCGCGCTGGCGGGAGAAGGTGACCGACGTGCGTCGCTGGTTCGACTTCGGCGCCCGCGAAACGGTGCGGGCCACCGGCGAGGAGCGGGGTTACTATTCCGATAGCATGGGCCAGTCCGGTGGGGAGAAGGCCAAGCTCGCGTTCACCATCCTCGTCGCGGCCGTGGTCTACCAGTTCGACATCGATCCGGAAGCCTCCATCAGCGACCGCTTCCATTTCGTCGTGGTCGACGAAATGTTCTCCAAGATTGACGATCGCTACGCGGAATACGCGATGCGCCTCTTCCAGAAATTCGGCTTGCAGTTGCTCATTGTGGCCCCGTTCGACGCCAAGGCCAAGGTCACGGAACCGTTTGTCGACTACTACATGCACGTCATCAAGAAGAACAACCGATCCCGGGCTCTCACGATGTCCTCCGGGGAATTCAACGGGCGGTTCGGTCAGGGAGACGTGGAGGGCATCGGGCCCGCGGCCGTCCCGGGGCCCCCGCCGCTTCCGTCGACACGGGTCGTCGCCATCGCCGAGCCACGCCTCCACCCGTTCTCAGCGGACGACCTGCCCCTGAACTCTTGAGACCGCAGCGGATCCTCAAGAGCCGGTTCAATACCCGTGGGCGAACTGGATGTCGAGGGTCTGCAGGTAGGTATGGAATCCCGCGTCTTGCACGGGCAAGACGATGGCGTCCTCGTCGCTTTCGTTGTGATGGGAGTGCCACCAACCGGGCGGCGTCACAAAGGCTCCGCCGGCCACCCAGTTGGCGCGGACCGGGTTGATGATGTTGCCATCACTGTCGAGATCACGTCCGATCATCGTGTAGACGCCCTCCGTGGCTTTCACGGCAAAATCGAGGGCGACGGAGTTGTGCCGGTGCGCCTTCTGTTTGCTCCTCGCGGGCAGCAAATTGTAGAGCGACCACATGGAGTGCGTCAGCGTCTTCGTCTGCGGGCAGTCTGGATTCGCCAGCAGGATGCCGTTGCGATTCTTGTCCTTGCCGTGGTTTTCCTGCCGCACCTTTTCCAGTTCGCTGGTGAGCCGTTCTCGAGAGAAATAAAGCGGGCGGAATCTCGGAA
The DNA here is from genome assembly GCA_018970725.1 of Verrucomicrobiota bacterium. GTDB lineage: Bacteria > Verrucomicrobiota > Verrucomicrobiia > Verrucomicrobiales > DEV007 > V1-115. The sequence continues at coordinate 60,347 of JAGWVU010000005.1, forward strand.
CGACCGGCCGGGCCCCGAGGAAATCCATCAGTGGCTGGTCATTGACCCAGTAAAACGCGCTGTCCTCGCTCGCGCCGTGCCGGATTTCGCCGGTGCAGGGTAGCGCAAACAGATCCCCTGTCTTCCAGCTCAGCTCTTGACCGTCGATCACGCTGCAACCCGCACCGCGGATCACATAAAAGACCTGGCTGCTGGCGTGGCAGCTGGTGGTCAGCTCCTCTCCGGCCGCAATGTGGATGAAACTCGCCAACAAGCTGGGACCGGTGACCGGATACGTTGTTTCGAGCTGACGGGACAACTCCAACGGGATGATCCGGGTCCCGGCGATCTGATGCAGCGCCGGCGGGAAGACATCGATCGCGATCCGGGGCATCCGCGGATTCGCGGCACTGCCATACTCGAAGAACAATCCATGCTGTTCCCATTCGTGATTGCAGGTCGGGACGATGTCCGGGGCGGTGGTTGGGCTCATGGGGATGAAGGGTTCGGTGCAGCACAGCTTATGAACACCTTAAAAATCCCATCCAAGGCAAACTTGTCAATCGGTCAAGCCCCGGTCATTGCGCTACGATCCAGGGCATGAAGCAGGCCTGCACCGCCACCACCACGCCCATGAGGAGCGCCAGCGCGATGCTGTGCCAGAACACGCTGCGCAGCACCGTGCCGGCATCAGGACTGTCCGCATGACCTCCCGTCGCCACGGCGGCAACGACGAGGCTCTGCGCGTCGATCATCTTGCCCATCACCCCCCCGCTGCTGTTTGCAGCCGCCATGTGCACCGGAGACAACCCGAGTTGGTTCGCGGTGACCTGCTGCAGATTGCCGAACAGCACGTTGGAAGCTGTGTCGCTTCCCGTGAGCGCCACCCCGAGCCAACCGATGATCGGCGAGAAAAAGGGAAACAGAATGCCGCTGCCCGCCATCATCAGGCCCATCGTCGTGTCCGTGCCGCTGTAGCGCGTCACATAGCCGAGGGCCAGCATCAGCGAGATCGTCAGCAGCGGCACATGCAGCTTCCACGCCGTCTCCGTGTAGAGTCTGGCAATACGCCCCGGTCCGAGTCCGAGACAAAAACCCGCGAGGATGCCCGCCAGCATCGCGGCGGTCCCTGTCGCTGAGAGAACGTTCAATTTGAACACGGCCTTCTCCAACTCCGCGTGAAGCACCACCGGCGGCACTTTCTCGACTGCCCGATGCAACCACGCTACCTCGATCTCCCGATTCAAGATACCGTTCAGGCCGCTCTTCACCTGGGGCAATCCCCACGCAAAGACAAACACCGTCAGAAACACCCAGGGCACCCAAGCCTTCCAAGCCCCGCGCGACAGGCTTCCGGCCGGTTCCCGATCCACGTCATCCGCTCCCTCCTCTTCCGTCTCCGGCTTCCAAATTTTCAGGAACAAGACCAGCGCAGCCATCGCCACCACGGCACTCACGATGTCCACCAGCCACGGGCCGTGGTAGTTGCTGATGGAAAACTGCATCACGCCGAAACTCAGTCCCGTCACGAGGCAAGCGGGCCAAACGCCGAGCATCCCACGCCAGCCAACCTGCGCCGCCACCAGCCAGAACGGTACGATGAGCGAAAAGAGCGGCAACTGTCGCCCGACCATCGCGCTAAGAAGCTGCAGATCGAGCCCCGTGACGTCCGCCAGCGTGGTCAACGGCGTGCCGAGTGAACCAAAGGCCACCGGCGCCGTGTTCCCGATCAAGGCCAGCTTCGCGGCTTCGAGCGGCCTGAACCCGAGCCCGATCATCAGGGCGCTCGTGATCGCCACCGGTGCCCCGAAACCTGCTGCGCCCTCAATGAACGCGCCGAAGCTGAACGCGATCAGCAGCGCTTGGATTCTCCGATCCCCCGACAAGCCCGCGATCTGCCTCTGCAAAACCGCGAACTGCCCTGTCTCCACGCTCAACTGGTAAACAAACATCGCGTTGAGGACGATCCAGCCGATCGGAAAAAGTCCGAACGCCGCGCCATTCACCGCCGCCATGCCCGCGAGCTGGACCGGCATGTGGTAGACCCCGACCGCAATGGCCCCGGCCACGAGCAACCCCGCGAGGGCCGCGAGTGGAGCCCGCACATGCCAGAACGCCAGCAAACCGAGTAACACCACCACCGGCACTGCCGCCACGAGCGAGGAGAGAACGAGGTTGTCGAGAGGATCGTAGTTCTGGGAGAAGGTCATGAAATGGGGGACCGCGTCAGGATATTGGAAGCGCCCCCTCCACCGTCAAGTTGCAAGATGGGCCGTTGACGGTGGTCTCCCGGGACAACCTGCTCAATTTTTTCCCACCGCCCCTTCTTTCTCCCGCGCGATGAAGACGCTGGTTCCGCGGGGGTTCGCGGCGCGTCCGGACTCGACCATGGATTCCCATCCGCCCTCCTCGAGGATGCGCTTGGTGAAGTCGATCTTGAGGTTCGCCGCGTGGCCGAAGAGAGCGTTTGCGGTTCGTTGCGGCGAAGTGGCTTTGATGCCGACTCCGGAACCATTGCTGTAATAATCGGTCAGGCCGTTCCAAACGTCGTAGCGGGTTCGTCCCTGGTTCCCGCTCCCATCGCTGAAAAGACGGCAAATCTCCCCAATGGCATTCCGGGTCCGCGCGGACATGACCGGCGGTTTTCCCAATCTCTCGTATTGCCAGCCCGTGATGACATCGCGGGTCTCCTCCTCGTTCACCCGTTTCCGGGCCAGCCCATCCAAAGCGGTCGCGAAACGGCCGCGTCCTTCCAGCACCGTGTTCAGGACTTCGGAAATATGCGTCAGTTGCGTCTCCGCGCCTGGCAGGTGCCGAATCTTGACCTGCATGGTTTTGGCCCCCACAAGCGACATGTTGAGGGTGTTGTTGCAGACAATCCGGGTCGTGCTGTCGTAAAACTGCAGCGCGACCGTGCCGTCGTGCGAGGTGACAAAGTTCAGGTAAGACAGATACCTGTCACCCCCCGCCTCAAAACCGGGAAATTTCTCGAGGGCCACGGTGACGAAGAAACGACGGCATCGATCCAGCGTCCCCGCCGTGGTGACGCGGTGCTCAAGCCCATCCAAGGCGCGCTCCACCGCCTGGAAGACCGTCTCGTTCTCAATGATTCTGTATTGGTCGGTCAAGACCGCCATGGGAATGATGTCAGGATTCCCATTCAGATCGCCACGCCCTCGCAAATCGGCCACGATGCCCTTGGATTCGGGAAACCGCACCACACACCCGTTTCCAGCAAGTCCCGTCACGGCGCCCTCGATCCAATCGGTCTCGATCAGCTTGAAAAACAAGGGACTCAAGGTCTTGCGATTGATCCGCTTGACGACCCGTGCCAAGCCGTGCCATTCCTTGCCTTGATCCGAAAACACGATGTCGTAGGGAGATTCGATCCGGTGTGCCATGACAGGATTGGTGGCACGTGAGGAAGAAGTTGTTCGAATTTCCTTGGAAGGAAGAGCATTTCCCGTCAGGAAACGCCGTCCAGCCGGATCGACGCGCTGCGCCCGTGGGCATCGAGCCCCTCGATTCGCGCGAAGGCCTCGATCACGGGTAGGGAGCGGGCGAGTGATTCCCGGTCCAGCCGCACAAACCCGGTGCGCCGTTGGAATTGATCCACGGTCAGCCCGGCAAACCCCTTGCAGGCGCCGCCGGTGGGCAACTCGTGACTCGGTCCGGCCAGAAAATCCCCGGCTGCCACCGGCGAATAGGGGCCCGCGAAAATGGCTCCCGCCGTCCGGATCAAGGGAAGCAGCTCCGCCTCCCGGCGACTGACGAGGGAGAGATGTTCCGGAGCGAATGCGTTGGCCAGACTCACCCCCTCCTCCATCGTGTCCACCTTGACGAGGGTGCAGTTCTTCTCCAGCACCGACCGCAGGGGAGCTTGCCGCGACAGCGTGGACGCCTGACGATCGATCTCCGCCAGAACCGCATCGAGAAGCGTCTGGGAATCCGAGACCAGAATCGCCACGCTGTCCCCACCGTGCTCGGCCTGGGCCAGAAGGTCCGCGGCGATCCAGGCCGGACGGGCCGAATCATCCGCCAAGACGAGAATCTCGGAGGGCCCCGGCAAAAGATCGACCGCCACGGCTCCGAAGACCTGCCGTTTCGCCTCCATGACGTAGGCATTCCCCGGCCCGAAAATCTTTTGCACCGGCCGCAGCGTCTCGGAACCGAAGGCCAGGGCCGCAATCGCCTGGGCACCACCGAGTTTCCAGACTTCCCCGGCGCCCGCCGCGCGCAACGCATGGAGCATCGCATCGTTGAGCTTCCCATCCGGCCCCGGGGGCGTGCAAACGACGATCGACTCGCAACCGGCGGCCTTCGCGATGCCTACCGTCATGTTCACGGTGGAAACGAGCGGCGCTGTGCCCCCCGGAACATAAATTCCCACCCGGTCAAAGGGTTGGAAAATTTCGCCCACCTCGGCCCCTTGCGCGTTGCTGGCCCTCCAATCCGTGCGTTTGCTCCGCGCCGCAAAGGCGGTCACATTCTCCAGGCTGGCGCGGATCGCCGCCCGGCTCTCCCCATCGACCCGGGCCTCGGCGTCCTCGAATTCCCCGGGTGGCACCACCATCTCGCGGACATGGGAAAAGCGGGCGCGGTCGAATTTCTCCGCGAACTCCAGCAGGGCGGCATCACCGCGACGCCGGACGGCGCCAATCACTTCGTTCACGGTTTCGGCCACCGCGGCGGAGGGTTGGTAGCAACGGTCAAACCGGGAGACATCGGCGGCGGAGAGAATTTGCATCGAGAGGAGCGGGTGAGGATTCAGAAACTTTGCAGGGCGGACACGGTCCAGATCATCGGGTAAAGCCGCTCGGAATACCAGAGCTTGGCGAAGTAGAAGCCGATCGGCCGGGCGGGGAATTCAGTCCCGCCGTTGGTGGCGCCGATGAGAAATTCCGCCCCGCGGCGCAACGGAAGCTCCACGTCGTTCCGGGATCGATCCCCCGAAAGCGCCTCCACCGCAAGCGCGGTCTCCTCGATCGAACTCGAAGACCCGGCTCCGCCGCCCCATCCCCCATCCGGATTCTGGTTGGCCAGAAGCCACGCGACGGCCGGGGCGCGCATCGAACCCAGATGCGTCCCGGCCCAGGAGGCGATTTGATTGAGGCTGATCAGCACCATCGCGGTTCCATACGTCCGGTTCGCTTCATCGGGCACTTCCTGATTGCCGAACCAGAGGGGCACCCAGGCTCCGGACGCTTCCTGGGTTTCCTGGAGATAGCGGAGGGCGAATTCCATGGCCCGGTCCATACGCGCCCGGACCGGCCCCCGAACCTCGTCCTTCCAGGCATCCCAGGCGCGCAACCCATGGGCGGTGATGTCCGGGCTGGAACGATCAAAGGGCAACGCCCCCCATCCCCGGCAAAAGGTTGGGATGCCGCCGTCCTCGTTTTGCAGGTCCAGCAACCATTCGCTCCCGTTCTCCGCCGCCTGCAGGGTCTCCGGACCCGCCCCCCCTTCCGTCAAGGCCCGCAGGGCAAGCAACGCTCCAGGAGTGTCATCCGCATCGGGCACTCCCCCGGAAAAATGGGTCCAAGCCCAAGCCCCCGGCCGCGCCATGGTGAACGGATGGACCTTTTTCAATTGCTGTTCCTCGATCCAAACCCGCAGGAGCCGGCGATCTCCCCTTCCAAAGTCAGACCCGCCCGCCCCTTTCTGCAAGGCTTTGGCCGCCAGCGTGCTCACCCAAACAGCCAGGTTGCTGTCGATCGCCCAACTCCCGTCGGGCCGAACCCCTTTTTCCAGAAAACGGATCGCCCGGACCACCACCGGGTGCCCCTTCTCCCCGGCATTTGCCAAGGCCATGGTCACGAAGGCGGTCAACGGAGCGGCGTCCAGAAACCCGCCGCCCGAAGGCTGGATGCTCTCCAGAATGCGGGAAATCCGCGGCCAGACCCACTCCCGCAATCTCCCGAGAACCGGGGAGGGGCGTTTGCGATGCCGCACCCAACCGATGGCGATAAGAGCGGGCAACGCGTAACTCACCACGGGCAAACGGAGCGCTCCGAACCAGGCGCGGGGAAACGCGGCCAGTTCCAACGGCAGTTGCCTGACCCATGCCCACGCCCTGTCTTCATCCTCGCCGAGCAGCCCCCCCAAGGCGCACATCATGAGGATCGGCACGGCAAAGGTTCGATCCTTCCCATAGCGATTCTCCACCGCCTGCACGATGAAATACGGCCCGAGATCCCCGACCTCACGCTCCACCCAATCCCGCGCCCGCGCCTCTCCCGGGCCACCGGGCTGCACGCTCCGCAGGGTCGCCCACACGAGCAGCGTGGTCGAAAGGTTGCTGACGCTGTCCACCGTGTCCCCCCATCCCCCGTCCCCATTCTGGTGGGTCAGAAGCCAGAGGGCCCCGCGTTCGATGAGCCCGGCATGCGCTTCCGGGGAGGCATGGTGCAGGGCGAACACGGCCGTGGCCGTCGACAAAGCGCTTGAAGACAGCTCGCCCTCCCAATAGCCGGCGGCGACCCGCTCGCGGAGAAGCGCGGTCCGGGCATTGCGAAGGGCGGCTTCCAATCCAGGAATTTCGGTGGAGGGGCTGAACACCCCGTGATCATAGAGCCCGGTCCTCACATGGCAAGGGACCCAAGGTGAAAACGATTGTCTTCCCCGGACCGGAATCGTGAAAGAAAGGTCATGAAAATTCTCGCCTCTCTCGCGACCGCCTTCGCGGTGCTTGTTCCGTTCACCTCCGCCCTCGCCGAACCGCTGCAACCGGGAGCCGATGCCCCGGCCCTCAAGGTGGCGGACCAAACCGGCAAGGAGATCGACCTCGGTGCCGAGTTCAAGTCCGGCGTCACCTTGGTCTACTTCTATCCCAAGGCGGACACGCCCGGCTGCACCAAACAGGCCTGCAACATCCGGGACCAAAAGAAACTTTTGGAGGAAGCCGGCATCAAGGTCTTCGGAGTCAGCGCCGACACGGTGGAGGCCCAGAAGGCCTTCTCCGACAAGTTCACCCTTCCCTTTCCCCTTCTGGCCGACAAGGAAGGCAAAGTCATTGCCGCCTTCGGCGTGCCGGCCAACGAGCGGGGCTTTGCCCAGCGCCAGTCTTTTCTCGTCAAGAACGGCAAGGTCATCTGGCACCAACCCAAAGCCAACCCGGTGACCCAGGCCGAGGACGCCATCGCCGCTCTCAAGGCAAACGGTTGACCCCAGCCCAATCCGGACCGCCGCGGCCGCAAGGCCACCATCCGTCATCACAGAACACCCCTGCCATCGGACAATCCCACGGATCCGTTGGCAGGGTTTCTTCCAGCTGCTCCCGAAAGCAGACACCGAACGCGGCGCCTCCCGTCTCCGGGATCAGACGGTCGTAGAAGCCTTTGCCCCGTCCCAACCGGCTCCCATCCCGACCGAAGCCGAGCCCCGGCGCCAGCACCCAATCGATTCGCGAAGGCGGCACCTCCTCACAAATCGCCGGGTCCGGCTCCCGAATCCCGAAGGGCCCCGTCCCCAACTGCTCCGGATGCGTCACCGCCCGGAGCGAGAGCTGGTCCCCATGAATTCTCGGAAAGGCCCAGACCACTGGTTCCTCCAAGAGCCCCATGAGGTCCGGCTCCGACGCCATGGGCGCGAAGATGGCGACACATTGCGGTCGCTCCCGACGCAGGCGTTCCCGGATCAGGGCCACGATGAGGCCTGACTTGCGGTCTCTCTCCGCGCGATCCAAAGAAGCGAGGCGCCGCCGCATTTCGCTGCGCCAGACCCGTTTGGCTGGGGCGATCGCGTCCACGCCCCCACCCTTCAGACCAAGCCGAGCGCGGCCAGAATCAAAATCGCGGCCACCGCAAGGAAGAGGAGGAGTGGCAGGAGAAAGGCGAAGACACTGACCGCGCCATGCCAGATCCTCCCCACCCATCCGTTCCGGACTTTGCGGACCCGGTCCGGCATTCCCGCATCAAGACGTTCCAAGGAGGTTTCCACCTGCATCTCGACCTCGTCGAGAAGGTCCATCGCATGATCCAATTCCACGTTCATCCGGCTGATGGACCAGTTGTCCGGCTTGACCCGCTCCAGCTCGGACATTTGCGTGTGCAATTCCTGAACCGTCCGGTGAATCGCTTGGGCGCACTCCCGGGAATTCTCCTCTTCCAGTGCAAGAAACTCCTCCAGCTTCCGCGCGTGCTCCCGGGTGGCAACGAGTTCGGTCTCGAACCGATTCACCTCCCGCTCGAAAAGCAACAGTTCCTCGCGCCGGCGCGCCTCGGCCTCCTCTTCCGCCTGAATCCGCGCCAACCGGTCTGCGGCTGCCCGCAACGTCTCGCGGGTATTCTCAAAGTCCGCGACTGAAAGGGGAATCGCCTCGTGAGGATACGATGACGGTTCTGGCGCAACCCGGCCGTCTCCGGGGAGAAAACGGTCAGGAACCGGCGCGGCGTCGATGGCCCGGAGAAACGGCGAGGGAGCAGTGGCAGTGTTCATCACGGCAGGGAGCTAGGAATTCTGGCTTTCAACCTAGCCGGAATATCTCAAAGATATGACGGTCGATCAATTAGAAATAGCAAAAGTTTCACCTCCGCGACGCGAAATTGGCGATTTTTTTACCAATCCCCGCTCCCGGGCGCCTCGATTCCGGGAAGGCTTGCACCCGCCCCCGATCGGGTGTTTATCGGAGAGGTCAAACCTCGCTCCCGCCTCTCCATCCCATGCAACTCACGTTTTGCGGTGCCGCCCAGACAACGACCGGTTCCCAGCACCTCCTCGAAGTCAACGGCCGCCGGATCCTCCTCGATTGCGGTCTCTTCCAAGGGCACCGGGCCGAGTCCCATGAACGCAACCTCAACTTTCTCTTCGATCCCACAACCGTCGACTGCGTCATCCTCTCGCACGCGCACATCGACCACAGCGGGAACCTGCCCAACCTCTGCCGGCGGGGGTTCACCGGAAACATCTATTCCACCCACGCGACCCGCGATCTTTGCCAGGTGATGCTGGAAGACTGCGCCAAGATTCAGGCCCACGACATCCGCTGGCTGAACAAGCACGCCGCCCGCAACGGCAAGCCCCCGCTCGAGCCGCTCTATTCCGCCCTCGACGCGGACCGGGCGATGCAGCAATTCGTCACGGTCGGCTATGACCGCCCGATCCGGGTTGCGGAGGGCGTCCGCCTGACCTTCATCGACGCCGGACACATTCTGGGCTCGGCGCAAATCGTCCTCGACATCGAGGAGATGTCCTCGGGCCGGAGCTTCCGCTTTGTTTTTTCCGGGGACATCGGCCGGGGTGGGCACGACATTCTGCGGGACCCGGTGCTGCCCCGTGACGTCGATTACCTGCTGATGGAGAGCACCTATGGCGACCGTGAGCACGAGTTGAATGCCGGGGTCCGGGAACGGATGGCTCAAGTCATCCGGCAATCCATCCGGGACAATGGCAAGGTCATCATCCCGTCGTTCGCGGTGGAGCGGACCCAGCATCTCATTTATGCCCTTCACCAGCTCGTCGAGGGGGGCGACATCCCGGAAATCCCGGTCTTTGTGGACAGTCCGCTGGCGGTGAGCGCCACCGAGATTTACCGGTTGCATCCCGAATGTTTCAACACTCGGATTTACGAGTTCCTCACGGAGAAGCGCAACCCGTTCGGTTTCGACAGCTTGGAACTGATCCGGTCGGTGCCCCAGTCCAAGGAATTGAACCATCTTCCCGGCCCTGCCGTGATCATCTCGGCTTCGGGAATGTGCGAGTCCGGGCGCATCCTGCATCACCTGCGGAACCATATCGACGATCACCGCAACACCGTGCTCTTCGTCGGGTATTGCGCCCCGAACACCCTCGGGCGCCGGATTCGCGACGGGGCCGCGACTGTGCCGATTCTCGGGGATGTCTATCCGGTGAAAGCCCGGGTCGAGGTGATGGATTCCTTCAGCGGCCACGCCGATCGGAGCGAGTTGATCTCCTACTTCCAAGGCCTCACCGGCTCCCTCAAAAAAGTCTGGCTGGTGCATGGTGAGCCTGACCAATCCGCTTCCCTGGCCGCCGCCCTGCAGGATTTGCACCGGGCCGGGGCCGTCTCCGTGGCCCAATGGCGGTCCACCACCCAGATCTGAGCCCGACGACGCTTCCCTTGAAAACACTGTTCCTGACCAACGAATACCCCCCTCACATCTACGGAGGTGCGGGAGTCCATGTCGATTATCTCACCCGTGAACTGGCCAAACTCTGCGAGGTCGACGTCCGCTGCTTCGGCACCCAGGACCTCCACCAAGACAGCCTTCGCGTCCGGGGAGCGTCGGTGGACACCTCCGCCTACACCGCCCCGAAGAATCTCCACGCCGTGTTCGGCGCCCTGCAGCGTTGCCTGAATTTCAATACCCAAGATATCGACGCGGACATCGTCCATCTGCACACCTGGTATTCCCACCTCGGCGGAATCCTCGCCAAACTGAACTACGGGATCCCCATGGTGCTCACCGTCCATTCACTCGAGCCGCTGCGCCCGTGGAAACGCGAGCAACTGGGGGGCGGTTACGACTTCACCGTCTGGCTCGAGCGAACCGCCATCGAAATGGCCGATGCCGTGGTCGCCGTCTCCCACGACACCCGCGAGGACATTCTCCGCCTCTTTGACGTCCCGCGGGAACGCGTTCACGTGATTCCCAACGGGATCGATACCGAGGAATACCACAAGGTCCACGCCCCGGAGAAGCTGGTCCCCCTGGGCATCGATCCTGGCCAGCCCTACGTTCTTTTCGTCGGCCGCATCACCCGTCAGAAGGGGATCATCCATCTCGTCAACGCCATCCAACATATCGATCCCCGGTATCAGGTCGTCCTCCTCGCCGGAGCCCCGGATACTCCGGAAATCGCCGCGGAAATGAAATCCGCCATCGCCTCCGCCCGGGATGCCCACCACGGCGGCGTGGTCTGGGTGGAGAACATGGTGGATACCGGGACCAAAATCGCGGCCTATTCCCATGCCCGGGTCTTCTGCTGTCCTTCGATTTACGAACCCTTCGGCATCATCAACCTCGAGGCCATGGCGTGCGAGACGCCCGTCGTCGCCTCCGCCGTGGGCGGGATGAAGGAAGTCGTGGTACACGGCGAGACCGGCCTTCTCGTCCCGGTGCTGCAACAACACGAGAGCCCGTTCGAGCCGATCGATCCCCCGATGTTCTCCCATGACCTCGGCCACGCCATCAATCATTTGATGGAAGACGAGGCCCTACGCGCCAAAATGGCCGCCGCGGGACGCAAGCGCGCCGTGGAGAACTACAGTTGGAGCGAGGTAGCCAGGCAGGTGCACGGTCTGTATCAGGATTTGCTGGAGGGTTGACCCAGCGTTTCCAACAGCAGGTTCATCATCTCTTCCGCCGCGGCCATGGCCACCCGCCTGAGCTGAGTCCGGTCGGTGTGATCGCCAATCTCATAGGTGATGGCGGGGATCCCGAACGTGCGGTGCGCCCAAGAGATCGAGGTGTTCGAGGTCGGCGTCGGACTGGCCTTGCGCTCCGCCCGGTAATCCGGGACCCGGGTGCCGATCCCCGCCAACCAACGTGAGGTGAATCCCGGCGGCGCGGAGACAATCGAGTCCGGTTGGGTATAGAACACGTCCCGGAAGGTGGAATGAAAGTCGAGCAGCAGCAGCAGCCCGCCTTTCTCCCCGAGCGCCAGAATCTGGTCGCGGGCCGCCCGGCTCTCCGGTTGCGCAAAGCCTTGCCAATCCCGGTTCAGGTCCACGAGGCCCAGATTGTGGCGCCAGTGCCCGGCATCAACCCCGTCCGGATTCAGCAGGGGCATGACGACAAGATGAAATTCCGCGCGAAAGCGGCGCGCCAATTCCGTGTCACCGGCCACGCACTCGACGAAGCGCATGAGGGCCAGACTCCCCGTGGTCTCCGGCGGATGCTGGCGACCGATCACGACCACCTTGGGTTCCGCGGCACTGTTCCCCACGTCCAACCGCAACAGCGGCACTCCCTTGACCGAAGAACCGAACGTCGACCGGGTGACGAACGGGAGCCGCTCCATCGTGGCCGCCCAATTTTCGATTTCGACGCGGGACACCGGTTCTTGCGCCGCGACGAGCAAAGGGCGCGGGCCGGTCTCCAGCGTCAACAGGGCCTCCTTGCGTTCCGCGTCCGGGCGGTAACATTCCTCCGGCAGGAGAACCCATTGCGCCCCATCGAGACTGATTTTCGGCCGGTAACGGAGGGAACCACCCTGGCAACGGAGCCTGAGCGTGATCTTCTTCTCCCGCTCCGAGCGCACCCGGAAGGCGAACCAAGGGCTGTCGTTCACCGGCAGATTCTCCGGGCGGACCACCGCCTCGAAAGCATCCGCGCCCAAGGAAGCGCAATCCGTCAGCCGGGCCCCCGGAAAATCTGCGGCGAAGAACACCCCTTCCCGGGGAAATTGCCAGCCCCTTTGCGGCGTCTCCCCGCCCGGGAGCGGGCTGCATACCATCAGACACCCGGCAAGGAAGAAAAAGCGAAGAAGCCTCATCGGTGCATCTTGCAACGGCGGCGCGCCACAAGGCAAGCCCGGGACGCTCACCGGGGATTGGCCGGCACGAGGCTCAGGTTGTCGATGGAAACAGCGGTGTCGACCGTGCCCAGCCCGCTACAGAGGAAATAGTCCGCCAAAGCCCATGACGCCTCGCACGGCTTCCCGGGTAACCCGCCCGTCCTCTTCCCCGCGCCACAGCGGTCCGCTCTTGCGGTAGCAAAAATCCCGGAGCCCCGCGGCAACTGCAAACCCGCACTTCCCGTGAGTTCAGGCCTTGGGAATGGCGCGCCGCTCCCGCACGCAGGCGGCCAAGCCGTCGAGCAACGCGGTAGTCGCCTCCCAGTCAATGCAGGCGTCGGTCACGCTGACGCCGTAAAGCAGCTCCCCCGGGTCGAGGATCGGCTGGTTCCCCCCCTTGAGATGGCTCTCCACCATCACGGCCACGATGTGACGGGATCCGGCGGCGATTTGTTCCCCCAGATTCCGGGCCACGGCGATTTGCCGCTGCGGGTCCTTCTGGCTGTTGCCATGGCTGCAATCAACCATCACGTGGGGCGGCAAACCGGCTTTCTGCAACATCGCCACCACGCCGGCCACGCTTTCCGGATCGTAGTTCGGTCCGGCGGAAGACCCGCGCAAAATGACGTGGCAGGTGTCGTTCCCCTTGGTCCGGACGATCGCCGTCATCCCGTTCTTTTTGACGGAGAGAAACGTGTGGGGACAACGCGCGGCTTCGATCGCGTCCACCGCGATGCGGATGCTGCCGCCCGTGCCGTTCTTGAATCCGACCGGCATGGACAATCCCGAGGCCAGTTCACGGTGGACCTGGCTTTCCGTGGTGCGCGCCCCGATGGCCCCCCAGGAAATCAGATCGGCGACGTATTGCGGGCTGATGGTGTCGAGAAACTCCGTCCCGGCCGGCACCCCCAGATTGGCCACGTCCACCAGCAACTGGCGGGCGGTGCGGAGCCCGCGGTTGATGTCGAACGTGTTGTCGAGCCCGGGATCGTTGATCAGTCCCTTCCACCCGACGGTGGTCCGGGGCTTTTCGAAATAGACGCGCATGACGATCTCGAGGTCCGCGGCCACCGTGGGCGCATAGGCCTTGAGCCGGCGCGCGTAGTCCAGCGCGGCGGCCGGGTCGTGGATCGAACAGGGCCCGACGACGACGAGCAAGCGGTCGGAATCCCCCTTGAGAACGGCTTCAACCCGGCGCCGGGACTCGAGAACGAATCTGGCGGCCTCGTCGTCCAGATGAAGCTCGTTGATCACCGCCTCGGGGGTGATCAGTTGGTCGATGCGCTCGATGCGAAGGTCATCGGTTACGATTGACATGGGTCGGAAATCGGAAAGGGTTGCGGACGCCATTCAAGCCTGAAAGAGCGGGGCTCAACCGAAAGTTTTGACTTTCTCCCTGCCCGGGCATCTCCCTTCCCTCTCCATGAGCAACACGAAGAAGCGCCCGAGGCCTGCGCGGGCCGTTCACGACGAGGACCGTCCGGTGACCGATCTGGATTACACCGGAGGCTTCATCCATGACCTTCCCGGCCCCTCGGAACACCTCGGGCTCGGTCAGGAAAGTTTTGAGGAGCGCGTGGCCAAGCTCGTCAAGGATTGGGGCTGCAACGGGAAGGAACCCTACATCGCGGAACTGATCAACACCGCTCTCAAGCTCGCCAAGGACGGCTCCGAGGAACTCGACCTCAAAATCGTGAACCGCGCCGTCAAGGAGATGCGGTATGCCAACCGCGTCTTTCTCCCCTACCGCAAACGGCGCAAGGTCACCGTGTTCGGCTCCGCCCGGACCCAGCCCGGTGATCCCGAGTATCAGGCGGCCGTGGCCTTTTGCCAGCGCATGAGCGAGCACGGCTTCATGACCATCACCGGGGCGGGCCCGGGAATCATGGAGGCCGGCAACCGCGGAGCCGGACCGGACAACAGCTTCGGGCTCCGCATCCAACTGCCCTTCGAGGCGGGAGCCAACTCCTACATCGAGGGGGATCCCAAACTCATCAACTTCAAATACTTTTTCACCCGGAAACTCTCCTTTGTGAAGGAAGCCCACGCCGCCGCCTTGTTCCCCGGCGGCTTCGGCACCATGGACGAGGGCTTCGAGACCATGACGCTCATCCAAACCGGGAAAGCCATCATCTTCCCCATCGTGATGATCGACGCCCCCGGCGGTCTCTACTGGCAGGACTTCCGCGATTTCATCACCAACCATCTCCTCCGCCTCCGGCTCATTTCCGAGGAGGACCTCGACCTTTTCAAAGTCACCGATTCCGTCGACGAGGCCGTGGAGGCCATCGTCGGCTTCTACCGGATCTTCCACTCCTACCGCTATGTCCGCGACAAGCTGGTGATCCGCCTCAACCAACCCATCAGCCCGGCCGCGGTGCTCCGCCTCAACGATGAACACGGGGATTTCCTGCTCTCCGGCCGCTACGAACTCAGCGCCCCACTCCCCGCAGAAGCCGACCAACCGGAGATCGCTTCCCTGCCCCGCCTCGTTTGCACCCCACGCCGCAGCCACTACGGCAAAATGCGCAAGATGCTCGACGCCTTGAACCACTCCGAGATCGCCTCTTGAGCCGCCGTCTCGACCAGCTCCTTGTCGAACGCGGGTTGGCGGAAACCCGGGAACAGGCCAAGCGCCTCATCCTCGCCGGCGACGTCACCGTGGAAGGCGTCTCCAACCCCAAACCGGGACAGAAAGTTTCCCCGGATGCGGTCATTCATCTCAAGGAACGGCCCCGCTTCGTCAGCCGGGGCGGGCTCAAGCTGGAAGCCGCTCTCGATGCCTTCGCCCTGGAGGTGACCGGACGGATCGGGGTCGACATCGGGGCCTCGACCGGCGGCTTCACCGATTGCCTCCTGCAACGCGGCGCGCTCCGGGTCCATGCCTTGGATGTCGGCACCAACCAACTGGCTTGGAAACTCCGTCAGGATCCGCGCGTCCTTTCCCGGGAGAAGTTCAACTGTCGCGACCTCGGCCCCGGCGATACCGGGGAACCGGCCGGCATCGTGGTGATCGATGTCTCTTTCATCTCCCTCACGCTCATCCTGCCCGCCGCGTTCCGCGTGCTCGAGGCGACGGGGGATCTGGTCTGCCTCATTAAACCGCAGTTTGAACTGGAACGGAACGATATTGGCAAGGGCGGCATTGTCCGTGATCCGGACCTGCATCAGCGCGCGGTGGCGAAAATCGAGAACTTCACGGCGTCCAGTTTGCGCAAAGCATGGAAAGGGGTCATTGAGTCCCCCATCACCGGCACCGACGGCAACCGGGAGTTCCTCGCATGGCTGCGCCACGAATAGGCATCATCGCCAATACCCAGAAGCCCGAAGCTCCCGAGGTGCTCGCCCGGTTGCGCGCCGCCTTGGCCGGGATGGGGATCCAATATCAGTTGGAGTGCGCCACCGCCGCTCTCCTCAGCGATCCGGGCGGTCTCCCCATCCGGGAACTCGCGGCCCGGGTCGATCTCCTCGTCCTGCTCGGCGGGGACGGAACCATCCTCCACCTCGCCAAGGAGTTGGGGGCCCACGTCAAACCGATTGCCGCGATCAATATCGGCACCCTCGGCTTCCTCACCCTCGGCACCGCGGACCAACTGGATGAAATCGCCACCCGGCTCGCCAACCGGGAGTTCCGCACCAGCCATCGCTCGGTCATCAGGGTCCGCACCTTCCTCCGGGACCAACTCGTCGACGAAGGGCACGCCCTCAACGAGGTCTCTTTCAACCGCGGTCCGGTGACCCGGCTCGTCAAAATTGAGCTTCGCATCAATGGAGATTTCGTGACGCGCTACGGGAGCGATGGCCTCATCATCTCCACCCCCACCGGCTCCACCGCCTACTCCCTCTCCGCGGGCGGCCCCATCATTGACCCGGGCTCGGGCGTCCTGTTGATTACCCCGGTCTGCCCGCACTCGCTCTCCAGCCGGCCCCTCGTGGTCAATGACCGCTCCAGAATCGAGATCGCCGCCCCGGCCCAAAGGGACGAGGTCTTCGTCACCCTCGACGGACAGACGTCGCGCCCCATCACCCCCGAACACCGCTTCGAAATCGAGCGGGCGGACTTCGATGTTCCCCTCGTCACCTCCCTCACCTCCAGCTTTTTCCAAGTGCTGCGCCAGAAACTCGACTGGTCCGGCAGCAACGACGCCTCCTCCTGATCCGCCCGCATGAAGCCCTGTTTCTTTCCCCTCTCCCTGCTCTGGCTCCCTTTCGTAGCGGCCGCCTCCCCCAGCCCCAACGTTCTTTTCATCATGGCGGATGATTTCCGGTCGGAAATCGCCGCCTCCGGTTCAGCCGCCATCACGCCCCATCTTGATCGACTCGCCCGGAGCGGAGTCCGGTTCGACCGCGCCTACTGCCAGCAGGCGGTCTGCAATCCCTCGCGTTCCTCCCTCCTCACCGGTCGTCGACCTGACACGCTGCGGATCTGGAACAACAGCACCCATTTCCGGGAACTCAATCCCTCGGTCATCACCCTCCCCCAGTGGTTTCTCCAAAACGGCTACACGACCCGTTGCACCGGCAAGATCTTTCACAACTGGCACACCAAGGAACAGGGGGACCGCCGTTCCTGGAGCGCCCCGGAATTTCTCCACTACGCCAACCACGGCGACGATGCCCCCCGGGTTACCGGTGATCTTCCCCCCAACCTCTCCACCGCCAATATCCGAGCCTACGGAGACGGCCCGATTTGCGAATGCCGCGATGTCCCTGACGAAGCCTACTATGACGGACGGATCGCTGCCGAGGCGGTAAAGGTCCTCGACGCCATCCATGAGCAACCCTTTTTCCTCGCCGTCGGCTTCTGGAAACCTCACGCTCCCTTCAACGCCCCCAAAAAATATTGGGACCTTTACGCACGGGACCGATTGCCCCCTCTTCATCCTGACCGACCCGCTGGTGCTCCGGAAATCGCCTTTCACGAGAGCACGGAGATTCTCGGAGCCGGTCCTGGCAAAGTCACCCCCACGCCGGAACAGGCGGCGGAATGGCGTCATGGGTATTATGCCAACGTGAGTTATCTCGACGCCCAGATCGGCAAGGTGTTGGACGCGCTCGATTCCCACGGCCTGACCCAAAAGACCATCATCCTGTTCGTCAGCGACCACGGCTATCACCTTGGAGAACACTCTCTTTGGGGCAAGACCTCAACCTTTGAATACGACGCCCGCGTCCCCCTCATCGTCTCCGGGCCCGACCTCCGGTCCAATGTCAGGACCGACTCCCTCGCGGAACTCACCGACCTTTTCCCGACCCTGGTCGAACGGTGCGGACTTCCTGCCCCCGACGGTCTGGAGGGACGGAGCCTGCTCCCCATCCTGCGCGATCCCGGCGCCAAAGTTCACGAGGCGGCCTTCACCCAGCACCCGCGCCCGGCCTATTACGACCGCCAACCGCCGGGCCGCCCCGCTGCCATGGGCTGCAGCGTGCGCCTCGACCGGGTGCGTTACACGGAATGGCGGGACTGGGCGACCGGTGAGGTGATTGCAAAGGAGCTTTACGATGCCGAAAACGATCCGCAGGAACTGCACAACGCGGCGGGGGATTCCTCTCTGGCCGGGGAAGAAAGGCGCGCCGCCCGGCTTCTTTCAGAGCGGTTCCCGCCTCACCGGGATCCGGAGCGCTCCAAGAGCAGCTTGTAAGGATAGCGACGCTCCGCATTCCACTCGCCCACATAGATATCTCCCGCGCGATCCACATACAAATCGTGGCCGTGTTTGAAGACCGGAGCGGTCTGGTGGATCGGCTGCAGCTTGCCTTCGACATAGACCGGCTCGCTGCCGCCAGGAGCGCTGATGACCCGCTTGGTTTTCCGGTCCAGCACGAGGACGAATCCGGAATTGGCCAGCCTCTTGCCCGTGCCCTTTTCCTTGCTCCAACACACGGCGGTGTAGATCTTGTCCCCACGGAACACCAACTGCCCCGCAAACGTCCCGGGCAGGTCCAGGGTCTCGACATATTTCCCATCCAGGGTGAACGCCTTGATCTGGTTCTGGGACCGTGAGGGAACCCAGACCATCGGCCCGCGCGGATCTTCGGGATCGATCGAAATCCCGTGCGCGTTGCTCAGGCCCGCAGCCCCCGTTCCGGGACCTCCCCACTTGTTCAACAACACCCCGTCCAGGCTGTATTCGTAGATGAAGTTCGAACCGTAGCCGTCCGCGATCAGGATCGTTCCGGAAGGCGTGAAGGCCGCGTCACAGGGCATGAACTTGCCGTCCTTCACCCCCAGCTCGGCCGGGGTCGGAAACTTCCGGACCACCTTGCCGGACGTGGTCAACAAGGTCACCCGGCCCTCCCCGGCGGATGGATTCCATCCCTCCGCTGCAAAGTGCCAGCCGCAATCGATGTGCAACAGATATTCCCGTCCGCCACTCTGGAAAATCTCCAGCCCATGGCCACCGCCCAACCCGGCCCGGATCGACCTCACGAAGGTTCCATCCGCCTCGAACACCAGAAAATCGTTTTGCGGATGGTCCGTGACCAGGTAGAGCCGTCCCGCACGATCCCCGGCCATGGCATGGGCATTGATCACCGGGGCCACCGCCGGATCCACCTTGGCCCAGGAAGCATCGAGCCGATACCGCGCCCCGCCGTGCCCCAACAACGGCACGGGCCCCTCCCCCTGACCGGCGGCCGGTAGCACGGAGAGGGACAAGAGGACGGCGCAAAGTCGGCGGTGGATCTGGGTCATCCCCATCACACACGGGCCGCACCAGCCCCAACTATCAGGGCCGTATCTGTCCATGGCGATCCTCCCCCGGGAAAGTTCCGGAAGCCCCGACCGCCCTTGAAACCCATCCTGCTCCTGCTGCTCGCTTCCGCCATGGTCACCGCCCGCGCGGCTCAACCCAACGTGGTGATTCTCTATGCGGACGATCTCGGCTTCGGAGATCTTGGCATACAAAACCCCGGGTCCAAGATCCCCACCCCGAACCTCGACCGCCTCGCCAGCGAGGGAACCCGGTTCACCGACGCCCACAGTTCCTCGGGAGTTTGCACGCCGAGCCGCTACGCCCTCCTTCAGGGACGCTACCACTGGCGCAAGTTCCACGGCATCGTCAACAGCTTCGAACCACCGGTTCTCGACGAGGAGAAAACCACCCTCGCCGAGCTGCTCAAAGGCAGGGGCTACAACACCGCCTGTTTCGGAAAATGGCATCTCGGCTGGGATTGGGAGGCCATCCGCAGGCCGGGAGCCGTCGCCGCCGATGCCCCAAAAAACGGACGGATCGTCAAGGGCGGAGGCGGCTTCCCGCCCGACGCGTTCGACTGGAGCCGGCCGATCCCGGGCGGTCCGCTTTCCCATGGGTTCGACGAATATTTCGGCGACGACGTCCCCAACTTTCCTCCCTACGCCTGGTTTCAGAACGATCGTGTCATCACCCCGCCCACCGTCCCCTTGGCCACGCCGGAGGCCACGGCGGAGGGCCACTGGGAAGCCAGGCCCGGCCCTTCGGTGAAGGACTGGGATTTTCATGCGGTCATGCCCACCCTTACCGGGAAAGCGGAGGACTGGATCCAACGCCAGTCCAGAGACAAACCGTTCTTCCTCTACTTCCCCTTCACCTCTCCCCACGCCCCCATCGTGCCAACCCCGGATTTTGTTGGGAAGTCTTCCGCCGGTGGCTACGGCGATTTCGTGGTCCAGACGGACGAGGCCGTGGGCCGCGTTCTCCGCGCCTTGGAGACCGGGGGATTCACCGACAACACGCTGGTGATCTTCAGCTCTGACAACGGCCCGGAACATTACGCCTACGAGCGGGTTCGGAATTCCGGCCACCGCAGCATGGGCCCCCTGCGCGGCGTGAAACGGGATCTCCACGAGGGCGGGCACCGGGTCCCTCTGCTCGTCCGCTGGCCCGGCGTGGTGCCGGCCAGTCGCGTGTCCGATGCCCTCGTCAGTCAAATCGACCTCTTCGCCACCATCGCCGCCGCAGTCGGCGCGGAGATCCCCGCGGGTTCGGCCGAGGACAGTTTCAACCAGCTGCCCCTGCTCCGCGGAGAAAGCGGCAGCGCCCGCGAAACCCTGGTCCACAACACGAACCCCGACGGCTATGCCTTGCGCCACCGCAACTGGGTTCTCATCGCGGCCAAAACCGGCTCCATCTCAAAGGTTCCGGACTGGTTCCGCGAGGCCAACGGCTACGAGGAGAACAACCTCCCGGGCGAACTTTACGACCTGCAAGCCGATCCCGGCCAACGGAACAACCTTTACGCCACGGAACCCGGGCGCGTGCGGGAACTCACGGCACTGCTCGACCAAATCCGCGCCCGGAGCCAGGTCCGTCCCGCCAACTGACCCTTCACCGCTCCGGTCCGCTCAACGGGTCGAGCGCCCGGACGCTGGTGCCGGCGGACCGGCCAGCTCCAAATGGTCGGGGCGTTCCGCGGTTCCGCGGACCCGGAGGTGGCCCAGACAATACTCCAGCATCGCCTCGCGGACCCGGAAGCGCAATTGCCCGCCTTCCATGCCGTAATCCCGTTCAATCGTCCGGCGCTGCGCCTCGTCCAGCGTCTGGTTCGGCACCAGCACGACATCGAGGAAATTCTCCCAAGCCGCATCGCGAACCTCGGGATGAAACGCGGCCCCCGGCCATTCGGCACGCTCGATCCGGCTTAAAACAAAATCCTTGTAACCCGATTCCTCAAAACACCAGGCCCGCACGTGCCAACGATAACCATCATGCCCCAAGGCCTGCGGGGCGATTTCCCGGACCGAGTTCCGGCTGCTCCGGACCGACCAATACCGGATCCGCACACGACGGTGATGGAGCAGGGCTTGGAACACGTGCCGCTCCACCACCGCGGACGCCTTCCGCATCGGGGCCACCGAATGGTCCACCAGACTCCCCGGCTCCCCCGCGCCAAACACCGGAGCGGGGGCCGTTTCCCCGAGAAACTGCCGGATCGCCTCCTCCAACCGCGGCTGGTGCAAGACGCAGGTCATCCCGGCGGACGACTCATAGCGTTTCGCGCTCCCATTGTAAGCCAGACTCCCCGGGTTCATCTCCAGATACACATGGAGATCACCGGAAGCCTGCGCCGTCGAGATACCGAAAACGTCACGCAAGTCGCTCCGATTCACCGAACCACGCCACCAGGCGACCCTCTCCACGAAAGCGAGACGCTCGCGCACGGCCCACTGATCGGGGTTGCTTACATTGCCCATTCCAAGAATTCTACGTCGTTTCAGTTGACGAATCGTAACCTACGACGGATTCAGAAGGCGTCGTGTTTTACGATACAGTCTTGTTTCAAGACGAAAAAAGACCTCGAATGTTCAAATTGTCAACATTTCCGATCTTCTTTTGCCCGCCGCCCTGAGGAGGTCGGGTCGTTGTTCCTCCCGTTTTTTGCCATGATTGCCCCGCTCCAACCTCCCCCGGGCCATGAATTCCCCGCCTCCGTGCCGCCCGACTGGGCCACGGTGGAGATGCTCGGGCATTACGCCTATTGCGCGCGTCGTTTCCACCTGATGGATGTCGAGGGCCCGGAGTCCCCGCCGTCCCTGGGCCAAGGGCTCCATCTGGCCGACGAAGAGCTCGGTCTGACCGGCCACCTTGAGCTGATCTCCCCCGAGCCGGTCGGTGGCCATGCCATTCCGGTCCTCCACAAGCCGGGTCCGGCCCCACAGAACGGCACCGGCACGTATCTCCCCGAGCGCGTCCAGTTGATGGCCCTAGGCCTTTTGCTGCGCCGGAATGGCTACACCTGTGATCACGGTTTCGTGCTCTACGCCGCCGACCGGACCCGGATCCGGGTGGACTTCGACACGGCGCTTGAGGCGCGCACCCGCAAAATCATCCGCATGGTCCGGGCCGGGCGCGGCCAGAACCGGCTTCCCGCGCCCCTCGACGACAGCCCGAAGTGCTGGGGGTGCTCCCTCAGCGGAATCTGCCTTCCGGACGAGACCCGGCGGCTTTGGGACGAGCCCGCTCCCGGGGAGGGCTCCGCCGGACCGGAGCCCCGCCGCTTTTTTCCCGCCCGGGAGCCCGGGATCCCGTTCTACGTTCAAGAGCAGGGAGCGCGGGTCGTCCGGAACGGGCAGCGCCTCATCGTCACGAAAGGAGGCGCGATCCTTGGGGAATCCCGCCTTCGCGACCTCAGCCAGCTGGTTCTCTTCGGGAACGTGCAACTCTCGCCGCCGGCCCTGCATCTCCTCCTCGAGCGGGGAAAGCCGGTGGTGCATTTCTCCACCGGCGGCTGGTTCTTCGGCCTGAGCCAGGGCAACGGCGTGGAGAGCGCCCAGGTCCGCGCGGCGCAATACGCGGCGGCCGCCAGCAAGGAGACCTGCGGCCGATTCGCCGCCGGATTGCTTTGGGCCAAGGTGCTGAACCAACGCGCCCTCCTGCAACGCAACGGGACCGCGGAAGCGGCCGAAGGCATGTCCCGCCTGCTCCGGGACATGGATCCCTCCGCACCGTGCCCACCCCAGGGTTTGGGCCCATGGGAGGAGCAGGCGGCAATCCTCTATTACGGCGCCTTCGCGTCAATGCTCACGGCCGGGGATTGGCCCGGATTTGACTTCGCCCGCCGCCATCTGCGTCCGGCCCCGGATCCGGTGAGCGCGCTGCTCGGCCTGGCCTGCGCCCTGTTGGTCAAGGAATGCGCCGTGGCCCTCTGGAGCGAGGGACTGGACCCTTGGTGGGGACTGCATCACCGGCCCAGACAGGGACGCCCCGCCTTGGCGCTCGACTTCATGGAGCCGTTCCGGCCCCTGCTGGCGGACAGTGTGGTCCTCACCGCCGTGAACTCGGGCCTCGTGAAGGCGTCGGGCTTTGCGCAGACCTCCACCGGCTGCGCCTTGAAGCCCGCCGCGCGCAAAGCCCTCATCAGAATCTGGGAGCAGCGGCTGGACCAACTCTCCACCCATCCGGAGTTCGGCTACCGATCCTCCTGGCGCACCACCCTCCGCCTTCAGGCCCGGCTCCTCGCCAGATTCCTGCAAGGTGACATCACCACGCTTCCATGGCCGCTCGCCCGTTGAACGACGCCCCCATGCCAGACCGCAGGTTTTATCTCTGCAGCGGAGAGGTGGCGGATCAAACGAGGCGGGCGCGCCTCGCCGCTCTGCTTCAAGTTCATGGGGACCAGTTGCACGGCCTCGTCTTCATCTGTGCGCTCAACGCCCGGGAACAGGAGGGCCTCGCCAACGCCGCGACCACCATCCTCGACCCGGCCGAGGACCAGCTCCTCTTCGTGGACTTCGGACCAGAGACGCTCAACTGGACCAACGGCCTCGCCGCCATCGGCAAACCCTGGTCCCCCGTCATTCGCTCACGGATTGTGTGAATCCGCCGAACCACCATTCAGCGGATTTCCAGATGATACCCCTCGTCCGGCCAGCCGCTCCAAGCTTGGGAAACGGTCACGACCTGCGGCAGAATGTTCAGCACCTGCGTCTTGCGGATCGATTCCATCTGCGACTGCACGGAAGCGGCTGGGAAGGCGGCGCCTTGGATGGACGTGATCACCTCCAGCGGGCCGGGGACCGGTCGCGCGGCCCCGGTGGGGAAAACGCAGGCACTCCGGCGCGGGGCCGGCAACCACCCGACGGCGCTGGCCAGCGGAGTCAGCCCGGAAAACATCGACGGGTTTCTCCCCTTCGTAGATGCCTACCTCGTGGCATCGGTAATCGAAACCGCGAGTTACTCAGGCGTGCTGGTGGCGGAGAGAACCAAGCTGCTCGCCGGGAAAATCCATGCCTGGAGCCCTGCGGAAGCTGCGGACCGTCCAGCCTGAGTCCGGAAAAAGAACCCTCTCCGCCCCACCACCACTCCTTCGCGGCGGTGGCCAGCTTGAGGTGACCGCGTTACTTCGCCGGCACCTCGACCACTTCGGGCAGAGCGCCTTTGCGCAGCACGGCCTTGGTGCCATCCGCAAGCTTGAGCGTGGCAGTGGTCGCCCCTTGGTCGATCGCCTCCAGGGTATAGGTCACCGTGGGCTCCTTGTCCAAAGTGAAGGATTCACCCACCTTCTTGTAGAACTGTTTCTGGTTGGGATCCAACGTGAAATTGAATTCAGCGAAGTAGGTCGGGTAGTTTTCCTCCTTGCGGTAGGTCAACTGAACCTCCGAGTTGGTCTCCGCGTCCCGGACCTTGAGGACAGACTGGTTGGCCTTGATGCCACTGGCATTGACCCCTTCCTTCTTCTCATAACCGATCACCGTAAACCGATCGCTGAAAAACTTTCCTCCCACCGCGACAAACGCCGGGGGAAGCCGTTGCCCACGGTTGATGATGTTGATCTGGAACTGGGGATCATTGTCGGCCGCGAAGGTGAGGCTGAAGTTCTGCTGGCGGCGGTCGACGAACATCAGCTTCATCCAGTAAGGCGGATGGGACTTGACATCGACCGGGGAAGTTTTTGCCTTCCATTCATCCAACGTCGTGTAGCCATCCGCATCCGGGTCCGCCTCGAGCACCCCGCTGAACAGCAAATCCAGATCGTATTGCTGGAACCACTGGTTCGGAACCGGGGGCCGCAAGGGTGCGGTGGTCGGGTCCGCCAAATCAAAAAGGTTGCCATCCTTTTCCACGATGGTCACCGAACGGAACAGGGGGACCATCTTGCGCGACCCGCTCCCGAGTTCCACGATCTTGTCGTCCCAGTTGAAGGGAGCCTTGAGAATCGCGGCGGATTGATCGACCACCCCGATCTCCGGAGTGGGCAGTTCCGCCTTGGCCGCCCCCTTGGAGAAGGCATATTGCTCCGGCAACGCGACCACCTCGAGGATGTTCTTGGCTCCCCAACCGATTCCGACCAAACCGATCAGGATGGCGAAGAGTTTATCAGGATTCTGCTTGATCCATTCCATGATGAAAAAGGTCGCAAAGGTCAGGGATTGGCCGGGCGCGGGCTGGGTCCTGCCCCCGGGCGGCTTCCGCCGGATCGTCCCGCTCCCCTGCCGGGGGGGCCGGGCGGGGGTTCCGGCAGTTCCTCGATCTCGGGGAACCGGCAAAGATCGATCACCGCCGTGATCCGCAGCTTCTCATTCCCAAACACGATACGGCTGTCATATTCCTGAAGCCCCGCGGCCCCGGTATCCTGACCCGCCGCAATCTCGACCACCTCCCCGGTGGTCGGGTCCTTCGCGAGCCGCTTGGTCTCGGTATTCTTCGGTGGACCGGCCTTCACCTCGTTGTCCACGCGGAGAACCCGGACGATGTAGAAATATTTCTTGTCGTTGCTGACCAGATTGAGAAACTTCCGGAAGCCGTCGTGACTCGTGACGAAGCTCAGTTTCACCGGATACTTTGCCACCAGTTGGGTTTTCTCTGGATCCCCATCGCCCTTCTCGAGGGCAATGGGCTCGCGATCGACAGCAATGATCTCGTCCGCCCCCTGATCAATCACGGTGCGGAGCAGGTAATCGACGGAGTCCAGCTGGTATTTGAGGATCCCGGTGGCGGCCGGCTTGGGAAGGGTGTTCGCATACTGCTGCATCCCGAAGTAGAAACCCTCCGGCACCACGACCCGCTTGGCGAAGGCGAACTTCTGGAAGGACTCGATCATCGCCTTCAACTCTTGGGGAAACTGCTGATCGGAGATCGCCGCCAAGGGAGTTTGATAAGCCTTGAGCTGTTCATGCAGGGCCTCGACGTGCTGTTCGAACTCGTCGACCAAAGCCTTCTCCTTCTCCAGATTGGCGGCGTTCGGATAGACCGGAGAGGACTCGAGCTTCCGTTTCTGCATCAGCTGGGTGCTGAACCCGCTGTAAGATTCGGAATACACGTTCAGTGCCTGAAACAGGAAGTAGCCCGTGCCCCCAAGCAGCAGCAACATCACGAGGATGTAGCTCACCCAAAAACCCTGTTCTTTCGCGCTCTTCATGCGGTATCGACTCGGAGATTACTTGGTGAACTGGATCCTCCGCCCCTCCGGAAGCGGCAGCTTCAGGGTGAAATCATAGGCCTGCCGATCGTTCCCTGTCCCGTGATTGATCGGGTTCAAGAGTTCCCCGTCGGTGAACTTCTTGACGATCTCCCCATCCGCCGCAGGGACCGGCTGCCCCGTCGCGGGATCCCGTTCCACCAGATCGAAGAATGGCCGCTTCGATTGCCGCAGGCGATCCAAAAAGTTATAGACCACCTTGGATCCGCCCTGCTGGTTGTCGCGCCATAATCCCTTGATCTGGATGGAATCGATCACGTGCTGGCCGGCCGGAACCTCGGCCACCAACGGATCCGCCAATTCGAGAGCGGCTTCCCCGGCCCGGCGCGGCTCCGAGATCAGCGAATGCGTCCCGGCCATCGGTTGCATCTCCACAAACCAGATCTTGTCATCCACCATGGCCTCGCTCAGATCCCGGAACGTGGTGATCCAATAGACCCGGCCCAAGACCGCTTCCGAATACGGCTTGCTCCGGGCCCGGATCTTTTCGAGCCGTTCATCCTGTTCCTCGATCTCGGAGGAGAAGCGCTTCAAGCTGCTCACTTCCCCGTCCAATCTGGCCTTTCTTGCCGAGGCGTAGGCGGCAGCCTGATGGAAGTAAAGACCGGTGGAGCCGAGCAGAAGGGCAAAGGACAACCCGGCGGTCCAGAAGAAAGGCGCCCGTTTCTCGACGAGGCGCTCCCGGGCCACGAGCCGCGGCACGAGATCAATCTCCACGGGAGTGACTCCGGCGCCACGAAGCCCGAGACCGATCAATTCCCCCAAGGCACTGGCCTGATTCATGACCGCCGCGTGATCCACCTTGCGGCCGATCTCGACATTGCGGAGCGCGTTGAAATACTCCACCGGGACCTTGAGCTTTTCCTGGAAGAACTCGTTCAGATACGGCAGCCCCGCTCCCACTCCGCAAAGAAACGCCACCGTGGGAGCCGATCCGCCCTGATTGCTCCGATAAAAGTTATTGGTGCGGATCACTTCGGAATGCAGCCGGGTCAAGCTGTTGCGGATCACCTTCGACATCGCCGCGATTTCGGGATCCTCATGATCGGCGTAGGCGCCGCCCAAGGCCACAAAACCATCCTTCTGCTTCTTGGTCTCGGCCTCGAGGAACGAGATCCCGAACTCTTTGGAAATGGCCAGCGAAATGTCCCGGGTTCCCGTGTTGATCGTCCGGACGAAGAATTTCTTGCCCTCGGAATAAATCAGGTTGGTCGAGCGTGCCCCGATGTCGATCAACAGCACCGGCTGCTCGATGTCCGGATAATTGTAGCGGAACGCATTGTAAATCGCCAGCGGAGCCAGATCCACCTTGCCGGTCTGGAATCCGCTCGAACGCACCACCTGGTTAACCGCCTCCAACTCGTCCGCCTTGATGGCGACCAGCATGACTTCGATCTCGAGTTCTCCCTCGTTCCCCAGTGTCTGGTAATCCCAAACGGCTTCGGTCAACGGGAAGGGAACCTGCTGCTGGGCCTCGAAACCAACGATCTGGTCGAGTTGGTCCTTTTCGAGCGGCGGTAGTTTGACGAACCGGGTAAAGACCGACTGACTGGTCACCGCGAAATGGGCGGGACCGCTCGCCCGCATCGACTTCGCCAAGGCCCCGAGCGCCGACTGACACTGTTCCAGCCGGGTGGCATCGGCCGCCGGATCCGCCAACAGGTCGAGGGACTCGAACTGATCCAGAACCAGAACACCGCCCGGGCCCGTGGAGAACGAGCCGACAGAAATGCTCTGGGAGCCTAAATCAACCGCTGTGTGTTTCTGGGAAGCCATCCGGAGTTCGGGAAACGGAAATTGGGATCTGCTCGCTCAGCGCTTGACCTCGAGATGGCGGTCGATCCAGAGCAAGTTGAACGGCGTGTTCTCCTTCGGGAGCAAAAGGCCCGTGACCCGCTGTTGTGGCGCGGAGGTCCACCAATCCCCGCCGCTGTTGGAGTAAGAGGCCACGACCCGGCCGTTGAACAAAATCTCGGCCCCCCACGCGGCCACATCCGTCATCTTGAAGCCGCCCATCTCACCGTTCACCCGGGTCAACCCGGCTGGGGAAACATAGACCACGGCGTAAGAAGTCTCTTTGTCGATCACGTTGGTGTAGGTGTAGCTATCCGTCAGAATCTGCGGGGTGACCCCCTTCACAGCCAGATAGTATTGCACCATCACTTCCGGGATGACGCCGAGCTTGGAATCGGACTTGGTCTCGAACTCAATCTCGGCCTCCAACCATTCCCGCAGCCTGCCCTCCTTCTTCATCTCGACCCCTGCTGCCGTGAAGACCGGGGTTTTCTGAATGATGACCTTCATGTCGGCGATCTTCGCCTGAACCTGCGTCGGCCCCTGGGCCATGGCAAGCCCCGGCGCTGCCAAGGCCACGCTGAGTTGAACCAACAGTCGGAAAGAGGTGTTTCTCATGGATTTCATCGATTGGAAAATTGGGTCGGCGGACCGGGGTTGATCCACCCTGCATTTCTAAAGGGAAAAGGGGCTCCGATGCAACGCTATTCTCCGCTGAATTCGGGATGAAGACGTCCCCGGCCAGAAAACCCCAGCCTTTCCCGGGGTTCCTCGCCGCAGGGACTCCGGAGAGCGCCGTTCCGCCACAACGATTCCTTCAACGGCCCGCGACTTTCGCCCCCCCGAGATCAAAACATCCCCCTTCCAGAGTGCTCCGGACGAACGCCTTGCCCTTGACCAAGGCCGGCGTGCTCCAACATTTTCCACCCACCACCCTGGCACGGGCCAACTCCTTGTAGCCCCCCGGCTCGGCCGACGCCAGCACCAGTTCCCCGGCATCGGTTAAGGCCAACAAACGGTCGCCCGTCAGGATGACATTGCCCGGTCCAAAACCGGCCTCCGCCCACTTTTTCTCCCCGGTGCGGATATCGATGCAGGCGAGAGGGCCGGTTCCATATTCCTTGAAGCTGAACATCCCGTAGAGGAAACCATCCCGGACCACCGGCGTGCTCCAGTGGTTCATGTTGTCGTTGGGCGTCCGCCAGATCTCCTTGGCTTGGAACTTGCCCCCTTCCCGGGAGATCCGGGCCGCCCCGGCTCCGACCCCGTATCCGGCCGAGCAATAGACAATGTCTTCCCAGACCACCGGCGAGGCGGCCGTCGAAACCTTGAACGGAAACGCATGACGCCAAAGGACCTCACCCGATTCCGGAGCCACCGAGACCAGCCCTTTCTGGGTGAAGAAAATCACCTGGGTCACCCCGAACAATTCGGCCAGAATCGGAGTCGCGTGCGTCATCGCATCGTCCTCGGCCTTCCAAAGCGTTTTTCCGTTTTCCTTGTCCAACGCAAGAAGGGCCTCGCCCGGACCTCCGCCGGCGAGGAACAGCCGCTCCCCGTGGATCAAGGGAGAGGCGGCGTTCTGCCACTTGATCACATTCCCCTTGTGCTCCTTGACGAGGTCCCGCTTCCAGACCTGCCCGCCATCCTCTAGATTCAGGGCAAAAACCTTCAAATTGGCGTCGATCACGTAGACCTTGCCGCCCGAGATCACCGGGGTCGAGCGCGGACCGTCCCCGCCCTTGTTCTGCTCCGCGCCCGCGTTCCCGCC
Source organism: Verrucomicrobiota bacterium (assembly GCA_018970725.1). Lineage (GTDB taxonomy): Bacteria > Verrucomicrobiota > Verrucomicrobiia > Verrucomicrobiales > DEV007 > V1-115. Next base: position 90,264 of record JAGWVU010000005.1, read on the forward strand.
ACCGTCATACTGATTGGAAAGCCACAATTCCCGGGCCCAGACCTCCTTGCCGGTGGCCGCATCCAAGGCCACGCAAACCTCCATCGGATTCCCGTCGATTTCCCGCCGCACCAACGTGACGGCCTTTCCCCCGGCAACCGAATACGAGCTGAACCCGCTTTCCGCCGGTGCGGTCCACTCTTTCTTCGGACCGGTCGCAGGCCATGCGTTCGCCACCAAGGCTTCCGAAGCGACCCCGTTTCCCGCCGGTCCCCGATAGTTCGGCCAGTCGGCATGAGCTGCGGTTCCGGCGAACAGCCCCCAAATCAACAATCTACCCAGAGAGGTTTTCATCGGTGCCTAAAAAAAGCGCACAATCGGCCCTGACAAGCAAATTCGTCATGAGGATTCCGCAGGCGGAGTCTCCACGGACGACCGCAAGATTGGGGAACGACCGCCGGCGGCGCCGATCGCCAAGCTCCGGAAGATGCTTCACGATTTGTGGACATGTCCGCGCGGAGCGGCGTAACATGAAGCTCCGGCGCCCGCACGGATCCACCGATGGAAGATCCCAACCCCAAGGCGAAGCTCCGCGACGTCCCGCACCTTCCCGGGGTCTACCTGATGAAGGATCGGTTCGGTTCCGTGATTTACGTGGGCAAAGCGAAGAGTTTGCGGAAGCGGCTCTCCAGCTACTTCAGCCCGTCCCGGAGCCGGATGGCGGACGTGAAGACCCGCGCCCTGATCAAGAGCATCTGGGACTTCGACTACCATGTGGTGCGCAACGAGCCCGAGTCGCTTCTGCTCGAAGGCAAGCTGATCAAGGATTACCGGCCCAAATACAACATCAGTTTCCGGGACGACAAGCGGTTCCTCCTGATCAAGGTTCATCTCGACGATCCTTGCCCGCGCTTTCATTTCTCCCGGGTCCGCAAGGAAGACGGGGCCCGCTATTTCGGACCGTTCGCCCATTCGGGCGCGCTTCGTTCCGCCATTTCCTGGATGAACCGGCAGTTCGGTTTGCGCACCTGCCGGGCGCCGCTCCCCGGGGAGCCGGAATACCGGCACTGCAACGCCGACATCATCCGCAACTGCTCCGCCCCCTGCATCGGCCGGGTCTCCCCCGCGGAGTATCGGGCCCGGGTGGAGAGAGCCTGCGACTTCCTCTCCGGCAAGTCCGGGGAACTGCTCGACCAGCTCGAGACGGAAATGCGGGAAGCGGCGGCCGCCCTTGATTTTGAACGCGCCGCCGCCCTGCGCGACGTCCTCGCGGACCTGCGCCAGACCATGACCCCGGCCCGCCAGTTCCGGAGAGGGCGGGGCGTTCCCCGGGCCGGGGCCAACATCGATCCGGAAGCCGACCTCACCGAACTGCGCGAGATTCTCCAGTTATCCCGCGCCCCGGTGGTCATGGAGTGCTTCGATATCTCGAACATCTCCGACACCCATTGCGTGGCTTCCATGGTGCGGTTCCGCAATGGCATGCCCGACCCGGCGAATTACCGTCGCTACCGGATCAAGACGGTCACCGGGCAGGACGACTTCGCCAGCATGGCCGAGGTCGTCCGCCGGCGCTATGCGCGCATCTTGCTCGAGGCGCGGGAACAGGGCGGCGGACCGCTCGAGGACACCCAGCTCGGCCCCCTCGAGGCGATGCGACGCCTCGAGCAGGAGGTCGAAGCGCGGCAGGCCCGGGGCGTCGATGCCGGCGGGAAACGCAAGACCTTCGTGCGCCTTCCCGATCTGGTGATTGTGGACGGAGGCAAAGGCCAGCTTTCCTCCGCCTGCCGGGAACTGCAACGGCTCGGACTGCACGATCTCCCCATCATTGGTTTAGCGAAGAAACGGGAGGAGATCTTCCGGCCCGGTGAAACCGACCCTCTCGTTCTGAACCATGATCAGGGAGCCCTGAAGATGCTCCAACGAATCCGGGACGAGGCCCACCGATGGGCGAACGGCTACAACGAACTGCTGATGAAGCGCCGGATCACCGAGAGCGTACTCGACGACTGCCCCGGCGTCAGCGCGCGCCGCAAGGCCGCCCTGCTGCAGCACTTCGGTTCGGTCGCCAAACTTCGCAAGGCTCCGGTCGAAGAAATCGCCGCCGTGGAGGGAATCGGCCGCGCTCTCGCAGAGGGCATCGTCCGTTTTCTGGAGACCCGCGGCTGAACTCTCAGTTTCAGGTGGCGCACCCGCCAGGATGGATCAAGGTAGGCGCGCGATGTTGTTTCTCGGAATCGATAGCGGAACCCAGAGCACAAAATGCGTGGTGGTGGAGGGGGACACCGGGCGGATCCTCGCCTCGGAGGTCGCTTCCTACGGCTTGCTCGACGGCTTGGCTCCCGGCCACCTTGAACAGGATCCTGCCGTGTGGATCCAGGCCATGGAAACGACGGTCCTTTCCTGCTTGGCCGCCATCGGCTCCCGCCGCGACGAAATCCGCGCCATCGGCGTCAGCGGCCAGCAGCACGGGCTGGTGGTGCTGGATGAAGCGGACCGGGTCATCCGGCCCGCCAAACTGTGGTGCGATACCTCGACGGCTTCGCAATGCGCCCAATTTGCGGAAGCCTTCGGGGGTCATGCGGGACTCATCCAGCGGGCCGGAAACGCCATGCTGCCCGGCTACACCGCGCCCAAAATCCTCTGGTTGAAGCAAGAGGAACCGCATCATTTCACGAGGATCCGGACGGTGCTGCTGCCGCACGATTACCTCAATTTCCACCTTACCGGGGTGAAGCGAATGGAATTCGGCGACGCCTCCGGGACCGGCTTGCTCGACATCCGCACCCGGACCTGGGACGAGGCCCTCTGCGAATTCATCGACCCGCGCGTCCGCGAGATGCTGCCGGAGACCGGGTCCTCCCTGACGGTGCACGGGAACCTCCGGGAGGAGCTCCGCGCCTCCTGGGGGCTGCCGAAGGGAGTGGTGGTCAGCGCCGGCGGGGGCGACAACATGATGGGTGCGATCGGAACCGGGAACGTGACCCCCGGGGTGGTCACGGCCAGCTTTGGAACCTCGGGCACGCTGTATTCCTGTGCGGCACACCCCGTGGCCGATCCCGAGGGCGAGGTCGCCGCCTTCTGCGACAGCACGGACCACTGGCTCCCGCTCGTCTGCACGATGAATGTGACCGTGATCACGGAGCGGGTGCGCGCCCTTTTCGGGTGGTCGCACCAAGACCTTGAACAGGCCGTCAGCTCGATTCCATCGGGCGCTTCAGGCCTGACCTTTCTCCCATATCTCAACGGCGAACGCACCCCCAACCTTCCGGCGGGCACGGGCGTCCTCCATGGACTCACCCCGGCCAACCTGTCCCCCGCCCACCTTGCCCGCGCCGCCATGGAGGGAGCCACCCTCGGCCTGGCTTACGGCCTCCGCCGCTTCCGGCAACTCGGGGTCGAGCCCACCGAAATCCGGCTCACCGGAGGCGGCAGCAAAAGCCCTGTCTGGCGCCAAATCGCAGCCGACGCCTTTGGAGTTCCGGTCGTGTGCCTGTCCACTGCGGAAGGGGCCGCCCTGGGGGCCGCCCTGCAGGCCGCCCACGTGGCGCAACCCGGCACCGCCTCGCTCCGCGAGCTTTGCGATCGCTGGGTCGCCCCGGATGAATCGACACGCTGCCTTCCGGACCGGGAACGAGCGTCCGGATACGCCGCCCAACTGGACCGCCAGACGGGCCTCACCCGCGTGCTGCAGGCCAACGCTTACCTTTGACCGTCGACCCCATTCCCAAGAATTCGCATGGCGCGCCCCACGGATTTGCCCATCGGCTGGAAGGCCCGCGTCATCGCGGCGGTCGGCGTCACCATCATCAGGGCGTTCGGCTGCACGATCCATTTCAAACTCCACCACAAATCCCCGCTCCTCGCGCAGGAGGAGACGAATTACATCTGGGCGGTGTGGCACAACTGTCTGTTCAGTTTCCCCATCATCTACCGGAAATTCTTCGCCTCACGGAAAGGAGCCGCCCTCACCAGCGCCAGCAAGGACGGTGAGATCGCCGCCGCCGTGGTCAAACAGCTCGGCATCGCCCCGATCCGCGGCTCCAATTCCCGACGCGGTGGCCAGGCGCTCATTGAATTGACCACTTGGCTCAACGAGGGCTACGACATCGCACTGACTCCCGACGGCCCCCGCGGCCCGCGCTATCAACTCAGCCCCGGACTCATCCTGCTCGCCAAAAAAACCGGGACGCCGATCATGCCGGTTGCCATCCACTACCACAGCTGCTGGAAACTCAATTCCTGGGATCAATTCCGGATTCCCAAACCATTCTCCCGCATCGATGTCCATGTCGGACCCGTGGTCCGCGTCCCGCCGGACATCAACGCGAAGCAATTCGAGGAATTCCGTCTCGGCGTCCAGGAACTGATGTGTGCGGAGGGTTGCCATGACTGAACCATTCATCATCCGGGGCGCCGATGTGGCCGCCGAGGTTTACCGCGAACTCTCCGCCAGCCTGGACACGTTCGCCAAGCAGGGCGTCCGCCCCGGATTGGCCGTGGTTCTGGTCGGGGATGACCCCGCTTCCAAGGCTTATGTGGCCTCCAAGGACCGCAAGTGCCGCGAACTCGGCTTCCACTCGATCAAGATCGAATTGCCCGCCAACACCCAACTCCCGGATCTTCTCGCCCGGATCGATCAACTCAACCGGGACCCGGCGATCCACGGCATCCTCGTGCAAATGCCCCTCCCGGCGCATCTGGACGAACAGACCGTCATCCGGGCCATCGACCCCCGCAAGGACGTCGACGGACTGCACCCGGTGAATCTGGGCAAGCTGGTCATGGAGGATCCCACTGGCTTCGCTCCCTGCACCCCGTCCGGCTGCCAGCGCATGCTCCAGTTTGCCGGAATCGAGACCACCGGCGCCAGAGTCGTGGTTCTCGGTCGCAGCCTCCTCGTCGGCAAATCGATCGCCCTCCTCCTCGTCGGCAGGGGCCCCCAGGCCGACGCCACCGTCACCATCGCCCACTCACGCAGCCGGGACCTGCCTGCCCTCTGCCGGGAGGCGGACATTCTCATCGCGGCCGTCGGCAAGGCGAACTTCGTCACCGCCTCGTTCGTCAAACCCGGCGCCACCGTCATCGACGTCGGCATCAACCGGACGCCGGACCCGCAGAACATCGGCCGATATCGCCTCACCGGGGATGTGGCTTACGACGAAGTGGCGCCGCTCTGCCGGGCAATCACCCCGGTCCCCGGCGGCGTCGGAGTCATGACCATCGCCATGCTCATGGCCAATACCGCCAAGGCCTGCCGCATGGCCTTGGGAACGCTCTGAGCGGGGGTCCGGAGATCAACAGGGCCACCTCCGGCCATCACGAACCGTGACGAAATCGTCACCGGATCCAGGGTGCGCGCGGCTGGCTCCGCAGAACTTTCCAGCTGTCCACATTTCACAAAAATCTCGTTGGCGGGCGGGACATCATCACTAAAGATTGAAGAAGGCCCGCCTCGCCCTTCGAGGAAAGCAGCAGGAAAGAACCCGATGTCGTTGTTGCATTGGCGTTTATTTTAAAATGAAAGAAGTTCAAAGCAGGCAATTCGTAGCGGGTAGTTCCTTGGTCGCAAGGATTTCCGCATTCCTGCTGCTTTGTCAGGCTTCGATAATTCTGGCACAGAACCCGATGGTGCTTCCAGAACCGCCGGTTCCGGACTTTGGCGCCCCCTCCCTTGGCGCGGAGACCGTGCCGGAAGGCGGCGCTGAACCGGAGTTGCGCTTTTACGTGAAACAGATCCGGGTTCGCGGTTCCCAGCTTCTGACGGCCCCTGAAATCGAGACCGTGATCTACCCGTTCCTTGGCCCGGGCAAGACGTTGGCGCACCTTGAAGAGGCGCGGGCCGCCTTGGAGAAGGCCTTCCGGGACAAGGGGTATCAGACCGTGGCGGTGGAACTTCCGACTCAAAACGGCACGCGCGGGATCATCCACATGAACGTGGTCGAGAACCGGGTCGGTCGCCTCACCGTCAAGGGAGCCCGGTATTTCCTCCCCAGTGAGATCAAACGGGCGGCTCCCTCCCTTGCGGAAGGCACCGTTCCGGATTTCAACAAGGTGACCAAGGATCTCGTCGCCCTCAATGCCTGGCCGGAGCGTCAGGTCACCCCTTCCATCCGCCCCGGCGTCCTTCCCGGAACCGTGGATGTCGAGTTGGAGGTCAAGGACAAGTCCCCGGTCCACGGCGGGCTGAGCTTGAACAACAATTTCATCAACAACACGACGGAGTTGCGGATGGACGCCTCGTTCACCTACAACAACCTCTGGCAGAAGGGGCACGTCTTCGGTCTGTCCACCCAGATTTCCCCTCAGAATCTCGACGATTCCCGGGTGGTGTCCGGCTTCTACCTGGTGCGCTTCCCCCAGCTCTCGCGGTTCTCCCTGCAATTGATGGCCTCGCGGCAGAACAGCGCGGTGGGCACCCTGGGCGGTCTCGCCACCTTGGGCAACGGCTCCACCGCAGGCGTGCGCGGCATGATCCAACTCCCCTCGGTGGGTGACTACTTCCATTCCGTCAGCGCCGGATTCGATTACAAGGCCTTCTCCAACAAATTCGACCGGCTGCCCGGCGTGAATGCCTTGGATTTGAGCCCCGACGCCCTCAACCTCCTCGGCAGTCTCACCCTGCCGATTTACTATTACCCGATCTCCGTCGCCTACAACGCCGGTCTGGCCCGAAAAAACTCGTTCACCGAGTTCAACTCCTCCCTCCAATTTCACCTCCGCGGCGTTGGCAGTGACATTTCAACCTTCGATTTCACCCGCTATCGCTCGGATGGAAGCTGGATTTCGCTCCGGTCCGACATCGCCCACACCCAGGACCTTCCGAAGGGCTTCCAAGTTTTCGGGAAATTCCAGACCCAGCTCACCAATGACGCTCTCATCCCGAACGAACAGTTTGTCATCGGCGGGGTCTCCACCGTCCGCGGCTACCCCGTGGCCACCGCCCTTGGCGATACCGGCTGGGTCTTGAATTGCGAGATCCGCACGCCCTCGCTGATCCGGGCCAACGGGAAATCAGAGGGGGGGACGCCGGACAACGAAATCCGTTTCCGCACCTTCTTCGATGCCGGCACGGTCTACACCAACGAAGTCCTTCCCGAGCAGATCGAGTCGCACGAGCTGGCCAGCTTCGGCTTTGGGGCGACGATCGATCTTCGGAAGCAATTCCACGGCGACCTCGATCTGGCGTGGCCACTGGTGACGCAGGGCGTCAGCGCCACGGCTCCGAACGGAACGTCCCCCCAGCACGAGCCCTTCCTCAACTTTCAGGTCGGCTATAATTTCTAAGCACAACCGCTGCCTTTTCCATGATGAGACCACCTCTTCCAACCCAACCGTCCATCCGGATCGCGAGATGGTTCGCCTTGGGCTCACTCCTCTTCACCCAGATCGCAAGTTCTGCCGACGCGCCATCGGGTTGGTGGGACAAGGCCTGGACGGTGCGCAAGCCCGTTCACCTCACCCCGCCTTCCGGTGCGGAACCGAGCGGCCCCACTCTGGTCCTGCTCCGGCTGCATTCCGGGAACTTCCAGTTCGGCGCGGCCAAGGAGGATGGCGGGGACGTTCGCGTCATCGCCGAGGACGGAAAGACGCCATTGCCCGTGCACTTTGAGCGCTACGACGCGCTGATGAACGAGGCACTTCTTTGGGTGCTTGTCCCTGAGATCAAGGCGGGGGCCACCACGCACCTCAACCTGTATTACGGAAATGCGGAGGCACCCGCCGCCGCCACCAGCGCCAAGGACAGCTTCCCCCCTTCCGCCACGCTCGTCTATCACTTCAACGACCGCGGCTCACCCGCCCGGGATTCGACGGCCAATGGCAACGCCTCGACGATTGCGCCAGCCCCAACGGACGGTGCCCTCATCGCGGGTGGGATCCTCCAATTCGGCACCAACGGAGTCGATGTCCCCGGCTCCGACTCCCTAAAATGGGCCGCGGCGTCCGAAGTGACCCTCTCCGTCTGGGTCAAGCCGAACGGCCAGACCCCGGGCGGCGTTCTCTACAAGCGGCAGGACGGCGCGGGCTCGCTCGTGCTGGGCGTCGATGCGGGAATTCCCTACGTGGAAATCAAAGATGGCAGCGGCACGGCCAGGACCACGACCGGTGAACCGCTGGGAGACGGCGCTTGGAAACACCTCGCCCTGGTCGCCTCCACCACCAAGACGGACCTGTATGTCGGGGGCAAACTCTACGGTTCCGTTCCCAAACCCATTCCTGCGCTGGCCACGCCCGCCCTGATCGGGGGGACGGTGGAATCGGGCGGCGGATTCAAAGGCGAGGTCGATGAGTTTGTCATTCATGGCACCGCCCTCTCCGCCGGCTCCATCGCCTTCCACGCCATCGCGGAGTCCGGCAGTGACGAAGCCTTGAAGGCGGTGGCCGTTCTCGAAGACGAAGCCTCCGGGGGCACCGCCCATCGGCCCGAATGGGTCGAACACCTCCTTCTCTTCGGAGATATCGCGGAGAAGATGAAGTTTGACGGATGGGTCGCGGTGGCCCTCTGCGCGGTGATGATTGTCCTGAGCTGGTGGGTATCGATCGTCAAGTTCAACTATCTCAACAGCATCCAGAAAGGAAGCGACCTCTTCCTCAAGGATTGGCGCAAGCTCTCGGCCAACCTGGCTTCCCTCGACCTGAAGAGCGAAGAAAGCATCCAAACGATGGGCGGGATCGTGAGCCGGGCCACGATGCGGCAGATCAAAAAGTCGCCCATCTACCATCTCTACCTGATCGGCTTCGAGGAGATCAGCCACCGCCTCAACAGCAGCGGAAAGCCGGTCCTTTCGTCCCGCTCGATGCAGGCCATCAAGGCGGCGCTGGATTCCGGCCTGACCCACGAGGGCCACAACATGACGAACGGTCTTATCCTCCTGACGATCAGCGTGGCGGGCGGTCCCTACATCGGTCTTCTCGGAACCGTCGTCGGCGTCATGATCACGTTCGCGGAAATCGCGAAGAGCGGCGAAGTCGAAGTGGCGGCCATCGCCCCGGGGATCGCCTCCGCCCTTCTCGCCACCACGGTCGGTCTGATCGTGGCCATCCCCGCCCTCTTCAACTACAGCTACCTCAACAACCGGATCAAGATCCTCCTCAGCTCGATGAATGTCTTCATCGACGAGTTCGTCACCAAGACGGCCGAGATTTATCCGGAGGATCCACAAGGTGCTCTTCCGCCGGTCGCCCGACCGCCCGCAGCGCCCTCCCCGCCGTCTCCCTCCATGACGGGTCATCCGGTCTCTTTTGGTGGCGGGATCACCCCGGGACCGGCCCCCGCCGCCCCGGCTGAGTAATCCAAATCTTTCTTCCACACCATGCAGGCCGGCGACGACAAGAGTTTCGACGACATCAACGTGACCCCGATGGTGGATCTCTACCTCGTGTTGCTCTTGATTTTCATCATCATGACCACGGCGGGTGTGCAAGGCGTCAAAGTGGATCTGCCGAAAGGCAGCAAGCAACCCGCCAAGGATCTTTCCGCGCCCAAAGGGAAGGCGGTCACCGTGAACAACGAGGGCAAGATCTTCCTCGATACCGTTCCCGTCACCCTCGAACAACTCGAGAAGAAGCTCGCCGATCACAAGGCGCAGAACCCGGATTTCCCCGTCGTCGTCCGCGGAGACCGCGCCACCCAGTATCAAGGAATCATGGACGTTCTCGACGTGCTCGGTCGCGTCGGTCTCACCAAGATCGGTCTCGCCACGCAACCGCCCAAATAACCCTTCTTCCCGTTTCCCTCCCATGAGTCTCGCTCACGACGACGAAGAAGACGAATCGTTCTTCTCCCGCCACAAGGTCAAAATCATCGCTCTTCTCCTTGTGAGCGGCGGGGGCGGATGGTATTTCCTCGCCGGCAACAAAGGAGGTGAGGCCCCGAAAAAGTCCGCGCCCGTCAGGGTCGCGGAAATCAGCCTGCCTCCGATCCCGCCGCCGCCGCCGCCGCCGCCACCACCGCCTCCGCCACCGCAGGACACCCCGCCTCCACCGGAAAAGGAGGAGTTCGTTGAGGAGACAGCTCCTGTGGAGGCCCCGCCAGAACCGGAACCCGCCCCCGCGGCGGAAGCTCCGATGGCCACCGGTGTCACCGGGGACGGTCCGCCGGATGGCTTTGGCTTGGGCTCCCGGGGAGGCGGCGGCGCCCTTGGTGGCAAGATCGGCGGAACCGGTCGCCGCGGTGGGAGCAAGTATGGATGGTATGCCGGCAAGGTTCAGTCAAGCATCTCTCAGGCCCTCCTCGCCAACCAAAAGACCCGAAGCGCGGTCATGAGCCTCCAGGTCAAGATCTGGGCGGATGGCACCGGTCGCGTCAACAAGGCCCAGCTGGTCAGCTCCACCGGAAATCCGGAACTCGACAGCATCCTCCGCAATGAGGTCCTCAACGGCCTTCGTCTTCCGGAGCCTCCTCCCAGTGACATGCCGATGCCGATCAATCTGCGCATTTCGGCCCGCAAGCCCAACTGATTCGTCCCTCCAGCACCGACCCGTTCCCATGCCGTTTTCCCAAAAGATTTCGACCTTCGGTTCCCTGCACTCTCTGTGGGCAGGCGTCGGGGTCGTAGTGGCCCTTCAGGGATTGCCCCTCTCGATGGCCCAGGATCCCGCCAACCCGCTGCTGCAGCCCGCCGCAACGGATGGATTGATTCCGCCGCCACTGGCCAACGGCCTTTTCCCGTCCGGAGACTTGCAGCTCGAGGACCCGCCCTCGCTCGAACCCTTCCGCGCTCCCACCCCGGCCCCCCCGGCGGCCGCCAGTGAAAGCGTCGTCGTCAACCTCATCAATCACCTCGTCGCCAAGGGAATCCTCAGCCAAGGCGAAGCCGCGGACATGATGATCCAGGCCCAACGTGACGCCCAGGTGGCCCAACAAAACGCCGCCACGGCCGCGCTCGTCGCGGAGGATCTCAGCCTCACCTCGGATGAGGATGTCGTTGTCAGCCACGTCCCGGAGCCGGTCAAAGAACGGCTCCAGGCGGAAATCAGCCAGCAGATCATCGCCCAGGCCAAGGCCGAGGCTTGGGGCGCATCGGATTCCCCGGAGTGGGCCCGGAAGATGCGCTTCTTCTCCGACTTCCGCACCCGGAACGACTTCACGATCTTCCCGGACGGGAATGACACGTCAGGATCCTTCCCCGACTTCAACCGGATCAACCGGAACGAACCCTTCGACGTGGCCGGAATCGTCTTTTCTCCCCAGCGCAACGTGGCGGAGAACCGGAACCGGCACCGCATTCGGGCCCGTTTTGGCACGGAAATGGATCTCGGGGACCGCTTCACTTTCGGGGCCAGATTGGCCAGCGGGAGCGATATCAATCCGGTCAGCACCAACCAGACGCTGAGCGGCGGATTCCAGAAATACCAGATCTGGCTCGACCAGGCTTTCCTGCGCTGGGACGGCGGGACCGATCAAACCGGCCTCAGGGTCAGCGCCGGCCGGATGCCGCTACCGTTTTTCCGCACCAGCGTGAACATGTGGGATGACGACCTCAACTTCGACGGCCTGGCCTTCAACCTGAATCACAAATTCAACGACCGGGTGGCTCCCTTCGTCAACGCCGGCATCTTCCCCGTGTTCACCACCCTGTTCGACGAGCCCTTCTACAGCCCCAACAAGGCGAAGATGCTCGACAAGTGGCTCCAAGCGATCCAGATCGGCACGAAGCTGACCGGGGACGAGGACAACGTCACCGCCCAACTCGGGGCCGGAATCTTCCATTTTGACAACATCGAGGGCAAGCTTTCGGACCCCTACGTGCCCCTCACCATCTTCGATGCGGGCAACACCGACGACCGGCGCCCCACCTTCGCCCAGAAGGGAAACACCTACATGGCCCTGCGCAACATCCTTCCAGACCCGCTCAATGATTTCGGAGCTTCCCGCCAGTTCCAATACTACGGCCTGGCTTCGAAGTTCAATATTCTGGGCTACAACGGCCGGGTCGACTTCAACTTCTTCGAACCCTTCCAGATCTCCCTTCTCGGGGATATCTCGACCAACCTTGCCTTCAATGCTGACGACGTCCAACACAAGGCCGTCAACAACCGGGGCCCCATTCCCGAAGGCAAGAACATCGGCCCTTTCGACGGCGGAGCCAACGCTTGGAACCTCACCCTCCAGCTGGGTCCGCAGGCGTTCAACAAGAAGGGCGATTGGAATGCGCACTTCGGCTACCGCTTCATTGAATCGGACGCCGTGGTCGATGGATTCAACGATTCCGCCTTCGGCCTTGGCGGAACCAACATGGAAGGGGTGACCATCGGCGGCGGCATGGCCGTCACGCCTCGCGTCAGCCTGAACCTCCGTTGGATGGGGGCAAACGAAATCACCGGACCCCCGCTCAAGTCCGACATCATCCAACTCGACCTGAACGCCCGCTTCTGAGACAGACCATGAAACGGTTTTTCCTCCCGCCCGCCCTGCGCCTCGCCCCGGCCCTCCTCGCCCTTGCTTCGGCCGCCGCCATTTCGGCCCAGGAGATGTCGCCAACGGAATTGAAACTCCGTGAGGCCCTGCGCAACTCCATGGTGCAACAACGCAGCGTGGAGGGAGAGAGAGCCCGTCTCGACGCGGAACTCCAAGCTCTCAAGGTGCAGAGCGAGCGCCAGATCGCCGATTTGAAGCGGGCTCTGGCCGAGGCCACCAATCAGGCCGATGCCGACAAGACGGCGGCGGATCAGAAACTCAAACAGACCACCGACAAGCTCAAGGCCGCCGAAGGTCAGGCCGCCGCCCTGGCCGTTTCCTTGGACAAGTGGAAGGCCTCCCACATCGAACTCACGGAGATCACCCGGAAGAAAGAGGCGGACCGCGCCAAACTCGAGGTGGAGAACATCGACCTCAAGAACCTCGTGAAAGACCGCGAACGGCGGAACCTCGAACTCTACAAGACCGGCAAGGATATCCTCGAGCGCTACGAATCCTTTGGTCTCGGCAAGGCGATCGCCGCCCGCGAACCCTTTACCGGGCTGGCCAAGGTAAAATTGGAGGAACAGGTTCAGGACTACCGCAATGATCTCGCCGACGGCTTTGTGAAGTCTGGCGAACCCGCCAAAGTGGAATCGGTTCAGACCGGCAATCCCTGATCGTCCGTTGAGCACCTCACGGAGATCCCGCGCCAAGGTCCGCGGTTGACCCGTTCCAGAACCCGGGCCGGGTCCCTTCGTTGTTTCCCGGGCGGCCCTTGCGTACGCTTTTTTATTAGGCCCTTAGGCATCACGCCTAGGCTCCAATCAAGCCTGTTGCCCATTTCCAGCTCCGCGCGCCGCATCTAGGGTCAAGGTGTCGATGAACCACCTTACCATGATCCGCCCCATGCATGCCCACGATGGCCAAACCGCGGAAGATCGCGCGTTGCAAAAACTGATTGATTCCCCCTTCTTCCGCAGTTGGAAGAAAGCCTTCGCCCTAGCGACCGGTCTCGAGGTGGAATGCGTCAAGGCAACGGACGGAACCTCCGGCCCCCACGCGGATCCGCGGAGCGCCAACCCCTTTTGCCGGGCTTTGCGGAAGGCGGGTGGTTGTCAGGGCTGCTCCCAATCCTTCCGGTTTCTCACCCGGGACGCCGACGCCGGCCCGCTCGCCACCACCTGCTTCACGGGAATGCGCGAGGCCGCAATTCCCGTGCGCATTGGCGACCACCCGGTGGCCTACCTGATCGCCGGCCAAGTCTTCGATCAGACCCCTGATCCGGCGGATTTCATTCCGGTTGAAGCCAGGCTGCGGGCCGATGGCGTCTCCGAGGCGGAGATCCCTTGGCTCCGGGAAACGTTTGTCAGAGGCCCGGTTCTGGAACCGGCGCGATTTCAAGCCGCGACCACCTTGCTGGTGGTTTTCTCGCTGCAACTGACTCAGGAACTGGACCGGCTTATGATGGTGGGTGAAAACGTGGATTCACCGACCATTGCCCGCGCCAAGCAATACCTCAACGCGCATCTCGAGGAACGGATTTCCCTCGACGAGGTCTCCAGCCATGTCGGGGTCAGTCCCTTCTATTTCTGCAAGATCTTCAAACAGGCCACCGGCATGACCCTCACCGAATTCATCAATCGGCGTCGCGTCGAACGGGCCAAGCGCAAGCTGCTCAATCCCCACGCTCGCGTCACCGAGGTTGCCTTCGATGTCGGTTACCAATCCCTCTCCCAGTTCAACCGGAGTTTCCTCCGTTACGTCGGTGAATCCCCCACCCGCTATCGCGAACAGTCCCACACCGCCGCCATCCCCCAAGCCGCCTGATCCCAACCCATGCATCTCGAACCCAACGACCGCATGCTCCGACTCGCCCGAGTGCGTTGCCGGATCGAACCCGCCGACATCGAAGCCATGGATTACTGGCTCAACGAGGCACCGATGAGCGACCCGAGCGCGAGCAACGCCATCGTCTTCGCCCTCCGGCGCACCTTGCGTCCCGGCTTGTCGATCCGTCTGGAGCAAAACCCCAACGGGTCCTTGGCCGCGAGAATCGGTGCACACGTCGTCGAGCTTCCGGACGGTTGGAGCCGCTGGTGGGCCGCCGCCCGTCAGGGCCGGTCCGTGGTCCCCATCATGGCGGATCTGCTTTTCCCCATCCATCTGGTTCGCCACCACCCGTCTCACCCGACCCAAGCGACGCTCGGCCGGGAACGGGCCGCCTGAACCGTTTTCCGAACCCGCACACTTCAATGACGAACCCACCAAAGGACGATCTCAGGACGCGGCTTCTCGCCGAGCGAGCCACCCTCACCCAGGCCCTGCAGGAGCATCGGGAACCACAAAACCCGCCGGATGATCCGGCGCGGGATGCCGCGGACCGCGGGGATCTCGAAGCCGGCCGCTCCCTCGATCACCGCCTCACGCTTGACAATGCCCATCTCATCGGAAAAATCGACCTCGCTTTGCGGCGGCTCGAGGAAGGGACCTACGGATCCTGCGAAATCTGCGGGGCCGAGATTCCCCCGGACCGTCTCCTTGCGAAACCCTCCGTCTCCACCTGCCTCTCCTGTCAGGAAACCAAAGAACAAAAAAGCCATGCCATCCTCAGCCACTAACATCTTCCGCCTCGTCGCAATCTGTCTCACCGGCCTGATCCAGATTGGTCACGCCGAAGAACCCCGCCTTCCCGCCGGGGATGCCGGAGCCGGACTCAAGGCCTTCATCGATCTGCGGTGTATCCACTGCCATACCGTCCAGGGAACGCCGATCGACCATCTCGAGCTCGGTCAACGCCTTGATCTCAAACTCGCCGTGAGCGAGCCGCGCTTCGTAAAAGACTACCAGGACCTCCTCACCGCCATCACCAACCCGAGGCACGTCATCCAAGAGCGCTACCGCCAGCTTTTGTCTCCGGACCGACAAGCGGAGGCCGAGCCCTTCATGCTTGACCTCACCACCAAGATGACCGTCCGGCAATTGATCGATCTGCTGGCTTTCCTTGACGAACGCTACGCCGCCGGACAATCCGGGTATGCTCCCCGTCGTTGAATTTCCCCGACCGGGCCGAGCTTCCCCAATTTCGCGGATGCATCCCCCGGGGCCCTGCCTAAACTGCCCACGATGAATTCTACCATCCAACGCATTCTGGTTCCGCTTGACCCATCGCCCTACACCGAAGCGGCCACGCTCCGGGCTTGTGAGGTCGCCCGGCGCCACTATGCCCAAGTGACCGGGCTGGCGGTTCTCGATTCCCCGGAGATCCGGCAACGCTTTGCTCCAGTCGAGGTCTCCCACTGGCCTTCCATCCGCGAAAGCCTCGCGGCCGGTCTGGAACAGGCGGAACAGATCATCGGCCGCGCCAAGGAGCGCTTTGCCATGACCTGCGATGCCGAACACGTGGCGCACAGTGAGGAGGAACTCTCGGGAGCCCCCGCCTCCATCGTCACGGAAATCGCCGCGCTCTACGATTTGATCGTCATGGGATTGCGGACCCACTTCCACTTTGAAACCCGGGAGACCGAGGGCGACTCCCTCACCAAAATCCTCGACCAAACCACCACCCCGGTTCTCGCCGTCCCCGCACGGACGGGAGGTTCGTTCCAGAGGGTTCTGATCGCCTACGACGGCAGTTTCCCCGCGGCAAGGGCCGTCCGGGATTTTGCGGGATTC
The DNA here is from genome assembly GCA_018970725.1 of Verrucomicrobiota bacterium. Lineage (GTDB taxonomy): Bacteria > Verrucomicrobiota > Verrucomicrobiia > Verrucomicrobiales > DEV007 > V1-115. The sequence continues at coordinate 106,318 of JAGWVU010000005.1, forward strand.
GCCCGTCCCTACGAATTCGAGATCCATGTGTTTGCCTCGGGCAGCGACCGGGCTCAGTCCGAAGCGCTTCTGGAACGCGCCGCCGCCTACCTCCGCTCCCACGATCTCCATGGATTCAAGCTGCACCCCACCTCACAAGCGCCTTGGGATTTCGTGCAAAAGGAATTCCTCGGCGCCACCGACTTGGTGGTGGCCGGGATCCATTCCCGCAAATTCATCGTCGATCCCTTTGTCGGCAGCTTCACCCGCAATCTCATCGAAGCCGGTCAGGCCGCGCTCTTTCTCTCCCACTGATTTTTCCATCCTACCCATGAGCGAACAGAATTACACCGTTCAAGTCACCGCCCGGCACATGGACCTCACCGATGCCATGCGCGACCATTGTCACCAGAGACTTTCGCGGATTCATCTGGAGTATCCCCACATCATCGATGCCAAGTTCATTCTCGACTCTCAGGAACACCGGCACCGGCAAGCCGCCGAATTGGTCCTCTACTGCGCCAACAACGTGACCCTTGAGGCAAAGACCGAGACGAACGACCTCTACGAGGCCATCGACCTCACCGTCGCCAAAATCGAGCGGCAAATGCGGGAGGAAAAGGCCCGCTTGATGGACCGGAACGGCAGACCCTGAATCCTCATTCCATGCCGGAGTCCTCCTCCTCCGTCTACCAACGAATCGGCGGTGAGTCGGGAATCGCCCGGTTGGTCGACCAGTTCTACCTGCGGGTGTTCGAAGACCCGGACCTAGCCCCATTCTTCGCCCACGCGTCGGTCGATCGTCTGAAGGCGATGCAACGCGAATTCTTCGCCCAAGCCCTGGGCGGGCCCTTTGTTTATTCCGGCCGCCCTCTCAACGAGGTCCACCATGGCCGGGGCATCACGCTCCATCATTTCCAGCTCTTCACCGGGCACCTCCTCGACACGCTGGCGAACTTCCATCTCAAACCGGAGGAAATCGACCGGATCATCAGCCGTCTCAACGTCGAGGTGGACCAAATCATCGGCCGTTCCAACTCGGGAGAATAACCCCACCGCAGGCCCGGGCGGGTGGAAACCCGTCTTTTTCAGTTGCGCTTGCCGGGCTTCATTCGAGAGGATGCGTGATGCCCACGCTTCGTTGGCTCAAACTTTTCACCGGCTCCCTCTTCGCCCTCCTGGTCTGTTCCTGCGCACCGGACCGGGAGAACGTGCCCGACGCCAAGGCAGGCGGCCGCCTTTTCGCGGTCTCCTTCATGACCTTCAACAACCCTTTCTTCGTCGATCTCAACGAGGGGATCAAAGCCGTGGTCGAGGCCCGGGGTGACCAGCTCGTCACCCTTGATTCCCAAAACAACAGCCTCAAGCAACGCAACGATCTCTCCGATCTCCTGCAGCAGTCTCCCGCCGCGATCTTCCTCAACCCGGTGAATTGGGAGGGAATCCGTGGCACCCTCCTCGAGGCCAAGCGCAAGCAGGTCCCCGTGATCGTGGTCGATACCGACGTCAGCGACCCCGGCCTGGTGCTCTGCCAGGTCATCAGCGATAACCTCGGCGCGGGTCGCCTCGCGGCCGGAGCGCTCGCTCAAGTCAATCCCAACGCCAAGATCGCCATCCTCCACCTCTCCACCGCCAAGTCCTGCATCGACCGGGTAACCGGGTTTCGGGAGGGCATCGCCCGATACCCCGGGATGTCCATTCTCGACACCCAGGAAGGCAAGGGCACCATCGAGGGCGGGCGTCCCGTGATGCAGGACCTTCTGGGCCGTTATCCGGAACTCGATGCCGTCTTTCCCATCAACGACCCGAGCGCCATCGGAGCTTACTCGGCGATCGAATCCGCCGGACGCGCCGGAAAGGTCACCATCGTCACCGTGGATGGCTCCCGCGAAGCCGCCGCCTACATTCGCGACGGCAAAATCCTCAGCAGTTCCGCCCAATCCCCGACAGAGATTGGGCGGGTGGCCGCGGAAAAAGCTTACGAGCACCTCGAGGGCAAACCCGTCGAGAAAGATATTCGCATCCCGGTGAAACTCGTGACCCGGGAGAACGCCTCGGAATTCCTCCGGTGAAGACCGTGCGCGAGCTTTATGGGCGGCTTCCCCCGGGTTGGCGCGCCCAGATCCCGATTCTCTCGGCCACCGCCGGACTCCTGCTCCTTTTCGGGGTGTGGGTTCCCAATTTCCTGACCCTGGAAAACCTCGTCGATATCGCCCAACAGAACTGCGTCTACGCCATTCTCGCCTTCGGAATGACCCTGGTCATTCTCATTGGTGGCATCGATCTTTCCGTCGGCGCCGTGGTGGCCCTCGTCGGGACCGTGACCACGTTCACCCTGTTGCACGGCTGGCCACTTCCCTGCGCCATCCTCGGGAGTTTCCTCGTCGCGGGGGCATTCGGACTTTTTCACGGGTTCGCCATCTCCAAGGGACGGATGCCGGCTTTCATCGCCACACTCGCCTCCATGATGGTGGCCCGCGGGCTCGCCTTCGGCTTCAATTCCGGTCGCCCGATGTCCCTGCCCGACACCCAGACCGCCCTGCTCGCCTTGGGAAACGGTCGGCTCGGCGGCTTTTTCCCCGTCCCGGTGATGGTGATGCTGGTTCTCTACGGCTTCATGGCCGCGCTGCTTCATTTCACCGTCTTTGGCCGCCATCTGGTGGCGATCGGCAACAGTCGCTCCGCCGCCGCGTTCTCCGGGGTCCGCGTGGAACGGAAGGAAATTGCAGCCTACCTTGGCGCCGCCATCCTGACCGCGTTCGCCGGCCTGGTTCATGCCTCCCAACTCTACGGAGCCGAGCCCGCCTCCGGCCAGGGCTTTGAGTTGAACGCCATCGCGGCCGCGGTCGTCGGCGGTGCCAGCCTCAAAGGGGGACGCGGTTCCATGACCGGCACCCTTTTCGGCGCCATCATCATCGGCATTCTCGACAAGGGCCTGAACCAAGCCCACGTTCACTTCTCCCTCCAATACATCATCAAGGGCTCGGTTATCCTCGCCTCCGTCTGGCTCGATGCCCGGCGCCGGGATTGAACTTCCCGACGTCCCGTCGCGTCGAAAGCTCCCACCGGTCCGATGGTTGCTCCCTGTATCCTCGCCCTCGCTCTTTCCCTTCCCCCGCTGGTGGAGGAGCACTGCTTTCCCTGCCATGGCGAGACCAAGGTGGAGGGCGGGTTCGATCTCCGCCATCCCTTGACCGCCTCCCAATGGCGGCGCGCCGTCGGACAGGTGGAGCGGGAGGAGATGCCTCCCAAGAACGGCCCCACGCCGGAAGCGCGCCAGGAAATCCTTGCTTGGCTCGAGACCAGCGCCGCGTCCTTCCCTACCGCCCCCCGCGCCCCCGTTCCTGCTTTCGCCCGGCTGACCCGGGAGGAATACAGCCGGTCCGTGGCCAGCCTTCTGGGAATCGATCTTAGGCCGGGGGACCTGCTGGAACCCGATCCGCCCGGTGTGAGCGGGTTCACGAACGACGCGGACTCCTTGCAGGTCACCCCCGCTCAGGCCGCGAGATATCTGGAGGCGGCCGAACGCGCCATCGAGGGGTGGCTCGCCCTTGGCCAGCCCGGCTTGGTCCGGCGATTCGAGGCGGAGGCGATGGACCGCAGCTCTTCCCACCTCAAGGAATTCGACCACGGCATGCTCTTCGCCACCGAGCCCCAGGTCATTTCGGCCACGTTGGAAATCCCCGTGGACGGCTACTACGAGGTCCGCTGCCACGGCTCCACCATGGGCAGGCCGACCCGCCTCCAAATCCTCGATGGCAGCGAGCCCATCGTTTCCATCCCGGTATCGCATCCCCGTCCCGGAAGCACCACCCACCGCATCCCCCTTCTCCTGCGCAAGGGATGGCACACGCTCTCGTTCAACCAGCCCAGTCTGGTTCCCCAAGCCAGCCTCCCGCGGGATGCCGACCGGGTCATGAATGAACGCGCCGCCCGCAACCGGATGCGGGTCCCCGATCTTCCGCCGGACGCAACCGCCGCTCAAGAGACGGCAAAGAGAGCCCTGGAAGAGAAATGCCTCTATCTGCAACAGGCATTCGAATGGCTCTACGCTTACGGAGAGACCGGCGATCCCCGGGATATTGTCCGGTTCCGCGACTATGCCGTCGAACGCCTCCAAGGGGAGCGCGAGGCCCGGGCCCGTTATGCGACCGATGTCCTGAAGGACGATGCGGCCGAATTCAACCGTCGTTGGGAGGAACTCAATGGGGCCATCCTCAAGCGTTACGAAGCCCACATGAAACGGATTTCCGGCATCAAGTGGATGGATTGGACTCGCCATCAAGGACAACTTTATCTGGACTGGGTGGAGTTGGCCGGTCCGGTCATCCCAGCCGGTGCCAGTCCCCGCCTTCCCGGCAACCTCGATGTGACCGCCTTGGCGCGGGAGGCTTGGCAAACCGAGCCACCCGCCGGATCCCTCGCCCCCTATTTGACCTTGGAGCCGCGCCTCGCCTTGGCCGCGGTCCTCGCCTCGCCCCGCTTCGTCTTCCGCGACAACCGGAATCCTTCCGTCCGGCTCGGCTTCTTCCTTCACGGCCGCCCGGTCGGGATATCCTCGTTCGACCGCGCCTCGATCCGCCAGCTCATGGCCGCCCCCGCCTTCACGCCCGTGCTGGCCGAATTCACCGGTCAATGGCTCGGCACCGCGCCTCTGGGCGTCACCATGATGCCGGATGAATACCGCTTCCCCGGATACAAGCGCCACATCGCCCTCGCAGCCCGGGAGGAACCGGTGCAATTCCTCCTCCGACTGATCCGCGAGGGTCGCTCCTTGCGCGAACTGCTCGACTCGGATTGGACCATGGTGAACCCTTCGCTCGCCTCGTTTTACGGCTGGCCCGAGCCCTCCGCGGATGCTTGGCGCCCGATCTCTCTTCCCGACCGGCGCCGGGGTGGTCTGCTCGGAATGAGTGCCGTGCTCACCTCCACATCCAGTGCCCTGCGCACCACCCCGGTGACCCGTGGCAAGTGGGTCTGGGAAACCCTGCTGGGTCGCAACCCCGGCATCCCCCTGCCCGATGCCGGAGTCCTTCCCGCGATGGCCGGCGAAGAGGGGCGCACCCTGCGCGAGGAATTGGAAGCACACCGGGCCGTTCCCCGTTGCCGAAGGTGCCATGAAAAACTCGATCCCATCGGTCTCAGCCTCGAAAATTTCGATGCCGTGGGCGCTTGGCGGGAAACCGTGGGCGGCAAAGCGATCGACCCCACCGGAACATTTTACCGGGGCGCCGAATTCTCCGGAGCGGAAGGCCTGCGCCGGGAATTGTTGCGGCGCGAAGATGAGTTTCTCGAGCAACTGATCCGGCAACTCCTCGCTTACGCGCACGGGCGCCCCTGCGACGACGAACGCGGATGGATCGAGGGAATCGCCGCCCGGGTCAAAGCCGCGGGTTGGAATGCCTCCGTTCTCTTCGAGGAAGTGGCGCTCAACTTGGTCGAAAACGGTCCGCCCCCTTGATGACCACGGGAATTCCGGCGACGATCCATTCCACGTGGTCCGCTTCCCGGGCCATCAATTGATTCGCCCAACCCACGAGATCACGGTAAGCCCGCGTGCCGGATCCCAGCGGCACGATGCCGCAGCCGACTTCGTTGCTCACCACGATGGCCGTCACCCGGTGGGCGCGCAAGGCCGCCAACCCCTCTTTCAACCGGCCGAGAACGGCATCGACTTCGCCCTCCACCTCAAGCCAGTGCGCCAGCCAGAGCGTCAGGCAATCCACCAAGAGGAGCCGGCCGGAGATTTCTCCGGCGAGGTTCACGAAGTCGAAACGGTCCTCCACGGTCACCCAGTGGGAGGGACGGTCCTCGCGATGCCGCCGGATTCTTTCCGCCATCTCGGGATCCATGTCCTGCGTGCGGCAGGTGGCCAGATAAACGACGCCCAAGCCCGCCCCCCGCGCCATCGCCTCGGCGCGCGAGCTTTTGCCACTGCGGCTTCCACCGACGACAAAGGTCAGGCTCATAGGTCCAAATGCTTGCGCTTGAGCAACAATCCAGCCAGAAAAAGGGCCCCGATGACTCCGGTGATGACACCGACCGGGAGTTCCTGCCCCGGAATCAGATGCCGGGACAAGAGGTCCGATACCGTCAGGAGAAGGGCCCCGGTCAGTCCCGCCCCCGGCAACGCCACGGCATGTCTCGCCCCGGTCAACATCCGGGCGAGATGGGGGGCCATCAAACCCGCATACGCGATGATGCCGCACGAGGCCACCGCGGTGGCGGCCAGAAGACAGGCCACACCGATGACGAGACGCTTCACCGTCTCCACCGGCACGCCCAACGCGGCCGCGGATTCCTCGCCAGCCGCCAGAAGATCCAGCACCCTCGAGGCCGCAAGGGCCACCACCATCCCGGGCAGCAGCCCAGCCGCCGCCATCGCCACCTGGTCCCATCCCCGATACGCCAGGCTCCCCATCAACCAGATCAGGACCGATCGCAAACCGAAGGGGTCCGCCCGGAGCAGCAGCCCCATCGTCACCGCCTGGAGAAACCCGGCCATCGCCATTCCTCCCAACAGCAAAACCAGTGGGGAAGTCACCCCGTCACGGGTCGCCAACCGGGAGACCAATACCGCCACCATGGCGGCCCCCGCGAACGCCGCGAGGCTCACCATCCACTCCGGCCATCCCGCCACCAAAACCGCCACCGCCCCGAAGGCTGCCCCAGAGGAAACGCCGGTCACATACGGGTCCGCCACCGGGTTGCGGAAGAATCCCTGCATCAACGCCCCGGCCACTCCCAAACTCGCTCCCGCCAGCATCCCCAACAAGGCACGGGGAAGCCGCAGTTCCAAAAGCAATCTCGCGTCGCCACCGCCGCCCCCCATCCAGTCCCAGGGCGTCAGCCACCCCATCTCGCCATGGGCCACCGCAAGCATGCCCGCCATCAACAGCGCGCCGCCCAGGCAAATCAGATTCCGCACCGGTCTCATGATTTCCTCCGATGAGAGAATACCACCACCGGGAACCCGTCCTCCAGCGTCCGCACCAACGGTTCGCCACCATAAACCTGCCCGAGGACTTCCCTCCGCAACACGCTCTCCGGGCTCCCCTCCGCAGCGATTCCTCCCGCCCCCAGCAGCAGGAGCCGATCGCAGAGCCGGGCCGCCAGATTCAAATCGTGCAACACGATGACAACCGCCCGCCCCTCGCCCGCGAACCGCCGCAGAATCCCGCAAAAGGCCGCCTGGCGCGCGACATCCAGGGCGGAGGCGGGCTCGTCCAAAAGCAGAATCTTCGCTTCCTGACAGAGCGCGCGCGCCATCCATGCCCGTTGGGCCTCTCCTCCACTGAGACGATCCATCCGGCTCTCCGCGAGGCTCTCCAAGCCCGTCTCCGCCAGCGCCCGCTCCACGGCCATCCCGTCCACCCGCCCCGGACGCCGGAACGGGCCGAGGTGCGGGTATCTGCCCTGGCCGACAAACTCCCGGACCGTGAACGGAAATTCGAGATGCAGCCCCTGGGCCATGACCGCCATACGGCGGGCCCGCTCCCGGTCGGAGAGGTCCCGCACCGCCGTTCCTCCCACCCGCACCTCTCCCGAAATGGGCCGAAACCGCCCGCTCAACACCTTGAGCAACGTGCTTTTCCCGGCACCGTTCGGCCCGGAGAGGCCCAGCACTTCACCCGGACGCACCTCCAAACTGATCCCCCGGAGCACCGGATTCCCGCCGTATCCGGCCACGATCTGACGGCACTCAAGGTTCAAGGAAATGCAGTTCTCGGGGTTGCAACGCCGCAAACAACTCCGGATGAAGGGCCCGGGCCACCGCCTCCACCGCCTCGCCCACCCGCGGCCCGGGAATCATGAGGAGGCTTCCGGTGACGAACACGATCCGCCCCGACCGGACCGCCGACAAACGATTCCACCCGGTCTCACCCTCCCAGCCTCGCACCGTGGTCCGGGCCTCCGCCAGTTCCTCCGCGCTTTCCGTCAGGGAAATCAAGATCACCTCCGGGTCCCATTGGAGCAACCGTTCACGCCCCAGGGAGGGCCAGGCCGTGGCGGAATCCGCCGCCACGTTCCGTCCTCCCGCACAGGCCAGAATTTCCCCGGTGAAACTCCCCGCCCCCGCACAGAACTCAGGATGCGTCCCGTAAAAAAGGACCACCCGGGGAAGACGCCCGGGGGGCAACGGCGCCGTCACCCGCTCCACCGCTTCGATCCTCCGCTGCACCTCATCCGCCAGCTTCTCCCCCCCGGCCTTCGCACCGAGCAATTCCCCGGTCCGGCGGAGATTGGCCATCACACTGGCCAAATCACGGGTCGGCAATCGCTCCACCCGGAGCCGCGCGTCGCGAAGGCGGCGCACCACCGGTTCCGGCGTCGGGTCGCTGGCCAGAATCAGATCCGGCCGCAGGCCGAGCAGCCGTTCAACCGAAGGTTGGACCATATCCTCGAGAATCTCCTTCCCGGCCCCCTTATGCCCCGGACAGTAACGGGTGCGGGCGATCAGTGCTTCTTCCAGCCCCAGGGCCAGGACCGTCTCCGTCACACTGGGAGCCAGGCTCACCACGCGCTCCATGGCGTGCAGCCCGCCGGAAAGCACGGTCAGGAGGCTGGCGATGACGAAGCGGCGTTGCACGGTCGCTACCAACTCCGCCTTCAGCTCTCCACCGTCAAACCCGAAAACCCTTTGACATTTCCGCGCCCTCATTGAAAGAGGCATCGTCCTGGCTTCGGCCGGGTTTTTCCGGGAAGTCCCGCCATCTGTGGCGTCGACAGGAAATAGAGGGGAATCCAGTGCAATTCTGGAGCGGTACCGCCACCGTGAGAAAACCGGTTCCATTGCTGGAGCCGGAATTCGAGCCGGATCGCCTGCCCGGAAAAAGTCAACCCCCAGCGGAACCACTGGGATCGGAGGCACTCCATGCAAACCATCTTTTCCCTCTTCGTGACCGGGGTCGCGTTGGGCTCCCTGCTCACGTCCGCGTTCGGTCAAAGCCCGCCTCCGAGCCTTGAACCCGTGGTGGTCAGCGCCGGCAAGATTCCCCAAAAACCGGAATCCGTCGGCAGTTCGGTCAGCCTCCTCCCCCGGGAGGAACTCGACAAAACCCAAACCCGGCGGCTCCAAGACGCCTTCCGCCTCGTTCCGGGCACCGTTATCGTCCCCTCGGGCCAGACTGGTGCCACCGCCGCCCCCATCCTGCGCGGGGCCAATCCTAACCAAACCCAGATCGTGGTCGATGGAGTCCGGATCAGTGATGCCAACATCTATCCCGACGTGTTTCTCGGAGGAGAGGATCTCGGATTGGTCCAGAGCATCGAGGTTCTCCGCGGTCCACAAGGAGCCCTCTACGGCGGCGAAGCCATTGGGGGCGTGATTCAGGTCATCGCGCCCCGCGGTTCGGGCAGCCCGCAATCCTCGATCGATTTCCTCGCCGGCTCCTTCGGAACCTTCGGCTCCCGTTTGAGTGGTTCCGGCTCCCTCGAATCCTTTGACTATTCCCTCAGTGCCGGATGGAGCCAAACCGCGAACGACCGCCCGCATAACGATTTCGCAAACCTTTTCCAAGCCGTTCGATTCGATTTTCCTCTCGATACCACCACCACCGCCGGGTTCACCTTTCGAAACTCCCAACGCTCCTACCAATCACCCGGCACCATCCTCGAGAATGATCCTGACAACGCGGAAGAGGAGGAATTTCTCCTCTTCACCGGGTATGTCGACGCCCGAATGACCAACCGTTGGAGCAGCAAACTGATCGCCGGCCGGCTCCAGCAAGACCTCGGCTTCATCGCTCCGCCCGCACCAGCAAGCATCGTCGACCACCGCAAACTGGTCTTGGACTGGCGCAACACCCTCACGTGGAGCGACCACCTGACCACCCTCATCGGCTCGGGATACGAGGTGCGAGACATGCTCAACACCGGCTACGGCTCGGTCTCGGCATCCGATGCCCTCGTCTCCCTCTACACCGACCAGACCTTCTCTCCTGTCGAACCCATCACCCTGTCCGCCGGCGGCCGGTGGGAACGCTACCGTTCCATCGGCGATGCCCTCACTTGGCGCACCGCGGCCGCCTGGCATCTCGAGAAAACCGGGACCACCTTCCGGACCAGCGCCGGATCCGGATTCCGCGCGCCCTCCTTCTTCGAGCTCTACGCAAACGACCCTTTTTTCAGGGGAAACCCCGGCTTGCAACCCGAGGAATCCCTCGGCTGGGACGCTGGCTTTTCCTCGCGGATCGGAGATTGCGGCACCCTCACCCTCACATGGTTCGACAACGATATCTCCGGCCTCATCGTAACCGACTTTGCCGCCACCCCTCTCTCCGTGCTCAACCTCCAGAGCGCCACAAACACCGGCGTGGAAGCTGATTTTTCCGGAGACTGGCAGGACCGGCTCTTCTATCGCATCGCCTATACCTATTTGCAGGCGGAGGATGCGGACAGTGGCGCGCGCCTCCTCCGCCGCCCCAAACACGCCCTCGGGTTCGATGTCCATGCGCCAGTCGGAAATCGTCTCACCCTCGGTCTCGGCGGCCAACTCATCGCAGACCGGCTCGACATCGACCCGGCTTCCTACCAGACCATCCCCGGGGACAGCTACGCTCTCGGACGCGCCTACGCTTCCCTCCGAGTCACCGAACGGTGCGAGGCCCAAGTCTCGGTGGAAAACCTGTTCGACGAACCCTACGACGTCATCGCTGGGTTTCCCGGACGGGGAACCGGTGTCTTCGGCGGGTTCAAACTGAGCTTTTAGCGTCCGGTTGCCATCCTCCGGGCAGAAGCTTTTCACCCCAGATTTCCTCGCGAAATCCCAGGAGACGGATGCCTCGCCGCTCGTCGATCAGAAAGGGGCGCTTCACCAGATTGCCTTGGGAGGAAAGCAACTCCAACCCTGCGGCAGGTGCCATCCGAGGCAGCTTGTCCTTCAAACCGAGGGCCCGGTAATCCTGACCGGAAGTGTTGCACAACGCCCGGAGATCTCCGCCGACCGTCTCGAGCATCGCTTGCAACTCGGTCACAGCCGGTGGTGCGTCCCGGATCGGAATTTCCTCAAAGTCGATCCCGGCGGCACGCAGCCACTTGGTCGCCTTCTGGCAGGTGCCACAGTTTCGATACGTGTAAATCTTCATCGATCGTCTCCTTCGTGAACGTCCCCTCTCCGGATCCCGTCCAAACGCTCTTGCATCTCGCGAACCCGCCCGGGATGGACCTCGGCAAGGTTCCGGGTTTCACCTGAATCCGACTCGAGGTCATACAACTGCGGACCGGGGTCATTGCCCAGCTCCGTCCCGGTGGAGACACTGGTCTTCGGTCCCTTGGCGGGCATGATGTACTTCCACCGGCCGGCGCGCAACGCCAGGCCGTTACCCTGAAGAACGACTTCCTGACGCCCCGCCGGCGATTCGCCAAGGATCGCGGGGAGAACGTCACGACTGTCCGGAGCCTCGGCCGGATCGAGCGCCTGCCCCGTCAGAGCGGCAAACGTCGCAGGAAAGTCCACTTGGGAGACGATCGCATCGCTCACCCCCGGTTTGATCCGGGCCGGCCAACGCACCATGAAGGGAACCCGGGTCCCACCCTCGAATTTGCTGTATTTCCCGCCGCGCAGCGATCCGGCGGGACGATGCCCCCCCAGTTTTTCCACCGCCCCGTCCGCGTAACCGTCGTCAAGCACCGGACCATTGTCGCTGCTCAAGAGGACAAGCGTGTTCGCCGTCAGGCTGAGTCGATCGAGCGTCGCAAGGAGTTCCCCGACACACCAGTCGGCCTGAACGATGACGTCACCGCGCGGCCCCAGCTTCGTCCTGCCCACGAACCTCGGGTGAGGCACACGTGGCACGTGAGGATCATGCAAGGCAACGTGGAGAAAAAACGGTTTCGTTGCATTGCGCTCCAAGAACCCCACGGCTTCTTGGGTGAACCTGTCCGCCATCTCTTCGTCTTTCCACATCGCGCCCCCCCCTCCATCCATGGTTCCGATTCTGGATATGCCATTGACGATGCTCATGTCATGGCCATGACTGGGACGCATCCTCAGCAGCTCCGGATTGCCCTTTCCCGTGGGAAGGTTCCCGACCGGCTTCCCGTAGCTTACGGTGATGGGGTCGGCGGGATCCTGGCCTTCGACACGATGTCCCCGGACATAAACGCAGGGAACCCGATCACCCGTCGCTGCCATGATGAACGATTCGTCGAAGCCCACTTCGAGCGGACCGGGCCGGATCTCCCCATTCCAGTCGATCTTGCCGCTCCCCAACCCGAGGTGCCACTTTCCCACGATGCCCGTGCGGTAGCCCGCCCGCTGGAAAATGGAAGGCAAGGTGGTCCGCCCCGGCCGGATGATGAGGCGGGCATCTCCGGGCAGAATGCCGGTGCCTTCCTGACGCCACGCATACTCCCCGGTGAACAGGGCGTAACGTGAGGGAGTGCAGGTGGCGGCGGCCGCATAGCCATTGGTGAAGCGGAGTCCCTCGCGGGCGATTCGATCAATGTTCGGGGTCGGAATGTGAGTCCCTCCGTAGGCCCCGCAATCTCCATACCCAAGATCATCCGCGTAGATCAACAGGATGTTCGGCAAGGGCGCGGCGGTGGCAGGGACAAGACACGCGATGGCCGCGGCATGGATGACGAACCGGATTGGGGACATGCCAGTCCTACACGAGCACCAACCGCTCCGGCACGCAAGCAAATGGGTCCATCCCGTGAATGATCGTTTTGCACTTTTTTGATCGGAAACCCTTGACTCAAGACATTCCATTGAGGCATACCCGGCGCAGGTGCGTCGGCCAGAACCTTTCTCCTCCCGACCGCCTCACGGAATCCCCCCGGGGTTCAACGCACCGCATGTCGACCCGCATCCTCACCGTTTTGCTCCTGGTGACGGCCTTGGCCTATGCGCCATTGGCCCATGGGTGTGTTGAGGACGGCAAGTGGTTCGTGCTCGATGGCATCCTTGTGGCCGCATTTCTTTCGCACGGGTTGGGGCTCATCACCAAGCGACAGCGCCCGGCCCTGCCCCTGCCGCTCCTGGTCCCCGCCGGTTGTCTGATGGTGCTCGCGGCCTTTCAGGCACTCAACCCGCACTACATCTATGACCCGGTCACCCAAGGCCTGCGCTCGCTCGGAAACTTCCGGCCTGGCTTTCCCTGGACCGTGGATCAACACACGACCGTCGTGGCATTGACCCATTGGGGGGCCTTGGGGCTCGCCTTTCTCACCATGACGGATCTCTTCCGAAAGCGCGAGACGCGCTGGCTCCTACTCGGGGCCATTTCCGTCATCGGGGCCGCGATGTCCGTGTTCGCGATTTTCTGCAAAATGCAGGGAGGGATCATCGTCCCGTTCACCAAGACTCCGTCGGAGACATTTTTCGGAACGTTCGTCTATCATGGGCATGCCGCGGCGTTCCTCAACCTCTGCTGGCCTGCCGCCCTGGCCCTGGTGATGCTTTCCCAGCACGGCGAACGACCGTTCATCCGCATTCTCGGGGTCAATGCCTTCCTGCTGATTTTCCTCGGCCTTTTCGTCAACACCTCCAAGTTCGGCCATCTCTCGGCCCTCCCCTCATTGGCCGTAGCCCTTCTTCTCATGAGGCGGGCCGTTCCCTCGAACCTTCAAGGCTTGCCCCTGGGGGTGAAACTGGTCCTGTCCGGGGTGGTCCTCGCCACCGCCGTATTTTTGATGGTTCCAATCTTGGCCCCGGCCATCGGTCGGTGGAACGAGGTGATACAGAAAGGCTTCGGCAACCGCCCCGTTCTTTTCAGCGTGGCCACCGGCATCATCCGGCAATATCCCGTCTGGGGAACGGGACCTGGCACCTTTTCCCTCGTCGTCCCCTATTTTACGGTCTCCCTCGATGCAACGTATCGCGGAAAACTGACCCACGCCCATCAGGACTACCTGCAGACCATGGTCGAGTGGGGCGTGATCGGATTCGGGCTATGGCTGGCCATCGTGGCCGGCGGTTTCCTGAGAGGCGTGCGGACCTGCCTCCGGCATCCCATGGAACTATCGACGATCACCAGCTTGGTGGCTCTCGCCATTCTCGGAACTCATTGTCTCCTCGACTTCCCACTCCAGATCGGATCACTCCGTCTTTACGCGGCCTCCCATCTCGCGTTGTTGTGGAGGGATCGCTCCGCGAATCGCCAGAAAGTCGCTGACGAAGAATAACCGCTCAGGGCTTGAACGGAGAAATCTCGGGGTCGATGATCGACGTGATATTGACAAAGTTGCGGCGTCCAGCCGTGCCATCCGTGGAGAAACCGCCCGACCCGGCGTCCGTCGATTCATAAGTGTCCGGGAGCATCACGACGCCCCCGCCGCTGCGGGACAACGGAACCTTGAGTTCAATGCTCGCGTTGGACGCGGTGACTTCAAGATTCTGGCTGGTGCGAGTGGCTCCGTCGGGAAACTCCAACTGGACCCGGTAACTCCCAGGAGGCAGGTTCTGGAAAATGAACTCCCCGTTGACCACGGTGTAGGCCGCACCGACGGATGTCCATTTTCCATCGGTCAGCTTGAACAAGGTCGCTGAAGAGGCGACATGCTCACCCGGGTCGTAAGATCCGTTCTGATTGTCATCGGCGAAGATACTTCCGCGAATTTGACCGGAATTCACCGCGAAACTCAGACCCGGGAGGAGTCCGGACGCCAAGAGAACGCCGTGGAGCAAGGGACCTGCCACTGAAAGCCTTTTCATCATCTTCTCAGATTTGCATGGGCGATCGCTGACCGCCCGGGGTTATTGTCACACACTGAGGAGGCCCCCCTTCCAGATTCGCAGAGAGCCCGCACCCTCCGCATTTCATCCACCGCACACACCAGCGTCAAGCATTTAAAAAAAAGTTTCGCCGTGACCATTTTAACCGGAGATTCCCTCTTGACATCACGGGAGCATCCTTCTTAGGCTCGCATCCGGTATTGGTGAAAGCAGGTCTTACCCAGCTCGAAACGGTCCTGGTGAAAACCTAGGAGATTTTTCGTGACCTTCTCTCCCCGAACCGATAGAAGCTGAAACCCCGCGACCTTGTTTTCCGCCCTGAAGACAAGCGAGCTTTGAACCAAACAACGCCAGTGAACACGGTTGCCACACCCAGCCCATTTCCGGGGTCTAGTCCATCCCTAGGTCGGGATCTCCCCTTCGCACTCCCCCGATCCTCCTCCGCAGCGCTGGCGGCGCTCCTTCTGCTGCTCGGTGGCGTCGCCGCCGCCCTCGAAGCCCCCACTGCCACCGAACTCCAGGAGGCCCGGATCCGCGGTGATCTCGCCTCCCGGCTCGACTTCGTCCGGGCTCTGGGTAACGATCAACCCACCACGAGTTTCCTTCGTCTGGCCAAGGCCAAGATCGAGGAGGCCGCGGCCATCGCTCTTGGAAACCCTCCGCCCGCTCCCGTCTCCCCCAACGTCGACCTTTCTCCCGTTGGTTCGCCGAGAATCCTCACCCTCCTGATCGACTTCTCCGATTCCAGGGCCCCCGCCGCTCCGAGCCCCGCGTTCATTGCGGCCAATCTTTTCGGGGAGGGTTCCCAGGTCGCTCAAGGGTTCGCTCCCTTCGAGAGCATGAACCGGTATTATCTCCGGGCCTCGGAGCGCAGGTTGAATCTCCAAGGGAACGTGCTGGGATGGTATCGCTTCCCTTCCCCACGCTCAACCTACACCCCGGCGGATGGGGCGACCAACCCGCAACGGAACCAGGCCATCTTCGACCTCGTCAAGGCGGCGATGGATTCCTTCAACAGCACGCACGACTTCAGCCAGTATGACAACAACGGTGACGGAGTCATCGACGCCGTCACCGTTCTCTTCACGGGCGGCAAATCGGCCTGGGGCACGTTCTGGTGCGGCTATGAGTGGTCCTTCACCGTTCCGGACGCGGCCTCAACCGTCTGGGATGGGAAAACGGTGAAGAATTTCGTCTTCCAACCCTTCGAGACCCGGGGCACCAACGGGAGCGACTTCAACCCGCGCGGCATGATCCATCAGATGGGGCACCTTCTGGGGCTTCCCGATTATTTTGATTCGTCGCCCGAGGCCGCCCCCACCGGCGGATTGGGTGGCTTGGATATCATGGACGGGCTGCGGGGGAACCACAACGCCTTCTCCCGCTGGGTTCTGGGGTGGATTCAACCCACCGTCATCGGCCGCAGCGCGTCGTCCACGACCATCACCCTCAACGCCAGCGGCGACCCCGCGCTTCTCGAGGCAGGGAACCCCGGCAGGAAGGCGACCGCGATCTTTCCGAATGCTTCCGGGGATCCCTTCAGCTTTTTCCTCGTGGAGAACCGCTTCCGGATCGGCAACGACCTCGGCGTCGGCACCGTGCCAAACTCCGCCCTCCCCGCGGATGGCCTCGTCATCTGGCGGGTCAACGCCCAACAGATTTTGGATGGAGGAGGAAACCCGACCGCTTCACAGAACGACAATTCCGGAACCACTCCGAAATTGCTGTCATTGATCGAGGGAGACGGTCTCGCTCAAATCGATCTCGGCCGACCGGCGGATCTTGGTGATTATTACAACTCGACCAAGACCTTCACCCCAACCTCGAAGCCTTCCAGTCAGGATGCACAGGGCCGGCCAACCAACGTGTCGCTGAGCCGGATCTCGGCGAACGGACGCACCATGACCGCCCTCGTGTCCGTGCCCGCCTTCAGCACGACGGTCGTGGCCACCCCGGTGATTTCCCCGGCGGGACGTTCTTTCACCACCCCGGTGACCAATGTGACCCTCACCTGCGCCACACCGGGTGCCACCATCTATTACACTCTGGATGGGTCCACCCCAAGCGCTTCTTCCACCCCTTACACGGCCCCCTTCACCGTGAGCGCGGCCACCACGCTGGTCCGCGCCCGGGCGCTCAAGTCGGGCATGACGGACAGCCCGACCGCCAGTGCCACCTTCACCTATACCCCCCCCACCGAACTGCTCAACGGCGTGGCTAGGTCGAGTCAGTCCGGAAACCTCGGGGCCTTTGCTTATTATGTAGTCAATGTGCCCGCCGGACAGACCCGCCTCGAAATCTCGACCACCGGCACCACCGGGGACGCGGATCTCTATGTCAAGCAAGGCAGCCTGCCAACGCTGGCCGACTACGACTTCCGTCCATTCCGTCCTGGCAGCGCCGAGTCCGTGGTCGTCAGCACCCCCGCGGAGGGGCCATGGTTCGTCATGCTCCACGGCTTCCAAGCTTACAGCGCCGTTTCCGTCACCGCCCGCTTTACCCGGGTTTTGACCACCACAGTGGCGGCGCCTGTCCTGACGCCCGGACGGGGAACCTACGTGAACCTCGCACAGGTCACCATGACCACGACCACCACCGGGGCGACCATTCGCTACACCACTGATCGCTCCGACCCCACCCCGTCTTCTCCCGCCTATACCGGTCCCTTGACGATCAATGCCACCACCCAAGTGCGCGCCCGGAGCTTCCTGCCCAACTTCTCCCCTAGTACCATCACGACCATTGATTACACGATCACCTCGCCGGAGCCCGCCGCGGCCCAGAGTCTCACCAAGAATGTGACGTTCGGTCCAATCACCGGGCTGCTCAATTCTTTCCGCTATTTCAAGATCGACGTTCCCCCTGACCAGAACAGTCTGGTGATTCGGACATTCGGCGGCTCGGGGAACTGCGATCTCTACGTCACTGCCCCCAACAGGACGGGTTCCACCCTGCCGACCCTCAGCGACTTCGACTACCGGCCCTTCGCGTTGACCAACAACGAGACGGTAACCATCACCGACCCCCCGTCCGGCACTTGGTATATTCTTCTCCACGGATTCGCCTCTTACAATTCGGTGGGCCTGATCGCGGACTATTCGCGCCTCCTCGGTCAGGTCGCGCCCCCCCAATTCTCCCCGCTTCCGGGCGTCTATAACACCGGTTCGGTTCAAGTGACTCTCTCCAGTGCGACGCAGGGTGCAACCATTCGCTACACGACAGACGGCAGCGAGCCGGGCGAGTCCTCGGCCGTATTCACCTCCCCGATCATCCTTAATTCCCCGGGGGATACCGTCAGGGCTTTGGCCTACGCCAGCGGTTACACTCCTAGCGCATCGGTCTCCGGCAGTTACACCGTTAACGCGCCCCCGCCGAGCCTCAGTGACGGAGTGACCTTGACCAATCTTTCCGGCGCTCTCAACACAGGCCAGATTTACTCCATACGTGTTCTTCCGGGTCAAACCAGACTCGTGGTTTCCACTTCCGCGGGAACTGGCGATGTGGATCTCTATGTTCGCAAGGACCTACCGCCGACCGCTGAAGCTTTTGATTTCGCGTCTTGCACAGTCGGAAATGCCGAATCTGTGCAGATCATCAGCCCGGATCCCACGTATTACTATATTCTCCTCCGGGCCACGAGAGCCTACAGCGGAGTCTCGCTGCTCGCGGATTTCTCCAACGTCCTGCCAGTCGTTCCCTCTCCGGTGCTGACGCCGGCCGGCGGCACGTTCGATGCCACGCCGGTGACGGTTGCCCTCACGTCAACGCTCGCCGGATCGACCATCCACTACACGATTGATGGCACCACCCCGACCACCTCGTCTCCGACCGTGTCAGGCCCGCTGAGCCTCACCCTTCCGGTGGGCACTTCATCCGGATCGGTCACGGTGAGGGCAATTGGCGTGATGCCCGGGTTCACTTCCAGCCCGGTCGTTTTCCGGACGTTCAACCTTACTGATACCTTGGGCAACCTGAGCGACGGCGTCCCGACAGCCGTTCCCGTCAGTCCGGTCGATACCGAGCGCCACTACAAAATCTCCGTCCCTGCCGGTCAGGCGCAGCTCACGATAGCGACCTCGGTGGCGGCTGGAGCGACTGGTGACTGCGATCTCCACGTCAGGTTCGGGTCCCGCGCGAGCCGCTCCAGCTTTGACTACGCCCCGAAGCTCCTTGGAAACGTGGAGAGTGTCACGATCGGCAGTCCGGCCGCCGGCGATTGGTATGTCATGCTGGCGGCAGGCGGCAGCGTTTCCTACCGGAATGTCTCAGTTCTGGCCCAGTTGACCCCCGCACTCACGCCGGTGGCCACGCCAACATTTTCCGTGCCGGGTGGCTCCTACAGCGTACAAGTTCCGGTGGCACTCGCCTGCGCCACTCCCGGGGCCACCATTCGTTACACCACGGACGGTAACGAGCCGACCGCGGCCTCCACGGCCTACACGGGCACGCTTTCCCTCACGGCCACCACCACGCTCAAAGCCAAAGCCTTCAAACTCGGGTCGGCCGATAGCGCCGCCGCCACCGCCGTCTACACGGTGAGCGCAGAGCCTCCGTCCTTTGACACCGGGACGACCGGGCTGACCGATCTCGCCGGCGCGCAGGCCAGCCTGACCTACTACAAGTTCACGGTGCCTGCCGGTGACGCCAACGACAGGCTCACCATCTCAACCGTCGGCAGCAATGGAGATAGCGACCTCTACGTGAAGTTCGGCTCCCCACCGAGTTCTTCGAGCTTTGATTTCCGTCCCGCCGCGGTCACGGGGAGCAACGAGTCGGTTGTGATCCAGAGGGCCAATGTTCTCAATTGGGAGGGGTCTTGGTATGTCCTGGTTGTGGGACAGCAGGCTTATTCCGGCCTCACGCTGCGGGCGGTGCTGGAGACGACCGGGGTCAGCGTAATCACACCGGTCATCACCACGGCTCTGGCGGCCTCCACCGCCGCCTCGGTTCCGACAACCGTCGTCACGATCAGGACCGCCACGGCCGGATCCAACCTTTACTACACGCTGGACAATTCGACTCCGACGGTTCTTTCCCGTCTTTATTCGCTACCTTTCGCCCTGCCCGCGGCCCTTGCGGAAACCCAGGTTCCGGTCAAGGTGTTGGCGGTCAAGTCGGGCCTTAACCCGTCCACCGCTTCCGCCACGCTTACGGCCCCGGCGGCCCTGCTGACCACCCTGTCCAACGGAGTCCCGGTCACCAACATCGTGAATTTGGCCAGAAGCAGGACCTTCTTCAAGATCAATGTCCCGGCCGAGGCCGCCGATCGTTTGGTGGTCAGCACGGCGGGCGCAACCGGCAGTTCGGGTGACTGCGATTTGTATGTGAGATACGGTTCGGCCCCAACCCCCACCGTGCATGACTTCAAATCCGGCCTCACCGGAAACAATGAGTTGGTGACGGTCAACAGCCCGGCGGTCGGTGACTGGTTCATCATGCTCGACGGCGTGGCCAATTACAGCAAGGTCAACCTGACGGCGACCGCCGCTGGCAAGGTCGCCACTCCGGGATTCTCCCCGGCTCCGGGGCTCTACGTCCAATCGTCCCCGCTTTCGGTCACCCTCTCCTCGGCCACGGCGGACGCGGTGATTCGCTACTCTCTGGACGGGACCAACTTCCTGACCTACACCGCGCCGATCGCACTCAGTCCCTCCGGTGACCCGGTCACCATCACCACCGAAGCCTCAAAGAGCGGTTCCACCACGAGTGACCGGGCGACGGGAACCTTCACCGTCAGTCCATCGGCGACGGATTTGACCTCCTCCGGTGAGGCCACCGGAATCAGCGGAGTGACCGGCACCCAACGATATTTCGCGTTCACGGTCCCCGCCAACGCCGCCTTCGTGAAGTTCATGATGACCGGCACCGGCGACGCCGATCTCTACGTGAGAAAGGCGGCTTTGCCGACCCTCAACAGTTACGATGACCGTCCCGGTTTGGCCGGCACGAGCAACGAAACCGTCACCATCGAGAATCCCAGCCCGGGGAGTTCCTCCGTCTACTACGCCATGCTCCGTGGTGTCGGCTCATTCTCCGGGGTTTCGCTTCAGGTCATCCAAGGCTCGACCATCGGGACTGTCGCGACCCCGGTGATCTCTCCGAGCTCGCGAACATCGAGTTCGTCGGTGCCGGTGGGCATCTCCTGCACCACGCCGCTGGCTACGATTCTCTACACCACGGACGGGTCCACCCCCGCTCCGGGAGCCCCGGGCACCCAGACCTACACCGGCCCCTTCGTTGTCTCCACCAACCTGACGCCGGGAACCAGTCCTGCAGCCACCGTCGTCAGGGCGATCGCGGTGCGCGGGCTCTACGCCGACAGCAGCCTCGCCTCGGCAACCTACGCGATCACCGACGCCCCGACAGTGACCGATTTGTTGGTCGGTGCCTCCAACAAGCTGACCTCCTTGCACAACGACCCTGCCGTGTATCCGTCCACGGACACACAACCAGCTACTTATTACAAGGTGACGATGCCTGCCGGGTCCACCACCCTGAGCATCTCGACCTATAACAATCTGGTTGCGGGCAGCGGAGGTTCCACCAATGGCCGTGGCGACTGCGATCTCTATGTCCGCAAGGGAGACCTGCCAACCCTCTCCCTCTACGACCAACGTCCCTACATGACCGGGAACTTTGAATCCGTCCTCGTGACCGGCTCACCGGGCGATGTGTTCTACATCATGCTGTATCGATTCATCGCCTACGCCAACCTCACTCTTGAGGCGCGCGATGCGACCGGCTTCTCGATCACCGAGATCCCCACCACTCCGCGCACCCTCACCGGGCTGTCGGCCCCGGGGAACGATTACCGGTATTTCAAGGTGACCGTTCCCTCCCAAGCGACGAGGCTCCAGTTCACCACCTCCGGCGGGACCGGAGACTGTGACCTTTATGCAGCCTACAATCATTTGCCGATGCCGGTTTACGAGTATGTCTCGCGCCGCCGCGGGAACAGTGACTCGATCAGCGTCGCCAACCCGGAGGCCGGGGTCTGGTATGTCCTGCTCCAAGCCTTTGCAGGCCCCTACTCGGGGGTGACCTTCAACGTATCCATCACCCAGTAAGTCCGGACCGAATCCCCTCGACCCTCCGCTCGGTGAAAGCCTCTCAAGGTGCCCCTTCCTCCCTTCATCCGGCGGGGCCGCTGGTTCGGTTGGGGTGGGCCTTGGCGCTGACCGTTGTCGCGACATCCTGTGATCCCGGCGTGAATCCCCCGACCCCGGCGGGCTCAGCGGATCCAAGCCCCCTGCCCCCGCTGCGGGCAACGCCCGCCCCGCCGGCGCAAGCTCCCAAGGCGGCGGCCGGCTCCCCCACCAACGCCTCCCCACCCCCGGCTGCGGCGCAGAGCGACCGTTTCCTCCCGAAGTCCCCCGAGGTGACAGCCCTGGTCTCCTCATTTTTCTCCGCGTCGCCGGAGCAACAGATGGCTCTGGCGAAGGACCTCCTCCGACTGGGAAGCGTTGAGTCGCTCGGCGGCGTCTTGCACCTCTGCATCAACCTGCCACCCGGCGAGGTGAAATCGCAGATCTGTCAGGATCTTCTCCAATTCGATCCCGGGCCCCATCGCGGGTTTCTCCTCGACTCCCTGGCCCACGTTGATCCGGATACCCGCCGCGCCCTCTCCCAATCCTTGGGCGCACACGCCGACGCCGGTTACATCTTCACCTTGGTCAACCGTTTCGAGTCGGCCACCGACAGCCTGACCAAATCTTCCGCGCTTCAGCTGTTGCGCGCCGTCTCTTCCAAGGACGCGGTCACGGGATTGACCACCCTTCTCGCCGATCCGCAGAGAGCGACTTCGGCCCCGGTGATCAACGTCGCGGCCCAGGTCGTCGCCCAACAGGCCACCGCCCCGATCGTCAACACGCTCACCGCCCGGATGGACCGCACCACCGATCCCAAGGACCTCGGCGAACTCTCGGAAATCGTCGCCGGCATCCGCACCCCGTCCGCCCGTTCCGCCCTCCTCCAGGCGGCCAAAGGCAACCGCGACGCCACCCTCCCCTCCACACGCCGGGCCGCCGTCCGGGCCCTGGAGAATTTCCCGGGCGCCGACACCATGGAAACCTTCCGCGTGCTCCAAAGCGATCCGGACCCGGAGATCCGCAAGATCGCCTCGGATTCCGCCGCCCGCATGCAGGGCTTCCTCGGTCACTGATGGATCTGCCGCCGCCCGTCCGGTCTCCGGGGCCGCCACCCCACCTGACTTTCCGAAACGCCGCCTGCGCCTCCATCCGATGAACCGCCTGAAACCAGTTTTTTTTCTGGGTCTCCTTTGTTTGGCTGGTTGTGACCGTCCGCACGCGGCAGGTCCCGGGATAACGCCGCAGACCACGCCGGATCGTTCTCTGCCGGGACCGCGAACCGACTCCGCGAACTCCTTGCCGCCGTCCGCACTGTCGGGAAGGGAATCCGCCGCGACTCCCCGCCCCGGTCCGGAATTCCACTCGAAGAACCCGGACGTCGAGCGCCTCGTGCAATCCTTTTCCAAGGGCTCTCCGACCGCGCAGGAGGAATCCGTCAGGGCGTTGCTTGAAATCGGCACCATGGAAGCCTTGGATGGTCTCGTCCACCTTCTGGGTTCTCTCCGGCCCGGTGAATTGAAGACTCGCACCTGTCAGGAACTTTCTCACCTTGACACCCGCGATGATCGGGACACCCTCCTTGCCCTGATGAGCCTGGCCGATCAGGAAACGCGCCGCGCCCTTGCCATCGCCCTCGGGGCCCAAGCGGATTCCGGTTTGGTCCTCCGCATGGTGGAGCAATTCGATGCCGCCAGCCATGATCAGGCCCGGCAAAACGCCCGGTTGGTGATGAGCGCGATCCGCGCCCCGGAGGCCATGGAGACGTTAGCCGCGGTCCTGACCGACCCGAACAACGGGATGTCAGACCCCATCGTCGCGGCCGCAGCCGAAGCCTTGGCCATGTCCGGCGGCGCTCCCCAGGTGAATGTTCTCCTTCGCAAGATGCAGTCATCGGGCACGCCCGAGGAGGCAAAGGCCATTGCGGAGCTGGTCGCCGGGATCTCCAATCCGGTGGCCGAATCCGCTCTCATTTATGCGGCGCGCGGAAACAAGGAAGCGACCACGCCGACCGTTCGCCTTGCCGCCGTCCGTGCCCTCGAAAATTTTCCCGGTCAGGAAAGCCTCGGGGTCCTCAAGCAATTGCAGCAGGACCCCAACCCTGAAATCCAAGCCGCGGCCGCAAAGGCCCGGAAAAAGATCGAGACTGTTCTCGGCTTGTAATCGTCCCCTGCGAATTCGTTCCGCCCATTCGATTCCCCGTCCGTGGTCGACGGCGATGGGGTGTCAGTGCTTTTTGCCGTCCTTGTTGGCGTGACGCCCGGTGCCATCTCCGGTGTCGGGGATGCCGGAAGCGGGACTGAGTTGACCCAGCACCGCCGCCAAGCGTTCCCGCGCCGCCTTGCTGGCCCCGGTGTCCTCGCCGGGCGGGACCAGCGTCTCCGTGAAGGGAGCCCCGCTCATGTCAAACAGCTCTCCCCGGTGATTGAGCTTCCATCGCGCCTCACGGACATACCACATGGCAGCCAGCTGATTGTAAATCCACGGTCTTCCGGGGTCTTCCCCTCCCCGCAGATAGGGGGCGAAACTCTGCCCGTCGAAAGCGGTTCCCGCCGGCAATCGCCCACCAATGAGCCCGGCAAAGGTGGGCAGGAGGTCGCTGGCATCATGCAAGCCCGCGTTGACCCGGCCAGGGGGCACCATCCCGGGACAATTGGCGATCGCCGGGACAAGCCCCCCGCATTCCAGCATGCTGCCTTTCATCCCTGAAAGACTCCGCCCGCCAATCGTCGATCGATCATTCTGCCCTTTGCCAGTGCCATTATCCCCCATGAAAAAAACCAGGGTCCGCCCCCGGATCCCGAGCGTGTCCAACTCACCGATCAGCGCCCCGACGAGTTTGTCCATGTAAAGGATGTTCTCCGCATAGAGATCCCCCCCATCCGAAGGACTGTCGGGCGTCGGGGCGATCTCGCCGTGGACGTGGGACAAACTGTAATAGAGAAAAAACGGGTGCGCCTGATTCGCCCGGACGAAGTCCAAAGCGTGTTCCTGCATCAGGTCGGGCATGTATTGACCCTGCCGCAACTCCATTTCCCTGCCATTCCGGAGATACCGGATCTCCTCACCCGAGCCCCAGTAGACACCGCTGCCGTTGAACCGCAGGGAATCGTCATAACCAACATCAAGAGGTTCCCCGGGAAGCTGTCCCCATTTGCCAATCGCCGAGGTCGCGTAACCCGCTTCTTTGAACAGGCGGCCCAAATGAAGTTCCGAAAGTGGCATGCGACGGCAGGCGTCCTGGTTCGTGGAACCGTTGCGGAACGCA
Organism: Verrucomicrobiota bacterium; assembly: GCA_018970725.1. GTDB lineage: Bacteria > Verrucomicrobiota > Verrucomicrobiia > Verrucomicrobiales > DEV007 > V1-115. Next base: position 131,330 of record JAGWVU010000005.1, read on the forward strand.
TAGCGACCCGACATGATCAAGGCACGGGAGGGGCCGCAGAGGGCACCGGTGAAAAATTGCGTGAACCGGGTGCCCCCCGAGGCGAGTTTGTCCAGATTCGGCGTCCGCCGGTGGTCCGACCCGTAACAGCCGACATCTCCGATCCCCAAGTCGTCCGCCAGAACGAAGACCACATTCGGTTTTTCCGTTTCCGCGGGGCACAAGGCTCCCGAGACCAACCAACAGACCCCCGAAAGATAAAGGAACCGGTTCATGAACTCACTTCGACTTTGAACGACCGCCCGCGATGAACTCCTCGCGCGACACCCATCCGTCCCCATCACCATCCATCCGGGTGAACCGCTCCCGCCCCTCCCCGGCATCGGATTGCTTCGCCAGATACTCCTCCGGCGTCAACCTCGTCTTGCCGGGATAGAGGCGGTCGAAGCGCGCCTCGCGAGTCTCCCCGGAAGAGGGTTCCGGCTCCGCCTTCAAGGCGGATGACCCGACCGGCGGGAGAAATTTCGCCAGCCCTTCGAGAATCACCGCATGCTCCGGACGCGCGTGGAGACTGACGGTCTCCGCGGGGTCGTTCGTCTCATCGTAAAGCTCCGTGGCGATGATTTCCCCCCCGCTGCGCTCCCTCCAAAACGTGGCCCTCCACCGGGCATCCCGCAAACTGTAACCCATCAACTTGGCCCCACCCTTTCCCGCACTGCGCGGGTATTGGCTCATGGCCGGCTTGAGCGCTGGCGCCGCGGGATCGTCGAGGAAGGGTTTCAGGCTGACTCCCGCCAGTCCTGCCGGTTCGGGGAGTCCGCAAAGGTCGGCAAGCGTGGGATACACGTCCACGAATTCGACCGGAGCCTCGCACTTCACTCCCGCCTTGCTCCGCCCGGGCACGCTGATGAGGAGGGGTGCGCGCGCGGCGAGTTCAAAGTTCGTGTGCTTGTGCCAGAGCCCGTGATCCCCCAGCTGCCACCCATGATCCCCCCACAACACGACGACGGTATTCCCGGCAAGACCTTCCCGATCGAGCGCATCCAGAAGGCGCCCGATTTGCGCATCGGTGAAACTGACACACGCGGCGTAGCCATGCCGCAATTGTTTCGCCAGCTCCCCGGGGATCGGATTGCCCGACGGAATCCCGGAGTAACCATGCAACTCCCCGTTGTCATGCCCGGCAAACGGCGGTGCGCCCTCCGGAAGATGCTCGATGACCGGCGGCGGAATCTTCTCCGGATCGTGCAGATCCCAGTATTTCTTCGGAGCCACGAACGGCAGGTGCGGCTTGAGGAACCCGACGGCGAGGAAAAAGGGCTTCCCCTTCTCTTTCAATGCGTGCAGGCGCTTCACCGCCTCGGCCGCCGTGGCCCCGTCAGGCAATTCGTCGTCCCCTTTGGCACTGACCTCAAAGGCCGCCCCCTTTGCTTTCCCGGTCCCCGCCGTCCCGTATTCGCTCACGTTCACCTCGTGCGAAAGGATCTTCTTCTTGGTCCAGTCCGCCGGATCGGTATCGACCGACCGTCCCTTGGCATACCAATGGGGTTCACTCCAGGAACGACCGTCCTCATATCCGGAATGATAGACCTTGCCCAGCGCCGCACAGTGATAGCCGTTCTCCTTGAAATGTTGGGGCAGGGTGATGCAGTCCGGCCGGGCCGCGCGAAAGTGGGTTTCAAGGTCCCAGACCTTGGTGGTGTCCGGCCTGAGACCGGTCATGATCGCAGTGCGCGACGGACTGCAGACCGCCTGAGCCACATAAGCCCGGCTGAAAATCGTGGATCTCGCGGCGAGACGGTCGATGTTCGGCGTCCGCGCCCACTCGCTTCCGTAACAGCCGAGATCCGGCCTCAGGTCATCGACGGCCACAAAAAGCACGTTGGGCTTGGCTTGAGCGCCCGCCCACCCGGCGGCCAAAAGGAGGAAAAGCGCGTGGACAGAAGGGAACGACTTCATGGGACCGCTGTTTTAAACCTCGCCGGGACGTCTTGGTTGCCCGCCACCGCACCGAATTCCTCTTTTTCCCGACCCTTTTTTCAACGGCTCGCGACTTTCGACCGGACGCGGGGTTGGAACGCGGGTGCAGCCCATGAAAAATCCCCTCTTCACCCTGGCCGTGGTTGGCTTCATCACCGCAGCTCCTCTCTCCGTCTCCGCCGAGGACGTCGCCTTCCGCGTCCGCTTCGGAATGAAGGATTCGGAGGCTTCCGCGTGGGACGGCTCCGTTGAGGTCAAAGGTCAAGGGGCCCGGCTGGCTTCGGTCGAGGGTTGGCGCTTCGAGCAACAGGACCAAATGACCGGTCCCACCTCATGGAAGGCTTCCAGCCGGGAACTGACGCAGCGGAAGTCACGATCGAACAGCAACGTCAAGACGCTCGCTCCCGCGAGCCAACGGAAGGTTCGCGTGCCGATGAGCGATAACGGTGTGCTCCTCCGGGTGACCGGAGCGGGACCGGAAACCGTGCTGGCTTTCCAGACCAAGGCGGGGGACTTTTCCTTCGCGCGCCATCAAGTTGCTTTGGGCAAACCGCTTGCTCTGCTGGACCAGCGCGTCGAAGTCGATCTCGTGGCGGATGGTTCCCCGGTCACGACGGGTCGCGATGACGAAGACTCTCCCGCCCTCGCAGTTTCCAAGGAAGGACGTTGGGAAATGGTTTGGGTCGGCTTCACCCCTGGTCTGGACCGCGACGAACGGGCCAAGTCCTGGACGGAAGCACCGGAGAACCTCGACTTCCTTTCCAAACCGACGGGCGGCGACCAAGTTTGGCGGCGCACCCGGTCCCCGGAGGGCGTATGGAGTGACCCGGTTCCCGTGACCGAGGGCGGGAAAGATGTGTTTCATTGTTCGGTCGCCATTGAAGGCAGCGGAGCCACCTGGGTGTTCTGGTCTGAGAAATCCGCCTCCGCTTTTGAAATCAAGGCCAGGCGTTTCGCGTCCGGTGAAGGCGGCGAACCACTCACCCTTTCCGGCGGAAGCGGCAACCACCTCGCCCCGGTCGCGGTCACGGCCGCGGACGGCTCGGTTTGGATCGCTTGGCAAGGCGCCGCCGCGGACGGTCGGTTTTTCCGCATTTTCGCCCGTCGGCAGACCGGGAAAGACTGGTCCGAGATGATCGACGTCAGCGGCCCGGCCGCGGGCAACGCCTGGTCGCCGGCCCTCGCCGCCGGAAAATCCGGGGTCGCCGTGGCATGGGACACCTACGACCACGGTGATTTCGACGTCCGACTCCGGCGCTTTTCCGCCGAAGGCCTGCCCCAACCAATCAGGGATGTGGCCAACACCCCGGAATACGAGGCCCGGCCCAGCCTCGCGCAGGACGCGGAGGACCGCATCTGGGTCGCGTTTGAAAAGGGCGGGACCTCGTGGGGCAAAGACTGGGGCGCTTACGACCCGAACGACGGAATCGGTCTCTACAAACAACGGCAGGTGGCCATCCGGGTGCTCGACGGTGAGACTTGGAAGGTGCCCGTCGCGGGTGTCGCCGCTGCCTTGCAGAAGCCCACTCTTCCGAAAGCCATCCGCAAGAACGCCGCCGCCAAGGCCCAGCCTTCCGCCGCGGAATCCGGTCGCGTGGCCGGCGAGGAAGCCGCGTCCGCGGGAGCCACCACCCTGAACAATCTCGCCAGAATCACGGTGGATGGAACCGGCCGCATCTGGCTCCTCAGCCGCTCCCGGGAAGGCACCTTTCACACCCCGCTCGGCGGCGTTTGGATGACCTACGCCTCCTGCCTCAACGGAGACCAGTGGACGGCCCCCGCCCTGATCCCCCATTCCGACAACCTTCTTTATAATCGTCCCGCCGTCTCCGCGACCGCCCGCGGCATTGTCGTCGCCCACGCCAGCGATCACCGCCAGAGCCGTTTGAGCGATTGGGTCAAGGCCCGGGCCAAGGGGAAGGGCGGCGGAAACGCCTCCCTCGATGCGTCCAAGGATCCGTTCGACAACGACGTCTACTCCAGTGTGCTCGAAGGCGGGGGCGCCGCTCTGGCTCCGGCGCTGAAGGAGACCGGGTCCCCGTCCGCCAAGCAACCGGCTCCGGCCACGTTGGCCGAGCGCAAGGCCGTCGAAACCATTCGCGCTTACCGCGCCACGGTTCAAGGAACCGACCTCCGGATTCTCCGCGGGGAATTCCATCGCCACACCGAAATGAGCGGGGACGGGATGGGGGACGGCGCCTTGGAGGACATGTGGCGCTACGGTCTCGATGTCGCCGCCATGGATTGGATCGGCAATGGCGACCACGACAACGGCGGCGGTCGCGAATATCCCTGGTGGTTGACCCAAAAAACCACCGATGCCTACCAGCTGCCCGGCCGGTTCGACCCAATGTTCACTTACGAAAGGAGCGTGCCCTATCCCGAAGGCCACCGCAATGTGGTCTTCGCCCAGCGGGGCGTGCGGACCCTCCCCCGGATTCCCATCTCGGATCGAAACGTGGAGGCTTCCGCCCCCGATACCCGGATGCTTTACCGCTATCTCCACCGCTTCGGCGGCATTTGCGCCGTCCATACCAGCGCCACCAGCATGGGCACCGATTGGCGTGATCATGATCCCGTGGTGGAACCTTTCGTGGAGATTTATCAGGGGGCCCGCCAGAACTATGAGCGCCCGGGTGCCCCCCGTTGCCCAACGGAGGGAGACTCCATCGGCGGCTGGGAACCCAAGGGCTTTGTCAATTTGGCCCTCCAAAAGGGCTACAAGATGTCGTTCCAAGCGAGCAGCGACCACGGCAGCACCCACATCAGCTACTGTCTGGTTTATGCGAAGGAAGCAACACGTCAGGGCATCCTCGACGCCATGAAACTTCGCCACACCTATGGCGCGACTGACAACATCGTGGCCGACCTCCGTTGCGGCGAACACATGATGGGCGACGCTTTCACCAGCTCGGAAGCCCCGAAACTGGACTTGAAGTTGATCGGCACCGCTCCTTTCTCCAAAGTCACCCTCGTTCAGGACGACAAGGAGGTTCAGGTTTGGACGCCGGGAACTGACAAGGTCGAGATCACTTGGACCGGAGCCAAACTTCCCAAGGGCGGCACGAGCTACTACTATTTCCGTGGCGAACAGGAGAATTCCGAGCTTGTCTGGGTGTCGCCGGTCTGGATCACCGGTGAGTAGGGCCCTTTGGCTCGCCCTCGCTTGGAACTGGCTCTGGCCCGGCTCCGTCCCGGGTCATCAGCCGGACACGAGCCACCTCACGCTCCGCATTGGCGGATCCGGCATCGATGCCGTCTTTGCCGCCGACGTCGCCACCCTGCAACGGCTCGCTCCCCGGCTCGATGCCGACGGGGACGGAGGCATCAGCCGGGACGAAGGCGAGGCCAGCCGGGCCGCCGTGGCGACGTATCTGCGCGAGCATCTTTTTCTCGATGTCGATGGCGGGGAAGTCCTCTGGGGGGATCCGCAACCACTCGGCTGGCCCATGCCGGACCTTGCCCCCATTCCGCAGGCGGAATGGCATCAAATGCTCCTGAGCTACCCCTTCCACCTGCCTGGCAAAGCGCTGCCCGGGGAGGTGCAGGTCACCTGTGACGTCTTCATCGAACTGGGCCTGACACACAAGGTCATCGGCGAGTTCCAGATTCTCGATGCGGTGAAGCACCCGGTGGTCTTCACCCTCGAAGAACCTGATTACCGATTCAATGTGGGTCAGGCTCTCGCCAAGGCGCCAGTCCGCCTGCCACCCCCAACCATAACGCCAGCCCTCTCCGCCGGGCGGTTGTTCCGCCGCGGATTGGAAGCCTCCTCACGCCCCGCCACGCTCCTTCTCGTCCTCACCCTGCTGCTCGCCGCGCCTCCAGGGCGGGCATCGGGTTGGCTGGCCATCTTCATGCTCGGACTGCTTCTCACCTCCCTCCCCATGACCCTCCTCGGCGTTCCCTTCGCAGCGCGCTGGCTTCATCTCGGCCAAGCCGTCTCCCTGATGTCGGTCTCCGCCTTGAACCTCCGGCCCACCCCCTCGCGGCCGCAGCGCCCAGAGTTGGCTTTGGTCTGTGGTCTTCTCCAAGGGATCTGTTTCGCCGCCGCGAACCGGGAGTCCTGCCTCTCCCCGGGAACAGCGGTCCCCTGTCTGGCTGCTTTTCAGGCGGGGACGACCACCGGCTTGACTTGCGCGGCGTTGTTCCTGACCACAATTCTCACCCTTCTCGGCGCATGGCGTCCCGGAAGCCTGTTGCCGAAAGCGACGTCCGCGGCAGCTTTACTCTGTGGCGCCGGGCTCCTTGCCGCCGCTTTTTCCCCGTCCTGATCCGCACCTTTGCCCCAACAGAACGATCACCAATACCCCCATTGGCGCGAGACCATCACATGGACGCCAAGGAGCAAGTTCACTAGGGCGTGGAAGAGCACGCAGGTCCCGAGGCTCTTGGTTTTCACCGCAAGCGCGTAGGCCACGGACCCGAAACAAAACGCCCCGAACCAATCCGCGGGCTCATGAACCAACATGACCAACGCTGTCACCATGCCATAGGTCTTCCATCGATGCCGCCCGAAGGGATTCTCAAAAAACGGACGATCCGGGTCATCCACCAACCTCATGACATACCCCCGCCAGCAGATCTCCTCGATCAACGGCGTCACCAAGACCAAGCGCACAAAGCGCAAAGCCAACCAGGCGACTGCTGGAATCACACTTCCCTCATGGGCCGCCGGATTGAACCCGTCCGTGCGTTCCATCATTCCCAAAAGCACGCGGATGGGCATCCCCGGACCGGGAATCCGGCCTTCCATCCAAGCGGGCGCCCCAAACCGCACATACCACCATGACGGGGCGATCCACAGCCACAAAGCCAAGGGAGCCGCCAGGACAGCCCATCCAATCCCACCCCACCGCACCGGTCCGAATTCATAGACGGGCCAAAAATACAGGACCAATGCCAGTCCGACCCCGGTCTGGAGCGGATAGACCCAGAGCGCGGCGGCACTCTTCCCCGCCAGCCCCAATCCCGTCAGCAGACCGACCATGAGGAAGGCCACCAGCGGAGCCACATGAGCCAGCCCGGGACTCCGCCTGCTCATCACGAGTCGCCAACCATCGAACCTACTGCCTCGTCGGGCTCACCGGGACCTTGCGTTTGCGCGGCACCAGCGCCCGCTCCATCGACTCCTCCAACGAGGTCAGCGGAACGGCGGGCTTGGCCGACGTCGCCGGTCGCACCCCGGACATGTCATAGCCAAGCAGCGAAAGCATTTGATCCGCGCTCTGCTCGTCGGAAAAAACCTCCGTATTCAGCACCCCGTTCTCGTCCCGGTCAATGAGAACGTGCTTCGGCCCCGGAATCAGACAGTGGTGCACCCCGCCATGCCCCCCGATGTTGTCCTGATAGGCCGCAGTGTTGAAGAAACCGATGTAAAGATCATCGTGCGCCCGGAACTTCGGCAGGTAGATGGCGTTCAGGTGCTGCTCCGAATTGTAGTAATCATCGCTGTCGCAGGTCAGTCCGCCCAGAAAGACCCGCTCGTAAATGCTGTCCCACCGGTTCACCGGCAACATCAGGAAACGCCGGTTGATCGCCCACGTGTCCGGTAGCGTCGTCATGAACGAGGAGTCGATGATGTTCCAGGCTTCCCGGTCATTCTGCGCTTTTTGATAGAGCACCTTGAACAAGGTGGCCCCGGCTTCACCGACCGTGAACGAGCCGAACTCCGTGTAGATGTCCGGCATCGGCACGTCATTGTCCTCACAGGAAGTCTTCACCTGCTCGAGAATCGCCTCGACGATGTATTCGTAGTCGTAGCTGAACGCGAGGGAGTTCTTGATGGGCAGACCGCCTCCGATGTTGAAGGCCGTGAGCGTGGGACAAATCCGGCGCAGGTTGCAGTAAACCTTCAAGGCCTTCGTCAATTCGTTCCAATAGTAGGCCGTATCCCGGATGCCCGTGTTCACGAAGAAGTGGAGCATCCGGAGATTCATGAAGGGATGATGCTCCAGTCGCTCCCGGTAAAACGGAACGATGTGTTTGTAACCCACACCGAGCCTCGAGGTGTAAAATTCGAATTTCGGCTCTTCCTCGGAAGCAATGCGGAGCCCGACATCCATCGGGGCTCGGATCACCGAGTTGAGCCGGGCGAACTCCTGCTCGTTGTCCAAGACCGGGAGGATTCCCGTGAACCCCTGCTCGCGCATCGAGGCAATCCGCTCGATGTAGGCCGCCGTCTTGAACCCGTTGCAGATCACCGTGGCTTCCCGTTCCATGTGACCGGTCCGTTCCAACGCCGCCACGATGTCGAGATCAAACGGAGAACTCGTCTCGATCAGGGCCCCGTGCCGCAAGACTTCCTCGGTCACATGCCGGAAGTGCGAACTTTTAGTCACGTAGCAATAGTGGTAGTCACCCGTGTAGTTCAGCTTCGTCATCGCGGAACGAAACCAGCCGTGCGCCCGGCGGATGTTCTCCCCGATCCTCGGCAGATAGGTCAACCGCAGGGGCGTTCCGTGCTCCTCGATGAGTTCCATCAAGGGAATCCCGTGGAACTCAAGGTAACCGTCGTCAGTGAGTTGAAACTCCTCCTGCGGCCAGTCGAACGTCTGTTCGATGAGATCGATATACTTCAGCTTCATTTCGCGGCAAACCCGGCTAGGGGTGCGACCTTAAACGGTATGCGGTGAAATGCAATGCCTCACCGAACCCTTCGCATTCCGATTGCACCCCATTCCTTTCCGGGGTAGCCGTCGACTCCTCCACATTTCCCATTGATCGCGTCGCCAACCGCCGCCAGCCGTCGCCAGTTGGCAGGCTAGGCGCGCCCAGCCCTCCTCTCATGGATCTCTTCGTCTACGGCAGCCTGAAAAAAGGATTCTCGAACCATCACTTCCTCGAAGGCGCCGCATTTCTCGGCCCGGCCGTCACCCGGGACGCGGCCCGCTTGATCGACTGCGGAGGCTTTCCCGGCATCGTTCCCCCCAGTGGCGATGGAGACTACCAGATCGAGGGAGAGGTCTGGCGCATCCAGCCGGAATCCCTGCCCGGGATTGACTGGCTGGAGGACGTCGATACCGGAATCTACTGCCGCACGGAGTGGCCGGTGCTCCTGGGCGAAAACGGAAATCGAAGGGAGACCGTTGCCACCATTTACCTCTACCAAGGAGAGATGAAGGGACGGACGGAAGTTGGCCCCTGCTGGAAAAAGGAATGGGACACCGGCGCGCCCTACCTGAAGCCGGAGAACCTCTAAGAATCAGCAGTAGGCGATCTGCAAACGGGTCAACTCGGCGATTCCCTCGAGAAGCCGGGCGCTCTGCGCTTTCCAAAGCCTGAGACGCTTCCCGGAAACCCGGACATGCTCCGCCACAGCGCGCTCCAACTCCGAGTAATTCTCTGAGAAGCCGGCGGAGAGTTCCTGAACCGTATCGAAAGCCTTCCTCCAGTTGGGACAATTCAAGGCGTGCGGAGGAACGGTCCCGAGTTCCGCAAGCCGCTGCTCAGCTTGGAGGCGGGCCTCACGCAACTCGGCCAGAAGAACCTTCTCGGGGGCCGCCCGACGGAGATCGGTCACCAAGCCCGCACGCTCCAAAACCCAAATTGTCCACTTGGTCGGATCAAACTGCCAATTCTTCACCCCGTTCCGGTAATCGTGCTGAAACGAATGGTGGTAATTGTGGTAACCCTCGCCAAAGGTGAAAAGCGCCATGAACCAGCTGTCCCGAGCGCTGGTCCGGCTTGAGTAAGGGCGATGGCCCATGCAGTGGCAAAGCGAGTTGATGAAAAAGGTGCAATGCTGCACGCAAACCACCCGGGTGACGCCGGCGATGAGGAAACCACCCAGCGCGCCGACCCAACCATTCCAGAAAAAGCCGAGGATGGCCGGGAGAACGAACCCGACCAACACGGCCACCGTGCGGTGATGCCGATGCTGCCACATCACGAGGGAATCCTTCCGGAGATCGGCCACGTTGGGCAACTCCCGCGGATAGAGCTTGAAGAAAATCCACCCGATGTGCGCCCAGAAGAAACCCTTCTGGATGTTGTAAGGATCGTCGTCGGTGTCGGTGTGCTTGTGGTGGTCGCGATGGTCCGAGGCCCAATCCAGAGCGGAATCCTCAAAGGCGCACGCCCCGAACACGAGGGTCGAAAGACGCACCGGCCACTTGGCGACGAACGCACGGTGGGCGAAGAGACGGTGATAACCGAGGGTGATGCTGAGCCCGGTCAGGATAAAGTAGACGAGAAAGAGGGCAACCTGAAACCAATCGAGCCCGAACTGCCGGATGTAGAGCGGGGTGCCAACAACGGCGGTGATGAAGGTGGCGATCAGGAAGCCGCTGGCGACCCAGTTGACGCGGTTGAAAGGAAAATTCGGGAACATCCGGTGTGTGCGCGGACAGACGGTTGGGTCCATCAGTGTGGGCCTAGTGTGCCGCAATCCTCCGAAAGGTAAAGAACGAGTTGCTGAAAGTTCGGCTCCGATGACTTTCGCGGAGCCCACAATCTTTGCATTCTCGTTTGCTTTCGGCTCATTCCGGAGAATACATTAAGTTCCGTCCCCCTGGAACTGCTGAAACCCCGCCCCGTCCCGCCCGTCGTTCCAACGGCTTCTCGCTGGCTTGTTTTGGAGTTTGCACACGCCAGGGGAGGGTTTTATATCTGTCAGAAAGGAAATATTGTTAGATGAAGCTATACATCGGAAACGTGTCCTATGACACGACCGAACGAGAGTTGCGCGATGCGCTGGCCCCGTTTGAACCCCTCGTGGATTTTTATTACCCACTCGACCGCGAGAGCGGACGTCCCCGGGGATTTGCGTTTGTGACCCTGAGTGACCGTGAGTCCGGTGAGGAGGCCATCCGCACCCTGGACGGCTTCGAAATCGCCGGGCGCAAGCTCCGCGTGAGCGAAGCCGAGGAGCGCCGTGAACGGACCGGCGGCGGTGGTGGCGGCGGCGGCGGTGGATTCCGCAGCGGCGGTGGTGGCGGCGGCGGCGGCGGCGGTTATCGCGGCGGCGGCGGCGGTGGTGGTGGCGGCTATCGCGGAGGTGGCGATCGTGACCGTGAACGCGGCGGCGGCGGCGGTTATCGCGGCGGCGGCGGTGGTGGTGGCAAGCGCGGCAAGGGCGGCTACTGATCACCCGTATCCTGTTGTTCTGATTTCAAAACGGGGGGCTTTCGCCCTCCGTTTTTTTTTGGCTCGGAGGGCTTTTTTTGTCACACCCCGGCTCGCGGCGCCAACTTTTCCTTGGAGCACCGTAGTTGTTTACAAATTGTTTTCCTCCCGGCACACTCGACGGCGATCCTCCTTTTTTCATGTCCCGCCTCCCATCCCGCTCCCTCCCCGCCCCAGGGCGGTCCCAGGTCGTCGGTTCCGCCCTCCTCCGGTCGTTCTCCTGGCTTGGGTTGATCGCGTTCTCGCTTCTTCTGAACCTGCTCCCGGTTCCGAGCCAGGCGGCTCCCTTTGGCCGGGTCCGCCAGGCCATGGGGGAGAGAGTGAGCTTCACCGTCGCTCCGACCGCACCCGCCAACCTCACGGTCTCAATGACCTTTCCGCTCGCCGCGCAATCGGCCCAGCGCCCCTATCACCTTTACCTTTTCCAGTGGTCGGACCGTTCCACCAATGAGACCGGTTTCGAGTTGTTCGCCAAAATCAAGGGCCCGGGGAAATTTTCATCGCTCGGCACCATCGCGGCGAACAGCACGCTGATCAGCACCACGTTGACCGCGTTCAACGCCGGGACCGTCCTCCAGTTTCAACTGCGGGCTTTCTCCGGCACCGGATCCAAGCGGTTGTATTCCGCGTTTTCGAACCTCGCGGAAATCACTATTTCCAGCTCGAACGATCTCGCCGCCCCCACCAATGCGGCGATCGCGGACTCGACCCGGGACAACCTGAAGCTGACGTGGGAGGACAACTCCGAACAGGAGGACTACTTCGTGATCGAGTTCAAACCGAGCACCGTTTCCGATTGGAGGTTTTACGCGCTTCCCCTGTTCAATATCGAGGAGTTCACCTTGAGCGGTGCCTTGGAGCCGGGCAAGACCTACAATTTCCGGGTGCGGGCACTGCGACTCCAACCGGACACGTTGCTGGCCATCGATCCCTCAACCAACCTCCTTGCCCATCAGGCCACCGGCTCGGGCGGCCAGGTGACTTACTCGACGGACAAACTGGTCTACAGCGCCCCGACGACGACGCTCACCCGGACGATTCCCGCCTTGGCCAATCCGCCCGGCAGGCTGCGCGGGACTTCGGTCGACGAGTCCACCATGAGGCTCAGCTGGTTTGACGAGTCCGACAAAGAGCAGGGCTACGAGATCCAGTTCCTCCAGCAAGGGACATCCACGTTCCAGACCTACGATTATGCCCCGGCTGATGCCACCGTGTTCGATGTGAGCAATCTTCAGCCACTGACTTCCGCGACTTGGCGCGTCCGGGCCGCCTATCAGCTGCAAAGCGGGGAAATCATCACTTCCGGCCCATCCGCCGAGGTCACGGTCTCAACCCCGTTTTTTGCCCCCGGGGACTTGAAGGCCACGGCCAGTCCGGACACGGACGCCATCACGCTGACGTGGAAGGACAATTCCCAGCTGGAGTCCGGTTACGCGATCTACACCCGCCCTCCCGGATCGACCAATTCTTCGAGCGAATCCTTGCAAAAAACGGTGGATGCCAACGCCACCACCACCACCGTGACCGGATTGTCTTTGGGAACCGCTTACGAGTTTCTGGTGCGTGCCTACCACAGCACCGGCACCGGTGCCATCCTCAGCGATCCCTCCCTGCCGGCGAAGGCCTCAACCCGGAATGGAATCGTGAGCAACCCGCCCGGGGCTCTCGCGGTGGGCGCGCCGGTGAACTATCAGGTGCAGACCTCGACCTCACTGACAAGGATCACATGGAGCGCCGAGGGGCTTCCCGCCGGTCTCACCTTCAACAGCGCCACCGGTCTCATTTCCGGCACCCCGACCGTGTCCGGCATTTTTCCGATCACCCTCAAGGCGACCTTCGCCGACGGATCGACCAACCAGAAGGTCATCACCTTGCGGACGGTCCTGCCCGCGAGTCCGCCCCTCGCCCTGACGGCGGGCACCCGATCGATTCCTCCGGCCACGCCGACCTCCATCCCGCTCGGCTCGTTCTTCAGCGATCCCGATACTGAAACGGCGGTTCGTTTGGCCACCAGCGTTGGCGACATTGACGTGATCCTTTTCCCTTCGGCCACGCCGTTGACCACCGCCAACTTCCTCTCTTACGTGGACAACAATCGTTACAACGGTGTGGCCTTCCACCGCTCGGTGGCCGGCTTTGTCATCCAAGGCGGAGCCTACAAACCTGTGGAGGCTCCTTCGAAGTTCCAAACCATCCCCAAACTGCCCTCGCCCCTGAACGAACCGGGGATCTCCAATCTTGAGAAGACGATTGCGATGGCCAAGCTCGGCAGCGATCCCAATAGCGCCACCAGCGAGTTTTTCTTCAACCTCGGCAACAACGCGGGCAATCTCGACTCGCAGAACGGCGGGTTCACCGCTTTCGCGAGGGTCTCGAACCCGAGCTGGAGCGTGGTGCAAACCATGGCGGGAAAGCCCGCGGTTCCCTACGCCTATCAGTTGGACGACATCGCAACCCCGGAAGTGACCTACGCCCCGGTCGCCTCGAACCCTGATTTTCCCTGGCCCATGAATCCCCAACCCGGGGATTCCGGGTATCCCGGGGCTCCGCCGGAGATGGATACGACGCGAACCGTGGTCATCAGCAGCGCCAGCCGGATCGCCAGCGTGCTCACTTACGAAATCATCGGGAACAGCAATCCCGGGGGGATCTCCGCCGCTCTTTCGGGTTCCAATCTGGTCGTTTCGGGTGCCACCGCCGGTGCGCAGGGCAGCATCCAAGTGAGGGCGACGGATCTGGATGGAATGACCGTGACCCAGACCTTCGTGGTGCGTGTGGACGGTGCCTACCTCGCCCCGGTGATCAACCAAGGCCCGGCCAACCAGACGGTTACGCTCGGATCCGGCACGACGTTCAGTGTGGACGCCGCCGGCTCAGCCCCCCTGACTTACCAATGGCGCCGGAACGGCCAGACGTTGGCCGGCAAGACGCAACCTGTCCTCACCCTCAACCCGGCGGCCTATGCCGATCAAGGATCCTACACCGTTGTCGTTTCCAACGAGGCCGGCTCCGTGACCAGCGCCGTCGCAAACCTGACCGTCACCGGGGTTCCCTCCATTTCCTCACCGCCCTCCAGCCTCACCCGGACCTATGGCTATTCCGCCGCCTTCACCGTGGTGGCCGCTGGCCAAGGCCCCTTTACTTACCAGTGGCACAAGGGAAACGCGAGAATCCGCGGCGCGACGTCGGCCACCTACACCATCCCGGTCACCAGCATGACCGACGCGGGAACTTACAAGGTCGTCGTCTCCAACGCGGCGGGTTCCATGACGAGCCCGAGCGCCACTCTCACCGTTCTGCCCATCGATACCGACGGAGACGGCGTCTACGATCATGAGGAGTTGGCTGCCAAGGCCAATCTGATGAAAACGGATAGCGACGGCGATGGCTATGATGACGCCGCCGAGCTGGAGTTCGGAGGCAATCCGGCCCTCGCCTCCCGGCGTCCGACCGCTTTCTTCGTCGCTCGGACGGATGGACCGGCCGTGATGCGGGAACTCGCCTTCCGGCGCATCCCCGCGACCCCGTCCCCCAGTCCGTTCATTCATTCCCTCGATGCCACCGCCAAGGACATCGCCTCGTATTGGCTGGCCACCCATGAACTCTCCAACCGGCAATTTGCCGCCATCCTCCAATACGCCTTCTCCCAGAACCTGATCCAACTGGAATCCCCTCCCGGCGGTCGCCGGTTGGTGAAGTATCAGTCCAAAACCGTTTGCCAGCTCGCCTCCCATCTGGCCACGGAACCGGGGAACCTTGGAGTCAGCGAGGTCGATTACCGGGACCGTGGCGGCTTCTTCGTTCCCACCACGGTCGCGGAATTTCCGGCCCGCGGCATCACCTGGCATGGGGCCTATCTGGCCACCGTGGCGCTCAATGCCTTTGCGAATTATCCCGGAAAGAACGTCCCGGCCAGTTGGTCCTTCAACGATGGGCCCAACGGATTCTCCCTGCCGACCGATGCCCAATGGGAATGGGCCGCCCGTTCCGGCACCGCCAACCTCGCCTTTCCGACAGGGGCTGGCGTCTCCTCCACCCAAGCCAATTTCGCCTTGCCGTCCGGCAAACCGAAGCGGGTCGATAGCTTTGCTCCCAATGCCTTCGGCCTGTTCAATCTGGGGGGCAACGTCGCGGAATGGGTGTTCGGCGCCGCGCCAACGGAGAACGATGCCTATGTCCGCGGCGGCAGTTGGTCCGCTCCTCAATCCGCTCTGGCCAACAACGCACGCCTCACCGTTGCCAAGACAACTCTCGGTGCCACCAACGGCGTGCGTCTCGCCTTGAAACAGGACCCGGCCACCGGGGGTTCCAACAGCCGCCGCCTCATTCCCACGGATCGCCCGCTGACAATCGATGCCGCCGATCTCGGCGCGCCCCGGATCGCGGGCCAATGGTTGAAAAACGATCTCCCCCTCGCCGGTAGAATTTCGCCGGTTCTCACCATCCCATCGCCCCGGACGACCGACGCCGGAACCTACAAATTCGTGCTCGGGACATGGACCAGCCCCAGTGTCGAGGTGGCGGTGCTCGACGCCGCGTTGACCGAGCTGCCCGTCTCAAGCGGCATCGGGTCCCCGGTCACCCTCGCCATTCCGTTTGCCGGGCCCGGCCTGACCTTCGTCTGGAAGAAAGGCTCCACCGTGCTGACCGATGGCAGCACCTATGATCTGGTCACGCCCACCGCTTCGCCGGGGAAAACCACGATGACCGTCCTTTCCCCTTCTCTCGACAGCGCCGGGGCCTACAGTTGCACCGTCAACTTTCAAGGGGTGGAGACGACGATCCCCTTCAAATTGACCGTCACGGCCCCGCCCGTCCTCATCTATGACGGCCCGGCAACGGTGCTCAACGCAACCTACAAGTTCGGGATTGTCGATCCCCATCCGCTTCGCGGTCCGGCCGCGGTTTCCATCTCCGGGCTTCCGACCGGGCTGACCTACGACCAGACCACCGGTCTGATCACAGGCAAACCGACGCAGGCCGGTTTGTTCCGCCTCTGGGTTTCCGTCCGCAACCTCAACGGAACCTACGCCTTCCCCTTCAACCTTTTGGTGCAGGCGCTCAACGGCCAGGCTTTGGGAAGTTTTGTCGGCACCGTGGCCCGCCACCCTCTAAACAACCAACTCGGGGGACGGCTCGAAATCACCACCACCTCACGGGGCACTTACTCGGGCCGGGTGATTCTCGGCACCACGAGCCACCGGATTTCGGGGGATTTGGCTTCCGTCATCAGTCCGGCCGCAGGGGCCACCCAGGGCGGGAACGCCTCTTTCTCCATCGAAATTCCGCGCGCTGGACAAACTTCCATGCAACTGGAGGTGCTGCTCAACGCCACCAACAATCTGGCCACCGGAACGCTGCGGGAAGTGATTGTTCCCGCCCCCGCCAGCCCGCCCGCCCCCGCCGAGGTCGGTGGCTGGCGGAACGTCTGGTCCAGCACGGTCAAACCGACCACACGCCTCGGTCGTCACACGTTCCGGCTCACCGTTCCGGACGGTGTGGCCTCCATCCCCAAGGGATTCGGGTTCGGTTCCCTCAATGTCTCCACCAGCGGCGCGGCTTCCATCACCGGGACCCTTGCCGACGGCACCCCCTTCACGTCCTCGGCGGCACTCGGTCCCAAGGGAGATTCCCTCCTCTGGAACCTTCTCTACGGAAACGGGGGCTCGATCCTCGGCAATCTTCAGATCCGTCAGGCGGTCAATGGCAGCGAACTCCCCAGCCATCCCGTCAACGGCTCCGCTAGCTGGCGCAAGCCCGCGATCCCCACCGACCGTCCCTACCCCGGCGGGTTCGGTCTGGCACCAGCCAATTCGTTCGTCATGAGCGTGACCGGCGGGCGCTATGTGGCCCCGGCCAAGGGCAAACTGATTCTCGGCCTGCCCGATGTCGTTGCACCCGCGGCGGATCTGATCCGGCTGAGCTTCGCGGAGGGTGGCATCACCAACCCGGCCTCGGTTTTGAACCTCCCTTCGATTGAAGTCCGGCCATCCGCCATCATCACCATGCCTCCTTTGGGAGCCGGCAACCCGGCGGGGGCGACGCTCAAGGTGGACGCGGCGACCGGTGGCTTCAGTGGCAGTGTGAATCTTCAGGATGGCTCCCTCCGCAAGGTTTCCTATCTTGGCCAGATCGCCATTGACTCCCGGCCCGCGACCCTGACTACGAATTTGGCCGGAGACAACAACGACCTCACCTTCGCCACGCCGGAAGCGGGTCCTGACGTGAACACCACCACCATCCGTTATCTCGACCCGGGACTTCCTGCGTCTTCCCTCAGCGTCTCCGTATCCGGCCGGGACATCACGGTCAATCTCGCCACCGGTCCGGGGACCAGCCAAGTGGAGACCGCCTTGGTTTCCGGGAATGTAATCGACATTGGACAGTTGACCGTGGTAGTAACGGCTGCATCGGTGCCCGGAAGCCCCCTGAGCATTCCCGTGCCCCTGACCACGGCGCAAACCTCGGCGAACCTCATCGCCACCGCCATCCGCTCCGCGCTTTCCAGCAATACCGCTCTCACCGCCCTCTACGCCGTTGGGGGCACCGGCAACGCCATTACCCTAACCAGAACCACGGCGGCAGCCAATGACTCCACGCTCAATATCGCGTGGGGCTCAACCGTCTCCGGCGTTCCCGCCCTTGCCACGTCCACCAATTCCACCCTTGGCGTGGCCCCAACCCAAATCACCAGCACCGCTGCCCAGATCAAACAAGCGCTCGAGGCCTCCGCCGCCGCTTCGGCTCTCGTCAGCGTGACCCCTGCCTCCGGAAATTCCGGCACCGGCACCGTGACCGCCATGCCGGCCACCAATTTGACGGGCGGTCAGGACGGGAAACTCCGCGGTTACGGCTATTTCCTGATGCCCCAGGTCCCGACCACCGGACAGACCTTGCTCACCTCCCCCATTCTCTCCGGCTCCGTCATTCTTGAAGAAAAGCCCTGACCAACGTCGCGCACTTGCCCTCCGCCAAGTCCTGACTCAAGATCAGGCATGCGGAACACCGTTTTCTTTCTCCTCGCCGCCTTCCTTCTCTCCCAGCCGCTCCCAGGGCGGGCGGAAGGTTCCTGCCATTGGAGCGATGTTTCTCCCATTCTGGAGACTCGACCGGGGCTCCGCCAGTTCCTCGAGACATCCTTTGTCATTTCCCCCGGAGGCAGTGCACAAAGACTCGGCAAGGAGTTCGAAGCCCTGGAAGGCCGTCGCATCGGCCCCTACCGGTTCGATGTCACTTCACGCCAGGACCCTCAATTGATGCTGGAACTCGTGATCGAGACCCGGGCCGAATTCATCGACGACAAAGGGTCCGTTCTCGCCGCCGACTCCCGGACCGCGGGCGTGGTGGTCCGGGAAGGTTTTGCTTCGATTCGGCTGGAACCCCTCTCCGATGAAGCCGACTCCGGCCATGAACTCCCCAAAGCGCGGCTGGAGGAGCGGTTGGCCTGGACCCGGCAACAATGCAATGATCTCCACCGGGCTGATCATAAAATCCGCACCCTCGACTTTCCCCAGGAAGCCGACGTCTCCGGCAAGGCCATCTACCATCACGATCCCTCAAGCGACGATCTCCGCTATTTCACCGTCGATGCCACCACCGGTTCCGGAACCGGCCTCTCGGAGTCGTTCTACTTCAAGGACGGTGAACTCATCCACGTCTTGCGCCACCAATCCCCCGCCTTGCCCAATCAACCGGGCTCGGAGTCGCGTTATTACCTGCAAAACGGCCGGATCATCGCCGCCTTCCGCAAGGCCATTCTTCCACCGGGCACCGTTCTTCCCCCCGTGATGGAGGAGCCTTTGCAGGTCACTCCGAACGAATCCAACCCGCTGCTTGTCCGGGTCTCGCGTCTCGCCCTCGCCACCGATCCGGCTGAAGTGGCGGCGGATTACGCCTCGCTCCTCAAGGGAATCGGGAACTGACCACGCTCCGGCTGCCGATGTCCCCTGGGAGCCCGTGGCGTTCTCCCGTTCTTACCGTCCTCAAGGGAATGGAATTTATATTCATAATAAATTTTATTGAATATAAACCCATCTTAATTATCTTATGGCTCCTTTCCCTTTTCCTTCATGCACCACTCCTCCAACACCGAATCCTCCTTCCAATCCAACCCGATCTCGCAACTCTCCCAGCTGACGATCCAGATCCAAACCACGGCTCTGGATCTCAGTAATTATGCTTGCTTTAGCGGCTCAGAGAACATGGAATTTATCCTCCAAGGCGCCGCAGAAATGATGGCCACCCTCCAAACGGTCCTTGGGGGAGCCAACCCGGAAGGCAAACTGGGCGAGCGTGAAACCCGTCACGACTTCCGCAACAAACTCGCGGTGGTCAAGGGCTTCGGCGACCTCATCAAGATGGACCTGCCACAGAGCCATGGGGCCTTCCTGCCACTGCAACGCCTCTCGGAACGTTGCACCCGTTTCTCCGCGATTCTCGACAGCTTTGCTCCAAGCGGCCTGGCCCAAGCCTACCGTTTGGCCAGCTGAGCTTGGAACAGATCGAGGGCGCGGCGGGCGGAACCATATGCCGCACTGGAATCACCGCCGACGGCCCACTCGAAAGTCGTGGTCAGATCATGGGGCGGCAACGGGCTCCGCTTGTAAAACGGAGCCGCCCGGTGGTTGAAACCTTCCCGCACCTCATCGAGATACCAGTTGCGGAACCCGGTCTCAGCCAAGCCGCCCCCGATGACCATGAGACCGGGATCGAGAAGGCTGGCCATGTCCGCCAATCCGTAACCGAGAATCCGCGCCTGTTCCTGGAAGATCTCCAATGCGAGACCGTCGCCCTTTTCGGCATAATCCCGCAACTTCAGCGCCTTCTCCTCAATCGGGGCCTGCAGTTGATTGAGCGGATGCTCGCGGTGCCTCTCGTGCAGGAGACGCAACTCGAGTTGTCTCCGGATCCCCACCAGGGAAACCCAGGCTTCGAGACACCCCTCACGCCCGGCGGAGTCACTGGGCTTGCCGCGCTCATCCTCGAACGGAACCGAGAGATCGCTGACTTCCAAGGCCAATCCGTTGGCTCCTTCATACATCACCCCGCCCGGGAGGACCAACCCGCCCCCCAGCCCCGTGCCCGGGGCGACGAAGAGCAGACCGGCCTGACGGCCCGGACGCAAAAGCCATTCCCCGTAAGCGGCGGCGTTGCCATCATTGGTGACGGTGACCGGTTTGCCGCAGCGCGCTTCGTATTGACCGCCAATATCCGTGCCCACCCAATCCTTGGACAAGTTCGCCTGCCCCCAGATCACGCCCTGGCAACAGGGGGCGGGAACATCCAAACCAATCGCAGCGATCTCCGCCTGCTCGATTCCGCTCTGGGAGCAGAGCTGCGCAAGCGAGGAATCGAGTTGCTCGAAGGTGCGCTTGTAGCCCTCGCGAACATGGCTGCGGAGTTCGACCAATGGGCCGACCTGCAATCCGTCGGCGCCCAGCAGCATCGACTTGACCGTGGTCCCGCCGATATCGAGTCCGGCGAAGTAGGGGGCGCTCATACCTGACCGAAAATGGACCGTCCCGTGGAAAGCAGGTCTTCACAAGCGAGTCCGACCCGGGCGGCCATGGACTCCTCGCCTTTCTTGAGGTAGCTCCGCGGATCGTAAGCCTTCTTGTTGCCGACCTCGCCATCGATCTTGAGAACCCCCTCGATGTTCTGGCAGATGTGGGTGACGATGGGACGGGTGAACGCATATTGCGTATCCGTATCCACGTTCATCTTGACCACGCCATAGCCCAGGGTCTCGCGGATCTCCTCGAGACTACTCCCGGAACCACCGTGGAAAACGAGATCAAATTCCGCGCCCGCTCCATATTTGGCCATCACGGCGGCTTGACCCTTCTGCAGGATGTCCGGACGCAGTTTGACCGCCCCGGGCTTGTAGCTGCCGTGGACGTTGCCGAACGTGGCGGCGAAGGTGTAGCGTCCCACCCCGTTGAGGGCCTCGTAAACGGCGAGCATGTCCTCCGGCGTCGTGTAGAGCTTCTCCTGCGGGGTATCGTGCGAACCGGCAGCCCCATCCTCCTCGCCGCCGACGACTCCGGCTTCAACTTCAAGAACGATCTCGTTCTCCGCGCACAGGGCGAGATATTCCTTGGAGAGCGCCATGTTTTCCGCCAGGGGCAGACTCGAGGCGTCGAGCATGTGGTTTTGGAAGAGGTTGTTCTTCCCCGCGCGACGCCGCTCCGCCGTGGCCATGATCAAGGTCTTGAGGAAACTGCCGGCCTGTTCCGGGGGACAGTGATCCGTGTTGAGAGCGATCAGGACATTGTATTGAGCCGCCAAGGTGTGGGCCGCTTCCGCCAACACCACCACCCCCAACGCCGCGTTCTTGTGGTTGAGTCCGGAAATGAACTGCCCCGCCCCGGTGGAAAATTGGATGATCCCGTCCGACTTTTTGTCCGCGAACCCCTTCAGCGCCGCGTTCAGCGTGCTCAGGTTGGCGCAGTTGATGGCAGGATACGCATAGCCCCCGGCTTGGGCGGAATCCAGCATGGCGGCGAATTGCTTTGGTGTCGCGATAGGCATAACGGTCCGAACCATAACGGCGTTCGGGCTGCGGTCAAGCTAGTGAATCCCCCGCCGTTCCGGCTCTCCGGTTTCCCTTCTTGCGCGATGCCCGAATGAAGGGTATAGGCCCGCCAATGGCAAAAAGGATCGCCTTTCTCACCGCCGGTGGCATCGCGCCATGCCTCTCGTCGTCCATCGGGGCGCTGGTCGAACGCTACAACGACCTGGCTCCGGACGCCGAGTTGATCGGTTATCTTAACGGTTATCAGGGACTCCTTCTGGGCCGGAGCGTCACCTTCCCCGCTTCCCTGCGCAAGAACCATGCCGCCCTCTATCGGTCCGGCGGCAGCATCATCGGCAACAGCCGGGTGAAGTTGACCAACGTGAAGGATTGCCTGAAGCGTGGCCTCGTCCAACCGGGGGAAACGCCGCTTCAGGTGGCGGCGGACCGGCTGCGCCAGGACCGGATTGATATTCTCCACACGATTGGTGGGGATGACACCAACACCACCGCCGCGGATCTCGCCGCCTACCTCGAGAGCAATGGTTACGGCCTCACGGTCGTGGGCCTGCCGAAAACTGTGGACAACGATGTCTTCCCCATCCGCCAGACCCTCGGGGCATGGACCGCCGCAGAACAGGGGGCGATTTTTTTCCGCAACATCGCCAACGAAAACACGACCAGCGCCCGCCAGCTCATTATTCACGAGGTGATGGGCCGGCACTGCGGCTGGCTCGCCGCTGCCACGGCGCGCGACTACCACGCGGGACTCGAGGAGTTTCCTTGGTTCCCCGAGCTGCTGCTCGATCGAGGGCGGTGGGACATCGATGCCGTTTTCCTGCCGGAGATGGACATGGACTTTGACGCCGAGTGTCAGCGTCTCCGGGAGCGCATGGACCAGACCGACAAAGTCCATGTTTTCCTCAGCGAGGGAGCCGGCATTGAAACCATCGTCAGGGAATACGAGGCCGGGGGACGCGAGGTGCCCCGGGACGCCTTCAATCACCCCCGAATCGACGAATTGAACCCCGGACAATGGTTTGCCGGGCAGCTGAAAGCTCGGATCGACGCGGAGAAGGTTCTGGTCCAGAAGAGCGGTTACTTCGCCCGGTCCGCCGCGCCCAACGCAAAGGATCTGGAGCTGATCAAGGAGTCCGCGTTCGCGGCCGCCGGCTACGCGCTGGACGGACGCAGCGGAGTCGCCGGCCAGGATGAGGAAGCCGCAGGCGCCATGTCTTGCATCGCCTTCCCGCGAATCGCCGGAGGCAAGCCGTTCGATATCGATGAACCTTGGTTCACGGATCTTCTGAAGGACATCGGCCAACCGAAAGGAGCCAGAATCACGACCCACTGATCCGCATCGCATCGCTCTTCCCTTCCATCGAAATGATCGCCGCGCTCGTCTCAAAGAAAAACAGACGGTCCGGTCAATCCCTCCCGAAATGCACGACTTCCCTTCGATCGCCGCGCTTCCCGGACTTCGGGACGCAGAGCCGCGTGCCATTTACGAGGCCCTGATCCGGGAGAACAACGCGCTCATTTTCTCGCCGGACCTCGACAACGGGCGGCGCATTGTCACCCAGCGCACCGCAATTCACATGTCCCTCATGGCTCAATGGGCCGAGCGGGAGCACCGCGCTTTCGGTTACGACCGACCGTTCGCGGTGGCAGCCCTCGGGGGCACCGGCCGGGCGGAGATGACCCCGTGTTCGGACACGGACCTCGCCCTTCTTTTCGATGACGAGATCGAGGGCAACCCGTTTCGCGAGCGGCTTCAAGCCCAGACCTTACATTCCGGGGAATTCTTCGCCCGCCACGGCTTCACTCCCGGCCTCCAACCCTTTCAGCTGGAGGACATGGCCCGGTTGGAAGGCAAACAACTCAACGCGTTCATCGACCTCTCCCCGATCTACGATCCCTCGGGACTCGTCGACCGATTCCGCGAACGGATTCGGTCCACGTTCGATCCCTTCGAACACTTCCTCGAGGTGAGCCGTTTCGGCCCGGGACGCAACAAGGTGATGCCCTCGTCAGCGCTGGAATTCGAGAGGCTCGATCAATTCGACATCAAGCTCGAGGGACTGCGCACCTTTCTCGGTGGCATCTGGACCCTCGCGATCGAGGGCTTCCGCCACAGCAGGGAGGTCTACGCGGAACTCGAGGACCCCCGCGATCTCGAGGCCTATGAGTTCCTCCTCCGCATCCGCTGCTTCATTCACCTTCGCCGCGGCACCCGCCTGCCCGAAAAAGCGGATGGCACCCACCCCGAGGACCTCCTCAATTTCAACGACTTCCTCAGTTTCGACGAGCTTCTCCCCGAGACCGCAACGGAGTCGGATCGCCGTGAGTTCAGTCACGATGTCCGCTCCCGGATCCTCTCCGCCCGGCGCCGGGTCATCGCCTTTGCCCGGGGCGTGATCGGCCGGGAATTGCAACGGGGCCGGGGCCGCAATCGCTCCCGCTCGGTCATCGTGGAACCGGGGGGCCTGCGGCATGTCGGCGCGGATCCGGGTGCCCCGGCCTCGGAACGCAGCAGCGCCGCCCTGCAACTGCTGCTCTGTTCCCAACGCTACGGAGTCACCATCAATCCTTCGGAACTCGAAGGCACGTTCGACGGGGCGGGAGATTGGTTGGAACCGGTCCCGGAACTCGCCGCCCTCTTTTACGAGCCGCGCGGCAGTCTGGCGGCCACCTTCGAGTTTCTCTCGCAGGTCGAGGGAGCCGAGGAGCGACTCTTTCCGGGCCATGACCGGTTCGCGTCGTCCATCGAGGCCCGGGTGCTTTTTGAACGCAACTGGTGCCGGGGCACCCTTTCCCGACGCAAGTTGGAGGCCCTGCAACGCCAGGTCGAAGAGGGAACAGCGATGATGGAATCGGCCGTCTCGTCCGAGCGGCTGCTCGACTATGAACATGGGCTCAGCCCGACGCTCGAGGCCGCCCTGCTCGACGCGGATCACCTTGCCGCGGTCAAGCTCGCGCTCAAAACCAAGCGGCTTCCGGTGACCGAGGACGATTTGCAGGCGCTCGACGATCCCACGCTTCCGCCCGAGGAGCGATACGGGTCCGGGTTCTCGAAAATCCCCTTGGCGGAATACTACACGCCCTTCCGCACCCGGGGAGGTTTCCCGCCGGAGACGCTTGCCATCACCGGGTTTCTCGTGACCAACCGACGGGCTTTCAAGCGGGTTGCCGAGGATGGCTTCAACGACGACGACAAGGTGGCCTCTTTTGCCGCGCATTGCGGGGACGAGCAACGGCTCCGCGCCCTCTTCGTCTTCACGTATGCGGATCGCTTCGAATGGGAGAGCGAATTCATCGTGCCGTCCCGTTGGTTCAACATCCGGGAACTCTATCTCAAGGCGATCCAACGGTTCCGGCCCGGGCACGACAGCACCAAAGCCCTCCGGGATGCAGGCTACACCGAGGCCGAGCTCGCCGTGCTCAGCGACTTCGGACTGGATTTTTTCAGCGGCATGTATCGCCGCCACGCCGCCCGCTTCGGCTCCCATCTTCTCGGCATCGCCTCTCGGTCCGGCAACGATCCGTCCCCCAAGGCCGCGATTGTCCGCGACGGCACCGCCACGCTTCTGGGAGTGGCGGCACGAGACTTCCCGGGTTTGGCCGCCTGCATCACCGGGGAGATTTGGAAGAGCGGCTACTCGCTTGCCCAGGCGAACCTTTTTTCCGCCATCAACCACGGACTCGCGCTCGATTTCTTCCACGTTTCCCCCTCGGGCCCAGCCCCTTCGGAAGACTTGGCCCGGCGCGTGGAGCACGCCATCCGCGCCCACCAGCACATCGGCCCCGAAGATGAGCGGCATCTGGCGGACATCGACGGGGAACTGAGCCTCGACGAAGTGCGCCCCGGGCAATACCGACTCCGCCACAACACCCCCAAGGACACCGCCGGTTTGGTCTACGCCCTCTGTTACAAGGTCCTCCGCCATCTGCACGGCAACATCCACGGCCTCAAGTCGCAGGTCGCCCGGGGGCAGTCCTTCATTTCCATCTACCTTAGCCTTCCCCCGGACCAATCCTTGCCCCGGGCCAGACAACTCGTGGCAGCCTGGTGAGCCTCCCACATCCTCCGCCGCACGTCTTCCCATGAAACGTTCCGCCGTCCGCCGCGTCGTTCTGCCCATGGTCGTCGGGACCGTTCTGGCAACCTGCGTCGGCTGGTGGACCTTCGAGACCCTGCTGGCCCCAACCGTGCAGCGGACCCTGCGGAACCGGCTGCGGGCGGAAGGCCACCAGGGCGTCGAAGCCAGGGTGCGGTTTTTCACCGTCAGTCTCCGGGGCATACTCCCCACACCGGCGGCCCGGGAGGCGGTCGAAGCCACTTGCAACCCGACTGGCGGATGGGGCCTGAGGGCGCGCGCCGTGGACAACCGCATCAAGGTTCCCCCATCACTCACCACGGTTGAAGTGACCTCCGGCGGACTTCGCGCCACCGGCTGGGTCCGGGACGAAACGGAGCGGGAGGCTCTTCTTGACCTCGCCCTGCGCCAAGGCGGGTTCGAGCGTGACCAAATCGATGTCAGCGGGGTCCAAGTCTTTCCTTGCGTCATCCCCACGGGCTCCCGGGCCATCAGCCTGAGCACTCCGGCCACCGCCCGCGTGGTCAGCGGCTTGGACTGGCTCCACGCGTTGTGGGACGCGATGCCCAAAATGCCGCGTCTTGAGGGAAATCCCGAGGGCCGGGCCCTGCGCCTCCGCGGACGGGTCGCCACGGAGGTGGAACGTGAATCCACGATCCGCTGGGTCGCCTCCATCCGGCCGGATCTCAAGGTGGACGGCAGCCGGATCGAACTCGATCCCCGGACCCGTCCGCTCCAACTTCCCGCCGCTGGATCGCCTCCCCCTCCGGACAGTTGGCTGCAACCTCTGGCCAACGGTCTGGCCGCGCGTCCTTCCCTCCGGTTTCGGGCCGCCCACCAAAGCACTCCGGCCTCCCTCTCCGGTTTGGTCCCGGCCGCGGGAGATTGGGTCAGCACCCTGAACCCCCAGGGCAAATGGGGGAGCCACCTCAAGGTATCACCCGTCATCCGGCCGAACCCAGAGGAGGATTTGGCCCCGGCCACCTTGGCATCACTGATCAATGCCGTTTCCGGTTTGCGCGAAGGCCTTTTGGAATATGAGCCCGGCGGCCTGTTGATCCAGGGCGAGGGGGAGCCCGGCCAAATCAAAGCCTTGCGCGCCATCGATCTCGAGCCGTTCCTTCCCGATCTGACCCGCGTTGAAGTCAGATCCTCTGGTTCCAACCCGGTGCCCCCCACCCCATGAACGAGATTATCTCCACCTTTCTTGAGGAACTCGACCCCTTCTGGCACTTTCTCATTCCGGTGATCGTTTCCGGATTTGTCGGTTGTCTACTGGGCGTCACCCTCTCCTGCCTTTTCTGCAAGCCCCGGTCCGGACAGCCCGGTCCGCCTCCCGCCGCGCCCGCTCCTTCCGAAAGCCCCACGGTTCCCGGCCCCGACCCCCGTCCGCAGTAGCCCGCATTTCTCAACTCTCACGAAGGATTCCGGGGAGAGCGGAACGCAGCAGGAATGCCATGGGGCAAGCCGCACCAGCGAGTGCTCGTGAAATGCGGGTCAACGGAAATCATGGGAACTGACCTCCGCCACCGGCGCCTCGGCCAGCGCCTCGAGATGCAACGCGTAGACCGATATCACCCCGTCCTGTGACTGCACCCTCCCCTGAATCCGAAGAAACGCTTCCTGCGTGATCACCAAACGAAACCGCTCAAACGTCGGCGCGGGGACAAAAATGTTCGCGATCCCCGTCTCGTCTTCCAAGCTGAGAAAGACGTGCCCCTTGGCCGTGCCCGGTCGCTGCCGGCAAATTACCAACCCTCCGACCACGATGTGCGCCCCATCGGTGGCTTGGGGCAAATCCGCCGCTCTCCAGAGATCCGCAAGGGATTCACGGAGATAAAACATGGGATGCGGCCCCGTTGTGAGGTGCTGCGTTTCATAATCCGCCTGGAGACGCTCGATTGGAGTCATCAAGGGAAGCCGATCCGCCGGCGCGTCCAGATGGGCGAACAAGTCATCTTCTCCCGGCGGCTGCTCCGCCCTCCACAAGGCGGCACGACGATTTCCGCCCCCGGGCAAGGCGTTGAGTGCCCCGGACTGCGCCAAAATCCGCCTCTCATCCCGGGCCACCCGGGTGCGTTGCAGAAAATCGGCGAGCGTGAGGAACGGAGCTTCCGCCCGACACCGCACAATCCGCTGCGCCGTCATCCGGGCCAAGCCTTTCAAATCGCAAAGTCCAAGCCGGATTTCGCGATCGGAAACCACCTCGCACCCCTCGCCGGAATGGACCACGCAAACGGGACATACCCGGATCCCATGGCGCTTCGCATCCTGTAGCAGCGTGGCCGTCGCATAAAATCCCATGGGCTGGTTGTTGATCAGCCCGGCGTAAAACTCCGCCATCCGGTGCACCTTGAGCCAAGCGCTGGCATAGGCGATCAGCGCGAAGCTGATCGCGTGGGACTCCGGAAATCCATACAACGCGAACGATTGGATCGCCGTCACAATCCGTTCTTGTAACCCGCCATCCACCCCCTTTTCCGTCATCGCACCGCGCAACTTGCCCATCACCCGGTTCATTCGCTCCGGGGAACGGTGAAAACTCATGGCCCGTCGCAACTCCTCCGCCTCGGACCCGGTGAAATCCGCGATCACCATCGCCATCCGCAAAACCTGTTCCTGAAACAATGGCACCCCCAAGGTCCGCTCCAACGCCGGTTTGAACCGGTCGTCGATGCAGTCCACCGCTTCCCTGCCATTGCGGCGGTTCAAATAGGGGTGGACCATTTTCCCCACGATCGGTCCCGGACGGATCAGCGCGGTCTCGATCACGATGTCATAAAACACTTTGGGCTGCATCCGCGGCAGCGTCGCCATCTGGGCCCGGCTTTCCACTTGGAACAAACCGATGGTGTCCGCACGGCAGAGCATGTCGAACACCGCGGGATCGTCCTTGGGAAGGCGCGCCAAATCCACCGGCCGCCCACGGTCGCTGCACATCCGCAACGTATCCTGAACCGCCGACAGCATGCCGAGCCCGAGAAGATCCACTTTCACGATTCCCAGGTCCGCGCAATCGTCCTTGTCCCATTGCACCACCACTCGCCCCGGCATCGAGGCCCTCTCCAACGGCACCACCGTGTCCAACGGGCGGTCCGAAATAATCATCCCCCCGGAATGCTGCCCCAGGTGACGCGGAAGACCGATCGCCCGTCGGCACAATTCCATGGCAATGCCGATCCGCGGATGTCGCCCCGGCAACCCCGCCATCTCCAGCCGCTCCCTCAATTCCGTGGTTTCCGGGTAATCCCCCTGCCCGCCAAGATCGGAAAAACGACCGAGCACGTCTTCAGGCAGATCGAGCACCTTGCCCATCTCCCGCATCGCGCTCTTGGTCCGATACGTGATCACGTTCGCCGTCATCGCCGCCCCTCGCGGTTGGTAGCGCCGGAAGACTTCCTGAATCACCGCTTCCCGGCGGTCGCCACTTGGCAGATCGATGTCAATGTCCGGCCAGGAAGTGCGCCCCTCACTCAAAAAACGCTCGAACAAGAGGTTGCCCCCCACCGGATCGACATTCGTGATTCCCAGGCTGTAACAAACCGCGCTATTGGCCGCACTTCCCCGTCCTTGAGCCAGAATTCCCTGTTCCCGGGCAAATTCCGTGATCTGCCAAACGATCAAAAAGTATCCGGAGAATCCCAGGCGGCGGATAAGATCCAACTCATGCTCGATCTGCCTTTTCACCGCCGGCGTGATCTTCCCGTAACGTCGACGCGCCCCGGCATAAGCCTCCCGCCGCAAGACGCTGTCCTCACTCTCTCCGGGTGCCGTGGGATAACGGGGGAATTGATAGCCCAAATCCTCCAACGTGAACTCCAACCGGTCCGCCAGTTCCAAGGTGTTCCGGAGCGCCTCCGGCTGATCCGAGAACAACTCCGCCATCTCGCGCCCGCCTTTGAGATACCGCTCCGCATTGCGCGCCAACAGGACGCCGGCCTGGTCCAATCGCGTGTGATTCCGCAGGCAGGTAAAGGCATCCAGCATCTTCCGCCCCTCCGGATCCGAGGCGCAGGGGCCGTTGCTGGCCACGATCCGCAACCCGTGCGCTCCGGCCAAATCACTCAGGATCCGCCCCGTCAACCGCTCGCCGCGCAGGCAGTGCCTTTGCACTTCCACCCAAACCTGACCGCTCCCATAAATCCTGACCAGCCTCCCGAGGACTTCCGCGGCGGCGGCCACCCCGGTCCCCGCCGTCCCCAGACAACGCCGCAACGGCCCCTCCTCATCACCGGTCAAGACGTGCAATCCTTCGCGGAACTCTTCCAACTCTTCCCACAAGACCGTCCCCGCCCCCTTCTCCGCCCGGAGCTTCGCGCGGGTGAGCAACTGGCAGAGATTCCCATAACCCGCCCTCGTCGCGGCCAAAACCGGGAGGACGCTTCCCCCTTCCAAACTGACCTCGGCCCCCACCCAGGCCCGAAAGCCACCGGCAAGCTCCCGCGCCCTGACATTGGCCCGCGCCGCCCCGTAGACCCCATCCCGGTCCGTCACCGCCAGCCCACTCAACCCCAACTCATGCGCCCTCTCCACCAGGTCTTCCGGATGGGAAACCCCACGATGGAAACTAAAGGCACTGCGGGCGTGCAACTCGACGAAAGAGGACACACCGAATGATACGCGTGAACGCGGATTTCTGAACAGTTTTTTTCAGAAATTCAAGCGTGCCGCGGTCCTGATCTCAGCGAGGAAAGGAGTCGACCACCCAAAGCTCGGAGGAAAGGGACGGACCAAAAGCATCGCCGCCATTGCCAAGGGATGCTTCCCAGGAGGTGTAGGACCACCCAAAATATCCCAACGCCATCGCGAAGAAGAGGTAAAGGGTCTTCATGGCAGGCAACCTACACAACGGCACCCGCCTGTCACGAAATTAATTAGGATTACTTTACAATTAGGGGTATCAAACGATTCCGCGCTCCGTCAGTGGAACATCGGGTCGTCCCGGTTTCCTTTAGATAGCAGATACGCCAGAAGATCCAGCACGTCGTCTTTCTCCAACGTGGAAATCAAGCCGGGCGGCATCATCGAAATCGGTGAGGGCGTGACCGATTTCACCTGATTGGCCGGCACCGCCGTGAGGTTGCCAGGGTCGAACATGTTCGTGGAAATCTGATAGACCTCTCCGTTCAGATTGCCGATCCGCCCGGCCACCTGCGTTCCGTCCCGCAACTCGAAGACCATCGCACCGTATTGGTCGGAAATCTCCTTGCTGGGTTCGATGATGGACTCCAGCAGATCCATCGGACTGAACTTCCCGGCCACGGAGGTCAGGTCCGGTCCCACCGCTCCTCCTTCCTCATTGAAACGGTGACAGGCATAGCAACTCGCCGCGCCAAACATCTTGCGACCGTTTTCAAAGTCCCGGTTTCCCTCCAACCCGACATGAATGACATCATCAAAGTCCGACACCGCCCAAAGTTTCACGAAGTTCCTCGCCGCCAGGGTGAACTGTGGTCCCTCCCCTTCCGGCTTCCGTTCGAGGAGCGTGGCATACTCCGCCTTTTCCGCGGCGCTCATCCCGGCCACCACCGCATTCTTGATCTCGGTCACGAACAGCTCGAGGTTGGCTCCCCCGCGAAAAGTCCGCGCC
The DNA here is from genome assembly GCA_018970725.1 of Verrucomicrobiota bacterium. Taxonomy (GTDB): domain Bacteria; phylum Verrucomicrobiota; class Verrucomicrobiia; order Verrucomicrobiales; family DEV007; genus V1-115. The sequence continues at coordinate 162,615 of JAGWVU010000005.1, forward strand.
CGGACCAGCCACTCCAAAAAGCCTTTCCGCGCCCGGGGCGTCCATCCATCGCGGGCCAGGCGCAGGTTCGTGGCATAGCCCAATTGCTCCTCCTGGGATGGCGCGGATTCCAGCAACTCCACGCCTTTCCCCGGAAGCGACGGCGCCCCGAGATTGGCCAGCAGCCGGGTCAATTCCATGTTTTCCTGGACCGAGACCGCGGGATACAGCGGATCGAGCACCGCGATGGCAGCTTCACGGCGCGGGGCGGAGAGCTGACTGGGAAATCCCCCTCCATGACGGACCAACACCAATTCATAAGCCCGCAACCAATCCAACCGCAAAGCGGGGGACAACCCCGTGTAATCCATCGAGTTCAAAGCCGACAACAAACCGTCGATCAATCCCGACTCGCTTGGAGCCACCCGGGCCAACGCCACCAACGCCGCCAGCCGGCTGCCCGGGTCCCGCTCGGTCAGGGCCAACCCCTTCCACTGCTCGAAGGGCTGGTGCTCCAAAGCCACCCGCGCCGCATGCCGGATTCCCCGGTCCTCGTGCCCGAGATAGGGCCAGGCACTGGCAATCGCCCTCGCCGTGGCCTGTCCATGCAAACTTTCCAACTCCCGGCGCAGCTTCCGCGCCGGACTCTCGAGGGATTCGGCGGAGACTACCACCGGATCGGTCGAATCCCCGCCCTTGTAGGTGATCCGGTAGACCCCGGATTGAACCTTCCGCCCGCCCACCGCCAGATAGAGGGCCCCGTCCCCGGGATGAACCAGAAGATCCGTCAACGGCAAGGGCTGACCCGCGAGGAATTCCTCCCGATCCGCGACAAAGGTCGATCCTGACGGCTTCAGAAAAACAGCGTGCAGTTTGCCGTAACTCCAATCGCTGATGAACAGCGCGTTCTGGTATTTCGCCGGAAATTTCGCCCCATAGCCGAAGGTCACCCCGGTCGGAGATCCCGGGCCGATGTTGATCACCGCTCCGAAGCTGTCGAGGTAGTAGTCCGGCCACTTGTGGGACCCGTTCCGCCAACCGAAGTCCGCCCCGCTCACCACATGATTGACCCGCGTCGGTCGATACCAAGGCGTATTCAGATCCCATTCCATGTCCGCGTCGTATGCAAACAACTCCCCGGACCGGTCGAAAGCCGCATCGTAAGGATTGCGGAACCCGGTGGCCGTGACTTCCCAGTTTTTCCCCTCGGGATCCGTCTTGGCGATCCATCCCCGGGGAGCCAGCACTCCTTTCATGAAACCCCGGCCGTAGATTCGCGGAACAACCTCGTCCTCCCCCCAGAAGGGAGGCGTCCGCGTCAGGGCTCCATCGGGCAAGGGCGTCTGGTTCCCGCAGACCACATGAAGTGACTTGCCGTCCGGTCCCAGCAGAACGGAATGCGGCCCGTGCTCCCCGGCCCGGTCGGTGAACTCCCGCAAGAGTTCGACTTTGTCATACCGGTCATCGCCATCCGTATCGCGGACCCGGTAAAGTCCCTTGGGCCGTTCGTTGGAGTTCACGACGACATACAAAGCTCCGAAGGCGTGGAGCAGGCCCTGGGCGTGTCCAATATCCAAGGCGATGCGCTCGATATCGCCGGGCCGCAACACCTCCCCGGGCGCCGGGACCGGGAAACGATAGAGCGGTCCATTTTGATCGGAAACAATGAGCCGTCCCTTTGGATCCACCGCCATGGCCACCCAGGAACCCTGGGTCTCCTTGGGCACGGAGTAGAGGAGTTCCGCGTGAAATCCGGGCCGCAACTTGAGCTTGTCCGGTGGGGTCGCCTCCGCCGGATTCTGAGCCTGTCCGCCAAGCGGCCAGAGCGCGATCCCCAAAGCGAGCGGGATGGAAAAAACAGAACGGGACATCTTCCCTCTATAGTGGGGCGGAGGCGCGTGTCAACGCCCGGGCCTTCCGGAAACGAGGAAGGCCGCGGCCCGGAGACGGGCGGCGGCCTTGACTGGAAACGGTTGCCTACGGAGGATCAGCCAGCCTTCGCGGTCCGGGTGCTGGTGGCGGGAAATTCCTTGCCGTCCCACTCAAGCCCGTCATTCGGAGTCTTGTCCTCGGTCCAAGCACCGAAGTCAGCCCCTTGCTCGATCCACTTTTTAAACAATGCCTTCTCGGCATCCGTCCATTGCGGTGCCTTGCCTTGGGGCGGCTGGTGATCGTCACTGTCCAAAGGAAGCAGCGTCCGCTGGAGGAACGGGCTGTCGTCGGGCTTACCCGCGACAATCACCGGACCGCTTTCACCGCCCTTGAGGAAATCCGCCTTGTTGGTGATGACGAGATCCGCCTTCGGCCGCTTGTTCCGGCCGCGTTCATCCGTGTAGGCGGGCCGGTGACATTGGCCGCAACTCTGCTTGACGAACGGGTAGATCTGGGTGGCGAAGTCGATCTTGTCTTGGGCCACCGCGGCATCGGCCACAAGCAGTCCGGCCGCCAACAGGGTGAGGGATTTGAGGTCTTTGAACATTCGGTTGGAGATGGTTGGTTGTTCCAGAGCCCAAGCAACCGGACTCTGTTCCTGCCGAATGTAGAAAACAAGAGCCCGCCGCGCAACTCGATATTCTCCGGGATTCAACCCAGCCCTTACAAAGCCGCCGCCGCCGCCGCATAGGGGGCCACTTCCGCGGCCTTGCCCACCGCCCTGGCTCCCGCCCGCGCCGCCGTTTTCGCGCCCCCCACCGCCAAATTGGTCGCGGTCCGCGCCGCCCCCACCATGCCATGGGCGGCTCCCGAAGCCGACGAAGCGGCGGAACGCGCCAGACCACCCGCCGTGGCCAACGGATGAAGCAAGGCCCCGCAACCCGTATTCAAAAAGACTGAGACCATCAACAATGCCGGGAACCACGGACGCTTCATACAACCTCCATCCAACAGGGAAGCCGCGCCACTGTCAATCTCCATCGCCCCCGTTCCCGATGAATCCGTTCCGCGGGATGCCGTCAAACCTGTCGCCTTCCCTCAGTAGAGGCTTGCGCCCGGCCCGAGAACATTCGATGGATGGGCTTGGCCGATCACACCATGGCGATGTCCCCGAAGAGCCCGGAAACTCCAGAGAACCTGAATCCAACCCCGCCGGAAACGGCGCCGGTCCCGGGACCGCCCCCGTCATCCATCTCCGTCGCCCTGGGGAATCTCTTCCTCCTGATCATTCTCGTCTCCCTCGTCTCGATTCCCTTTCTCGTCTATTTCACGGACACCGGTTCCCGGGCCAAAGCCGAGTTTCGCAAAATGCTCCGCGCCCCCGCCGCGAAAGTCCCGTCCGCCTCCGAACTCGAAGCGGCCCGGCGCCGGGTTTCCGAGCTTGAACACAAGGTGGAACTGCTCGAGGCCCGCGAGGCCGCCGCCAAAGCGCAGACCGCTCCCGTCCCCGCGCCAACTCCTCCCCCGGCCAAAGCCGCGCTTCCGGCCCCACCCGTTCCCGAACTGTTGCCGCGTCGGGAATACGACGTCGCCAAACTTTTCAACGGCCTGAGCGTGCGCACGGTGCTCGACCTTTCGGAAGGCGCTACCGCAACGAAGGAACGGATCACCCCAGGTGCCTACGAATTCGAAGTCACCCTCAAAGTGGCCGTGCCCAAAGCGAACACCAGCCTGGCCGAACTCAGCGCGCTCAACCCCAGCCTGCCGTCGGTTCTGCCCGGGCTGCCCTCACTGCTCGGCTCCGCCAAGGTCTCTCCGTTTTTCGCGAAAATCTACTCGCTCAAACATGAACGGATCAAAGCCACCGCAACCCGGCTGGATCAGCTGGAGACCCGGCACAATTACTTCGACTGCGAAACCATCCTCGATCTGACGCATCCCGGCACCGGTCAAAAAGCGGTCCTCATCCAAGCGGAAATGGACGTCGTGGCCGATGGCTCCGACGGTGATCGCATGCCCACCATCGATGACTACATCTCCCTCTCCGCCTACTACCAACCGACCACCAGCTACGGCTGGGCCAAGAAGACCCGGACGGAGAACCCGCTGCTCCCGCGGCTCGCGAAGGAACTCGCGGAGGTCGAGGCGGAATATGCCATCAAGGGCCTCCCCCCCGAGCGCAACCGATACCTCAACGACCGCCGCGCCGAACTAAAACGCCTTTTGGCGGATCTCGCCAGCCGCAGCTACCTCATCGCGGAAGCCGATCCCTTCATCGTCCTGCCCCTCTCCATCGTCCGCCGCGATGTCGAAGCCACCCACCTGCCCGCCATCGGCGATCACGCCGTCGTGATTCACGGTGGCAAAGTCTATCCGGCCATCTGCGGGGACAGCGGTCCTTCCTGGAAAACCGGCGAGGCTTCCCTTCTCCTCGCCCGGACCATCGATGCCAACGCCGGCCCCTATCAACGCCCGGTGAGCGATCTCAAGGTCACCTACCTTATCTTCCCAGGCTCGGCCGCGCCAACCCATGACGCCCCCGACCTGACCGCGATTTCCAGCCGCTGCCGGGAGTTGCTCAACGGCCTCGGAGGCCTGGGCGAGGGCGTCACCCTGCACCCTTGGCGCGACATCATCGCCGAACGCCGTGCCGTGCGCGAGTCGAATGCTTCCCTGGTCGAGGCCAAACGGCACCTCACCAAGATCGCCAATCGCGAAGCCGCGGCGAATGCCGCCCTCCTCAAGGCCCGGGAGACCCACACCGCGGCCGAGGAGGCGCTCGACAAGGCGAAAGCCGTCTCCCCGGCCCCGGAACCGGTCACCTTGGAGCCGCTGCAAAAGGCCCTCGAGGAGACGGCCAAGCTGCTGGCCACGGCTCAAGCCTCCGCCCAAGCCGCCGCCACCGCCAAACGAAAAGCCACCGGGTTGGCCGACCTCGTCACGGCCAACGACGGCACCATCCGCACCGCGACCCACTCAGCCTATCCCGTGCCCCGCTCCGAAACCACGGATGTCGCCCTCGCCAAACTCGAGGAATCGAAGAAAGCCCTGGGGGAACTGGCCAAACTCTAACGCACGGCCGGAACGCGGAATTTTCTGTTTTTTCCTCCCCACGAACCGGGCATAGTGGAGACCATGCGGTTCTTTTCTTTTCCGATCCTCGCCTGCGTCCTTTTTCTCACCGGCTGCCAGACCTCGTCGGGACCGGACCAGCGGATCGCGCAAAACCCCGCCTGGTATTCCGCCCTCAAGCAGGAGGACCAATTGTTGATCCGACAGGGCCGGATCCGGGAGGGGATGGGCAAGAACGCGGTCTTCCTCTCCTGGGGAAATCCAGACTCGGTCACCAATGGCACCGATCGCGGAAAACCGGTGGAAACGTGGACCTACATGACCTACCAGCCCCAGTTCATCAGCGGCTTCGGGATGGGCGTTCCCGCCTACTATGGAATGGGCTACTACGGATTCGGTCCCGGAGTCTTCCAGGACGTGGTCTACACCCAGGAACCGGCCGCCATGGTTCAGTTTGAGAACAACCGCGTGGTGGCGTGGCAGGCCCGCCGCTGAATTACTTCCTACCATGCCTCTCCTTTCCGGGTTTCTCCTCTTCCTGCTCCTCGCCGCCGCACCGGCCGGGGGCCTGACGCGATCCCCCTTGACGACCTCCAAGGTCCAAGGCTCCCCGGAACCACCCAAGCCCTTCACCACGGTCCCGGCATTCACCGCCCTCGAATTCCGGGAGGCGCTGGAGATGATCGCCGTCCCGGGACAAGACCGGATGCTCGTGGTGGAAAAGGCCGGCCGGATCCTCTCGTTTCCCAACGAACCGCAAAACCCTGCCCTGAAGGCCGGCACGGTGATTGACCTCAAGGCTCTGCACCCCGACCTGACATATGCCTACGGAGTCGCTTTTCACCCGCGCCACCGGGAAAACCGGCGCATCTTCCTCACCTATGTGCGGCAGCAGAACGTTCCGGACGGCAGCAGGCTTTCCAGCTTCCGGCTCCGCTCGATCGATCCACCGGAAATCGACCCGGCCAGCGAACAAGTTCTCCTCACCTGGCGTTCCGGCGGTCACAATGGCGCGAACATCCGCTTCGGTCCTGACGGTTACCTTTACCTTTCGACCGGCGACGCCGAAGTCCCCGCCCCTCCCGATCCTCTGAACACCGGTCAGGATCTGTCCGATTTGTTATCCTCCATCCTTCGGATCGATGTCGATCAGCCCGATCCTGCCAACGGACGCCCCTACCGGATCCCGCCGGACAATCCGTTCCTCACAGTCCCCGGAGCCCGACCGGAGAACTGGGCCTACGGATTGCGCAATCCTTGGAAAATGAGTTTCGATCCTGTCACCGGACGCCTCTGGTGCGGCGATGTCGGCTGGGAACAGTGGGAGATGATCCACCTGATCCAAAAGGGTGGCAACTACGGTTGGAGCGCCCGGGAGGCTTCCCAGACGGTCCGCTCCGATCCCCCGGCAAATCCCTCTCCGATCACCCCTCCGGTCGTCAGCCACTCCCACGCGGAAGCGGCCTCGATCACCGGTGGCCACGTTTACCATGGCAAACAGTTCCCGGAACTGGACGGAGCCTATGTTTACGGAGATTATGAAACCGGCAAGGTCTGGGCACTCTGGTATGACGGAACCACCCTGACCCGACATGAAGAAATCGCCGACACCGCCTGCAAGCTAGTCGCCTTCGGTCAGGACCATGCCGGGGAACTCTATCTCGTCCACTGGAGCAATCCCTCCACCATCCATTCCCTGACCCGCCAAACAACTCCCCGCCAGGCGGACGCGTTCCCCACAAAGCTCAGTCAGACCGGATTGTTCCGCCATCTGGCCCGTCAGGAACCCGCCCCCGGCGTCTACCCTTACGAAATCGCCGGGACCATGTGGCAGGACGGCGCTTCCGCCCAGCGCTTCATCGCTCTGCCCGGCTCCGAATCCATCCGGACGGAAATCGTCCGCCGCGCCAACGGCACCATCGAGAGAGTCACGACCACCTGGCCCAAGGACAGTGTGCTGCTCCGCACGCTCAGCCTCGAACGGCCGGTGGAAACCCAACTCCTGCACTTCAACGGAGAGTCTTGGAATGGCTACAGCTACCGCTGGGATCATTCCCAGGGCGACGCCGTCCTCGTTCCGGCGCAAGGACAGGCTTCCTCCGACTGGCATATCCCCGCCCGTGCCGAGTGCGCCCGTTGTCACAACAGTTGGTCCGGCTTCGCCCTCGGATTTCAACCGCAGCAACTGACCTCGGTTGCGGGACAGCCCGCCGCCACCGCCGCTCCGGCTCTCCACCTCGCGGATTCCTCCTTCTTTGAGCAGACACAAGCCCGACTGACGCCTTCCGCCCCGTCCGCGTCCACCGGGGACCGGGCCCGCGCCTGGCTTCATGCCAATTGTGCCCACTGCCATCGCCGCCACGGAGGCGGTTCGGTAGCCATCATGCTCAACGCCGAGTTGCCTCTGGAAGAAACCCGTCTCCTCAACGAGATCCCGCTCCGCGGTGGCATGGGGCTCGCCGGGGCCCGCATCATCGCCCCGGGTCTCCCCGCCAGTTCCGTCCTCCTCAACCGGATCCTGCGGGTCGGCAGCGGTCACATGCCTCCCATCGGAGCCCGGGAGCCGGACCCCGGCGCCATCAAACTGATCCGCTCCTGGATTGCTTCGATGCCACCGGCGGCCCCCGCGCCTCCGCCCACCGCCGCAAGCAGCGCCATGCTCGCTTCCCTCGACGGGGATTCGGTGGCGATTTCCGAGGGGCTCAAGTCTCCAGACCCCAATGTCCGCGAACTTTTCGAACGTTTCCGCCCCCCTTCCGAACGCCCCCAAGGGGTCGATTCCTCCACCCCGGAGTCCACCCTCCTCACCCTTCCCGGCGATGCGGCGCGCGGTCGCGCTCTTCTCCAACCGGATGGAAAACTCGCCTCCTGCCTCGCCTGCCATTTCGTCCTCGGTCAGGGCCGGGACTTTGGTCCCGACCTTTCGCTCGTCGGCAGCCGCCTCGAAAAGCCGCAGATCCTCGCCAGCCTCCTGCGCCCTTCTGAAATCATCGATCCACGCTTCCGCGGCACCACCGTGGAGACCCGGGACGGCATGGTCCACACCGGTTTTCCGGTGGACCGGACCGCCAAGGAACTGCACCTCAAACTCCCGACCGGGCAAGTGCACCGCCTCGATTCCGCCGGGATCATCCGGGAGACTCCCCTGCCGTTCTCGCTAATGCCGGAACAACTGCTCCATGGCCTCGCCCCGCAGGAAGTCGCGGACCTGCTGGCCTTCCTCAGCTCTCTCCGCAACGCTCCCTAAGAGAACCGCTGGCCGCGCCTCGCGACGCGATCTTTGAGAAAGGCGGGCTAAAGAATCAACATGCAGTCTCCGTAACTGTAAAACCGATACTCTTCCCGGATCGCCTCATGGTAAGCCTCGAGAATGAGGTCCCGACCGGCCAAGGCGCTGACCAGCATCAGGAGGGTCGATTTG